>JAKQPK010000050.1 GCA_029564765.1 Candidatus Omnitrophota bacterium
CACCCTTGGCGGATAAGTCGTAGATACTAGTCCAGTTAATACCTTTTCGGCTGATCTCATAGATGCCGTCCCAGTTGACACCTTTGCGGGTCAAGGTGCTGATGTCTGACCAGTTGATGCCTTTGGAGGAGAGATCATAGATGCCTGTCCAGTTAATACCTGTCCTGGAGAGTGTATTGATGTCCAGCCAGTTGATGCCACGGGATGAGAGATCGTAGATGCTTGTCCAGTTAATGCCTGTCTTAGAGATCGTGTTGATGTCCAGCCAGTTGATACCTCTGGATGAGAGGTCGTAGATGGACAGCCAGTTGACACCCTTGGCGGATAAGTCGTAGATACTGGTCCAGTTGATACCCTTTCGGCTGATCTCATAGATGCCGTCCCAGTTGACACCTTTACGGGTCAGGACATTGATGTCGAGCCAATTGATACCCCTGGAGGAAAGATCGTAGACACTGGTCCAGTTGATACCTTGGCGGGTTAAGGTACTGATATCCAGCCAATTGATGCCTGTCTTGGAAAGAGCATTGATGTCTGACCAGTTAATGCCCTTAGAAGAGAAGTCATAGATGCTGGTCCAGTTGATACCCTGGCGGGTTAAGGTACTGATATCTGACCAGTTGATGCCTTTGACTGAAAGGTCATAGATGCCTGTCCAGTTCACGCCAGAGTTTGACATGAATGCAATATCAAACCAATCGACGCCCTGGAGAGATAGATGATAGATCGAGTTCCAATTAATGCCAGTTCTTGACAGAGTGCGGATATCATTCCAGTTGATGCCACGGGAGGAAAGATCATAAATACTGGTCCAGTTGACACCTGTTTTAGATAATGTATTGATGTCCAGCCAGTTGATACCCCTGGATGAGAGGTCATAGACACTGGTCCAGTTGATGCCGCGGGAGGTTAAGTGCTGCAAGTCTGTCCAGTTGATCCCCTTCTTGGAGATAACATTGATGTCTGACCAGTTGATACCTCTGGATGAAAGGTCGTAGATGGACAGCCAGTTGACACCCTTGGCGGATAAGTCGTAGATACTGGTCCAGTTGATACCTTTTCGGCTGATCTCATAGATGCCGTCCCAGTTGACACCTTTACGGGTCAGGACATTGATGTCGAGCCAGTTGATACCGCGGGATGAGAGGTCGTAAACTGAGGTCCAATTAATGCCACGGGAAGTCAAATGCTGCAGGTCTGTCCAGTTAACGCCTCGCTTGGAGAGAGTATTAATGTCTGACCAGTTAATACCTCGGGATGAGAGATCGTAGATGGACAGCCAGTTCGTCCCCTTCGCGGATAGATCATAGATACTGGTCCAGTTAATACCTTTTCGGCTGATCTCATAGATGCCGTCCCAGTTGACACCTTTACGGGTCAGGACATTGATGTCCAGCCAGTTGACACCACGGCTGGACAGGTCATATAGTGACAGCCAGTTGACCCCTTGCTTGGTCATCGTGGAAAGATCAGCCCAATTCAATCCCTTATCGGTCATAACCTTTAGGTCGGTCCAATTCACGCTTGCTGTGGTCAGGTGCGCTAGATTATCCCAGTTAACGGTTGCAGTCCAATTGACCCCAGAGCCGGTCATATACGCCAGGTCTTTCCAGTTGACCTTGACTTTGCTCATCCAGGCAAGGTCTGTCCAATTAACGCCAGAAGAGGAGATCGACTCGATATAGTTTGCATTATCATTTAATCTTAGCCAAGCGTGGACGTCCTGCCAACCAGCAGCTTCTGCCGCAGCTAACACGTTATTAATAGTCCCCCAATAACCGGCAGAGGCCCCTCCCCCGATGTCGATCGCATCTACGATCGACTTAAAGCTTGCCCATGCTGTTCCCCTGCGCGACATATTGCTGATATCTGTCCAATTCGTCCCGGCACGTGTCAGCATACGCATATCCGCCCAGTTGGCGCCCGCTCGGGAGATCACATTTATATCCGTCCAGTTCGTTCCAGCGCGCGACATCTGCCGGATATCCGCCCAGTTAACGACCGCGCGGGTGACATCCCTTAAACCTGTCCAGTTGACGCCCGCTTTGGAAAGAACGTTGACATCCGACCAATTGACCCCGCGCTTGGTCAAATGATGGATATCCATCCAGTTGATACCGCGGGATGAAAGATCAACGATCGACAGCCAGTTGATACCGCGGCGGCTTAGGTGGCCGATATCCACCCAGTTGACACCTGCTTTGCTTAACATATTTATATCTGTCCAATTGATCCCGCGCGTGGTCAGATCAAAAAGACTTTGCCAGTTAACACCCTTAGAGGTCACATCATACAGCGATGTCCAGTTGATACCGCGCTTGGTGAGAGTCGCCAAATCCGCCCAGTTGGTGCCGGCCTTTGTCTGGACAGCAAAATCCGTCCAGTTGACCCCCCGGCTATACAAAACCCTCACATCGTTCCAGTTAATGCCGCTTTTAGTTAACGCTCCCAGATCAGCCCAATTGGCCTGATTAACATTATCCCGTATTGATGTGATATCCGTCCAATTGATCGAATCGATCTTGGCCAGCTGCTGGGCAGAGAGACCTGTGCCGCCACCAGCGCTTGGCAAATAAACGACTTTTTGAAATGTATGGCTTGATATCACATTGCTGTCGTATTGTAACGTGATATGAAAGACATCTCCATCAGGGTCTCGATCAAATTGAAAGAAGAAGACTGCGGCGCTATCAGATGGACCCGCACCACCTGTTCTGCTCATCCCAATAGAAGAGCATGTTCCAATGCAGAAATTTGACACATCCTGATATCCTGTCGCAACATTTTTATAGAGCGTGAACCTAACACTATCATTTTCAGTATAGCTGGGGATATATGCTGAAGGAATAGAAAGCGGAAAGATCAACCTAAAGACCAAAACATAATCATGTGACGCATCATCATCATAGACGATCTCCGCATCAAAATTAATATCAGGGATGTAGATATTAAATGCATTTGAGATACCATCAATAACATTAGGGTTGTCTTCATTGGTAACCGACAACGTATACATTTCACCCGGCTTGTCGATGCCAAGGTTTACCGCGCTAGCAGTTCCACCTGAGAGAGTAGCAGCCGACGTTCCCAGCAAAGTCCCTTGGCCCGCGTTATTGTAAATAGAAAAATTAATGTTGTCATTAGACAAGTCTCCTGTTGTGATCGTTTGCCCCAAACCATTTCTAATTGCTATAGTTGGCTGACGCGTAAAAGGAACAACAGCGACGTTGTCAGACGGGGACACAGAAAAATCAAGATAAGCGTATGTTTCGCTATTTGACTCCGCGACTGTGCTCGCGTCGCCTGAGGTGCCTTCAAAAATTTGAGCGGACGCCTGTGGGCAGAGGGCGAGCGATATCCAAACAAAGAACAATAGATTAAAAACGACCAAAGGAAGGCCGCGTGTTCTTTGTTTGGAAGAAGAGCTTAGAAGAGATGTGTTTAAATAATAACGGTTTTTCATTAAATATAATTTAAGAAAATATAATAATTTTCTTAAGCCGTTCTTCCTTATCAAAGTATAAAATATATATAGGGCTTTTTCAACGTAAGTCATTGACAAAAAACAGCTTCTGTAAAATGATCAAGAAAACCTTTTCCCTGGAAAACTTGTCCTAAATCCTTACCCCCCAGCTATTTCTGGAGAAGATCAAAATCTCCTGTGTCTTTATCAATATAGGAGTTTGTTTGATTACGTAAATTTAATTGTAATTTTAGGATCTGATTCTTCACAAAGGTCGCGTCATCAGCCTGTGGATCAAGCATGAGGTATCGCTTGTAATGACGGATCGCGGTCTTGTAATCCTTTAAGTATTCCGCGCTTACAAATGCCAGGTTGTAATGCGTAGCCGCGTCCTGAGGCATCAGATCCGCAACACGCCTGTATTCAGCTGCGGCAAGCTCATATTTTCCCTGCTCAAAAAATAAATTCGCCAAGTTGTAATGAAGCTTGATCGTGTCCTTACGCAGGATCGCATTCTCTTCCATCAGGCTGCCAAGTTCGTTCGCCATACCAGAAACCGGCTTGGCAGGCGCGGAAAATACAGCGGCTGATGGCGCCAAAACATCCTCTTGTGTTTTTTCAGCGACCCAATCCTGCTCATCATCTGCAGACAGTTGTTCAGGAGCCTGCTTTGCGGTGTCTAATTCTTTCTTGAGGACTTCGATCTCTTTTTCGTACGAGGCCTTGATGTTGTTGATCTCTTCTGATCGCTTGATCAGATCCGCCCGTTCATTGGCAAGCGCGCGCAAACGCGTCTCTTGAATGATGCGCTCCCCACGCAGATCTTCAATGTCTTTTTGTAAGCCTTCTTTTTGCTTTGAAAGAGCTTTGTTCTCTTCGATCAAATTCTTTAAGCTTTGGTTCATGCGGATAAACTGCTTTTCCTCCTCCGTGAACTGGCCGGCCGTTTTCGCGCGGGGTACGGGGGCTGCCTTCTCCTCTTCAAGATCCTCCAAATCAAAAACATTATTTTCTGTTACCTGTGTTTCGATCACTTGAGCGCGTGAAGCAGCGGATGAGGAAGCGGCCTTTGGGGCAGAAGGTGTTTTTGCTTTTTGCGAAACCGGTGCTGAAGGCGCGACCGTTTGCGCCCATACGGATGATGTCATCATTACCGCGCTGATCGTTACGAGAAAGCCGAAGATCATCTTCTTGACTGTTTTACGCGCCATAACCGCTATCCTTTCGTTGCTCATGTGCCGCCTGCTATTTTTCATCATAAACTTTGTAAGGTTTGATCGTGCCTTTTTCATCCAGATAATGCTCCCCGCCATCCACAATCTTGGGCGTAATGAAGATAACAATCTCGGTCTTCGTGACCGCGTCGTTGGTCGCTCCGAACATCGCGCCTAAAAAAGGGATGTCCATCAAGATCGGGAAACCTTTGCGGATCTTTGATTTCTCATCTTTCTTCAATCCACCCATAATAATCGTCGTACCGTCTTTGACGACCACATTGGTCTCGACCTCAGTTTTGTTCACTTGCGGGATCCCTCCGCCTTTGGAGGTAACATAGTTGGTCACGGTCGAGATCTCAGGGCGAAGCTTCATCGTGACATAACCTTCATCGTTAATGGTGGCCGCGACAGCCAGCTTTAGACCAACATCCACAAAACGCACATCTTCGCTGGTGATCGCGTTATCCCCTGTGCCGGATGTGGTCGAAATAATATACGGGATCGTATCCCCGATATGGATCCTGGCTTCTTCATTATTGGTAACAAGCAAGCGTGGATTTGAAAGGATCTTGGTGTCGCTGACTTGCTTTAAGGCGCGCAGACTCGTGATAAAATGCCCTGCACCGATCTGGCCGATGGCGATCTTGCCGAATTTTGAATATAGATCATCCGCGGTCTTAAGATTGTTCTCATCCAAGAAAACATTCTGGAAAGAAAGCTTGCGGATCTCCTTGTCAGCGCTGTCCTTAAAGTCCAAGCTCCAATCGATCCCCATATCAAATTGGGGCTTGATGACGATCTGGACGATCTGCGCTTCGATCAAAACAGCCTTTGTCTTGGTATCCAACTGTTTGATGAGATTCAATACTTCTTTCGCGCGGCTAGGCAAGGCGCGGATGATGATCTGATTGGAACGCTCATCGGCCGTTATGGAGCCAACCGAATTGCTATCGATGCGCGCTTTTAACTTTTCAACGAGCACATCCGCTTTTGCATACTGAACGCCGTAGACAAAGGTCTCCATCGGTTTTTCGATCGTGACTAACGCTTTTTCCATGCGATCAATGGCTTCCGGGGTGTCAATGATGACCACGGTCCCAGTGTCCTCGTCAATGACAACCTTTCCTAAGGCACTTTTAATGCTCTCGAGCGTTGAAAGAACATAGGTCGGCTTTGAATAAGTTAAATGGATGGTCTTGACAATGCTGCGGTCGTTAAATTTCTTGCCAAAGGAAGCTTGGTATTCCGTTTCGGACATCACATGAACGATATCATTCTGGATCTGATACGCCAACCCGTTGGAGATAAGGATAATATCTAAGGCATCGCGGATAGAAACGCTCTTAAGAAGCAGGGTCACGCGGCCTTCGACGCTTTTACTGGTGATGACATTAAAATCACCTTTCATCGCCAGAAACTTAATGACATCAATGATGTTCATATCGCGCACATCCAGCGTGATCTTGCGAACGATACGCTCCTGGAACGATTGCTGTGGCTCCTGGAACGTGATCGGCTTTGGCTGGTCCAAAGGAAAAGGTATCGGCTGCTCAGGCATTGGGGTGGATGACTGACCTTGCCCTGCGGCCTTAGTCTGAACCGCTGGAGCAGATGTCTGAGCTGAAGCAGAAGAACAGATCACAGACACAATAAACACAGCAAGAATACATTCTAGATAAGGATTTTTTCTCACAGGCGCACTTCCATTTCTTGGTCTTGATAAGTAAAAATGACTCGATCAGCAAAGATCTTCTTTACAAATACTTCTTCAGCCCGCTCACCTTCACGTAAAAAAACGGTCATCCCAGTTTTAAGCTCAACCATCGCTGACGCCGAATCCGGCGTGTCAAGCCAGGAGATCCCCACAAGTTTAAGATTCTGCATCTTGACCGTGATCTTTTCTTTGCCTGTTGGCGCGCTAATGACCGCAACCTCTTTTTTTTCGTAAGGACGAAAGATGTTGCGCTCCAGCACGACATCCAAAAATGATGTCAATGGCGCGTACTGAGGCACAGGATCAAAAGAAGAAAAACCCTTGGCGGACTTGACCCCTTTAGAAAAGTCAAGCTCCCCTTGCAAGATGCTTGTTTCGCTGCGATAAACACCGACCAATCCTATGCAGGCAAGAACGATCAAAATAAACAACAAGGTGTTGACCTGTTTTAAGCCAAATGATTTTCCTGAAAATGTCCCAAAAATATTTGAAAAACTGCCCAGCAATGTCGCAATGCCGGCAGGGACACTAAGACTGGGACCTTTGACCGCAACAGCGATCTCTGCGGCCGCTGCCGCGCCAGCGCCATTCGCACCTGTAGCAGCTGTCGAGGCTGGCGCGCTGTCATCTTTGGGGCTGTCTTCGATGATGCGTAAAAGTTTTTGTTCTGCAGTTTCTTTTTTGGCCATGGGTCAAAAAGTTTTTACAATCACGCGATCGGATGTGAGCTGCGGCGAAATGTTTCCGCGCGTCCCCATCCGAATCGCTGTTCTTTTTCGAGTACGTCCTGAACGATCTTGCGATCAACAATTTCTTTATTTTGAAGGATCAATTCTTTGAGCACCTTATGGCACAGCATTGTGATGTGACGCGGATAACCGCGGGAATAATTATAGATCTCACTGATCGCTTCATCATCAAAAAGCTGCATATGCCCTTCATAACCTGCCTGCTGAATACGAAAACTGATCAACTCTTTTGTTTCATGGATATCGAGTGGATTAAGCGTGTACTTGAAGCTCACGCGATCGATAAAATTGGGAATAGAAACTATCTTGGAATACAATTCTAGTTGACCCAAGAGGACAAGCTGGATCAGCTTGTATTCATTCGTTTCAAAATTCAGCAGAACACGCAATACTTCCAAGGTGACAAGATTGAGCTTCTGCGCTTCATCAATGACCAAGATGATCGTCTGTTTTTCTTCAGCTTTCTGGATCAGGAATCGCTCGATCGCATCCCTTAGGTCAAGGATCTTGATACTGCTCATGGAGGCGTCTGAAGTTGCTGGAAAATCAATATTGAAATTACGCAAAAGCGTTGTTAAGAATTGTTCTTCTGTTTCAAAATCCGGATTAAGGATCATGTGAAAAATGATGTTGCCACGCTCGCGAAGCTCGTGCAAAAGTTTGCGGGAAAGAGTGGTCTTGCCCGTGCCGATATCCCCTAAAATGACCGCAAGTCCTCGACGGAGACGAAGCTCGATCAAGATGCTCGTTAACGCCATGTCGTGTTCTTTGGTGAGATAAAAGAAATGCGGATCAGGACTTGTCGAAAATGGTTCTTTTTTAAAACCAAGTAATGTGTGGTAGGCCATCTTCTAAACTTTCGCTTACACGTCTATTAATTAATAATATTATATATAAGTGTCTTTATATTAGCACAACTATATACATTTGCAACGGTTTAGTGAGATTTTTGAAGGGATTTTGAAAGAAAAATCGAGAAAATGCCGATGAGAAATCCAGCAGTGCGGGCAAAAGAACGTAAAAGCATGACAAAAGAGAAAAATATTGTTGCGGACATCTTTTTAGTCATCACATATCCAAAAAAGATCTCTACAAGCGACAAAATAGCCAAGAGTCCAAAAACGACCGGCCTAGTATAAAGCGGTGTCAACACGCCAATCAAAACGCAAGCGCCAATGCCAAGACATACGGGCGGCTCAAGGATGTCTTTCCAGAACGTGTAGTCATCTCCGGCGGCCATCTGCGGATGCTCAAGGTATATAGGAACCCGCCAGAATCCATGGCGGAATTGTTCGCGCAAATATTTTCCAACATGCGTTGGAAAAAAATGCTCCACATAACAATGCCGATCAAAATAGATCTTTGCGCCAGTTCGCAAGATCTTGTAGCTTAGGTCGTTATCTTCCCCACTAGGATTTCGGTATATTTCGCTAAACCCTGAAACCGCCTCGAATACTTTTCGCCTGACGCAAAAGTTGTAGCTGCCAAAGGCTTTAGGAAAATCGGGCATCAAACATTGATGCCGATAAAGGATCTCCTGATGAATGCAGCGCGCGAGCATATATTCCGGGTTGGCGATCCCGTAACTTCCGCAAACAACAGCGATATCTGGCTTCTGAAATCCGGATAAGCATTTTTCGATCCAGCGTGTTTCGGGAATACAGTCGGAATCCGTAAAAAGAACGAATTCTCCGCTGGAAGCGCGAAAACCGCGATTGCGTGCGACGGCTGGGCCTTGATTTTCTTGATGAATATAGATCACGTCGGGAAACGATCGAATGAGCTCAAAGGTCTGATCACTTGAACCGTCATCAACGACAATGATCTCAATAGGCCCTGGATACGTCTGCTGAATAAGCGCTTGCAAGGTCAGGCCGATCGTGCGCTTGGCGTTGTAGCAAGGGATAACAACTGAAACCTTAGGTTCGTTCATGATGCGCGCGTGATATCTTTTTTTAATTCCTTCAATTCCAGATCGAGAATAGCGATCTTCTGCGCCATGATATCATTACGCTTGTTTTGCTGGCAAAGAAATGTGGTCAAAAACAAACTGAGGATGATAAAAAAGACCATCAAGCAGAAGAAAATAAAATTGCTGGTGACAATAAATCCACACCAATGCGACAGCGCTTCAACTGACGGCTCAAAAATGACCGCCATCAGACCAAGCAACGCGAACATCAGCCACCCAAACGCGTATTGAAAAGTTAATTTCTGTCGACGGCACATATCAATGATCAATATTAAAAGAAAGATGAGGACCCCTGCGGCAAATATTTTAACCATAGTCTTTATCCTTTGTTTTCAGACGGTAACATGCGCAGCAAGATCGCAAATGTTACCTTGATCATGTAATATAATGTTTTCATGTAGCGGATCGATGAACGGCCCGTGAGACGCTCTCGCATATCAACAGCCACTTCACTTACCCGGGCGCGCGCTTTTTTTGCCACCACGATCGCCTCCGGCTCCGGATAATCCACCGGATAATCGCTGGCGAAAAGCGCGATCGTTTTGCGGTTGCAGGCGCGAAACCCTGACGTGGGATCGGTTACCTTGACCTTGGTCAGAAAACTGATAAGGCCCGCAAAAAAATGGATCCCCAGGCGGCGGATCACAGACGACCGATATCCAGCGGAAGGCGATAAAAACCGGCTTCCGATCACGCAATCGCTTTCATCGCACAAAAGCGGCGCGATAAGTTTTTCTAAGAAAGCTGTATCATGCTGACCATCCCCATCGATCTGGACAGCGATACCATATCCATGGCGCAACGCGTACTGATAACCTGCCTGCACTGCCCCGCCAATACCTAAATTAAAAGGAAGCGTGAGAACCTTGGCTCCAGCAGATCCAGCGACACGTGCGGTTTGATCGGTTGAGCCGTCATTCACGACCAAGATATCTGCGCGCACGCTCAACACCTGCAGTTGGCGCACAACCTGCGCAATGCATGTTTCTTCATTAAACGCGGGAATAATAATGAGAACGCGTTGCGGATCCATTATGAACGAATAATACCGCCCTCCTTAAGGCGTCCGATCAAGCTAAAATCAATGATCGTTTTCTTAAGACAGATCACCAGGCCTCCTTTAAGCGCTCTGTCTTTTTTGATCACGATCTTTAATGGCCGACCGATCTTTTTCTGACACACATGGGCTACCTTTTGCTGAAGTGCCGCGGAAATATTGCCTGGCGCGGACAGCACAACACATTCAGACTGCAGGTCCTCTTTGTCAAATTTTATATAATCCAGCTTTTTGACAGCTAACTGTTGCAGCTGCAGATCAAGGACCTTCATTAAAACAAAAATGACACACGATGCCACGATGGCTTGAAGAATAAGGATCTTTAAAAGGATCATTGCCATAAAACTCTCACCTTACAGTTGACATGGTTCGCGCGGCTAAAAATCCGGCCGCAAAACTTGTCAGGTCCGTATCCATACTATCCGTCCGGTAATCTGGAGCAAGACCGTTGAAATCAAACACATCTCCGTCGGGAAAATGCCCTCGAGCTGTTACAAGAAGCAGCATGGCTTTGTTCGACAGATTGAACATGCTTTTCAGGAAGACCTGGCCAGCAGTATTAACCCCGATCAATGTCGCGCGACCTTCTTTCTGCATGACCCCTGAAAAAAGTTCCGCGGCGCTGCCGCTGTCTTGGTTGACCAAGATGACAACAGGACCATGATAGCGGAATTCTTCCGGGATCCGCGGGACATCAAGATAATTACGAGAATCTCCTTTGCGTTCAAAATAAGCAAAATTCTTTTCTGGTGACAAGAAGAACGATACGATCTCCCGGGCGGCCAATGGAGGGCCTCCTGGATTCCCGCGCAGGTCCAAGACGAGGCCTGAAGGACCTTGCTGATTGATCACCAGAAGATATTTTGAAAAATCCTCGGATGTCATCCGGTTGAATTGCTGGATCCTTAAGCAAAACACCCCGGGGTAAGGAATGCTTACAGGAAAAACTGTTTGTTTAAAGTATTCCTGGCTCACAACCTCGATCAATCTTACTTCCTTGCTCTGGCTTTCCAGATATTCGATTATTGACACCGTGTCGATCTTAGGGGTCAGAAGCTTTTTGACCGCTTCCAGACTCATGCGCCGTAAGCGCGTATTGTTGATCTTTATGATGATATCACCGGACTTAAGCCCTGCCTGTGTTGCGTTCGCGCGGGGCTCAACGAAAGAAACGCAGAATCCCTGTTCGCACATCTCGCCTTCAATACCCAGATCGACCCGCACCCCTAGTGCTTCCTGCTCGAACTCCTTGACTGCCTGTGGTGGATAAAGCGCAGAGAAGCGATCATCCGCTGCTTTCAGGTAATCGACTAAGAACGCTCCTGAGCGCATCATAATAAAATCGTTCACTTTTGTCTTATCTTCCAGCTGACTAAAGATCTCATTGTCAAATTTCTGGATGAATGCATCGAAATTCTGGCGCTGAACAGAGAAAAAATAGTTCTCCTGCATTGTTCGATATATTTCCTCAAACGATGAAAGATACGCGTCATAAACTTCTTGCTCAACGGAAGTCAATGCGGCTGATACCGTCGACATAAAAGCAAAAAATAGGGATAAACATAAGAATAGGGACGTGAAAAGACGAGCGCGAGGATGTTGCATGGGTGTATTATAACATATAAAATTTCGTACAATATCTTTTTCAAAAAAAATGGGCCCGCATTCTCTGCGGGCCCAAAAATAAAAGATCGGTAACGCTAAAACGCCTCTTTTCTGATCCTCTCCGCTTCTTTTTTTGTGATCACACCGTCCTGGTTGCTGTCATATTCCTTGAGCGCTTCCGAGGTTGAAACACTTTTCCCGGAACCATCCTGCACCTCATAATAAACGCGGCGAAGATATACCTTCATTTCGGTCGGCGACAGAACCCCATCACGATTCACATCGTATTTTTTCTCATCCTCGGTCTCAACTTTAGGAGCGATCTGCATCCATCGCGGCAGATCCGGGCTGATCTGAACTTCCTTTCCAGCCTGCTGCTGCTGCTGTTTTTCCTGCTGTTTAAGATAACGATCCCGCTGATCCCAATCGATCAAATTTGCAAAACTTTGTCCTGCCGCGATCAGGCTCACAAAAAAAACGATCAAAAAAATCCTTGTTGTTGACTGCATCCAGGAACCTCCTTTGTTCACATCTCATCCTTCCTGTTTATATCTTATTATATCGGCATCGCTTTTGCTGTCAACCTCATTACGATCATTATACTCACGATAGATATCCTTTTTCTTTAAAGAAATAATCTCTTGCAAGCACGTTTGCTCATGGCGACTAACACCTTTTTTCTCAACATGCGCGTGAAAAACTTCCCGAAGGCAATGAATAACATCTTTAGGGCTACGCGAGATGTTCATCATAAAATCCGCATGCTGTCTGCTTGCTCTATACGCAGGCGCCTTCTCAGGCATTCGCAAATAACGCTGCGCCAAAGAGAGGTCATGATCGCATAGAATAGTCCCATGATGCAGAATAACCTTTCTTCCTCGTCGCTGAGCATTGCCTGAAAATTTACGATCATCACCTGCGACCGCAAGATCACAAGGTGGATACAAAACAGCCTTAACGCCTAACGCGCGCAAGCCATCGATAACCTTACCCAGAATAAAACGATACGACGCGTTTACTGATGCGATCTGCGGAGCATGGTCTTTACTGAAAATAAGCGTAAAGTTAAGGCATCCCCGACCCTGCGTAACCGCTCCACCCGCGGAAAATCTTCTGATCACCGCTACATGGTCCCGCATGGCGCGAAGATATTCAACATCATCGCTAAGGCATGACGTCTTACCCAGAACAATGAACGGAACAGCGCTTTCCCAAATGCGTAAAACATCCGGGTGGAGGCCTCGCTCAGCAAGATCAAAAAGAACTTCATCAAAAAAAATATTTTCTTCAGGGGTTAAAAAGGAAACGCTGCGAAATTGCATGAGGTGAGCCCTAAGCAAAGAAATTGCAGCGGATATCCTTGGCTGCCTTGACTTCGTCTGGACGGGATATAGGCATTGTCTTTGGAAGATCTTTAAAACGTGCCGGATCATCATCCGCTAGCTGAGCGGCTGCGATCAACGCCTGTGCGAGAATATCTAGCTCAGCTTTCGATTCTGTTTCTGTCGGCTCAATCATCAGCGCCTCTTTGACGATCAAAGGGAAATAGATCGTTGGTGGATGAATGCCCTGATCGATCAAGAATTTGGCGATATCAACGGCATGAACACCTTTTTTCTCCTGGCGGCTAGCTGAAAAAACACACTCATGCATACAGCGCCGATCAAATGGTAAGTCATAATAAGCTTTGAGCTTTTCCATGATATAGTTCGCGTTCAAAACAGCATGCTCGCTCGCCTCTTTCAATCCTTCTTTTCCGAGCATCAAAATATACGCATAAGCTTTTAGGATCACTCCAAAATTACCGTAAAAAGAGGCGATATAGCCGATCGAGTCTGGGTAATCATAGTCTAAGGCGTATGAGCCATTGCGGGCCTTAATAACGCGTGATATCGGAAGAAAACGAGATAAATGCTCTTTTACACCCACTGGCCCAGACCCTGGACCGCCGCCGCCATGAGGCGTCGCGAACGTCTTGTGTAAATTAACATGAACAATATCGAAACCTAAATCCCCTGGGCGAGCGCGCCCCATCATCGCGTTAAGGTTCGCGCCATCATAATACACAAGGCCATCGACATCATGGATGATCGCGGCGATCTTGTCGACATCCGAATCAAAAAGCCCTAACGTATTCGGACATGTGAGCATCAAGCCAGCCGTTTGGCTATTGACATGTTTTTTTAGCGCTTCCAGATCCAAAACACCTTTTTTATCTGTTGGGATCGTTACAATATCATAGCCGGCAATGGCGGCACTCGCGGGATTTGTCCCATGCGCCGCATCAGGAATAATAATGTGGGTTTTCTTGTTCCCTTTAGATCGATGATAAGCGGCCATCAACATGACACCCGTCAGCTCTCCATGCGCCCCAGCTAATGGCTGTAATGTAAAATGATCCATGCCCGTGATCTCACTTAAAAGCCGATCCATGTGATAAAGAACTTCCAGAGCACCTTGCACCAACGAATGGTCCAGCTGAGGCAACAAAGGATGTAGATCTGCAAAACCCCTGATCCCAGCCGCTTTTTCTGTAAATTTTGGATTATATTTCATTGTGCAGCTGCCCAAAGGATAAATATTTGTATCGACCGAGAAATTACGCTGGGACAATTGTGTAAAATGACGGACAACATCCAGCTCTGAAACTTCCGGCCAAAGACATTCCTTCTTCCTTAAATAAGGGGATGGGATCTTGGCTTCTTGACCCACATCGCAGCGCGTGATGCTAAAACCGCAACGACCAGGTCTGCTTTTTTCAAAAATCAACTGCATATAGCCTCTTCAAGAGCACTCTTGAACGCAAGGATCTCTTCCTTCGTGCGCTTTTCGGTCACGGCGATCAATAAATAGTGATCCATGCCTGGATAATAACGGACCAAAGGAAATCCGGCGATAAAACCCTTTTTAGCCATTTTTGTAATGATGTCTGTTGCCGGTCGCGGCAAATAAACCGTGAATTCATTGAACGTTGGAGAACTACGTTTAACCTCAACGCCTGCGATCCTGGCAAGCTCTTGCCGCGCGAATTCAGCTTTATTAAAGATCAAGGAAGCTAGGTCTTTAAGCCCCTTGGGGCCCAGTAAGGACATATAGATCGCAGACTGGATCGCGCATAAGGCAACATTCGTGCAGATGTTCGAATTCGCTTTCTCTCGACGGATATGTTGTTCGCGTACTTGCAATGTATTGACAAAACAGCGACGGCCTTGCGTATCAACGGTTTCACCAACGATACGGCCCGGCATCTTGCGCACATATTCCTTGCGCGATGCCATGAATCCCAGGTAAGGGCCGCCAAAATTTAAAGGCAACCCTAAACTTTGCCCTTCCCCTGTGGCAATATCAACACCCATTTCCCCAGGTGTTTTTAAAAGACCTAAAGATATCGGATAAACGCTCTCGATGACTAGCGCTTTTTTGGCATGAGCTAAGCCAACGATATCCTCGTGATCATCGATCGCGCCAAAAAAGTTAGGATTTTGCAGAATGACCGCCGCCGTCCTATCATCCAAGATCTTCATGATCTGTGAACGATCGCTGCGGCCATGCGCGACAGGGGTTTCTTGAAATTCAATATCAAGATTACTCGTATAACTACGAATGATCTTGCGATAGATCGGGCTCACGCCCCCATCCATAATGATCTTCTTTTTTCCGGTGATGCGGATCGCCATCATCATGGCTTCATAGAGCGCGGTTCCGCCATCATAAAGCGAAGCGTTAGCGATATCCATGCCTGTTAACGTACAGATCAAGCTTTGATATTCAAAAAGGGCTTGCAATGTTCCCTGCGAACATTCCGGCTGGTAAGGTGTGTAGGCGGTATAGAATTCCGAGCGAGAGGCCAAGGCGTTCACGGCCGCCGGAACATAGTGATCATAGTATCCAGCGCCCAAAAAGGACACAAGATAAGACGCATTGTCCGCCGCGACGCGATACAGATGCTCCATCACCTCGAACTCTGATCTCCCCGAAGGAATATCAAAAGATCGAGGACGATGATGAGATTTGATATCAGCAAAGAGATCGTCGATCGAACCAACGCCGATGACCTTCAGCATCTGCTGGACATCGGCCTGGGTATTAGAAATAAAACCGCTCAAGTATCTAATCCTTCCAGAAACTGGGTATATTCTTCCTGGCTCATTAAATTATTTTTTTCGTTGAGATCCGCGGGCTGGATCTTAGCGATCCACCCTTTTTCGTAACAGGACTTATTGATCAGTTCAGGGCTGGCTTCCAGCTTTTTATTAACTTCCATGATCTTGCCAGAGATCGGGGCAAAAATATCGCTCGCGGCCTTGACAGATTCCACGGAAGCAAACTGCTCGAATTGTTCCACATCCTCGCCCACCTCAGGAAGTTCCACATAAGTAATGTCGCCTAAAGCATTTTGCGCATACTCCGCGACACCGACCACGGCGACATTGTCTTCAAAATAGACCCATTCATGTTCTTTTGTGAAAAAATATTCTTCCTGATTCGCCATAGTTCACTCCTTTTATTGCTTCAAGCTTCCGTTTTGATAAAATGGTTTTTGAACCGACCGCCCAGGCCAGAAATTCGCTTGTGTTCCAAAATATATTTTTTCTCCAACATCTTTACGCGGCGCAACAACACGCCCTATACCGATCCCTTTTTCAAGCGCTGGTGAAAACGTGCCACTTGTCACTTCCCCGATCACCATCTGATCTAGAGAGAAGATCTTGTGCCCCTGGCGCGGAGAGCGGCGATCGTCAGATACAAAATAAATGATCTCTTGCGCAACTGACCTATTGCTTTTTTCTAAAAGAGCAGGTTTCCCGATAAAATCCTTACGAAAATCTAGAAAGGCTTCCAGCCCTGCGTCAAGCGGAGTGATATCGTCGCTGATCTCATGCCCGTACAAGCTGTATGCCATCTCGATACGTAGCACATCCCTTGCGCCCAGGCCGGCAGGTTTCACTTTATCATTTTCCAAAATCTTTTGCCATAATATTTTTGTTTTCGCCCAAGGGTAAAAGATCTCATAACCTAATTCACCCGTATATCCGGTACGGCTGATCCAGCAAGGCTCATCAAGCAGAAAAAACTCATCACATTGAAAATATCTGAGCTTGCTGACTTCTGGGCACAGGGCTTCAAGGACCTCCCTGGCTAAAGGGCCTTGTAGGTCCAATTTTCCGATCTTCGCAGAGATATCCTGGCAGCTGGCCTGTCCGTGAAGGAATTGCTGAATATGCGCAAGATCCTTACGCGTGTTCGCTGCATTGACAACAAGCAAATATTTATTATCCGATAAGCGAAACACGATCAAATCATCAACAACCCCGCCTAAGGTGTTGAGCATCAACCCATAACGACAGCGATTGACCCCCAAGCTTGCCAAAGAACATGTCACGATCTTCTCAAGAACGTCGATCGCATGATCCCCATGGACAATGATCTCACCCATATGACAAATATCAAAAAGCGCGGTACTCTTACGGCACTGCCAATATTCCTCAATGATGCCCGTATACTGCACAGGCATCGACCATCCTCCGAAAGGCACCATGCGGGCACCACGAGAAACATGATCATCATAAAGGGGTGTATATTGTAATGCTTCAGAAGGGTCCATAACAATTCTATTCAGTTAAGATATTTATCTTAATGAATTATTATTTTATTGTAAAGCGTGAATTGAAATTCTTTGAACAAATCGCGTAAGGTAGCAGAAATAGAAGAAAAAGAAACACGCGCCTGGAGGGACTCGAACCCCCAACACTCAGCTCCGAAGGCTGATGTCCTATCCAATTGGACGACAGGCGCATGACATCTAAATCTTTAACAGAGGAGATGCGCACGTCTCGACTCCTACTAAAATTTCACTTTGGAAAATCGAGTCAGGCGCAAATTTCCTAAACTTTTTCTCAGAGGAGTTTGCACCGGTCCAAATCTCTCCTTGCTTAAAAAAGGAAAATTTGGTCACGGCACCCTATTCTTCATCTGTCAGGATAAAAGAATACTCTGTTATACCAAAAGAATGTGCTGCTGTAAAGCCGCAAGAGTCTTTCTTGTGGATAACATGTCTTTACGTTATAATATTTTAAAATCAAGCATCAAGCTTATGGAAAAATATATCCGCACCTTTATTATTTTTATTGCATCTGTCCTGATCGCGCTGAATCTAGCTATTGGATTCATCAACGCTAAATCTCAGATATCCCGTCCAGCACCCATTGATCCGAGTATTGAGTTCGCTGACCTCAAAGAAAGATTACAAGGGATCCGACAAGCAGGTTTTTTAAGTGAAAGAAATTCTACTGCGGAAGGAAACGACGGACGCTTTCTTTTAGCGCAATACACGCTCGCTCCTACAATGCTGGACCTAAACAACCCCGCCCACCGTTATAATGTATTAAGCTGCGCGACCCCTCAGGCGGCGATCAGCATCATGAGGCTGATAGGCGCACAGCCCATTTATATCAACACGTTTGGGAAGATCATCGCAGAAAGGCCCTTATGGTAAATTTGATCGCCTATCTTATTTCTTCCGCGATCGGGTTTCTTCTTATCCGCCTTATTCTAGGTGAAAAAATACGTATTCCTTTCTTTCTGCATGGGATTTTGTCTATTGGACTTGGGCTTGGGGTCTCAGGGATCCTAACGTTCTTCTTTCTTCTCGCTTATGGCTCCTTTCATGCTTTTGGCATCATCCTGGTCCATCTCGTCTTACTCGCCACACTTGTCGTCCTGAACGTAAAATACCTTCCTTTCACTGCGTTTCTTTGCAAAGAGACCATAACCAACAACACGATAGGCATGTATATCGTAAAAACGCTATTATGGGTCTTAGCTTCTATATTAATCGGGATCCTCTCCCAGCAATACCCTTACGGAGGATGGGATGCATGGGCTCTGTACAATATGAAAGCTAAATTTTTAATAGAAGGTGGACAGCATTGGACTGACATCACTCGCCTCCATTGGCACACACAACCAAGCTATCCTCTGCTCCTCCCTTTAATCAATACGTGGATCTTTGCTCTTGTTCAGAAAAATTTAGTCCCTATAGCCTCAATGACGGGGGTCATGTTCAGCGTTTCCTGCGGATTGCTTTGCTATGCGGGCTTATCGCTATTCATCAACCGTCCTGTAGCATTTATCGCATCTCTTCTTCTGCTGACTAATCCGCTCTATATTTTCTGGAGCACAACCCAATACGCTGATGTCCTCTTGGCCTATTACCTTCTTGCCAGCATGATCCTGATGGTCTTAACCTTGCGCACGCTTGAGCCTCGCGTAGCTTTGTTAGCGGGTCTTTTCTGGGGCCTCATGCCTCTTGCAAAGAATGAAGGAAATGTTTTTCTCTTCTTTTTAACACTCGCAACGTCTATTACCCTTCTCTGGGGTCCACGCGATCAGAGGATATCCGCAAAACGAATGATCCTTCATCTGCTCATCGGCATCCTATGCACAAGCCTGATGAATATTATTTTTAAAATATTCATGGCTCCCCCGACACGCGAGGTGCTCTTTAATCCCTTAACACAAAATTTAAGCTACTTTAATCTAAACGGTATTTTGACAACGGTCGGTTTCTATTTCTACACGATACGTTCGCCAGGCTGGATCTTTATCTGGGGGCTTGTATTCATCCTTGGACTTATCAATTATCGTAAATGGTTCGCCCTCAAGGAATCGCGGATCATGGGAATAGTTTTCGCGGGGTTCTTGCTAGTGCTGTTATATGTCTACATCTCAACCGCTCACTTTGATCTTATTTGGCGGCTGCAATGCACGGCGATCAGGATCGCCTTCTACCTTCTTCCATCCATCCTGTTCTTCTGCTTCTACACTCTCTGGGCCAAAAACCCTAAAAATTAGCGGTAAACTTTATTATCCTTACCTAAATAGCCAGAACTTTCCAAGAATTTAATAAAGGCCTGCCCTTGATGATAAATGGCGTTGATCGAATATCCGCCAAAGAACAGGACAGCATATTTATTGCCCATGTAGATCTTTTCAAGGATGAAATCCCCTGGCCCGGAAGGAAAATAAGGTGGACGCATAAATGGCGTGTGAACCCCCAACCATACAACCTTTGTAAGATCAAGATTCTCAATGCCGTCAAAATTCTTCACATCCCCATAAAGGCACGGGAACAAATAGATCATAATATCTAGCTTGCGGTCAACAAATCCTATCTGCGGAAAAGCAAGCATTTGCGCAAAATTAAAAGGCGCAGCTATCGTAAAGTGGTTGTACCGCGCGCTTAAGATCTCACCGATACGCATATGCAATTTGATGTCGTTGCGGTACTCCAAACTTCTCTCTGAAACACTGTAATCCTCAAGGGGGATCGGTTTGTAGACCATTCCATGGGAGGACAATAACGCGAAAATGATCAGGACGATCAAGGCGCGGTGAGCGATCTTTTCGTTACGTATTAGACACAATGCGGCCGCCGCAATAGCGACGATCAAAAACGGAAAAAGGATCAAGGTGTAGCGCGGAGGGATCCATAATGAATTCGCGAACAAGACAAACCATGCCGCGGCAGCAATGAACATCGTCATGACAATAAAATTCTCTTTCACGAACGAAATTAATCCTGCGCCATACCCGTATGATCTTTGTTTGATCGCCCGGCACGCAAAAACAACATAAACAATCGAACTGATAATAAAGAAATACGTAATCGGAAATTGCCTCATTAACGGCCACCCTTGAAGCGGCCCGACCTTGTCAACCTTACCGGCAGGATTGATGACAAAACAAAGCAGCCAAGCGCCCAAGAGCGCGAACAATATGGCCAAAAACGATGAGAAAAGGATCGATCTTTTCCCACGCTTTTCTTCATCGAAAAAGAACAAAAACAATCCCGAAACAAATATCGTCGCAGCAGCAAAAAGCGCGTAGATCTTAACGAATATCGCTAACCCTGAGAAAATAGCGGCCTTCAGAACATCTTTTTTAGCTAAATAATAGAAAGCTGCTACGATAAAAATCAGAGTGGGAACTTCCATGTTGATCTGCTCAACCTGACTTTGTGTCAACGGCAAGGACAGGAGCAAGAACGTTAATAAAAAAGACTTGGGAGCATCCCAGATGCGCAGCAGGATCTTGAAAAACAGCGTCATCACAGCAGCTGAAAAAAGATAGGTAATGCCATGGCTGACGATCAAATACGCTTGGGGCGTAGGCGTGAATTTCATCAACAAAGCCTGAAAGGCAGGATACAGAGAGAAAAGATAAGCCTTGGGTCCACCGACAATGAACAGAGGTTGTTGTGATAATTTAATAAAATCAAAATTATTCTGCAGAAGCCAAACAGCTTCCATCATCGGACCGCTGGCAGAATCCCCATAGGGCGGAAATAAAAAAGTTTCCCACCTGCTGACCACAAAATAAACTAAAAAATAAACGAACATCCTTGTGCTGGTCCACTGCGGTAAAAATCTTAGCCCAAGCCAAAGGAATGCCACTGCAGAAGAAAGGATCGAGAGAGGGCCAAAAAATCGATCATCAAGCTGTCCTATGTAAAACTCAACAGGAAAAAGCTGGCGCGCGCCTGTCAACATACTCAAAAGATCCATGCTGTTGCTCGCATACAATGCGCGGACGATCCATCCGCTCGCGAATTTCGCAAGAAAACTGACGCATATAAGCACCGCGAAAGATATCCAAAAAAACGCAGCATCTTTCTTATTTATCATAAGGCATCTCCTGATCATGATATTTTTTAGAAAGAAAAAATGTCCTTACCTTGCACAATAATGGGTTGATCCCAAAAACCTTGACATGAATGAGGAACTGAAAGAAGGAAACTCTCTCAAAGCGATAGATGTAATAGGAAAAATGGATCATAAATAGTAAATCAAAAATGATCGGAAGGCGCAGTTTTGACAACGAGATCAAAAATCCGCTCATCCAAGGAAAGGCAATACATAAGAAATACACCTTCTTTAAGTTCTCGAGCTGATAAGCATCCTTGCCTTTGACGCTCATATCGTGGTGAACGGTTGGCGCGAATTCTTTTTGGTTGATGGCCTGTGACCGAATATCCGGATGTTGTGTCAACTCCAGCCCGGGATACGCCTGAAAAAAGACCGTCCAAACGTACGCTGGCTTTAATCGACGATAAAAATCGATCTGAGCCACGTGCGCGTCAAAACTCATTTGCGGCAACCCGAACATCGCGCTTGAAACATACGCGATTTTTTGCGCGCGCATCCACTCAGCGACTTTAAAAATATCACAATCTTTCACGTGTTTATGCAAAAGGCTTGATCGAACATGCTCATCGCCACTTTCAACAGCAAAGATCAGATTGTTCACGCGGGCCTCAGCAAAAAGCTTGATATCGCTTTCTTCAATGGATGTAAAATGAAAATTCGCGCTAAACGGTATGGTAAAATTCTCTTGATACATCTTCAAGAACCGGCGCAGCCAATCCTTTGAGATCCAAAATATTTCATCAGTAAAGAAAATAAATTTAACTTTCTTACGCCGCTTAACCTGATATCTAATCTCTTCGATAGCCCGCTCTGGGCTCATTTTGCGGACATATCTGCCGCCTCCGTAATGCTGGCGCAAAAAAGAACTATGACAAAACGCGCAACTCGCCGGGCATCCTCTTCCTAGAGAAATACGCAAGTACTCACTATGGCGAAAGAATGAGTATTTATCATACATATCACGGTCATAGAACGGCAACGCGTCAAGATCAACCAGGTCCGCTGGCATTTCATTTTTAATGATCTGCCCGTTTTCCTTTGCCCATAATCCCTTAATGTGCTGATAGGGCATCTTCGCGTCCAGCTGTGCGCAGACCTGGGGCAAGACTGTCTCTCCCTCCCAAAGACACACCATATCCACGCATGGTTTTTCAATAATTTCTGGACAAAGCAGTGTGTGAATATTGCCAAATATAGTTAAAGCTCTGGTTCGCTGCTTTACCTTGTGAGCGATGCCTAAAAGAAAAGAAACGCTGGGGGTCAAAACGGAAAAACCAACGATATCTGGCTGAAATCGCTGGACTTCCCCAAGTGTTACATGCTGATTAAAGGGATCACAGTAAAAAACATCAACAGTATGTCCTTGGGCCTTTAAGACCGCAGCCATGGACATATAACCGATGCTTTCAACCATAATATCCTGAATGAAAGCAACTCTTGCCATAAAATGATATCTTTTTTTGAAGGTTAGAGGCCGATGGTGTACTCGATGACAAAGCGAGGCCGCTTACGCGACTCGTCGAATGTGCGCCAAACATATTCCCCCAAGACCCCAAGCATCATCATCTGGATCCCGCCGAGAACAAAAACTGCGACAATCAACGAAGACCATCCTTGGCCCGGAATGCCAAAGACAAAATAGCGAAAAATGATCCAGCCGGCATACGTAAATCCGGCAAAAGCCGTCAAAAGCCCAAAAATACTGATATAGCGAACAAGGACATCGCTAAAAGCCAATAGAGAATCTGTCATGAGCTTTAATTTCTTGGCCAAGCTCCAATTTGATCTCCCCTGGTGTCTGGGCTCCTTGACATACTCAATTGTTTTCTGCGGGAATCCAAGCCAGGCTAATGCCATATAGATCGAAGTGTGCTTTTCTGGCATCTGCTTAAAGGCTTCGATCACAACGCGATCAACAAGGAATACATCCACACCCAATGCCGGCATTTTGACATCCGTGAGCAGATTGACAAGCCAGTAATATACGCGCGAGAAAGATCTTACGGACAGGCTTTCCCCTTTTCTTTGTGAGCGCGCGGCCCAAACGATCTTCACTCCTTGATGCCAAACTTCTAGAAGTTTTGCAATAACTTCAGGAGGATCCTGCAGGTCAGCAGCTAGCGCGACCGCGCAATCTCCTTGCGCATAGCGCAACCCTGCCGCGATCGCCGCATGTCCACCACAGTTACGGGCAAAACGGATCACTTTCACACGGCTATCCTTTTGGCGCAATGCCTTAAGAATGCTGGGCGTTCGATCAGTGGAACAATCGTCAACGAAAATAAACTCAAAACTTTCCTGATCAAGAGAAGCGATCGCATTGATCAAGCGCTGATATAAAGCATCAAGATTGTCCTGTTCGTTATACGCTGGGAAAATTATAGAAATCATACACCTCTCCTTTTCATGGGATCAGATCTCAGCAATGGCTTGAACAACGCTGCAAAGTTCTTCTTTCGTTATCTGATAAAAAGCCGGCAAAAGGATCGTCGTGTCCCTAGCTTTCTCGGTTTCAGGAAGGTTCCAAATACTCGACCGATAAGGTTTCTGACGATGGGCGTTCATGACGCCTGGACGGGTGGCGATCCCTCGATCCAAAAGTCGCTGCATGCATTGTTCTTGCGTGACGGGCGCTTGCGGTGTTAAACGCACGGGGAAAGAACCCCAGTTATTGATCGCATACGGGGCTTGAGAAGGCAATTGAAGCCATGAAATCTTGCTAAGCGCATCCGCATAGAACGCAGCGATCTCTTTTAGCTTTGCCAACAAAAGCGGCAATTTTTTGAGCTGCCCCAGCCCTATCGACGCCTGGATATCGCTCATGCGGTAATTAAAGCCTGTCACCAAATATTCTTCCAAAATAACCTTGTTCGCCTGATGGCGCGCTAGATCAGATACACCCATGCCTTGATGACGGAAAAGACGGAAAAAAGAATCATGTGCTGAGTCGTTGGTTGTCAGCATTCCTCCTTCTCCCGTTACAAGGATCTTTCTCGGATGGAATGAAAAACACGCGATATCCCCATGAGGCTTACCGATCTTCTCAAAAGTCTTTCCTTGGTCAACAGAGATCTCACTTCCGATACCATAAGCCGCATCTTCGATCACAGGAATGTTGAAACGTTTGGCAAGGGTCAAGATGCGTTCCATCTGACATGGAAAACCCAGCTGATGAACAGCAATGATCGCGGCAATACGCCCAAGCCGCCTGGAAGGATCACCAGCCATTGACACTAGCGGCGATTCCTCACTTAAAAGATCCTTGACGTGACGATACCATAAACCCTGCGCATCGCGTAAACACTCTTGCGTCAAGATCTTTTCCAGATGATCTGGACACATGTTGTAGCCATCTTTTTCCACATCGACAAAAACTGGCTCCGCTGCGCAATAGCGCGCGCTGTTTGCTGTTGCGATGAACGAATGACTGACAGTCAAAACAATATCTCCCGGCCTTACGCCGACAGCTAGCAGTGCTAAGTGAAGAGCGGTCGTACAGCTAGAAACAGCACATGCATGTTTAGCACCCACGAATGAAGCAAATTTATCTTCAAATTCTTTAACGCGTGGCCCCTGCGTGACCCATCCGGAAAGGATCGCCTGTCGCGCGAGTTCGACCTCATCTTCTGTTAAGAATGGCTTTGTGATCGGGATCATAGATTAGTTGTTCCATCAAGCCACTGCGTTAAAAGCGTCAGTCCTTGCACAAGGTCGACTTTCGCTTTAAACCGTAATGATCTAGCAGCTTTGATCACACTTGCTTTACGACGATAAACCTCGATCTTGCCGCGGTCGCCAGGAATCGGCATGTACTTCGGTTTAAGCGGAGATCCCATAGAGCGCAACAGTGCTTGGCATAACCCGCTCAAAGATGTCTCCTTGCCGCTTGCGCAATTAAAGGTTTCACTGCAAACATCAGAGGTTAAAGCCAGGATCGTGGCCCGGGCAACATCTCCCACATAAATGAAATCCATAGTTTGTTTGCCGTCACCATAGATCAAGGGCTGTTCTCCCTTACGGATCAAATGATGCCAGCGGACTAAAACCTCGGTATACTTACCGCAAGCATCCATGCGAGGACCGTACACATTGAAATAGCGGAGAATATTGAATTTCAGTCCATACATTTGAAAGAACGACGCAAGCATGAGCTCATCCGCCATTTTTAAAGCCCCGTAGAATGTCCGGTTGTTATACGGATGATGATCTTCTTTGGTTGGAAAAGCATCTGCCTGTCCATAAATGGATGCTGTCGATGCGAGAACGATCTTCTGGACCTTGTGTTTAACACACGCCTCAAGAATATTATAGGTACCAACAGCGTTCACTTCTAGCGCATGACGGGGTTCCGCCATACATTGAATGATCTTTAAAGAAGCCAGATGAAAACAGTAATCGATCCCTAAAAATACGCGATCTAAAAGTTCAATATCGCGAATATCACCCTCAATAATCGTGACGCGGCTGCTTGAAAGCGCATGCTGCAGGTTTTCACGCCTGCCGTGATTAAAATTATCGATGACGACGACTTCTTTTACCTCAGCGACTAACAGTTGATCAACGACATGAGAACCGATACATCCAGCACCCCCTGTAACAACAACACGCTTTCCCTTAAGTTCATGCATTAGAAATACTCCTGGTAAAGTTCTTTAAGGCGGTATGTGACCTTATGCAACATTGATCCTTGTTTATACACTTGCGAAAACGGGACAGGAAGACCATCAGTTGCGCGCTGGACAGCCAATCCAATGCATCCAGCATATACAGCTGGATTGTTCAATTGTTTTGTTTCGATCTGGATCTTTGCGACCTTTGTCGGGACAGAAAATTTTTGCTCCATGGATTCAAGCAATCCGGAGAGTAACGCTCCCCCTCCAACAACAAAAATACCCGCACACAGATGATGCTCTAAATCTGCCTGTCGAACTAACTGATGAATTTTTTCAACAAGGGTCATTGCCCATGGCGTCACAACCTGGCAGACACTTTGACGGTCGATCGTCACATAACTAGCGTCGCGCTTGACCAGGATCTCACCCTTGATCATCGCGCTATCATCGCCGGTCAACACCATCGCGTAGGAACGCTTGATGTCTTCTGCCAGATCGAACGGAAGGTTCAGTTTACGGCTAATTTCTTCAGTAAGTTGATTGCTGCCGTAATTAAGAATACCTAGATTTTTAAGTACGCCCTCTTTAAAGATCAGCACGCTTGTCGCTTCAACGCCCATGTCGATGAAGATGCATCCTCTTTTTTTATCATCATCCGCTAGGCAGGCATCCGCTGATCGCAGCGATGAAAAAGCGACTGTTTTAACATCAAAACCGGCTTGTTGAACTGCCTTGTGAACATTATTGATCAGATTGCTCTGCGCCACCGCGATCAGAATATTCGCCTCGAGTTTACGGCCATGAAGCCCTAAAGGATTAGCCGCCATATTAAATCCATCGACAACATATTGGACCGGAAAATCATGGATCAATTTCTCATCCAAATTGATCCCAAGCAAGCAGGCCTGGTGGTTGATCTTCTTAATATCAAAAGTTGTAATAACCTTATTTCCTTTGTCAGCTAAGGGTATGATCGCGTGTGTTTTTCTATGCTGAATAAAATGTCCGCCTAAACCGATGTGAACATCTTTGAAGTCCAGCTTCGATTTTTCCTTAAGGCCGTTGAGGATGCGGTTTATTCCATCAGACACATCTTGCAGGTCGCTAATGGATGATTTTCGAATACCACGGGTTGCAACCTGTGAAATACCGACAATCTCTGGGGCGTGGACATGGTCAACGCGCGCCAAGCAGGCTTTAAGCCGGTAAACGCCAAGGTCTAATCCGCAGACAATAGTTTCTTTATTCATCGACATATTTGATCACAGGCTGGGCAAAACGTAGATCAATATAACGGATACGTTCCCAATCTAATCTTGCTTTGTTGAGAATGAGGCTCAACGTCTCGATCTGCTTATCAATAGATTCTCGATCTGCAACGACCTCTAGCTTCTCCCCAATGAAAAAAATGATTTTTGAAGTATTCTCGACGTTAATACGCATAATATGAAATGAACCTGAAATAGAATTTTTCTGGAAGACATCAATAATGTTGAGAGCTATCTTCAAATTCTGATTATCAATAATTTGACCCATGGGCACTGTTTTCGGACGCGCCACGCCATGAACAAGAGGTAGCATAACGTTAAAGAAATCATTTGGGACAGTAACATATCCTTGACGATCAACAACAAAACGCTGATCGTTAAAAACAACGATCGCAAAAGGAGGACGGTCTTTTAGATCAACATAGATCTCATCCGGAAACCGCTTCATAATACGAATATCTTTTGCCTCTGGAAAAAGTCGGGTCAATTGCTTCTGCAACCCGACAAGATCGACCGAAAAAATGCTCTGGTCGCGTAAATATCCGAAACGCTTCAATTCTTGTGCTTTCGAGGGCGCTGAACACGTGATCTTCTTGATGCGGAAATATGAAGAATTTGCGACCCATGCCGCTGTGCTGCGCATGATCAAGAAGCAAAAGAAACCAAAGAACAATAAAGTTAAAAGCGGCCGCAAAATAGGGAAGCCTTGCGATGAACGGGGTCTTATTGATTTCTTAATTTTCTGGCTCATATGCTAATCGCACAAGATTAAGACAAAGATTCTTAAAATCGATACCTATCGCAGAAGCGGCTTTAGGCAAAAGACTGGTTGCGGTCATGCCGGGGATCGTGTTGATCTCCAAGACCCATGGAATATTATTCTCATCTAAAAGAAGATCCACCCGCGACAGATGTCGACACCCAATGCTACGATGAACCCGCCAAGCGATCTGTTGAACCTGCTGGGCGATAACAGGATCGATCTCCGCCGGAACAATATACTCGGTCATGCCGGCTTGATATTTTGCCTTATAGTCAAAAAAAGGATTTTTGGGTCTTATCTCAACAACTGGTAAAAGTGTATTGCCTAAAATGCCAGCTGTCAATTCTTTTCCATGAATATACGCCTCGATCAATATTTGATCACCATAAGAAAACGCATCTTGAACCGCAAGAGATAGTTGCTGATGATCTGCCACGATGGTCACTCCAAAGCTCGAGCCTTCGCTGACCGGCTTGACCACAACCGGCTTTCCAGCAAAAACCGATCTTACCTCCTCTTTGATCTTCTTTTCATCCGATCTATTAAACGCAAGGAATGAAGGGACACGGACATGGTTTTCGCGCAAGAGCTGATACGTTGAAAGCTTATCCATAGCGGTCCTGCTGGCTGCGGCATCTGATCCTGTGTAAGGTATCTGAATACTATCCAAAATCTCTTGGATCCTTCCATCCTCACCAAAACGCCCATGCAGCGCGATAAACGCGATATCAATCTTGGAAGCCTTCACAAGCGTGATGATATCCGCAGGGTTCTCCGTTGAGATCTCCAGGGATGACACTCGACATCCGGCCTCGGTCAACGCCTTAACAACACCCGTTCCGGATTTGATGGAGATCTCTTTCTCGGAAGAACACCCTCCCATAAGAACACCAACATGCTTCTCAAGGACCCTAGACAATTGCTCTTCTGTCATTTTTATCATTTTCCAGAGCTACCTTTCCATGCCCGCCATGATATCTTTTATTATCTGGTTGATATTACCGGCACCCAAGGTGATGACCAAGTCCCCCGGCTGCGCAACAGCGCGAACATGGTCGGCGATCTGGTCATAATGAAGATAGACGACAGGGCGTCCTTCACGGTCCTTTAACTGTTGGTACAAGACAGGGGCGCCAACACCGACAATAGGCTCCTCGCTGGCCGCATAAACATCGGTCAAAACAAGGTAGTCGCAATTCTGCAAACTTGCAATGAATTCTTTTTGAAGGAATTTTAGCCTTGAAAAACGATGCGGTTGAAAGATCGCGATCACGCGCTTGCGGCGCAGCAATCGTGCCGCGGCCAATGTTGCCTGGACCTCAGTCGGATGATGCGCATAATCATCGATAAATAAAATATCATTGATCTCGCCTCGACGCGTAAAACGTCGTTGAACGCCAGAAAAATCCTTTAAACTTTTTTGAACGAGCGCAAAGTCAAGATTGATCAACCGAGACAGAGCGACAGCCGCTAACGCGTTGGCAATATTATGCCTGCCTAGAACACGCAATTCTATAGCTCCCAGACATACGCCTCGCTCATAACATAGAAAGCGCGCGTCCCCTTGATCAAAACAGATATCCTCTGCCATCAGATCATTACCCGCGGAAAGTCCATAAGTTATGTTTGGGATCTTTTTCTGCTGAATCAATTTTCTTAGATTGACATCATCTCCGCAAACGATCAAGGATCCCTGAGGATGGGTCTGGCCTAAAAATTGAGCGTAGGCTCCCATCATGTTGTCCCAGGTCTTGTAATATTCCATATGCTCAAAATCGATGTTCGTCACAATAGAATAAAAAGGATGAAAATGCAGGAATGATCCATCGCTTTCATCCACTTCCGCCACACAATACTCTCCTTGCCCAAGGTCAGCGCTCATGTCCCCATTGTTCATGATGCCTCCAACGGCAAGCGTAGGCCGCAAACCAGCATCACGTAACACACAGCTGACCATCGATGTGGTAGTTGTTTTGCCATGAGCTCCGGCAACCGCGATCAATCTTTTTTCGGCCATAACCTCTGCTAAAAGTTTCGCTCGATGCACAATACTAATACCCTTCGCTCTTGCTTGCTGCAACTCAGGGTTGTCAGTATTGATCGCTGAAGAGAAAACAATACAATCCGGGCGTTGAACATTTTCTTTTTTATGCCCTATCGTGATCTCTGCTCCTTTTGCGCGCAGCCGCGATGTCAAAAGATTATCCTTAAGATCAGAGCCGCTGATCTTGTGTCCTTTTTCCTGCAACAAGCTTGCCAGCGTTCCCATGCCAATACCGCCAATGCCGATAAAATGGTAGTGCTTCATTTCTTCAAATACCCCATCCACGCCTTATTGAGATCATCGATCGTCTGAAAACGATAATACGCTTTTTCCAAAGCATCTTCGAACCTAAGACCCTTCTTTAAGTTCTGACAAAAATTCAAGAATTTAAATGCCCCATGCTCTGTGATCAAATACCGAATGACGCTGGCAGATTCCGCGTAAAATAAATTCACGACCTCCCGATCGGTCGCGGATGTAAGCCTTGTCCGGCCAAGCTCTGAGAGAGGAATAAAACGATTTTCTGCGATCGCTTTTCTTACTTCATCATCGGCTCCCCAGCGCTTCGCTTTTTCTTGATACATCGCCACCCCCTCATCCACCCATAGAGGAAGATCAGAGGAAACCCCAACATATTCCCTGAAAATGATATGCCCAAGTTCGTGCGGCAACAAGGAGTCAAAAAATCCGTGCGCCGCTGGATACGTCTGGATCGCTCGCGACCCTATTCTCGTCGAAGCGCTCGACCAACCCGCCTGACGGGAAGAAACAAGATAATCATCTTCGTTGTCATAGATGTAAATTTGGGCTCGATCATCCCATGTCCATAGCTGATCCCTGCTAAAACCAAGATCCTTAACAATGCTGTAATAATATCCCTCCGCTGATTCTTCGACAGCCTTTATGAATTCCTTAGGTGCGTTCTTGTAATAAATAATAAAATGCCGGCTACGATTTTCTTTCCAGTTTTGAGCAGCCATAGCATAGCTGGAAAAAAAGATCATAAATAAAATATTTATTATAACGATCTTCTTTATTATCATAACAAAGATACGATCTCTTCAGCGATGCGCAAAGCGGGCTTTACAGCATTCGGACCAGAGCCCTGTGCTGGCACATTTTTTGATGGATACAATTTTAACCGCCTTATAGTTTCATCAGCCAGGCTTTGGGCTGTGCACATCTCATCCGTTATCATCGTCGCCAAGCCTTGCTCACAGACAATCTCAGCGTTTTCTTTTTGGTGAACACGCACTAAAGGATACGGGATCAGTATAGCTGACTTCTGAAAGCTTAGGATCTCACAGACCGTTGCTGCCCCTGAGCGCGCCACGACAAGGTCCGCGATCGCATAAGCGGATTGAACATCATCCAGAAAATCAAAAAGCTGATACGGAATCTTTAGCGATCGATATCGAAATTGAAGGTCCTGATGATCCGCGCTGCCGCAAACATGAATGAATTGGAACATAATCTTTTCGTTCAGCAGCTCAACCGCCTGAGAGAACGCCACATTGATCCTACGACTTCCCTGGCTTCCCCCAAGGACAAAGATCGTTTGCCGTTGAGGTGAAAGCTGAAATTGTTGATAGATCTCCTCTTTTGATTTTGCTGATGGGGTGTCCCGGCAGGGACATCCGGTCAAAACGGTCTTTGATGAACGAAAGTGATCTTCGCTCTTCTTAAAGCTGATCGCTATCTTATTTACAAAATTCTTTAAGACCCGATTTGACCATGACGGGACCACGTTCTGATCGTGGATCAAGGTCGGCTTTCGCTTTATGATCGCGGCTACCACGACTGGAAACGCGCCATATCCCCCAAAACCAACAACAACGTCTGGGCCAATATCCTGAATCAATACGCACGCCTGATAAATAGCGTACACCATTTGAAATCCCTCTTTTATCGCACTAAAAGCAGAGACGAGCTTCATGCGCACCGAGGCTATCACCCAAGCCTGAAAATGATGCCTACGCACAAGATCGAACGCAAGGCCCTGGGTCGTTAAAAAAACAACTTCGTGTCCCTGGTCGACAAGCACCTTGGCCGTTTCTAGGGCCGGAAAAACATGCCCCCCGCTGCCTCCTGCGCCGATCATGATTCTCATATTTACCTACGCTAGATCCTGTACACGAGAAATGTTCAACAAAAGACCGATGCAGATCATCTGAACGACCAGCGCTGATCCTCCATAGCTGACGAATGGCAACGGCAATCCTTTTGTTGGAAAAGCCCCAATACTAACACCGATATTGATAACGGCCTGAAGCGCTATGACCGCCACGATCCCTAGGGCTAAAAAATATCCAAAAGGGTCTTCGCAGCGTTTGGCAATACGCGCCCCCTGCCAGATCAACAGCGTAAAAAGAACAATGACCGAAACTGTCCCAAAGAGGCCTAATTCCTCACCGATGATCGATAAAATAAAATCCGTATGCGCGGCTGGAAGATAATATAGCTTTTGAACACTTTTTCCTAAGCCAACGCCTAAAAGCCCTCCAGAGCCTAAGGCGATCTGAGACTGGACCAGCTGAAATCCGGCCCCTTGCTGATCTTTCCAAGGGTCTAAAAATGCCTGGATACGTCTTAAACGATACGGTGTTTTCGCGATCAGATAGACTAGCGCTGGCAAACTTAAGAAGCCGACAAGGCTCATGTGCCATAGTTTTGCACCAGCAACGAACATCATGATAAAAATAACAGCTGCGATCAAAGCCGTTGTTCCAAGGTCAGGCTGCTTAAGGATCAGAAGACAGACAGCCCCCAGCGCCATCATGATCGGCATGAAACCCAAAAAGAAATTTTGTATCTTTTCTCGTTTCCTAGACAAAAAATCCGCTGTATAAATGATCATCGCGATCTTTGTCAGTTCAGATGGCTGAAAGCTAAATCCAAAGAACTGAAACCAACGTTTTGCCCCATAAACTTCACGGCCTGCCACAAGAACAAGCAAGAGAGATGCCAGCGAACACAAAAAGATCGGTTTCGCATATTTTGCTAGCAAGCGATAATCGACGAGCATCGCCATGATCATCGCGCAAAGTCCTGCCATTAAATAAAATAAATGCCGCCTGAGAAAATACGTACTTGATCCCAGCTCGCGCAGCGCAAAAACACTGCTGGCGCTGAAGACCATGACAACACCCAAGGCCACCAAGACCATCGTAATGACAGCGATTGAAATTCTGATCTCGCGCATAAATTATAACTGGTGGACGATCCTCTTAAATTCTCTTCCCCGATGTTCAAAATTATCGAACATATCAAAACTTACACACATAGGGCTTAAGACAACGCAATCACCTGCTTGCGCAGCTGCGCGCGCCTTACAAACGGCATCCTCAAGATCTGCCCCCTCTTCCAGCGGCAGAATATCAGAAAAAGCATGCTTTAAATCTTCTTTATCTTGACCAAAGACGATCATTTTCTTGATCTTTTCACGCGCGATCTCTCTCAAAGATGAAAAATCAAGGTGCTTGTTTCTGCCCCCACAAATAAAGATCAAAGGCTTTTGAATAAGCATCATCGCCAACCGTCCGGATTCGACCGTTGTTGATTTTGAATCGTTAACATAATCCACGCCATCCAGAGTACGAACAAACTCCTGGCGATGTTCAACACCTTTAAAGGTTGCCAAAAATCTTTTAGCCACATCCACTGGAACCCCCAGGACGGAGCAAGCGGCAATAGCAGCAAGAAAATTCGGGTTTACAACGCTGGGATCACAAACTCCTGGCTCGTTATAATACAGAATGTGGGATGAAAGTTTGGCCGCCAGATCTCGATGCAAAGGTTCATAAAAATTCAAAACTGCAAAATCATTCCTTGTTTGGTTCATAAAGATGCGCGCTTTTGCTGTGAAATATTCATTTAGGTCCTGATGACGATCAAGATGATTCTGGCTAAAATTCAGAAAAACTGCCACCTTAGGCTTAAATGTCTCAATGGTTTCCAGCTGGAACGAACTTACCTCAAGAGCTACGATATCATTCTTCTTAAGGTCTAGGACATATTGAGAAAAGGGCGTTCCGATATTTCCACAAAGAAAGGCATTGCGCCCTGACGCCTTTAAGATCTCCGCGATCACCGTTGTTGTTGTTGTCTTTCCGTTAGTGCCTGTGACCGCGACGACATCACACGGACAATACTGCCAAGCAAATTCAATCTCACCCAGGACGGGAATGTTTCTTTCCCTTGCCCAGAATGCTGGCAAAGCATTGACCGCAACGCCTGGGCTCAAGACCACAACATCGCTTTCCTGGATAAACTCCTTTGTATGCTGTCCGCTTTCGATCAGGGATAGATCGTCTAGATTTGCCCTTAAAAGAGCTTCACGGATCTTCTCTCGTGGCGCGGCATCAGAGATCTTGACCTTAGCGCCAAGCTTTAGGGCAAGATGAGCCGAAGCGATACCGCTGCGGCCCAAACCAACGATCGTGACGATCTTATCTTTTATATCAATGGCCATTTATCTTATCTTGATAGTTGTCAGGGTAAGCAACGCGAGAATGATCGCGATGATCCAGAAACGAACAATGATCTTAGACTCATTCCACCCTAAAAGTTGTAAATGATGATGAAAAGGAGACATTTTAAAGATACGCTTACCCCGCGTCTTCACGGAAAGGACCTGCAAAATAACGGATAGTGCCTCCCAGACAAAAATGCCACCTAGCAGGATCAATAGGATTTCTTTCTTGATAAAAACCGCTATCGCTCCTAACGTCCCACCGAGTGCCAAAGAGCCGACATCCCCCATAAAAATCGAGGCAGGATAACAATTGAACCATAAAAAACCAAGGCTCGCGCCAAGGATCGCGGCACAGACAACCGTCAACTCACCTGTTCCCGGGATAAATGGAAGGAACAAATATTCCGCGAACTTAAAATTACCCGAGATATAGCTCAACGCCCCTAAACCAAGAGCGACAAATAAAACGCAGCCGATCGCTAACCCATCAAGCCCGTCCGTCAAATTGACAGCGTTAGAGCAGCTCATCACGATCAAGGCTGCCCAGAGAATGAAAAAGATATCAAGATAAAGGATAGTAGATTTTAAGAAAGGGATATCCAAGCGCGTTGTTGTATCCGGAGCGAGAAAGACGAAAAATCCTACCACGCACCCTAAGACGAATTGCCAAAAAAGTTTTGTCCCTCCGGAAAGACCGCGATGACCTTTTTGGCAGATCTTCAAATAATCATCAATGAAGCCCAGCACCGCAAGGGTTGACATTGTCAAGATCGACAAGAGAACATATAGATTAGACAGATCTGCCCACAAAAAAAGCGCGGATAAAATGCTGAGGACAATAAAAATGCCCCCCATTGTCGGCGTGCTCTGTTTGTATTTCTGGACCTCTGAAAGGGCCTGACAGTAGTCCCTATCAACACCTTCTTTAACTTCATCTTTCTGGAATTTCCGGATGAAGATAGGCGCTAAGATCAAGCAAAGAAAAAAAGATGTAAAAGCCGCGGCGCCCGAACGAAAAGTGATGTAGCGAAAGATATTAAGAAAAGAAAAGGAATCTCGAAATCCGGATAAGAAATACAGCATAAAATACTCCTATAAAGAATAATTTTATTATATATACTTGGATTAGAAATGAAAAGGATTTTACGTTAAAAATGACATGCCTGTAATTTATTTACAATATGTTCCATGCGCATGCCACGCGAACCTTTGATGAGGATCACATCTGCAGGCAAAGTATTCTGCATAAGATATTCAACGATCTTTTCCTGTCTTGAATAGTGATGGCTTTCGACCCCATGCTTACACGCTTGTTCTGAAGCTATACGGGACCATGTCCCATAGGCCAAAAGTACCTTGACTCCCTTATCAGCGCTTAGTCGACCAACGCGCTGATGCGCTGTACGCGAGGATCGCCCCAGCTCCTTCATGTCTCCGAAAACAAAATACTTTTTACCCGAAGATGGGAAAAGCTCTAGCGCATTTAAGGCCGAGGATACCGATGCCGGATTCGCGTTATATGTATCATCGATGACCCAGCGTCCGCTGACCTTCAGGATATTCTGGCGCCCTTTTGGAAATCTAAAATTCCATAGCGATCGCTTGATCTGAGCATAAGGAACGCGGAACTTGCGGCCCAAAGCGATCGCCACTAACGCGTTGTAAACATTCTCTTTTGATAGTGTCTTAAGGGAAAACTTCTCGCTTCCAACCTGGAATGTTATCCGCATGCCTTTGGCCGTTATGTTCTTAGCCTGATAATGGCTTTTTTTGTCGATCGAGAACCGAAGCACATCCGTCTTTGGATATCGAATGCCGATCGTCGCCAGCCAATCATCATCAGAATTGTAAACAATGCATTCCAGGCGTGGCGAGCAACGAAAGATATTAGATTTCTCTTTAAAGACACCTTGGCGATTTTTAAGAAACTCCAGATGGGAATCACCAATATTGGTAAGGATCGCGATGGTTGGCTGGCCCATGCGAGCCAATCGTTCGATCTCCCCAAAATGATTTGTACCAAATTCAAGCACAGCTAAGGAATGCTTATTGTTTAGCTGCAACAATGTTTTGGCAACGCCTATTTCGTTGTTCTCTGTTTGGAAATTCTTTAGAAGGTGGAAATGCGAGGACAAAACCTTCCCTAAAAGCTCTTTTGTTGTTGTTTTTCCAACGCTTCCTGTCAACGCGATGACAGGGATCGAAAAGCGCGCACGATGATATTTGGCTAGCGCGCAATACGCCTGTAATGTATCTTCGACGATGATGGTAGGGATGCGCGCATGAGGCAGTAATATCTTTTTAGAGACGAGCAAGGCGCTCGCCTTCTTGCTGATGGCGTTTTTGATGAACTGATGTCCATCAAAATTCTTCCCGCTCAAAGCAACGAACAGATCTCCAGGGCGAATGGTACGTGTATCTGTTGAAACACCCCGCACACGTAACGCAGGGTAACTGTTCACAATCTTGCCGTTGGTGCAAAATAGGATCTCCTCTATCGTGAACATAGCAAAAATTCCTTTGCAACATCTCGGTCATCGAAATGGATCTTCTTGTCTTTTACGATCTGGTAGTTCTCGTGCCCCTTGCCGGCGATGATAACAACATCATCAGCCTGCGCCATGGTCAATGCGCGAGTGATAGCGTCCTTGCGGTCAAGAATGATCAGATACCGGTCATGCGCGAACCCCGCGACGATCCGCTCAACGATCTCTTGAGGATTTTCGCTACGGGGGTTATCATTAGTAACAATGGAAAAGTCCGCAAGTTCGCTGGCGACCCGGCCCATTTTGACACGTTTGGATTTATCGCGATCGCCACCGCAGCCGAACACTAAGATGATCCTTGTTTTCTTTACCGCACGCAGATTCATCAAAACATTACGTAACGCATCGTCCGTATGCGCATAGTCAACAAAAACAGAAAATTTCTGGCCACAATCTATAGATTCCAAGCGGCCAGGAACATGCTCCATATTCTCAACACCTTGACGGATATCCTCTATTTTCACACCCAGCGCATGACATGCTGCCGCAGCCGCCAGAATATTATAAACGTTGTACTGACCAACAAGACGCGTTGTGATGCGACACTGATTGCGACCGATCGACATGATAAAATTTGTCTCACGGAAACCGAGCTGAATATGTTCGGCCATAACATCCGCTCCGCGATGAAGACCATAAGAAAGCATCTTGCTAGGAACCATGCTGGTCAAGCGCTGGCCAAATGGGTCATCAATATTGATAACGGCTGTCGCGGATTCCTTGAGGGACAAGAAAAGCTTGGCTTTTGCCATAAAATAGCTTTCCATGTCTTTATGGTAATCCAAATGGTCCTGAGTAAGGTTCGTAAAGATGCCGACTTGAAAATCAATGCCGTCCACCCTGCCCTGCTCAAGCGCGTGCGAAGAAACTTCCATCGCGCAGCATGTGCACCCAGTTTTTTTCATCTGGGACAAATACGCGCAAAGATCCAGCAAGTGAGGTGTTGTGTTGTCAAGCGGGATCATTTTATGGTCAAACCGGCAATTGATCGTTCCGATCACGCCGCATTTTTCTCCAGCGCACGACAAGATGGAATCGATCAAGTAAGTGGTGGTTGTTTTTCCGTTGGTCCCTGTAATGCCTATGCAGTGAACGTGAGATGACGGATGTTGATAAAAACGATGCGCGATCTCTTTTAGAAAAGCTCTTGTATCGTCGACTTCTAAAAGACAAACATGATCGGCAACAGAAGGGGTGCGATGCCGATGGTCTCTAACGATACACACAGCCCCTCGCTCGATCGCCTGCGACAGGTAATCAACGCCATCGCTTTTAGCACCTTTAAGCGCGATAAAAAGACTGGATGGCCCAACGATCCTTGAATCGTGCGCAATAGCACGGATCTCATATGATTGGTGCTGGGCAGAAATGGGTTTGGGATAAATATCAGCGACTAGATTCTTCAGCAGCATGGCTCTTTTTTGATTGAACAGCTTCTTCAGCTTGTAAATATTTTAACACATTTTCTGCGATTTCCTTAAAAATTGGGGCACAAACCGTACCTCCAAAATAAGTCCCCCGAGGATTATCGAACATAATGGCCATGGCAACCTTAGGATCTTCTACTGGCGCAAAACCGATAAAAGTCGCGTAAAAATGATCGTGGGAATATCGGCCAGAAACGATCTTTTGTGCCGTTCCTGTTTTTCCAGCGGCTGCAACATTTTTTATTCTTGCAAGTTTACCGGTCCCTCTCTCGATCGCTCCCGCTAAAATACTCTTGACCCGCTGCGCCGTAGCAGGGTCGATGACCTGTCGCACAACATGCGGAGAAAACTTTTCAATGGTCTCTCCATTCTTATCTCTAATCTCCTTGACCACATAAGGCTTCATCAAGATACCGTCGTTGGCGATAGCCGCAATTGCGCACGCGAGCTGGATCGTTGTTACCCCTACCTCGTGCCCGATAGGGACAGAACCAATGGAGATTTTTGACCATTGCCCATAAGACTTGAGGGATCCATTGATCTCTCCGGGAACATCGATACCTGTTCTTTTGCCAAATCCAAAGCGTTGCGCATAATCATTGAATACTGGCCCTCCGAGCTTTTGCGCGATCTTTACAACTCCAATATTGCTTGATTGTTCGACTACCTCGCGAAAGGTCAATGTGCCATGGGCATGATGATCATGCAAAGTATGGTTCACTATGCGGTAGGCACCGTTCTCACAAAAAACCTTATCCGTTTCCTGTACAATTCCTTTCTCAAGAGCGGCAGACGTTAACACAACCTTAAAAACAGAACCTGGTTCGTACATATCACATACAGCCCGATTTTTCCTCTGATCTTCATGACTCTTGCCGAACTCGTTTAGATCGTACGTTGGGCGGTTCGCAAGAGCCAGGACCTCTCCTGTCCTAGGGTTAAGAACAACAACGCTTGCGCTCATTGCCCGATGGCGCTGGAACCCTTTGGCAAGCGCCTGTTCTACAAAATACTGGATATTATCATCGATCGTTAAGATCAGATCGAATCCATCTTGAGGCTTAAGAAGGGCCTGCTCGATCAAAAGGTCTTGTTGGCGCGCATCGCGCAGTATTTGAGCCGCACCTTCTCGCCCAGCAAGAAGCTTGTCAAACTTCAGCTCAAGTCCTTCAAGGCCATGGCCATCGGTTCCCGCAAAACCTACAAGATGCGCCGCGGCTTCGTGACCAGGATAGCTGCGCTTACTTTCTTTCATAAAATGAATACCTCGCAGCTTAAACGCAAGAACTTTTTCCATATCATCCAAGGATAATTTACGCGCGAGCCACACAAAACCTTTGTCACGTGTCAACCTCTCCCTCAAAAGATCTTTATCGAGGCCGATGGTCCGGGGCAAGACATCAATAGCTTTCTCAATATCAGCAGGCTTCATCATGCGCGGAGCGGCATATAACGAATAGGCTGCGATATCTAGAGCTAAAGGCCTGAACTGTCGATCATAGATCGTTCCTCGCTTAGGCGCGAGGGTGATAACATGCGTCTGTTGTTTTTGGGCAAGATGGTTCAGGTAGGATGAGCGGAATACTTGAATGAGGACGAGTTTAAGCGTGAAAAAGCCAAAAAAAAGGATAAAAAAAATAAAAAGAAGGATAAATCGAAGGGATCTTTTTCGGAAATACACAGATTTTTTTCAATTAATGATTATCGTATAGGTCTAGCTTCAGCGATAGACCTAAACCCAAAAACCTTATCTAAAAGACTCGATGCGCGCTTTACGATAGTCGGCGATACAGCACGATCAGCTTTCACAAGCTCTGCTGGTGTTGCTTGAACATCAATAATATTACCACGACTCGCAAAATCAACATCGACATTTTTATCAAAAAAATGAGCTCCAAGATTTTGAGCGGATTTCAATCTTGCAATGTTGACGGTCGCGTGTGTATTATTATCCGAAAGCTTCAACGCCTGATCTTCGCGTTGTTTTGCCTGATACGCTAGATCGTAGATCATTACCTGCATTTGAATGTAGATCAATGAAAAGATCGTTACAGTTAGGCATAAAACAGAAAATTTCTTTAGGTTCATTCGATCTCCTTTTTGCCGATGCGTTCTGCGATCCGAAGCCGCGCACTGCGAGAGCGCACGTTATCCGTTACTTCTGCATCTGTGGGCCGCAACGGTTTCTTTGTAAGAATTCTTATTTTCCCTTGCTTGGAAAAGCTATGAAATTTATCCTTAACGATCTTATCTTCAAGAGAATGAAAGGAAATAACAGCTACCCTCCCCCCATCTCTCAAATACGGTATGCATTTATCAAGAGCCGCTTCTAAGGCTTCAAGCTCACGATTCACTGCGATACGAAACGCCTGAAATGCTCGGGTCGCAGGATGGATCTTTTGATGTTGCTGCTGACGAGGGACAGCATTGAGAATGATCTTTTTTAATTCTTCGGTTGACTCGATCGGATGTTTAACGCGCTCTCTTACGAGGCAATCCGCGATGCGCCGATGCCAACGCTCTTGGCCAAAATTCTTAAGAATAAGGGAGATCTCATCCGTCGATAATGAGTTGATCAGATCATACGCGGATATAAAACTATTGCGGTCCATGCGCATATCCAATGGGCCATTATTACGGATGCTAAAACCTCGATCAGGCGTATCAAGCTGATAGCTGGAAACACCAAGGTCAAAAAGAAAAGCATCTACCTCCTTGATCGCTAACTGGTCAAGGACATTATCTAGATATCGAAAATCTTTTTGCATCAAGGCGCAATGCCCTGCGTATTGTGCGAGATTCTCTTGCGCGATCGCCAATGAATCCGCGTCACGATCAATGCCGATCAAAAATCCGTTGGGACTAATATGTTTAACAATATGCTGGCTATGCCCTGCCAGGCCCAGCGTGCAGTCCACCACGCAAGATCCAGGACGCAGATTCAAAAGATCCACGACCTCCTTCAAGAGGACTGGAACATGATGTGTTTTGTCTATCATTGCGACCATCAGGATATCTCCAAGATATTTTCCGCGATCTGCTCGAAAGAATCACGTGTCGTTCGATAAAAGTCTTCCCATGTCTTTTTATCCCATAGCTCAATGCGTGAAGAAACCCCGACAACCATGACATCTTTTACAATGCCAGAAAATTCTTTTAAATAGCTCGGGATAATAAAACGCCCTTGTCGATCCGGAACAATGTCAGCAGCACCAGCAAAGAACATGCGGTTAAAACTACGGCTTTCTTTTTTCGTGAAAGACATTGTCTTGAACTTTTGCTCTTGGGTGGCCCACTCATGCTCGCTAAACATGAAAATACACTTATCCAGCCCCCGAGTGAGAAAAAAGCGCTCAATATTATTCTCCCGCGCGATCTCCCGGAATCTCGACGGCAAGATCAGTCGTCCTTTGCGATCTATGCTGTGGTCATATTCTCCGTAAAACATCGTATACTCCACTTTCCTCCACTTTATCCCACAATTTGGAGTATATTAAATATAGATGGGATTGTCAATAATAAAATATAAAAATTAGATCATATATTTTATAAAGGCAAAGATAGAAAGAAGTGAAATGAAGGCAGGTTAGATAGACGTGCTCTTGCGAAAGAAATCTATTGCGATGTCCTTATCACGTTGAAATTGACGTAGAAAATGATGGGGAGATAAAAACTTTTTTTCATTGCGGATCTTTTTAAGGAACTGGATTTCGATCCTTTGACCATAGATATTGCGATGAAAATCAAAAAGATGAACCTCAATATTCTTCTTTCGAGAAGATTCGAATGAAGGGCGATATCCAACATTAGCGATCCCTTCACATTTTTTGCCGGCAACTACGGCACAAACGATATAGACACCCAGAGGCGGCAAGATCTCGGGGCCGCAGTTGATGTTAGCGGTCGGTATCCCTAGCGCACGTCCGCGCCGGTTCCCGCGGACAACCTGGCCGATAAATGTGATTTCACGATCAAGATATTTCTTCGCAAGTGAAAAATTGCCATCTTTGACAAGATGCCTTAGGCGCGAGCTGCTAACGACATCCCGGCCACAACGAACAGATCTTAAGACGTTTGCCTGGATCGAATATATTTTTGTCAAGGACTGCAAGGCTTTGCTGTCGCCCCTGCGTCCTCTGCCAAAATGAAAATTCTGTCCAATAAATATTTCCTTAGCTCCGATCTTACAAAATAAATAATCACGAACAAAATCTTCGGCTCTGAGCTTGGCGAATTCTTTCGTGAATGGCACAACCATGCACGCATCAACACCCAACTGCTGGATCAGTCCCAGTCTGTGCTCAAGGGAAACAAGCAGAGAAAGGTCTTTTTTTCGATAAAGCACATGAACGGGATGTGGAAAGAATGTCAAAACGATAGATGTTCCTGATATCTGGCGCGCTCGAGCGACAGCTCTCAGGATAAGCTTTTGATGTCCTCGATGAACCCCGTCGAAGACACCAATCGCAACGACAGGACGAGCGAACTTTTTAAACTTTTTTTGACGATCTAGAAAAATCTTGAGCATAGCCTAATGATCACCTATCAACATCTATCAAATTCGCCGAAAGAATATCCTTTTCAGAAAAATTCTCAAGCTTGACCGCCTGTGAAACATCAAAACGGCCGACTTTCGTCCTGTGGATCTGCGATATGCAAGCCCCACAACCTAAAAGATTTCCCGCGTCTTCAGCGATCTTGCGAACATAAGTCCCTTTCGAGCATTCAAGGGCAAACTGCACGTTCGGAGGCTGAACATGCAGCAAGCTCAACGAATAGATCTTCACCTTGCGCGCCTCACGCTTAACCTCTACCCCTTCTCGAGCAAGCTGATACAGTCGTTTACCGTTATGCTTGAGGGCGGATACCATAGGCGGAACCTGGTCGATCTCTCCAATGAATTGCTTAAAAACTGATTCGATCTGATCAGCGTGGATATGGGGCCATGGCTTCTGCTGCAAAACTTTACCTCGGATATCTGCAGTATCCGTTATAAGGCCTAGCGTCATGGTTGCCGTATACGCTTTATCACAAGATGAAAATTTATTGAATAATTTTGTCGCGCTTCCCAGCAAGATGACCAAGACACCTGTGGCCAAAGGATCAAGCGTGCCTGCGTGACCGACTTGCCGCATTCTTAGCTTACGTCTTACCACGTCAACCACATCATGCGAAGTAATGTCCGCGGGCTTATCAATGACCAAAACACCGTTAAAAGGAGAAAAACGTTTAGCGCTCATGACTAGACACCTTCTTGAATATCTGCGCTAAGACATCTTTTTGGGCTTTTGCCAACGGCTGCTCCAGCGTGCAGCCACTCGCGGCTTTATGGCCACCTCCAGAGAACTTTTGCGCGATAGCGGCTACGTTCACAGATCCCGCAGAACGCAAATTAACGCGAACCTTCCTTGTAGATTCTTGAGAAAAAATAACCATAACCTCGACATCTTTCAGCATGCGAAGAAAAGAAAAAATCTTGTCCTTAAGATCAACTTCTTTCTGATGAGCTTTTAGCATCCCGGATGGCAAAGAAACACACGCGATCTTCCCTTGGCGATAATACTTAACCTTCTGGATGATCCGCGCAAGATCAAATAAATGCTTGGGCTTAAGGTCTTCATAAACATCATGGTAGATCTTTACAGGATCGACCCCAAGCTTAAGAAGCTGAGCTGTGATGTGATGCGTTCTGAAAGTTGTGCTCTGGTAGCGAAAGGATCCGGTGTCCGTCAGGATCCCTAGATATAAATAATATGCGATCTCTTTAGAAAGATCTGCGTCCCATTGCTGCAGCAGAGAAAAGAGTACTTCTGCGGTCGATGAAGCACTTGGGTCAACAATGTTGATCGTTCCAAAAAATTCATTCGTATAATGGTGATCGATGTTCACAATAGGCTTATTCTCCTGAATGATCGATCGCACCTCCCCAATACGGCCAAGTTCACCGCAATCAACAACGATCGCAGCATCATAATCGCCAAAAAAAGATGCGAGCGGCCTGATCTGGTTGACCGCCTTCACAAAGCAAAATGCTGACGACACTGGTTTTTCATGAACGACCATTACGCGTTTACCTTGCCCCTTTAAATACGCAGCGAGCGCCAATTGCGAAGCGATCGCATCAAGGTCTGGATTAACGTGTGTTACGATAAGGAACCTACTGCGCTGACGTATCAGCGCTAGAGCTTTTTTCTCTGGTGTCATTAAACTTTTCCATTTCTTCACGTAAATGTGTGATGTATTCCACCGATTTGTCATGAATAAAGATGAGCTCCGGGGTAAATTTCATGCGCAGACGCTTAGCAACCGTACGCCTTATAAGCCCCTTGGCGCTATCAAGCCCATCCTGGGCATGAACAGCTCTAGCCTCATCGCCTAAAGCGCTAAAATAAATTTTAGCGTGCTGCAGGTCCCGGCTAACCTCCGCTCGACTGATCGTGATGAGCGCTAGGCGAGGATCAGAAAGCTCCTGCTGAACGATCAGCGATATTTCTCTTTTCATTGTTTCGTTAACCCGTTCAATGCGATCCACACAACCTCCTTAGGTCAAATAAAATCCATCTCTTGTAAAAGGCTTAACTCTTGCTCTTTGGTCATAGCACCCGCGTCGATCTTTCTTTCCAATAGGATCTGTAAAGTAGCCCCGATACGCTTTCCATCGCAAATGCCTAGCCGCATAAGATCCTCACCCCTTGTGCACAAGTGAACATTGCGGTATTGCGTTAAAAAATTCTGAATGCACATCTCAGGAGGCTGCCCATGAGTTTTGACAAGAAAAAAGAGGATCTCCTCTGCGCTCATTGATTTCAACACATTATAGACCTGGCTGGGCTTAACGCAATTCATATCTAGGCGCTTAACGATCTCCTGCTCTAGTTTGCATGAAATGATCTTTCTGCTATCATGACGTGACAAAGATAAACGATTAACGATATCTTGAACTTTTTCGATCGGCTGATCACTGATAAGGATCATCAAATAAACAAGCCAGACGGCCAATGCTGTCCGATCGATACCCTGCTCCTGCATCCACAACAAAATCGTTTGCACGCGCTTAAAATGATCTTTCTTTGCAGGGGTCCAAACGATCTCCTTACTAAAAAAACTTAACCCACCTACGTCTTGCAGGCGATCCAAACAACAAAGAACGTTTGGCTCTTTTAAGATCTTTTTGAATTCCTCAAAATATCGCCCCGCGCTCACATATTGCCAAAATTTTCCTTCCACGGCCTGCCGTAAAGGTTCGCGTGTTTCTTCTGCGATCTGAAATTGATAGCGCTCCTGAAAACGGATCGCGCGTAAAATACGCGTCGGATCATCCTCAAAGCTTTTCGCGTGAAAAACGCGAATTGTTCGAGATCGAATATCATCCTGTCCGCGACACATGTCCACAAGGGTTCCATAGTTATCTTGATTTAGCGAAATTGCCATCGCATTGATCGTGAAATCTCGACGAAAAATATCATCCTTCAAAGTTCCCTCAACGACAACGGGCAATGCCCCTGGCGTCGGATACGCCTCTTTGCGGGTAGAGCTAAAATCAACAACAAAACGATGGTCCCATGTTAAGGTCGCCGTCTTAAACCGTGGATAGACTGTCAGCGCTGTCTGGTAACGTTGAGCCAATGGCTTGCAAAACTCAACAGCATCAGATTCCACAACGATATCTATATCCAGATTATCCCTGCCAAGAAGCAGGTCCCGCACAACGCCACCGATCAAATAACAAGAAACGCGTCTCTGATCCGCGTAGCTTCCGATCAAGCGCAGCAAGCGTAAAATTTCTTGTGGTAATCTATCAAGCAAAGATCCGGTCATCATTATGGCCTAGGATGGAATTGTTTATGGATGGAGCGTAATCGCTCCCTATCAACATGCGTATAAATTTGTGTTGTCGCGATATCCGAATGACCCAACATTTCCTGAACAGACCTCAGATCAGCGCCATGCTCTAGCAAATGAGTCGCAAAAGAATGCCTTAGGGTGTGCGTTTTGATCGCTTTTTTGATCCCAGCTTTCTTCGCATAAAATTTAATGATCTTCCAAATACTTTGGCGGCTGATACGCTTGCCAAGCCTGCTAACGAATAAATATGGCACGATCTGGCCTTTCACGAACTTTCCCCGGACCTTTTCCAGGTATCTCTTCACAGCGTCACGCGCCTTTTTTCCAATAGGAACAATGCGTTCTTTCTGCCCCTTGCCAATGCAACGCACATAACCGATCTCGGTGTTCACGTTCTCGGTCTTTAAGTCCGCGAGCTCTGAAACGCGCATACCGCTAGCATACAACATTTCTAAAATAGCCTGATCACGTATGTGTTGTGGTTGACGCCCCTGAGCGGAAAGGATCATGGTTTCGATCTCATTAGCTGTCAGAACATCTGGGACCCTTTTCCAGGTCTTAGGTGTTTCCAAAAGATGGGTCGGATCTTCCCTGGTAATGCGCTCACGTGCCATAAATCGATGGAACATCCTGATCGCAGCTAAGCTGCGACAGATCGATGTTGCGGACAGCCCACGCGTTTTCTGTTTTTGCATATAATCGGTAATGTCCTCACGCTTGATCGCGTCTGGATCGGATCCACCTTTCTTCTCTAGAAAAGCAATGTATTGCAAAAGATCTTTTTGATAGGCCATCATTGTATTCTTGGCCAACCCCCGCTCAACAAAAAGATGATTAAGGAATTCCTGCAAAAATTCTTTCATGGTGTCGCTGAAATGATCTTGCCTTCCATAAGCTGAGGCCTGTAATCATTTAGAATGGGTCTTGCTGCCCGCTCAACTTCGATCCCAACATCCCGCAGGTTATAGAATTGGGCTGGCTGAGCTACGGTTTGCAATAAAGCTTGAAAATTCTGAGCGGCGCTTGCCAACGCTGGTTTTTTGTCATCCGTCACAAGCTTGCTCATTTCCTCCAGCTGAACAAGAATATTGCTTACTAGATATTGCAGCCGCTTGCCGGAAACCTTGTCTTGGATGCCTGCCGTTAATTCTTTTTCCCAAACACGAAACAAGGAATAACGATATGTGTAATCCGCCTGAGGGTCATACACCTTCGCCGGATAATCAATCGGATCCAAAATAGGCTCGTATTCCTGCTGCTGCGCTTCTCCTTTTTTATGGCGCGTGAATTTCTTGCGCAACGGCTCGCATCCTTGCAAGCTGACCATAATAAAAATAAATCCAACAATCATGGCCAAGCTGGGTAACGCGATAGTGCAACATTTTTTACGCATAGATCATCTCCTTGAATTGCTGTTCATTTAAGATCGCTACTTTCAAAGCGATCGCTTTACGATATTTAGATCCCGGATCTTGACCAGCAACGACATAGCTAGTCTTGCGGCTGACCGACGATGCGACCTCGCCTCCCAAACCTTGAACAAGGGCGATGGCTTGAAGACGAGGCAGATCCTTCATTTCCCCTGTAAAAACAAAATTTTTCCCTTTAAGCCGATCGCTATGCTCTACGGGATCTTGTTCTTGCATGTTCAATCCAAGATCCTTTAGTCGATCGATCAACTGACGCGTTGTTTTTTGAGCAAAAAAATTGACCAGGGATTCTGCCATCACCATGCCTATTTCCGGAACCGATAAAAAATCTTCAATGCTAGCAGAAAAGAATGCCTGCACAGACTTAAATCTTTTCGCCAGCACATAAGAAGCTTTCTGTCCTATATGTACAATGCCAAGCCCGAAAAGCAAGCGTGACAATGGCTGCGCCTTGCTACGGTCAATACTCGCCAAGAGCTTCTCCGCTTTCTTATCCTTAAAAAGAGGCAACTGCAAAAGGTCTTGCTTTGTTAAGCGATAAATATCAGAAAAATCTCTGATCCGCTTTTGCTGTAAAAGTCCTTGAAGAACAACCTCTCCTAATCCTTCTATATCCATGGCCTCTCTCGAGGCAAAATGGATCAAAGCTCGTTCAAGTTGCTTAGGGCATAAAGGATTAGGGCATCGATAAGCTACCTCTTCTTGGCGGTCTTTAACGACCTTGGTCGCGCATTCTGGACAATGTTCCGGGATCTTGAAAGGCCCTTCGCTCCCGCGTCTGGAGTCGATGACCTTAACGATCTTCGGGATCACATCTCCCGCCCGCTCCAAAAGAACGCGGTCTCCCTTCTTGACTTGTAACCTTTCGATCTCATCAAAATTATGTAATGTCGCCCGAGTGATGGTCACGCCTGCACACTCAACTGGCTTAAGTTCGGCAACCGGAGTCAAAACCCCTGTGCGTCCCACCTGAACAACAATATCTTTGACCGTTGTAGTCGCCTGATATGCCGGAAATTTATACGCGATCGCCCATCGAGGGCTTTTCAACGTCGCGCCTAGCTTTTGCTGCTGCTTAAACACATTGACCTTGATCACAACGCCATCAACTTCATAAGGAATTTCGTTTCGCCTGCGCTCAAATTCTTTACAAAAAGCGATCACCTCTTCAAAATTTTCGCAGAGTCGAACATGTTTATCAACGGCAAACCCGTATCTTTTTGCGAGCTGTAAAAATTCCCATTGTGACGTCATCTTAGGTCCGCCATCAACAACGCCAAACGAATGAACAAGACAGCTTAATTTTCTATTAGCCGTGATCGTCGAGTCTAAAAGCTTCACAGATCCACTGGTCGCATTGCGAGGGTTAGCAAAAAGAATTTCGTTCTTTGCTTTTCTCTCTCTGTTCAACTCTTCAAAATCTAACTTATTCATATAAACTTCAGCGCGAACATCGAGAATCCTAGGGATAGAATATTTCTTGTCTTTTTTCAACTTAAGCGGAACAGCGCGAATAGTTCTTAAATTAGCAGTAATGTTCTCACCTATAAACCCATCACCTCGCGTGGCTCCTAAAATAAACTCCCCGTTCTCATACGTCAACGCTGCGGAAACACCATCGATTTTAAGTTCCGCAACAAAACTCGCCTTTTCACCTTCGAGACCTTTATAAACTCTCTTTTGCCACTCCGCAAGCTCTTCCGTAGAATAACAATTATCCAATGAATACATTTTAACGCGATGCGAAACAGTTTCCGCTGAAGATTCAAGCTTGACGCCCACCCGCTGTGTCGGAGAGTTGAGATCAAAAAACTCTGGATGACTTTTTTCCAAATCAATAAGCTTCTTGAGCAAATCATCATATTCTTTGTCGGCAATGGCTGGTTGGCTCAAAACATAATAGCAATAATTATGCTCATCGATTTGCTCTCGTAAATCATCCATGATCTGCTTAATTTCTTTTTTATCCTTAATCATGTTCATCTTCCTAAAGCTAAGCGTGAAGCAAGCTTGGATGGTAAGCCTGCTTTTAGAATTTTATCTTGGGCTTTCTTGAGATCATAAGAAACACGCTTCATTTCAATCGTTTTTTGCGTTAAATCAAGAATACAATAGGATGCTTTTGGATTGCCATCGCGAGGCTGCCCAACGCTGCCAACGTTCACGATATACTTATGATCAGGCAGAATATCAATACTGTCTTTATGCCCGATGTCCACGCACCCATCAAGTTTCTGAACAAAGATCTGTGCTACGTGCGAATGTCCGATAAAACAAGCCTGGCAATCCATTCGCGAGAAGGACATCTTGGCTTGTTCTTGATCCGTTAGATATTGAAAATCTTCTGGATGATAAAATGTGCCATGAACTAAAACAAAACTACTTTCCCGGTGAAACAAAGGCAAACATGCCAAAAATGTCTTCTCTTGTTCGCTTAGTTGCTTTTGCGTCCATTCGACCGCGCTTTTGGCCTGCTCATGAAAGCGGTATGTCCCGATCCTGCGCGCGACCGCCCAATCATGATTACCGGCGACGCATGTGGTATTGATCTCGCGTATAACTTTCAGGCATTTTTTTGGGTCCGCGCCATAACCAACGATATCGCCACAGCAATAGTAAGCATCAATATCTTGCTTTGCTAACGCCTTTAAAACAGCTTGCAAGGCTTCAATATTCCCGTGGACGTCGGCGAATATCGCATAACGCATAGGTCCTCTAACCTGTTGGGCTGATCTGGAAATCAGCGAACATTCCACCTGAATCAGAAAAATCTATCTTTTCTGACCGTATAGCCTCACAAAAATGATCCTCAATGTGACGGATCATCTTCTGGATGTTTTCTTGGGAGCCTTCAGCGAGGATTTCAACACGGCCATCGGAGAGATTGCGAACCCAGCCATTGACCTCACATGCGCGGGCCAATCGCTGCGTCGCGCAGCGAAACCCGACACCTTGAACAATGCCTGAATAAAAAATATGGGCTCGAACCATTTTATATCAAATCGGGAAGGTGGGACTTGAACCCACGACCTCAACGTCCCGAACGTTGCGCGCTAAGCCAAGCTGCGCTACTTCCCGTGTTTTTCCGTATTAGAAGTTAACAATAACAGATGCGCTAGTGTAGCATTCTCAAAAAAGAGAGTCAACTCCACTCTTCTAAAATATGCAATCTGAAATCTTAAACTTCTTTGGCTGAAAGAGCGAATTCTGACTCGGCAACGACTTTATCGCCAACTTTTGCTGTCGCCTTGAGAATACCTGTTTTTGCAATGAACTTTACTGTAGAAACCTCAATAACAAGCTGATCTCCTGGGACAACGGGAGCTGAAAAACGGCCGGTTGTCTTGCCCAGATAAAAATGACAATTCTTGCCTTGAAGGTTCTGACTATAATAAAAGTACACACATCCCGCCTGTGCCATTGCTTCCAGGATCAAAACGCCAGGCATGATTTTTTCTGATGGGAAATGCCCTTCAAAGAAATGTTCGTTCGCGGAAACGTTCTTGACCGCGACGATCTTTTCATTGGCAACAAGCTCCGTTACGCGATCGATCAGCAAAAATGGAAAACGATGAGGAATGATCTTTTTGATCTCTTGAACACCTAATTGCATAGCATGCTCTCCTTGTTAGCGGATCGACAGACCACCGTCGATCTGGATGATCTGACCTGTTAGATAAGAGGCTTCTTTACCGAGAAGAAAATCTACACAGTCCGCGATCTCTTCAGGCCTGGCCATGCGCCCTAAAGGAATAACGCTTTCGATCCTTTGCTTGTCTTCGGCGCTAAAGCCGCTTAAGATCTCTGTATCCGTAAAGCCCGGAGCGATCGCATTAACGCGAACATTATACGCGGCAACTTCCTTGGCGAGCGCTTTGGTCATTGTATCCATTCCGCCCTTGCTCGCTGAATAATTGACCTGTCGCGGCAATCCCGCGGAGCCAGCAACAGAAGAAATATTGATGATATGACCCTCTCGCTGCTTTAAAAAGGTGACAATGCAGCAGCGCGCAGCGTAGAACGCGCCATTTAAATTCGTATCCATGACCTGATGCCAATCCTCTTGGGACATCAGCATAAATGCCTTATCGATCGTAATACCCGCATTATTAACAAGAATATGCAATCCTCCAAGATCTGCGCGGACACCCTCGATCCATTCTTTAACCGCATCAAAATCCTTGATGTCAACCTGGTCCGCCTTGCAGCGCACACCACACTTCTGGGCCTGAAGAGCTAAGGCTTGGGCCTCTGCTTGACTTTTGGAGTAATTAAACGCGACATGACAACCATGTTGTGCCAAGCGCAACACGATCGCCTTGCCGATACCTCGCGCGCCGCCTGTAACGATAGCAACTTTTCCTTTGATATCGATCATGGCTCATACCTTTTCAAGACCATACAAGTATTATTACCGCTTGGCGATGCGGTGATGACAAGCGCATACCGAACAGTTGCCGGACGGACCTTATTAGGAACATAATCCAAATCGCAATCCGGATCAGGGGTTTGATAGTTGATCGTCGGAAAAATAAAACCTTCTTTGATAACGGACAACGCTGCCGCAGCTTCAAATGCGCCAGAAACGCTAAACCCTTCACCCACCATTGACTTAACAGCGCTAATAGGGATCTTGTACGCACGCTTGCCAAAAACTTCTTTGATCGCCAGTGTTTCGACCTTATCAGCGGTTGGCGTGGCATTTGCATTCGCGCAAATATAATCAACATCTTCAGCGGAAATATTCGCATCTTCCAGCGCCAGCCGGATGCTCTCGATCAAACCCGTTGCCCGCGGATTAAACCGGTTGATACGAAAAGGGTCAAACCGCACTCCAAATCCGACAACCTCTCCTAAAATATTCGCGCCACGCGCTTTCGCATGTTCGCAATCCTCCATGGCCAGAAGACAGGCTCCTTCTCCTAGCATAACTCCATTGCGCCTTTTATCAAAAGGGCAATTCAGGACAGGATCACCTTTTTTAGATCCGGAGAGGATCTGCAAGACATGAAAACCCATAAAGGTTTGCTCGCACATTTCTTCGACGCCACCGGCGTAGACAAGTTTTGCCCGGCCAAACTGAATAAAATCATATGCGTATTTGATAGCGTCCAGGCTTGCGGTAAAACCTGTGGAGATCGTCGTGTTAAACCCTTTGATGTTCTGCCAGATAGAAACCTGGCTCGCTGGCGAATTGATAACAGTGTTCGGAAAAAGTGCTGGATTCGTATAGCGAGGCCCTTCACGCAAAGTGACCTCGTGAAAGTCTCCGATGCTCTTAACGCTTCCGAGGGTCGTCCCAACAGAAACGCCAATATCATGTGTATTCTCCTCTGTGATCGTAAAACGGCTATCCGCGATCGCCATCTTTGCGGCCGAAACGAGGAGCTTTGTACTGCGGTCCAGAGAGCGCAATCCTTTAGTCCCCATATAGTCTTGAGGATTAAAATCAGAGATCTCGCCCGCTTCCGCGACATGAAAATCAGAAGCATCGAAAAGGGTTATCGGGCGCCGTCCGCAACGACCTTCTTTGAGGCCTCGCCAGAAATCCTCGCGCCCTTTCGCGATACTACAAAGAATACCTAGTCCTGTAAAAACAACTCGTGGTTTCATGTTCTTTTTTTCGTGGACTGCTGACGTGCTGAAAGAATATATTTTGCCAAAAGATCCGTCTCAATGTTTACATGGTCTCCTGCGCGTTTTTTTCCAAGCGTTGTTACTTTTAGCGTATGTGGAATAAGATAAATCTTAAAAAAATTCTTGCTCACCTCACCGATCGTCAAGCTGATCCCATCAATACACACAGAACCTTTAGGTGCCAGATATTTTGCAAGATGCCGAGGAACCGCGATCTGGTAGGCTTCATAATTTTTCATTGAAGTCCTCTTGGCAATAACCCCAACCCCATCCACGTGCCCAGAAACAAAGTGTCCTCCCAGTCGATCATTGACACGCAACGCTCCTTCAAGATTCACCTCGCTGCCAACACGCAGAAACTTAAGCGTTGTCTTATCGATCGTTTCTTTCATAATATCAAAATCAACAATACGCCCATTTATCTTGGTCACCGTCAAACAAGCTCCGTCAACACAAATGCTGTCCCCCATTCGGATCCCTCGAAGAACGTTCTTCGCCTTAACAGAAAGCACGATCAAATTTTCCTTGCGCTGTATCTTAATAACAACACCTTTTTCTTCAACAATGCCTGAAAACATGATCACTCTCCTGCCTTAATTAAAATATCCTTCGACCAAGATATCTTCCCCTATCGGTCTTGTCGTAACATTCTTTAACCGTAAAGCGCTAGAAACATCTTTAACCCGCATACCGTTAACAGCGCTTAAAGCGCCTTGATCGCCAATAAGCTTAGGGGCGATAAAGATCAGAGCCCGGTCCGCCAGCCTTTGATCAATGATCTTTCCTATGGTTCGGCTTCCACCTTCAACCAAGACATTCACCATATTACGACGCCCTAATTCTTCAAAAAGAAATCTTAAGTCTAAGCTAGTGCCTATGCGCGGGCATGAAACAACAAGGACACCACGCTTTTCAAGGCTTCGAGCCTTTATTTTATCGCTGCTCCTAGACGTTACGATAATGACCTGCCCTTGAGCAACATTGCGGAATATATTCGCCCTCAAAGGGACGAGAAGATGCGGATCAATAATGATCTTTTTTAGTTTTTTTGAAGCGCTAACGCCATTTAAAAATGGGTCATCTTTGATAACTGTATTAATACCGACTAAAATAGCGTCAAATTGATCGCGCAGCTTATGGCTGAATTTGCGCGTCTTTTCGGACGTGATCCACTTTGAAGATCCCGTAGCGGTCGCGATCTTTCCATCTAAGGTCTGTGCCCATTTTATCACAATCAAAGGACGTTTGTCTTGGATAAACTTAAAAAACGGCTCATTGAGCTTTTGCAATTCTTCCTGCAAAACCCCTACAACAGTTTTGATCCCAGCTCTGTTCAGCTTTCTGATAGAAGCACCGTTGTTGACCGGATTCGGGTCCCGCGTGCCAACGACAACTTTCTTGATACCGCTTGCGATGATCGCATCCACGCATGGCGGCGTACGGCCGTAATGACCACAAGGCTCCAAGGTCACGTAAAGCGTAGCACCCTTAACGTTTGCTTGTGCATTCTTAAGTGCTACGATCTCCGCGTGATCACTTCCACAGCTCCGATGGAATCCTTGAGAGATGATCTTGCCGTTCTTAACAATGACAGCACCGACCATAGGGTTTGGCGATGTCTTCCCTTGCGCGCGTAGCGCCAATCGCATTGCCATCTGCATATAATCTTGATCACTCATCAAAAAGACCCTTGTTTTACTTTTTTTAGCTCTTCAATGAACCTATATGGGACTTTCATCTTGCCGATAAAAGTGTTCAATTTGCCTGCCCCATGGGCATCCGAACCGCCCGTCAAAACAAGATGGTATTTTTTTGCAAGGCCCACATAATATTCGATCACGGCTGGCGAACAATTAGGGTAAAACGCTTCGATACCTTGCAGGCCTGATCTGACAAGATTTGCGATGATCTCATCACATTGAGTGATCATCGGATGCGCCAAGACGGCAACCCCTCCAGATTCTCGTATCAACTTGATCGCCTCTTGAGGTGTTTGTTCAAATTTCTTAACATAAGCGCAAGCACCCTCAGCCAAATATTTCTTAAAAGCGTCTTGGGGTGCTTTAACCCAACCCTTGCGTTGTAAAACAAGTGCCAAATGCATGCGGCCTACCGCGTCAGATCTGGTCAATTCGCTAACCTCTTCTAAGGTGATGCCTTGGACCCCAGCCTTCTCTAGCTTCTGTATCATAAGCTTCATACGCTCAACGCGGACCTGCTGCATCCTCGTAAGCTGTGCCTTAAAAAGATCACTATGGGAATCGAACAAGTACCCTAGAATATGGACCTCTTGGTTATGCGATTCAGATGAAAGCTCAATGCCGTCGATCACTTCAAGTGTTGTACCAGCGGCAGCTTCCCTGACAGGAATGATCCCTTCCAGGGTATCGTGATCTGTTATTCCAATGCAGGATAAACCATTTCTTAAGGCTTCGTCAACAACTTCGGCAGGAGATAAGGAACTATCAGAATAATGTGTGTGGATATGGAGATCAGCGAATTTGGCTTCAAGCATTACTTTTTCTGGGCTATGGGATTCGTTTTGTGAACTTTGTCGAGAATACCATTAACGAACTTTCCAGACTCAACATCCCCATACTTTTTTGCAAGCTCGATCGCCTCATTGATCGTCACTTTGGAAGGAACGTCGGGCATATGACACAGCTCATAGATCCCAAGCCGCAAAATATTGCGATCGACAACAGCCATGCGGTCCATGTGCCAGTTGGCCGCGTGACTTAAGATAAGATCATTGATCTCTTTGTAGTTTTGTTCAACACCCACAACGATCTTGCGGGCAAAATCGACCACTTCCGCGTCCTCTGTTTCTTCCGGCGTGATGAACGCATCAGCGATGGCGCATAAGGATTCATTGCGGATATCCGCTTGATAAAGGATCTTTAAAGCTAATTCACGCGCAAGCGTTCGACGTCTCATGATGCATTCTTTCTTTTTTGCTAAATCTTTTTTAAGCTCAATAACGTATCGATCATCTCAAGGGCAACGCAGGCAGCTTCACGCCCTTTATTATTGCGTTTCTTATCGCTGGAGCGTTCGTACGCCTGCTTGGTATTCTCTGTTGTAAGCACGCCAAGAACAACTGGCTTACCGGTTGTCAAAGCCGCTTGTTGAATACCACTGCAAGAACCTTGCGCAACGATATCAAAATGCGCTGTCTCGCCACGGATCACAGCCCCCAAGCAAATAACAGCATTGATATTTTTCTTTGAGGCAAGCTGCTGGGCCACGACAGGGATCTCCCATGCTCCGGGAACTTGAACGACTAGAATGGAAGACTTAGAAACACCTCGCCTGATAAGTTCATCAACACATCCGCATAGCAATCTTTGCGTGATGAAATCATTGAACCGTGAAACAACAACGCCGATACGATAATTTAAACGTTTTGTCATTTTAGAACCTAAGTGACTCAAGAAAATGCCCTAATTTTTCTTTCTTTGTTTTCAGATAATTCTTATTATGTTCATTATGAGGAACGACGATCGGAACACGCTCGGTCACGGTCAAGCCATGTCCTTCCAATCCAACGATCTTTTTTGGATTATTCGTCAAAAGACGGATATTCTTCGCCCCTAGATCAGCTAAGATCTGAGCGCCGATGCCATAATCACGCAGATCCGCTCCAAAACCTAAGGCTTCATTTGCTTCAACAGTATCCATGCCGCTATCTTGCAGGTGATAAGCCTTGATCTTGTTCAACAAGCCGATCCCTCGGCCCTCTTGGCGCATATACAGCAAGATCCCACGCTTCTGTTTTTCAATAGCAGCCATTGAAGCCTCGAGCTGGCCCCGGCAATCACAGCGCTGCGATCCAAAGACATCTCCCGTCAAACATTCCGATTGAACACGGACCAGGACAGGCTGATCCCCTTTGACATCACCCATCACAAGAGCAAGATGGATCAAAGAATCTACTTTTGAACTATAACCTAAAAGACGAAAATCGCCGTAAGCCGTCGGCAACTTTGCCTCTCCAACGTAATTAACTAATTTTTCCTTTTTACGACGATATTCGATCAAACTATCAATCGTGCAGATCTTCAAATTATGCTTCTTGGCAAAAGCCTTGAGATCATCCGTGCGGGCCATAGTCCCGTCCTCTTTCATGATCTCGCAAATAACGCCTGCAGGATAAAGACCAGAGATCTTCATCAGATCAACCGTTGCTTCGGTATGTCCTGCGCGTACAAGGACACCGCCTTTGCGGGCCCGCAGAGGAAAAAGATGGCCAGGGCGGATCAGATCTTGGGGTTTGGTCGCAGGGTCTATCAAGGCCTTGGCTGTAAATGCTCTATCAGCCGCTGATATACCCGTTGTCGCGTTCTTTCTGACATCTACAGAGATCGCCCATCCCGTATTTGCCTCATGATGCCACTCACTTCCGGTGTGAACCATGGGCTCAAGCTTAAGCTCGTCCAATCTTTCGCCTTCCATGGGCATGCAAATCAATCCTCGAGCTTCTTTGGCCATAAAATTAATATGATCAGGCTTGACAAATTGAGCCGCCACCAGAAGATCGCCTTCATTCTCACGGCTCTCATCGTCTATTACAATGATCATCTTGCCGTGCTTGAGGTCAACTAAAACTTCCTCGATCGTATTCAGCATATAAAGCCTCTCTTTTATATTAATATTAATTATAGACAACCAAGTGAAAGGAATTTCACGTAAATATTGTCCCAAATTATAAATCTTTTCCCTCGAAAATTCAAGGCAAATAAGTGGCTACCGCTATAAAGCGCTTAAGAAAAAATTTTGTTGCTAGATTCTTCTAGCCCAAGCAACGGATAAAGATCTGCAACGGGCGTGATATTGATGATGACTGGCACAAAGCCAGGGATGCTCTCTAGATCCACACCCTGCCATTCGGGTGGCAGGTTAAATTGGATCGGCGATGAGCCCGTTCGCCTGAGCTCAAGATTGGTAGCATTAAGATCGATACCTCCAACCTGTTCTCCTTCTTGCATGCTATCAGCAAGATAAACTTTGTCAGAATTCTCTGGAGAAATTCCTGAACTAAAGATCTGAAGCGTTCCATGTCCTGACTTTAAATATTCTTTTGTTATATTAAAAAGATCTTGTGCAGTGTAGAGCTCCCCAGAAAGAAAAACATTCTCTCCTCTGTTTTTATAGCCCACAGCCCTGATTCCTATGCTCGAAAGCATCAGCAATAAAGCAGGCCAAGAAACAGACGATTCATAGACGTTCACATCTTTGTTGCCAAGCTTAAATTTGACCTGCTTGATCTTGCCTGCCTCGTCAAAATCAATAATAACTTCAGATATAGATTCATCAGCAGAAAATATTTTTCCAGCCTGCGGAAATATCGTGCGCATGACATTCCCGGTATTCTTTTTATTCCAATCGAGCCCAATACCCCCCATGCAGGAAGACAAGATCACATTTCCACCCTTGCTCAACAGAGGTCCAAGAAAATCTTTTAAGACTGGAGCCGACTGGTCATTAATGATCATTTCATTGGCCTGATCCTGACTTTTTGCCTCACCCAAGACCAATCCGTTAGATATCGTACCACCATAAAAAGATGTATATCCATGCCCTCCCACGTAAACGATGTCAAAGACACCTTTGTTGTCCTTGAATTTTTCCATCTCGTACTTTAATTCATTAATATTTGATTTCGAAACAAAATAAATGTAATAGCCATGATCTAGAAGACTTTTGATGATATCGATCTCGGTATCAAAAGCGCTATTATCATCGCTCTCCGGAAGGACCATAAGGACTGTTCCCGTATATTGTGTTTTTGTGGCTAAGGTCACAGGGTTGCTACGCATGTCCACGATCTGATCGATCACTTTAGGCCCTAGCTGGGAAGCCTTAAAGATTCCTGCCTCAAGAGCCTGAAGGTAGGACTTGGCCGATGAGGAAAGATTACTAAGATTATCAATAAAGCCTTGGCTTTTTGCAAAAGAAAATGCTTGTTTAATAACAAGCATAACCTCGGCAGGGGCATTATCAACAATATCTACAATTAAGTCTGAAAACTCTGTCTCGCCCTCACTGGCATGCTTAAGGATTGATACGAGATCTTTAAAAACTATGTCTGTGGGGGCAATGTCTAAAAACTCTAAATACGTCCCAATACCTTTAAGATAAATAATATTGTTGGATAATAAAGTCAAATCCTTAGCCAGCGCGTCGAGATCTCCCTGGTATTTTCCTGTAGAATACCCCAAGGCGCTTATATATCCTTTCTCTCTTAAAACATTCTTAATCTGATCAATGTTCTCATTTTGCTGAAAAATAAGTGTTTGCGCGATACGCTCCGCATATGGCTTAAATTCATCAGAGAGCTGTTTTTGCCCTACGATTAATCCGCTGATAACGGTACGAAATTTAATTATATTAAATAAATCTTTCAAAGAAATCTCATTCTTGACTGAGTTTTTGTTATATTGCTCTATATCTTTCCTGAAATGAATCGGGTTCAATGCGAATTCCTGGCTAATTTCATTAACTAGGTTTTCGCTTAAAACAACCTTTGATTGGGGATCGGAAAAGCTGACCTTTAGCTTATAATTGCTAAATATATCCTTCAGACTTTCCAGGATATAAGATTGTGTAGGCCTATTTTGGCCACTTGGGAAAAGATCATTAAAATCAAAACGCCCAGCCTGTTGGTCGGCATCTGTATCAATAATTTCTTTAACAATTAATTCTCTCCAAAGCCTATGAGGATCGATCTTTTGTGCAATTAACCAGTTAAAATCAGAAACAGGAACAGTTCTTCTGAAAAATCCTAGTCCGCTATAAATATCCTGATCAATAGATGAAAAAAATTCGTTATAGCCATCATTAAAGATATTATGCGTGGCTTTATTAAAGCGCGTTGCTCTAATTTTGTCATTCCATTCATCTATATCGACTTCATGTGTTAAATATTCCTTTTTTAACTGGCTCTGGCGGTCTTGTTTCTGGTCATGATGAATATTATTCTCCATCATATATTTCTTAGCATCAGGATGGAAGCTAGCAAGGTAGTCGTCAATGTATTCCGGGTTCAGAAGATCAGAGATATCCATGGCCGCAAAGTATTTATTAAACCGGGAATTGTTGTATGATAGATAATTTTTGTATCGTTCCAGCATTTCTCGATCCAGCTTCGTTGGTAAAGACCTATAATTCAAATTATTTAGAATTTTCTGAATATAGTCTGGACCCAAGAAATCATATGCTTGACTTATATAATACGTCAATCCTTCGTATGATTCAGTCGTTAAGCTTTTCTCGATCATCTCTTCAAAAGGAAATTTCTTCAAAACATTTTCCATCAAATCCATATTTTCATTAATATTGGAGCTTTTAAGAAATCGGTCGTTTAAATTAGTTATGGATCCAAGCAAGTTTGTGAGATGGGCTATGTCTGAATCATTGATCTTCTTTCCTTTAAGGCTTTCTAAGTACTCTCTAGTCTCTCCTAAAAAGTCTTTAAAATTATCTTTGATGATTTCCTTTGTCTCACCTGTAAATCCGTCCTCATTCTGACTGGAGGGAGAAATTCCTGAAAAATCAACAGAAGGCTCTTCCCATTCCCGATTGCTAAAAAACCAATCGTCCATATCTTTGTATCCACCTGCTTTTCCTTGCGCTCGCAATTCCGTAATATGTTGCTTCCATTTTATATACTCTTCTGCTAAAGCAGGTTTGTTCAAAACTTTAAAGATGCTCACGATTTCTTGATCGGAATAATATAATAAAATTTTCGTATCGATAACGCCTACGACCCTTTTGTTGTAATAGACATAGCCCAAGGCATCCATTGGCCCAGGAGAACGATTGTCTCCAAGCTGAATCTTTATTTTCTTTCTATCCTGATTTTGCAGATGTTCTATGGGCCTATAAGTAAATTTTCCAGACAGATCACCTCTTTTTAAAAAATTCTGCATCTTGTCTTCCCTAACCACCTCTTGCAGTTCCTTCGGAACGAAACTCTCAAACAATCTTGCAACTATTTCCTTTCGGTCTTTCTCCAATTTTTCACGATAATCTTTATTAACTTCAAAATCTTTATTACCTGCACTCTTGGGAGAATTTAAGGCTGCCAAATATTCAACAATCTCTGGATTGTCAAGCGCTACCTCCATTCCGGCAATGTAATCGTTGATCTCATCTGAAATCTTCCATGGCATCTTGTCTTTATTTTCATTATAAAACTTTTTTAAATCCTCAAAAGGGACGGCTTGCTTTAGATAAATGGGAAACCACTCATATTGATAAAGATTCTCCTTTTCCGCGTTCGCCAAAGTCCAAGCATAGCCGTTCTTAACACTTTTGTTTAAAATGTCAGAATTTCTCCTTGCCTTCTCCTGAAGAGGATCATCTGGCATATAGCGATCAACAGAAGTTGTAAGATCATTAAGCTGGCTCCTATAGCTTTCTTCCTGGCTAGGATTTGCTAGCGCAACATTTGTCAAAAACATTGATCCAACAACAAAAGCGGTAACGGCTGTCTTAAGCGTTGACAAAGGCTTTGATAAAATGGAGGAAGAAATATTTTCTCCTTCAAAACCCCCGGAAAAATACTTGCGCGCAACTGGTTTCTTCGTTGCAGGGTCTTGCTCGATTCGCACAAAGTCACACACGCCTTTTTCAAAGGCATCCAGATATTGATCATAGATCTTTTCCGTGGCCTTGGGGTCATCCACATTGACACCTGCGACCTTATTTTTATCGCTGTAAACTTTATTTAGGATAGAGGTTTTAAGAGCTTGCTTGTACCAGGTCGCCAAGACCATCGCGTGATACATTTGGCGTAAAGTAGCGAAATTCTTGCCTTCGTTGACCTCTTTCTCTAAAAGAGGCAGAACGACTTCACGGACGACCCGGGAAGAAAGCTCTGAGGTCTTCTCAGCGCTCTCCTTGGATCCTTGCTGAGTCCCAAGCTTTTCACTTTGACTATTATTTTCAAGCGACAGGTAGTCCTGCTCCAGCATAACCTTTAAATGACTTTCGGTCACAATCGCTCGGTCAGAATCTTCGTAAACAACGGCTCTGTCTGGCACGATCCAAACTTTATTGAAGGTATTTACGGGGATCTTGGTTGTGCCAAATTCTTCATAAGCTTTTTTGTAAACTTTTACCCAAAAATCTTTACCTGTATCGCTATCAGGATAAATGAGAGAAGCTGTAATCTGTTTTAGAATGTAATCTTGCGCTAAAAGGTCCCTGCCCATATCTGTCTGACCAAGGGACTCCGGGATGATACGGTCATCTTCATAAGGAGAAAGGTTAACCCACAGGTCTTTTTCAGGGGTTGTAAGCGATGCAAGGAAATACTTCGCAAGCTTCTCGCTCTCGCTTTTAAGCTCATCGGCTTGAAGACCTGTGTTACCGCTATCGATAATAAAATCGAACCTGAGAGGATTGTCTGGGTAAACCTTAATACCGCGCAACATGACCGGCACAAAACCAGGGCTGAGGTTGACCATTGAGCCGGGAGCAGGGAGGCTAAAAACGCCCTGAGCCAAAGCTTGTGCAGGCACAGAGCTCATCAGAGTAAATGATAATAAAAGACAAATAACAACTGTTTTAAACAGAAACGATGTCTTTTCCGTGGCTAAAAAAAACATCCTATTTCTCCTTTTTCTGACAAATAAAGTATAGAACATACGCAGCTGAATTAAAGAGGCTAACATGGTTTCCAGGAAAGCGGTTCCTTGGATCGCCATAATCGACTGGCGGCCCAAGGACTCCGAGCCAACAGCGAAGGAGCCAATCACGCCATAATCGACTGGCTGCCCAAGGACTGCGAACATTAAAAAATTTGAGAAACGGCTGGCAAAAAAATAGAAAAATATAATTACATATTAAACTTTAACTTAGTTTCGCTTTACATATCTATTGCTAATGATTTCTGATTTTTCTATAATAACGATGATGCAAATAGCTAAGAAAGTCGCCCACACTCTTATTCAGCGCCATCAAACCTTATCGGTCGCGGAATCATGCACTGGTGGCTTTCTCGCGCACACCTTCACCAATATCCCGGGCAGTTCACAGTTCTTCAAGCTTGGGGTCATCGCCTATGCCAACGAAGCTAAGACGATCGTTTTGAACGTGCCGGCGCAAACGATCGCTTCCAAAGGCGCTGTAAGCCTTCTGACCGTCAAGCGCATGGCCAAAGGTGTTCGCTCAATCCTAAAAACGGATTTCAGCGTGGCGATCAGCGGTATTGCTGGCCCAACGGGCTCTACAGAAAAGAAACCCATTGGCCTGGTCATGATCGCTATCGCCTCTCACAAGAGGGTCCGTGCGGCAAAGTTTCGTTTTCACGGCTCTCGTCTTTCCATCAAAAAACAAGCTACCGCCAAGGCGCTTAAGCTACTGTTAGCGCTTATCAATGAAAAATAATTCCATGCGCGTCTTTGTAGGCATTGATCTTGATAAAAATATCAAGGATGCCATCAATGAATTGCGCCAAGACCTTAGATCCTGTAATGAGGATGTTCGATGGGTTGAGCCGCAGAACGCTCACCTGACATTAAAATTCATTGGAGATGTTAAAAGCGATAAGATCGATGATCTTTCTCGTACGCTGGTCGATACGCTCAAGGACGTAAAAGCCTTCACCATTAAAATAGATCACTTCGGTTGCTTTCCAAACGAAAAACGAGCACAAATATTATGGCTCGGCGTGAGCACAGGCGCCAAGAAGGCCGGACATATCGCGGAAATGCTCGAGCAGCGATTAGAACCGTTTTGTTCGGACAAGAATAAAAAAGTCTTTTTACCTCACATCACGATCGCAAAAGCAAGAAACGTAAAAGATCTTAACAGGGTTATTGCCCTTATCAAGGAAAGAAAACATATCCTATCGTTTCAGCAAAATGTTTCAAGCATCATCCTCTTCAAAAGCGTAATTAGTCCTTCTGGGGCAATATATAAAAAAATGATAAATGTATATATAAGTTAGTTTATGCATATATTATGTTTTTCATGTCACTTAAAATTATTACGAGTAAGTCTGCGTAACTATATAGTAATATAAGTAATATACAATATGATATTATGAGTAATAATGAGTAAATTTATATATAATTAGGTAACTAAGTAGGTGTTTCAATCATGATCACAAATTTATGAAAATATAATATAATATATAATAAGTAATTATAGGTAAGTTTGAATAACTCTATATTGATATGGTCCTGATCAGGACATGCATGAGGATGTTTGTATAAAGACCGGCAAGAAGATCATCTGCTATAATACCTATCCCCCCTCTAAGCTTCTCGAGGTGATTCGCGGGATAGATCTTGAACATATCAAAAGCTCTGAACAGAAAGAAAGCGATGATCAGGACCTTTGAAGTAAGAGGCAATAAAAATAAAGCCACCATCATGCCTAGAACCTCATCGATAACAACGCAAGAAGGATCATGCTTGCCTACAATTTTCTCAGTCCGCTCAGATGCCAGAAAGCCAATGACCAACAGAACGGCAAACACCGCAAGATAGAGCGCGAGATTATGAGAAAGCGCGATGCTGATCATCGCACCGGCAAAACTTGCGACAGTTCCAGGCGCAATAGGGATCTCTCCTACATAAAAAAAAGTGGCTATCATTCTTGCTATCTTATTGACCACGGCTTCCTTCCAATGAAACAAGATTACGGTTATTCCACAGATATGAAAACCCAGAAATAAGAGTTAGCGCGACTGTCACGACCATCGTTAGATTGATGCCAACGGTCCACCACAGCTCAACTGTGCTCGTCCAGCCCGACAAAGCAACAACAGATCGTTCAAAGATAATAAAACCAAGAATGATAAAAACAGCGGCTATCTGCGAAACGGTCTTGTGTTTGCCAGCTTTTTCCGCCGCGATCACTTTTTTCTTTGTGAGCGCGAACATGCGCAATCCTGTAATGAGGATCTCACGCGCCAAGATCAGCATCATCATCCAATCAGCGATAATGCGCATTTGCACAAAAACAACAAAAGCAGATAAGATCAAAAGTTTGTCCGCGATCGGGTCCATCAGCTTGCCAAGATCATTCTCTAAGCCATACTTACGGGCAACATATCCATCAAAATAATCCGTAAGAGACGCGATCGTAAAGATGAATGTCGCGATAATGGCGGGCGCAACCCCCGGCTGATGGATAAAAATAATAAAAACGAACGCGAGGATGATCCGTGAAAAAGTTAGTTGATTCGCTAGATTCATGATCTTTAATATTTTGCTAAAAGGTCGTATTCACGGCTTGCAGTGATCTCTGCCCGGATTATGTCTGAGACCGCAAGGTTTTTTTTCGATTCCACGATCACAATGCCATCGACAGCAGGAGCATCGTATTGGCTTCGCCCTAAGAAAACATTCTTATCTTTCTTCTTGTCGATCAGGATCTGCAGGGTCTGACCGAGCAAACGCTTCAGCTTTTTCTTAGAGATCTCCTGCTGAAGACGCATGAGCGTATTATAGCGCTCCCGCTTTACTTTGTCAGGTATTTGATGAGGGATTTTTGACGCATCCGTCCCCTCTTGCGCTGAATACATAAAGACACCTACGCGATCAAATTGAACATGACGGACAAAGTCGCAAAGCTCCTGGAACATCTTGTCCGTTTCGCCTGGATACCCGACGATGAAAGCTGTTCGCAAAGCCGCTGATGGCAGCATCCTGCGGATCTTATCGATCAAGGACAATGTTTGCTTTTTTGAGAAATGACGGTTCATGGAACTTAAGATACGATCATTGATATGCTGAAAAGGAACATCAATATATTGACAAATGCGCTCATTGTGGGCGATCGTTGATAATAGCTCATGCGTGATATGTTTCGGGAACGCATAAAGCAGCCGAAACCAACGGATATTCTTTGTCGCTTTTAAAAGTGCTCGCAAAAGCTTATCCAAGGACTTATCTCCATAGCAGTCCATACCATACGCTGTGATATCTTGTCCAATGAGATTAACTTCCTTGAAACCTTGCGCGTCAAGGATCTTGGCTTCCCGCACAATATCGGCAATAACGCGTGAGGCGAAACGACCCTTGATCTTCGGGATCACGCAAAAACTGCAATGATTATAGCAACTTTCGCAGATCTTCAAGTACGCATAGGACGCGGGGGTAAGGATCTTGCGAGTTGTCTTTTCTTGGGGCTTCAGGGAGCGGATACCGAACACATGATCCACGTCAGGAAATTCTTTTTGAAAAAGATGGGAATAGCGCTGAGAAAAGCATCCGATAATGATAATGCGCTCGATCTTCTTCTGCCGCTTAAGATCAACCAATTCAAGGATCGTGTCGATCGTCTCTTTTTGAGCATCAGCGATAAAGGCACACGTGTTAACGATCACGGTATGCGCTGTGCTGAGATCGCTTAAGACCGCGCGCTGAACGCTGAGCTGTCCCAATAAATTCTCTGCATCCACAAGGTTGCGGGCACAGCCTAAATTGATAAGGGCAACCCTTTCCAAGGGAGTGATCAGGCTTACAGCTTCCCTGGCGTCAGCCAAAGGAGCTTGGGGAAAGGATTTAATCTTCGATCGTAAAACCATCTTGATTAACGATGATTCTTTTGATGCGGCGGGTTGTTCGGGTAAAGGAGCTCTGCGGCTGGCCGTTCAACTCAAACTCAAGATCTGCAAGATTCTTGCCGGTGATCTCGATCGAATCGTTAGCCTGCCAAGACTCCGCAGCGCCTTTGGACAGGGTAAATCTTGATAGATCAACGCCGTCCATGCGAACACTGATCCAGGTTGCCTTTTTTGAGCGAACGGTCAAATTGATCTTTTGTTTCTTGCGCTTTTCGCTTGTCGCCAAGGAAGATGTGTTTTTTTGCGAAGCTGTTTGCGCAACGGACACGGTTGAAGGTCGCTTTGCCTCGGTCGTCTTTTCAGCCTGCTTTTTGACCACGTCGGCCTTCTGAATGGTTTTCGCTTGGGGCTTTTCATCCTGATGAGGCCGGGATCTGATCCAGCATCCGGCAAGACGCACAACGATCAGCACAGCGATCAACGCCCCTAAGACCTTGAGCGTATTCTTGATCTGCACCCTTGTCATTAAAGGAGCGCTTTCATCTTCCCAGATCGTCTTTCCTTTATGGAATTTAACGGGCTGTGGTATCTGTTCGTCGTGATAGTCCTCAATGACCGCGTTGATATCCACTCCGAGATATTTCGCGTAAAGCTTAACAAATGCGCGATAATAAAAATCCGTCATCGTGCGGACACGGTAACCCTCTTCAATCGCCTTTAAAGAGTCAAGAGGGATCTTTGTCGCGTCTTGAACCGCTTCCAAAGATATTCCCTTAGCCTCTCTGGCTTGCTTTAAGATAAGGCCCTTCTGGGCACGATCAGCTAGCGCCATCGCCTCTCTCCTCACCTTTTTGCATATTCTGCTTGATCCATTCTTCTCTGTTCACTAAAAGCTCGCGCGCCTTGCTTCCAGAATATGGGCCAACGATCCCTTCTTGTTCCATCATATCGATGAGACGCGCCGCGCGCGCATAGCCTAAGCGCAATCTTCTCTGAAGCACGGAAACAGACGCTTGATTTGTCTCAACAACGATACGTACCGCTTCGTCGTAGACCTCATCCTTATCTTCCAGAACGCCTGCCGCTGTCCGCGTTTGTTTATTGATAATGCCTTCATTGTACGTCGGTTGTTGCTGAACTTTGATAAAATCGATCACTCTGGAGATCTCTTCATCAGAAACATAGCAGCATTGTCCACGGATCGGCTTTGCCTCTCCCGGCTTTAAGAATAACATATCCCCTTTGCCGATCAAATTCTCAGCTCCATTCATATCAAGAACTGTTCGAGAATCAACCTTTGATGCGACTTTGAAAGAAACACGGGCTGGAAAATTCGCCTTGATAACGCCAGTAATAACATCAACGGAAGGCCGTTGCGTTGCTAGAACAAGGTGAATACCAACAGCGCGCGAAAGCTGGGCTAAACGCGTGATCGCACTTTCAACCTCTTTTGCGCACACCTGCATCAAATCTGCCAGCTCATCGATCACGACAACGATGTATGGCATGTCGTTTCCTTTGGATACATAATCCGCGATGTTACGCGAGCCTGCTTGAGCGAGTAAGGAATATCGATTCTCCATCTCTCCAACGACCCATCCGAGCGCGGCCGTAACTTTCTTTGGGTCTGTGACCGCAGGGCATAACGCGTGAGGGATCGGATTGTACTGACTTAGCTCGACCATTTTTGGATCGACCATCAAAAACTTCAGCTGCTGAGGAGAATACTTAAAAAGCATTGATAAAATAATACTGTTAAGGCACACTGTCTTCCCTGATCCTGTCGTCCCAGCGACCAGTAAATGGGGCATGTCTGCCAGATCCGCGATCAAAACCTGCCCAGCGGTATCCTTGCCTAACGCCAATGTCAGCAAGGACTTTGTTGAACGGAAATTGCTTTGAGCAAGAACATCCTTAAGAAAGACCATGGACGAAGATAAATTGGGAACCTCAACGCCAACACGGTTCTTGCCGGGGATCGGCGCAACGATGCGAACGCTTTGCGCCTTCATGGCAAGCGCAATATCATCAGCAAGGGTTGTGATCTGCTGAACGCGGACACCTGGTGCTGGTTCCAATTCATAACGAGTGATCACAGGTCCTCGTTCAATGTCCGCCACTCGGACAGTAATGCCAAACTGTGCCAACGTTGTTTCCAAAACCTTGGCTCCTGTCATCAGATCATCTTGGATCTTCTGCGAAGAAACTGGCGGAGCATCCTTCAGCAGGTCAAGGGACGGCAAATGGTATTCACCGATCATTGGAGGCGCTTCTTTAATGACCGACTGCGGCTTAGGCGTCTCGACAGGGCCAAGCTTGATCTTTGGCGCGGGAGCCGGCTTAGGCGCAGATGGCGCTTGCTTTGGAGCAACTTCTTCAAGCTTTGGCTTTGCCACAACCGCTTTAGCAGCTGTCTTCGCCTCTTCCTTTTTGCGCAGCTTCTGAGCTAAGTCGCTCTTATCGTCACTTAGGTGGTCTGCGAGCTTGCTATGGCTCTCGATGATGAGACTTTTAACCCATTCGATAACTTTAAGGACAATAGGATAAAGAAGGAATTCTCCGATCAAGATCGCCATTGCCGCGGTGAACAGCCCTAAAATAATATACGCCCCTGTAGGGCCAAAATATTTAACAAGAAAGTCTCCTGCAACAATACCCACAAGGCCTGCCCGCTGAAAACGCTCGGCATCACCTGATGGCCCTATTAAGCTATAGAGCGCGCTGGTCGCAAGAAGAAGAACACCGAAATAGATAAACTTGGGGAATGAAAAGCGGATCTCACGGTTGGCAAAATTATTCCAACTCCAGAAAAACAAAAAAAGCGCGATAAAATACGCGCTGTATCCCATAACAAAAAGCGCACCTCCAGCCACATAAGCGCCAAAGATGCGGATCAAATTCTTTGCAGGAAGATTTGGTGTCGGCGTATACCAAGAAAGGTCAAAGGGGTCAAAAGAGATCAGGCTCGCAAAGAGAATCAGAGCGACAGCTAAAATGACAATACCTTTGATCTCGTTAATGATATGCTGAGATTTCATCCAGCTTGTTTCTTGCTCAGATTAACTCGATTCTGCTCATCAACTTTGAGAATCTTTACCTTAAACTTATCTCCAACCTTGACGACAGATTCAACATCCTTCACGAATTTATCCGAAAGCTCTGAAACATGCACAAGACCTTCGCGGCCAGGCAGAAACTCACAGAATGCCCCAAAATTTGTTACCTTTTTCACAACAGCATCATAGATACGGCCAACTTCAGGATCTTCAGTGATCCCGCGGATAAATTCGATCGCCTTATCGCAGGAAGCCTGGCTCGGGGAAGAAATAAAGATCGTGCCGTCATCCTCGATATCGATCGCAGCTTCCGTTTCAGCGATGATCTTCTTGATGATGCGACCGCCTGGGCCAATAACCTCACCGATCTTGGATGGATCAATATGCAATTCAACGATCTTCGGCGCGTACTCGGATACCTTTTCGCGCGATGACGGTAAAACTGCATGCATCTTATCAAGGATCTGAAAACGTGCACGCTTCGACTGGGCGATCGCCTGAGCTAAAAGCTCAATACTAATTCCGCGGATCTTAAGATCGAGCTGGATCGCTGTGACCCCTTTTCGGCTTCCGGCAACCTTAAAATCCATATCGCCAAAATGATCCTCGAGCCCCATAATATCTGTTATCAAAACAGCTTTTTTATCACCGGTAATAAGCCCGACCGATATCCCTGCGACAGGATCCTTGATCGGAACACCGGCATCCATGAGACAGAGCGTTGCCGCACAAACGGTAGCCATGCTGGAAGAACCGTTGGACTCCAAGATCTCGGACACAACACGAATGGTATAAGGAAAGACTTCCTTGGACGGCATCACAGGCCATAAAGATTTCTCCGCTAAGGCTCCGTGACCGATCTCGCGCCTTCCAGGACCTCGCATGGGTCGCGTTTCCCCAACGCTAAACGAAGGAAAATTATAATGCAACATAAAGGTCTTGTTGGTTTTACCTTCAAGCGCGTCGATCATCTGCTCATCACTACGCGTTCCTAACGTCGCGATCGATAAGCTTTGCGTCTGTCCACGGGTAAATAAAGCTGAACCATGTGTCCGCGGCATAATATTAACTTCGCAGGAAATGGGACGGATATCCTCAAAAGAACGGCCATCGATACGGCGGCCCTCGTCAAGGGCGATGCGCCGCATTGCCTCAGCCTGGATCTCCTCTAGGGCGATCTTGACATCCACCAAAGGAACCTGATCTTGGCCTTCTCTCTTGAACTCATCAAATAGCGTCAGATCGCTCATGACACCCTTAATAAGATCATCTGTTGCTTTCTCTCGCGATTCCTTGTCAGCGATCTTGTAGGCCTCCAAGATCTTGCTAGAGGTCAAAGAGCGAACTTTTTCGATCAGACGAGGATCGACCTGATAAAATTCAACTTTTGCCTTAGGTTTGCCAATATTACGAATAAGGTCTTTTTGCATGGTCAACAACACCTGCAGTTTCTCATAACCAAAGGAAACAGCCTTGATCACTTCATCTTCCGCAACTTCGCTGGCTTCTCCCTCGATCATAACGACGCCGTTGTCCGAACCAACAACCGTAAGGTCTAAACTACTTGTCTGACGCTGCGTGAATGTTGGGTTCAAAACAAGTTGTCCCTCTAGGATCCCAACACGAACAGCACCGATCGGCCCATCAAAAGGAACATCCGAAATGCCAAGGGCTGCGGAAGCGCCGATCAATCCTAAAAGATCGGGCGAATTCTCACCATCACTGCTTAAAACAAGCGCAACCACTTGAACCCCGTGAAAAAATCCTTTAGGGAACAACGGACGGATGGGTCGGTCGATTAGGCGGGCTGATAAGATCTCGTTCTCTGAGGGGCGGCCTTCACGCTTAAAGAATCCCCCAGGAATACGGCCTGCCGCGTAAGTTTTTTCTTGATATTCAACCGTTAAAGGAAAGAAATCGATTCCCGCTTGAGGTTCTTTCGACATACAAGCTGTTACCAATACAACCGTTCCGCCGCATGTGACAGTTACAGCGCCGTTAGCTTGTTTGGCTAATTTTCCAGTTTCAATAATGATATTCTGATTCCCGAAAGGAACCTCAATGCGTTCAACGTTCATTTATACCTCATTTACGTAGATTTAGTTTCTTGATGGTTTCCTCATATTTCTGAGGATCATTTTTCTTTAGATAGGCTAGATGTCTTCTGCGAGCACCGATCATCATCAAAAGGCCTCGGCGTGAATGAAAGTCCTTTTTATGGCCAGCAAGATGTTGGGAAAGGTCGTTAATTCTTTCGGTCAAAAGCGCGATCTGAACAACCGCTGATCCGGTGTCTTTGGCGTGGGTTTTAAAATTATCGATAACTTCTGTTTTTTTACCTTTTTGCAAAACCAATTTCATCCTCCTTTAATTCTTCTTTTTCAGATAAAGCCCATTGCTTTAAATGTTGCGCATTATACAATTTATATCTATATTAGTCAAGCATCCTGTTCTTTGGGAAAAAAGCCAAGAAAAACGCGCTAGAGATAGCGGACGCAGTTACGCCCATCCGCCTTTGCCTGATAAAGGGCTTTATCAGCCAAGACCATAAGATCACGGAACGTTTTTGCCTGATTTTCAGGATAAGACGTTACCCCAATACTTAAAGTATTATGGATAGACGTCTTTTCACTAAGCTTGAATGTTTTATTCGCAACGGTCTCTTTGATACGCTCTGCCGCGACCATGGCTCCTGTCTTTTCTGTTCCTGTCAAGATCACTAGAAACTCATCCCCACCGTAACGCCCTAAAAGATCTGTTGTCCGTAAAAGCCTTTTAAGGGCTAAGGCGATCTGTTTAAGCATCTTGTCCCCGATATGATGGCCAAAATTATCATTGATTGGCTTAAAATAATCCAGGTCGATCATCACGCATGTCATGGGCATATTATATCGCCTTGACCGATTCAGTTCTTCTTCAAGACGCTTAACGATCGCCCGGTGGTTCAGCAGCCCCGTCAAGCTATCCTCCTGAGCGATCTTCTTAAGATAGCTCTCCCGCTTTTTTCTTTGCGTGATATCCTGAATAGTAACGATCACTCGCTCAAGCGAATTTTCAAATTCATTCGGCACCGCAACGCGTAACCATAGATCGTAGCGGCGTCCGTCTGCCCCTCGTGTCTTGAACTCTGATTCGAAGATCTTCTCTCCTGAGATAAGCTCAACGAATTCATCGATCATCACCTTAAGATCATCACCAGTCAGGGTCGTTGCAAAACGCTTTACCAAATTTTCTTTGCTGTCAGCACCGTAAAGGTCAAGCGCGGCAGGGTTGATATCGGCGATCTTGATCTTTTTAAATGCTTTTAAGGCTACACGCGGATGCTGCTGTAAATACTTGCGGAAATTAGAAATGTTTTCCTTTTTAAGCTGATCACGTAACTCGCAAAAACACGATAGATCTTCTTCCCATATCGCGATAGGCGAATTCTCGAAGATAAAGCGAAACCTCTCGTGATCGCTCTGATAACTCTCAAATGAATGCTCTGCCATACAGCAACCAGCAACCTTTCCAATCTACGTATTACTGATCTTCTCAATACTTAGTATATATTTTCCGCCGATTCCTTCAAAGAAAATAATTTTAAATTTATCCCCTATGATACGCTTGAGGCTTTCCCACTGATTTTTCTTAACAATGCAATAAGTGATCGGTCTTTCGTTAAGAAAATCTAAGACCTTTTGATCAGTATTAAGAAAAGGGATCGGGTGCGGGCTAAAAAAACCTTTATCGTTGATATCGATCACGGCGATCGGTCGATCCGTATAATAACGAACCCCGCGCGCGTAGAACTTACTTGTTAAAATGATGTCGTTAGATGTGTCAATATTCTTAAAAATATCACAGATCTGCTTGCAGGATACCCAGGGTTCCGCGGCCCGAAAGCTAAGGCTTAAGGGAACTAAAAGGGCAACAATAAGGCAGGCCTTGACGACGAGGCTCTTGACAAAATCTTTGCGCAAAATAAAAAAAACAAGGCTTGCGGCACAGACCGCTAACAAGCCAATAAAAACATAACCTGCCGTCAGAGAATCATATGCTGGGCCAAATTTCTGGACAAAATAGATCCCAGCAGCCGCCGCAAGAAAAAGGCCGACTCCCATCGCAAGCGAAAAGCCGCGATAAAGACGGACGGTCAAGATGTTCCCTTCGGCCTTCTTGGCCAAGACAGACTCAAAATAAATACCAAGCAAGATCGCAAATGCTGGAAAGACTGGGAAAACATAGCTCGCTAATTTTGATTGGGCTAACTGTACAACCCCAAAAACCCAAACTATCCACAGCAGAAGAAACATCAAATGAGCCTGCCAGCCTTTGCTCGCCCTCCATAGATCGCGGGCAAAAGATCCCACCGGCACTAAAAAAAGGCTCCACGGAAAGACTCCAGCAAAGATCGTCATAAGGTAAAAATACCAAGTATTACTTTTTTGATGTTCCGCCTGGAAGATGCGGCGCACGTGGACATTTTGCCAATATTCATCAATAAAACCTTGTCCAAACTGACCATAGCAATATATATGCCATGGAATTGCGATCGCTAAAAATAAAACAAATCCGATCAATGTCGCCCAACATCCCAAAAACTTGATGTCCTTACGATAAAGCAGAAACATAGCAATAATACCAAAAGGAAAAATAAAGCCTAAGGCGCCCTTGGTCAAGACCGCTATCCCTGCGAGAACACAAGATAAGATGATCCCTAAGTTCTTGCGTTTTGGGTGCAAATAGCCATCGTAAAAGAAAACAAGAGATAGCAATACCCAGACGGAGAAGACCATGTCAGTTAATACTGCTCGTGATAGCGCGACCCAGATAAAACTTGTCGCGAGGACAACCCCTGACAAAAACGCGGCTGTTCGCTTGCCTGAGATCCAAAAAGCTAACGCATATGTTCCTAAAACACCGATCACACCAAAAAGCGCTGGAATGAACCGTGAAGCAAATGGCGTCAATCCAAAAACCTTAACAGCGACGATCATCAACCAATATGTCATGATAGGCTTCTCGAATTGTGGCGCATCAAAAATATACGGAACAAGCCATTCATGGCGCTGCATCATTTCCTTGACGGTCTGCATATAAAAGACTTCGTCCGGATGCGTTAAGCTCAAACCGCCATTGCCAAGCATCAATGTGCAAAAAGAAATGAGCAACAATGCAAGGACCAGAACAACATGTTTCTTGTTTTCAAGCATGTAAGGCCTCCTCGATAAGCTGATTAATCGTCACGAATTCAAAACCCTGATTACGCATTTCTTTTGCTAGTAAAGGGATCGTAGCGACTGTTTGCGCGCGGTCGCCTCCCTCGCTTTTAAAAACGCCTCCACTGTCATGAAAAAGCAGGATATCTCCGCTTTTGACCCTGCGCATAATAAAACGCGTAATGTGGCGCGCGTCAAACGTGACCCAATCCTTTGAGTTCAAAGACCACAAAACAACATCATAACCCATTTCTTTGATCTTGCGTTTTGTCCGCGGGCCAAGCCATGCCTTCGGCGGACGAAAATACCGCGTCGTCTGTCCTGTTATCTGGCGGATCAAGTGCTCCGTGTATCGGATCTCCTGCTCGATCTCTTCCATGCGATAATACAAAACAACATTATGGGCATAGCCATGATTCTCGATCTCGTGCCCCTCGCGGGCGACCCGCTGGGCAACCTCAGGATAAAGGCTGACATGGTATCCTGTCATGAAAAATGTTGCCTGGATACCACACTTTTTTAACTCGTCAAGGATCATCGGGGTCCAAACGGGCGATGGGCCATCATCAAAAGTTAAAGCGATCTTTTTCTTCGCGGAGGGAAGGCGATAGATCGTTTCTCGACGGATCAGAACAGCCTGATCAAAAAAAATACAAAAGCAAAGAGCCGCGAGAAAAATGGTGGCACTACTGACAGTAAAAAGAAAAAGGAAATTCATATTAGCGCTTAAACTCGATCAAAGACGGATCGTAACCTTCCGGCGCTTGAAAACCCAAAAGATTCAGCAATGTCGCAGCAACATTCGACAAGCCTCGATGAGGCAGATCCGCCATGGAATACTCGCCTTGATGGCTAGGATCAACAATAATGAATGGAACCGGATTCAGCGTATGCGCGGTCTTAGCGCTTCGCTTGCCATTCTTTTCAACAAACATCTCATCTGCGTTGCCGTGGTCCGCCGTTATAACAACGATCCCTCTCAGCTGACAAACTGTATCGATGAGCTTAGCGACACATTCATCCAACGCTTCGATAGAAACCTTGATCGCTTCAACAACGCCGGTGTGCCCGACCATGTCCCCGTTCGGAAAATTGATACGACCAAACCGATATTCCCCGCTTGTCAGCAGCTCGACGGCCTTTTCCGTGATCTCATAGCATTTCATTTTTGGCGCCTGATCGAACTGGATCCTGTCAGAAGGGATTTCAATATATTTTTCAAGTGCTTCGTTGATATAGCCAGACTTGTTACCATTCCAGAAATATGTTACATGGCCATACTTCTGCGTTTCGGAGAGAGCAAATGATCTTACCCCGGTAGTGCACAGATATTCCCCGATCGTGCGCTCGATCTGAGGTGGATTGACCAAGAAATTTTTTGGCACCTTCAGGTCTCCATCATACTGCATCATACCCGCGTAAATAACGCGTGGAAAACGCTCACGATCAAATTCCTTAAAATCTTCTTCATCAAATGCGCGTGAGATCTCAATAGCCCTATCACCACGAAAGTTAAAAAAGACCACCGAATCACCATCTTCGATCGTTCCCACAGGCTTATCATCTACGCAAACAACAAACGCGTGCAAATATTGGTCTGTTATTTTAGGGTCTTCCGCATAATACGTTGATACAGCTTCTTCTGCCGATGAGAATTGCCGCGCCTTTCCTAAGACGTGGGCTTGCCAACCGCGATGCACAACGCTCCAATCCGCATTGTAGCGATCCATGGTCGTGATCATACGCCCACCACCTGATGCGATACGATAATCAACGCCAAATTCCTGATTGAGCGCACGTAAAAGATTTTCGGTCTTTTCGAGATAGCTCAGCGCGCTCTTTTCACCAACATCGCGCCCATCTAAAAGGACATGCAAGCGAAGTTTTTTAACACCGTCCTGCGCGCAACGCTTAATAAGCGCAAAAAGCTGGTCAATATGTGAATGCACATTCCCATCCGAAAGAAGTCCGATCAAATGAAATGTCGCTGACTTTCTTGGGCCATCTATCAACTGCGCCCACAAAGGTGTTTTGAAGATTTCCTCGCTGGCGATCGCGCCATCAACAAGCTTTGCGCCTTGGGCAAAAACCCGACCGGCACCCAACGCATTATGCCCTACTTCGCTATTGCCCATATCTTCATCACTGGGAAGACCAACAGCCATGCCATGAGCCTGAAGGGATGTAAACAACGGACTTACAAAAAGCTTATCGAGACAGGGTGTGCGAGCGACAAAGACACCATTGGAAGGATCTTTTTTGCCAAGACCGATACCATCCATAATAATGAACAACAGTGGCCCGGGCCGCCCAGAAAACGCTTTAAGTTTTTTTAAATGTAGATCCATAAGATATTTTTATATGAGTATATATAGACCGTGTTATTGTACATAAAAACAAAGGAGCTTGAAACTTTTTTTGTAGAAATTTATGGAACTGCGGTAGTCTCAGGCTGGAAATTCCGGCTGGTGATACTTGATCCACTCGTTGGCGTAACGGCTGTACCAATCCTCTGCCGCTGCTTGAAAGCCGATATCTTTACCTTTTTTCTCACCTTCAAACCAGCGATGGCGTTCGATCTCTTCGATCACGCGTTTATCTTTAAGAAGTTGTTGCAAAGGATATTTACACATAATTTTTTCCTAAACGCATTGTATCGCAACAAGATAAAAACTGTCAAGAAATATAAATAACGCTCAAGAAAAGAACACAAGACGCCAATGCCTAGATGCCAACACGTATGCGATATGTAACGGTCACTTCGCCGTCCTTTGGAACTTTCGGATCAAAACGCACGGTAAGCGCATCCTTTTGCTCATACGCCTGATCATTCGAAACCATGGTCCAACTCCCTGGCACAGGCTCGATAAGACCGACAACAATATCCTCTTTCTTGTGATTGCGAACCTTGATCTCCCATGCGGTCTCATACATGCGGCTGGAGATCTGCTTAAAATCTGTTTGCCTGCGTTCAACGACAACATCAAAGGCCTCCCCAACCCTGAGCCGAACATCTTCGTTCTTGGGTGTGTGAGCGATTCGGTCTTCTCCAATAAACTGCAGAGCTCCTTGATCGTCCTGCTTATACAGCCGTATGATGCCAGCTGGCAACGGCATGCCAAGTTTATTTTCTTGCGCGTTCTTAAACGTTACATAAACATTCACTTTTTGCTTAGGGTTCTGCTCACGATATTGCATCGTAAAATACCCTTGTTCTCCATAAACCAAAAATTCCTTAATGATGCCAAACGCATTAGCCTCCAGCAAGCTGATCTGTTTTGTCTGATTATCCTTGATCGTTGTCGGCCGCTGCAGATCATACAAGTGATATTCAAAAAATCCCTGTTCCTGGAACTGTGCGGCGCCTAAAGTATCAGCCATCATTCCCTTGCGCATTTCCAGTGCATTGCGCATGACCGGCGCTTGAACACGATTGATCTCTCCAGCGACTAATTTTAATTTCGCGCGGTCGTATATCGCGCCGCTTTTGTTATCAACAGTTACCCATCCGGACAGATCGGCCTTCGCATCTGCCTTGTCAAGAACCAGGACATAGTCTGCTTTCCAGGTAATATTATTCGTCAGATACGAGACTTGGATCTCTTGCGCGCCGTCCACCGTACTCGCGTACAGCCAGGCCAAGGTTGGCTTAGCGATCAAATTTTCCGGGATCCTTGGCAAGACCTGATACCCAGGATGCCCTAAATAAATTTCATCACCGATCTTGTAGATCTGGCCGTTATTATTGCTTAACAACACCGCATCAACAACGTTTTTCCTATCTTGATACTGATTGACTTCCATAAGCTTGATCTTTTTTCCAACATATTTATCCAAAAGTTTCTGTTGGTTCATCAGGTCATACTCATAATTCTGCTCTAGAACCACAAACTTATCAGGAGAGGTTAAAGACTTCACATGCACCGTTACCGGCATGATATGCGCCGCCACATCCATGAATTGAAGCTCGTTTTCCTTGCCCTTCGTTATCCTGATCTTGCGCGTATCTTTAACAAGACCGAGATTCGCGTTATACACCGTCACTTCCATAGCGGTTTGATCATCAATGGTCGACCTTGTGACCGACTGAGCCTCAGCAAGACCAAGCGCAGAGAAAACAACGACAAAAACTAATAAAATAATGTTTCGCATACTCTCTCCTTGTTAAACGCTAAAACGAAAATAAACAACATCACCATCTTGGATCTCGTAATCCTTGCCCTCTAGAGAAACGAGATTCTTTTCCTTGAGCGCCTGATAACTGCCATATTTTTCAAGGTCAGCGAATCGGTAGACTTCTGCCCGAATAAAGCCTCGCTCAATATCCGTATGGATCTTTCCAGCGGCCTTGACAGCTTTTGTGCCTTGCGCAACAAGCCAGGCACGTGTCTCTGTCGGTCCTGCAGTAAAAAAACATACCAAACCCAAAAGTTCCTGTCCTGCCTTGGCAAGCGTAGCCAGGCCAGGAGAGGTTATGCCGGCAGATTCATAATATGTCGCTCTTTCTTCATCTGGCAGCTCCAGGATCTCCGCTTCGAGCTTGGTGCACAGAGTGACCACTTTTGCGTTTTCCTTCTTTGCCAGTTCTTTCAGCGGATCAAGTAGATCATCGCACACTTCTCCCTCGCCAGTATTGGCAACATACAGGATCGGTTTTGCGGTCAAAAACTCAAATTCGGCAATAAGCTTAGGGTCGATCTGTTGGCTGCGGACAGATCTTCCTTGATTAAATCCCTGGATCGCAATATCAAGCATTTCAACTTTTTCCTGAGCAAGCTTGTCACCTGACTTAGCCACTTTTAACAAGCGATCATATCCTTTTTGTGCTTGCTGAAGATCTGCGAGCAACAATTCAGTTTCAATGATCTCTGCAGCATAAATGGGATTTAAATTGCCGGCAACGTTCACGATGTTTTCATCATGAAAACAGCGCACAACATGACAGATCGCGTCGACCGAACGGATATTTGATAAAAATTTATTCCCAAGCCCTTCCCCTTGGCTGGCACCCTTGACAAGCCCCGCAATATCCACGAATCGGATCCCGGAAGGCGTGATCTTAGCGCTCTCCCATTCCTGCGCAAGACGATTGAGTCGAGGATCCGCTAAAGGGACAATGCCGACGTTGGGCTCGATCGTAGTAAACGGAAAATTCTCAACAGCAGCACCAGCGCCCGTAAGGGCGTTAAACAAGGTTGATTTGCCAACGTTCGGCAGACCGACGATACCTATCTCCATATTATGATTCCTTCTTTCCCGCGCCTGCCAAGACCGATGCCAAGGCGTCGACGACATGTTGATCGATCTTTGGGCCCATTTCACGCAAGATCTGGAATGATTCAACCTGCGAAAGACCTTTGCGATAGGGCCTGCTGGTCCGAAGGGCATCGTATATATCCGCCACGGCCAAAATGCGGACAAGAGGACTGATCTGGTCACCCTTAAGACGGTCAGGATAGCCGCTGCCATCCAACTTCTCATGATGGTGCCGAACGACATCGCGCAAATGTTCAAGGCTCTTGATCGGCTTGATGATCTCCTCGCCCAAAGCAGGATGCGCCTCCATCACGATGCGCTCTTCGATAGTGAACGGGCCTTGCTTCAGCAAAACATCATCGCTTACGCCGATCTTTCCAAGGTCATGCAAACGTCCCGCATCACGCAAAATAGATTTTTCCTCATCGCTGAGGTTTAAATACGTCGCGATCTTTACGGCATAATCCGAAACACGATCCAGGTGCCCTCGCGAATAAGGATCCTTGGCTTCGACCGCAACGGCTAAAGCGGAGATAATATCAAAATAGCTTCTTTCCGCATCCACATGCAATCGATCATTTTCGATCGCTACGGCTGTCTGCATCGCAACGCTATGTAATAATGCGACATCTTCATGATTAAAATCAGCCTGGATCTTTCGGCCAGAAACAACGAGAACGCCCAAAACCTTATCATGCAGCACCAGAGGAACGACCACAAGAGGAGATTCAAAATGTTGATCCGCGACAAGGGTTCTCGTTGACAAAATGAGAAATGCCTTCGATCGATCGAGAACATCCTCTAAAAAGCTTCCACGACAGCTAAAGAGAACCTGCTTGAAAGAGCCCGGAATAGAACCATAATACGCCCTCACATACAAATGCGCCTGATCCTCATCGATCATCAACAGAGCCCCCGCCTTACCTCCAACGGCTTCCGTGATCGTTTCAATGATCAGATCGAGAAACTTATCGATGTTTTGAATGGAAGATATTCCTTGTCCTACCTTGGACAAAACCCCTTGCAGAGTATTTTTGGTCAGCTCAAGCTTTGTAATGTTGTCCCTGAGCTTGCCGATCGCTTCATTAAATGTTTGCGTCAGCGCCATGACCTCATTGGCATCATCTGAGGTAAAGACCGCGCTCTCTGCTCCGATAATGGACTTCAATGCTTCTTGATTAGCTTTAGTCAATCGCAGGATCCGCACAACAGCCAAACGCATCAAAAAGTAACCGACCCCTATACCGATCGCAACGTAAAAAATCGTGGCGTTCAAGTTATCCACGGTCAGCTGAATTTCGCCGGATGAACGCAACTGAAGATATAGATAATATAGCAAAGATAAAGGAATGATCGAGATCAGGATGAAGATGATATTGAATTGAATGATCAATGACGATCTTTCGAATGACGTCATCTTAGGCTTTGGTGCCATAATGTCCTTTGGCGCTCAACATTCGCCGCTAAATTTCTTAAAAATGCTTTTGGATATATTCGCTCAACAAGCGCTCAGCTTCATCTTTGCACTGACCGCAAACGGTGCCTAGCTTTGTTCGCTCCTGAAGTTCGTAGTAGCTGCGCGCGCCCTCCAAAACCGCATGCTCGATCTCTTGATCGGTCACATTCATACATTGGCAGACGATCTTCACCTCTTCCGTGCGCACGTTCTCCTGCATGCCATTTCGTTCGTAATAATTGTTGATCGCGGCGCGCAGTGCCTTATCCCCTAAGACAGAGCAATGGATCTTATGCTCCGGCAGGCTTCCTAGCTGCTGCATAATATCCTTAGGAGAAAGCTTGGCCGCTTGCGACAACGGCATTCCCTTGATCATTTCCGATAAAACAGACGTGCTTGCGATCGCCGAAGCGCAGCCATACGTACGCCATCGACAGTCAACGATCACTTGCTTATCCTTGTCCACTTGAATGTACATATTCATTTGGTCGCCGCATTTAATATTGCCGACAGATCCTTCGCCATCCGCCTTAAAATCTTCCCCATCCTTAAGAACATTGCGCGGCTTCATGAAATGATCTTTCACTTTTTCGGTATAGACCCAATTCTGTTCCATAGCTGTCCTCGACTCTTAATATACAGTTGACATCTTACGCACTTTATCAATAACGTTCGGCATTACGTCCAGCACATACTTGATCTCAGAGATGCGGGTCTCTCGCCCCATGCTTATGCGCACCGAACCATGCGCTAGTTCTGCGGATATTCCCGTTGCCAAAAGGACGTGTGAGGGGTCCAATGACCCTGACGCGCACGCGGATCCTGTAGAGACTGCGATACCTTCCATGTCAAGATAAAGCAAAACCGCCTCACCTTCAGCACCCCTGAAAGAAACATTCAGCGTTCCCGCAAGCGAATCCTCAGGGTGCCCATTAAAACGCACATCAGGAATTTTCTGACGAATACCGTCTCTTAAAATGTTCTTGAATTCCCTCAACCGCTTAGCTTCCGGTATCATCTCTTGCGCGCGCATTTCGATCGCGATGCCAAGGCCGATAATTCCCAGCGTATTTTCCGTCCCCGCTCGGCGGCCACGTTCTTGATGCCCTCCGCGGATAAACGGACAGAAAGGGATCCCTTTTTTAGAATATAATGCCGCGATCCCCTTGGGCCCGTAAATTTTGTGGGCGGAAAGGGTCAAAAAATCAACATTCAAGTCTTTCACATCAATGGGGATCTTGCCAACAGCTTGCACAGCATCCGTATGAAAGAATGCGCCAACCTTATGCGCCATCTGAGAGATCGTTCTAACATCCTGGATCGTGCCGATCTCGTTATTAGCCATCATGACCGAAACGATCGAAACCCCAGGCACGATGGCATGCGACAACTCATCCATCTTGACCTTGCCCTGGTCATCAACACCGATAAAAATAACATCAACGCCTCTGTCCTTAAGGCACTTGGAAGACTCCAGAACGCAAGGATGTTCGATCTGGGTCGTAACGATCCGCGTTTTTCCATCTTTTTTAAAAGGACAGCAATGCTTTGACGAACAAGCGACCATGTTCAAAACAGTGTTATTCGCTTCAGACCCGCTACCGGCAAAAACGATCTCTTCCGCCTTGGCGCCGATAAAGGACGCGACATTCTCCCTTGCCTGCTCAACAAGCGAAGCGGCTTCGCGCCCAAAGACATGCAAGCTGGATGGATTCCCAAAAGATTCCATCGCCTTTTGCATCGCTTTCTTGACTTGCGGATGCAGAGGGGTCGTGGCGTTATGATCAAGATAGACTTTTTGTTTCTTCATGTTCTTTCTGCGTTAGTTGCGCATCCTTACGAAAGCGTATCATATTTCCGATAGATCTTTTGGCCCGGTTTATAGTGTCTTGTGGCAAAAGAACTTCATGGACCATATTCTCAAGCGATGTCGCCACCTTAGCCAGTGTTGTTTTCTTCATATTAGGACAGGAGGCTAAAGATGTCGCTTCATAAAATCTTTTTCCAGGATTTTCAATTTTTAAAGGATAGATCATGCCGACTTCCGTAGCTACGATAAATTCTTGCGCCTGCGATTCTCGAGCGTAACGCAGCATCCCCGATGTAGACAAAACCGCATCCGCGAGTTTTAGAACAGCCGCGTTGCATTCAGGATGCGCCATGACACGCGCAGCCGGATGCTCCTTTTTGAGGGCCACAATATGTTCTGGCAAGATCCGTGCGTGCGAGGGGCAATATCCCTGCCAGATAATGACATTGCGCCCCGTCTTATGCGCTGCGTAAGATCCCAAATGCTTATCCGGCAAAAAGATAATTTTATCTTGATCGCTAAAAGCGTTCTGGAGCATTTCAACGGCATTCGCGGACGTACAGCAGTAATCGCACTCAGCCTTGACATCCGCCGAAGTATTAACATAGCAAATGATCTTTGCGTCCGGATGTTGAACGCGCAGGTCCCTGACCTGCTGCGCGCTGATCATGTCAGCCAAAGGGCAACCCGCGGATGGCTCTGGGATCAGGACTGTTTTTTGAGGAGAAAGGATCTTCGCGGTCTCTGCCATAAAATAAACCCCGCAAAAAACGATCACATCAGCCTTTGTCTTAGAGGCTTCAATACTTAGGCCTAGAGAATCACCGGTAAAATCCGCAATATCCTGGACCTCTGGCAGCTGATAATTGTGGACCAAAATGACAGCATTGCGCTTCTTTTTGAGCTCTTGTATCTTTCCAACGAAATCATTCACTCAACACATCCTTTAGTATCTATTCATTATCTATATATTAAAATAAATGACAAGGATTTTCCTTGCTCCCGCAAGGTCATTTTCTTTTTTTCCAAAGAAAATCCTTGAGATATGACGCCCACTGATCTAAGGCAGCGGAAAGTTTTTCTAAATCCTCCGCGTTCTCAAATGGCGTATCGCTAAGATCCACAATATCCTTTGTGTCCTCGAAAGTAGCCAGGGCCTTATCTGTGGCCCCGTCCACAACGCTCCCCTCGAACGTAAGCGCCAGCGAAGGTTTTGCGCTACCTTTGATCACCTTCATAAGAAGCCGCTCCTCTTCCACGACATAGGTCCCTGAAACCTTAAGATCAATAACGAGCAAGTTCTTTTCTTTGAGATCCTTGGCTTTCAGCTCTTCCATATTAACATCAATAATACCATCCAAAGGATCAGCAAAGCTGCGGAATATGGCAAAGGCGATCTGCTGCATCGCATCCGCGGAGAATCGGTCTTTGACCAACTCCCCATCAATGTCATGAACCTTCAGGTGAAGATCTCTTAGGTCAATGTTGCGAAAGAAGACCTCCTCGTACGCTTTCAGATCTGCCTTCGCCTCAACCCAAGAACGCTCAAAACCAAAGATCACTGTCTGTTGCGCATAAGCGATGCAAGAAAGCAGCAATCCTGTGGAAAAAGCCGCGTACGCGACTATTCTTGGCCAACGCATAATGAACTCCTAAGTTTAATAATGTTATGAAAGCTGTTTCTGAACTTTCTCAAGAAGTGCGGAAAACTCAAAGGGTTTCACGATATAATCATTCGCGCCGTAAAATTCATGCGCTTTATCGATCAAATGTTTTTCCATCGGCTGCGCTGTAAAAACGATCACGGGAATATGTTTCGTTTCATCGTCACAGCGTAGCTCATCACAAACTTGATAACCATCCTTATATGGCATCGAAATATCCAGCAAAATAAGGTCTGGTTTTTCTCTTCTTATATCTTCCAGAGAATTTTTTGGGGATTGAAAAGTGACAACGGAAAAACCACTTTGCTCAAGCTTCTTTTGCGTGACTTTAAGGATATCCTCTTCATCATCAAAAATAACGATCTTTTTTTTCACCATATCATTCCCCTTTTTCTTTTATCCTAAAATAACACGCGTCCTCTATGATGGCAATAAAAATAAGCCTTTGTTATATCGAAGAAGTTTGCGCCTTGGGGCAGATCTGATTATACGCGCAATATTGACACGCCAGATAATCCGGCCGCGCCTCAAAAGAGCCTTGGCGTATGCCTCGCGACGCTTTATCAATGGACTCCATGACCCTATCAATATCCTTCTCTGTGACAGCCGCCCGCCCCACAATACCCGTCTCAAGAAAATGCAGCTCCTTTAGATCAGGCAATTTTCCTGTTGCCTTCTCGTAAGCCACGCTATAGAGGCTTAGCTGTAGATTATCCTTGGTTTTTTTATCTGCATCAGCTTGCTTGCGGATCTCTGATGACTTAAAATCAACGATCGTTGTAACCCCGTCAATAATATCGATGCGATCCCAGCGTCCTTTGATGCGGCAGGAACCGACCACAAACGAAAATTCTTGCTCGACGAACGCGGGAATGATATTGCGCGCTTCTTGCTGCATAAAAAAATCCTTCAATCCCGTCCGTGCGGCAGCCAGACGAAGTTGGATGTGTTCTTGTGACATGAATCCTTCCTTGCGAAACGCATTTTCAAAGACCTTGATCACATCTTCGCCTGTCACAGGCCTCAACTGCATCTTGCACTGATGATAATACTGCACCGCGTCATGCAACGCCTTGCCGTATACAACCGTATGATGCGTCATGATCGGCACGTGAAGAACGTGGACATATTTATATTTCAATGGACATGTTAAATAGTCATCGATCTGATAGTAGCTCAAAGAAATGATCTTTTCATCAGCGATCTTGCCAGCAACTGGCAATGGCGCCGAAACCGGTGGCGCATTTCGCTCGATCGCTTGCAGCGCGGAAGCTTTCAACACCTCTTGCGTGCGTTGTTCCGCCACCGCCTCTTTAACGAAGCGGCTGACCTTGCGAGGCTGCTTTGTCCCATAATCGACAGCGGAGGTTAGGTACAATTCTTTTTTTGCGCGTGTCATCGCCACATAAAAAAGCCTTCGCTCTTCCTGTAAATGAAAATCTCCTAACGGCAAAACATCCTTGATCAACGCCTCCGCAAGCTCAATGGGTTCGCTGCGCCTAGGCCATGGAAATTTTGTCTCCACCAGGCTCACCAGGAAAACAACCGCAAATTCCAACCCCTTAGCTTTATGGATGGTCATGACGTTCACGGCAGGCGTATCAAGTTCGGCTTGCGCAACAGCAGGGTCATCACCTGCGTCCATGAGCATTTCAAGATAATGAATGAAATAAAGCACTCGGTCTTCATTCGTCGCATATTCAAAATTGCGAACTATATCGAAGAATTTTGCTAAATTACACAAGGTGGCCTCATTAGCTGCTGTTTGATCCTGGGCAAGGCGTGCCAGCCATCCGCTCTCCGCTAAAAAGGCATACAGCAATCGCCCGGTCGCATAATCCTTGGCCCAGGTAACATATTTGAGGATGTCCGCGATCAGCTTATCTTTTGCAGCGATAAAACTTTCAGAAAAATTCTGCTCCTCCAAGGCCTGCGCGTTCTGCAGCGTAAAAAACAGATCCCACTGTTTGCGTTTGGCTAAATGTAAAAGTTGCGTCAGCTCAACAACAGGAAGATCGTATAACGATGATGTGGCCAGGTAAAAAAGACTTAAGGAATCCGAAGGATCTGCACTCACGCGCAAAAACGAAATGCACAATCGAACCTCCGCGCGCGTATAAAGCCCTTGGTTGCCGCTAAATTGCCATGGGATCCCGCGCATATTAAGCGCCCGGATAAAAGGATCCGCGCTCGAATTTGACCGGACAAGGATCGCAAAATCTTTATAGGTATAAGCTCCCTCTTGCACCTTATTCTGTATAAACTCCGCCACCCAATCGCTTTCCGATGCCAACGTATCAAAATGTACATGCTCCGGGCTTTTACCATCTTTTTCGAGCGCGACAAGACGCTTGTTGATCTTAGCGCGGACCTCAAATCGGTCTGGATTATTATTTTGGATCAGCTGGTAAGCCGCGTCCAAGATTGGTTGGGCTGACCGATAATTACGCGTTAACGCGATCTTTTCAGTGTGTGGATAGCGCTCCATAAAATTTAAAATATTGCTAATAGCCGCTCCTCGCCACTTGTAGATCGACTGGTCATCATCCGCGACCACTGTAAGATTAGAATGTTGCCCTGCCAATAAGGTCACAAGCTCAAATTGCGCATAATTGGTATCTTGAAATTCATCGACCAAGATATACTGGAATTGCTGCTGGTAACGCTTTAAAACTGCCGGATGTTCACGCAAAAGCTTTAATGCCAAGAAAAATTGATTGGCAAAATCGATCTTTCCCTCTTTAAGCAAAAGCTCTTGATAGCGCAAATAACATTGTGCTAACTCATGATGACGCTGAGCCTCTTCGGATAAAGCGGCATCAGATGGATCTTGGCTCGCTTGCTGCTTGAGGGTTTGCGCGTAAGCAATGTATTCCTGCGGTGAAACATCTTCATCACGGGCACGGGAAAAAAGACCGATCATCGCATCCACGAATTTGGTAGGGTTGCTTAACGGCCTGTAATGCTGTAATGAAAATTTAAAAAGATTTTCCCGAAAGAAAACAGCTGCCTGCGGGCGTGTCAACACCTTAAAGCTTGGATCGATCCCCATTTCCAGCGCGTTCTCGCGCAAGATACGGTCCCCAAAAGAATGAAAGGTCGAGATCCAGGTGTCGGTAAAGCCGTAAGGCACCAGGATGTCAACTTTTTCTTGCATTTGATAAGCAGCTTTATCCGTGAAAGTCAAAGCCAGGATCCTGCTTGGCTGTACATGGCGCTCAACGATCAAATGAGCGATCCTTTGCGTAATGACCGTGGTCTTTCCTGTACCGGCACCGGCAATGATCAGCAAGGGACCCTGCTCGTGCAAAACAGCTTTTTGCTGCTCAGGGTTGAGGGGTAACGATGAAAGGTTTGACAATCTTACGGCCGTTTTACAGGTTTCTTGAATTTATTTAAGATCCCGCATTCGTATTTGCACGCGATCTCTGGATACGCCCCCTGAAAAGACGCGGTGCATTGGCTCATGCATTCTTGACGCATCGCGATCAGCTTGATGAGCGCCGTTAAAACGATCACAATAATGAGAGCCCATAATAATTTTCGCTTCATGTTGCGACTCCGTTTCTATTATAATTTTAAATTTAGTTCCTATTATACCAAAATCATAAATTCTTTATCGAAAAATCATTGGACGACAGAAATTTAAGCAAATGATCCTGCTTAATAATAAATACTTATTACCTACGCTTCTCGCACCTGCAAGATGCCAAGGAATTCCTTGCTTGACAAAGCATGGATTTTTAGTATACTTCTTTTCATCATTTGGAGACATTTATGAAAGTATGCGAAATTTGCGGAAAATCCGCAGCCCCGGGAATTAAATACAAAAGACGTGGTATGGCTGTCCGAAAAGGCGGCGCTGGTCAGAAGATCGTCGGAAAAACGTTCCGAAGATTCTTGCCCAATCTTCAAAAGATCCGCATCGTTGTAAAAGGACGGATCAAAAGAGCCAATGTCTGTGTCGGCTGTATTAAATCCGGTAAGATCACAAAAGCCTAGATCATCTCTCCCGGCTTAATATCCTTTAGCTCTAATTGCACGGTGGGTTCTTTATTCCAATCGTCGATCGATATCGTATACGCGATGTCGATCGGTTTACCTTGTGCTACGAGCGGCTGATAAGCCCCCATACCAAAACCTACAGCGGAAATAACAGTTTTCTTGTCCGTGACCCAAAACTTTAGTGTATCCCTGCCCAAAACGACCGGTGGACTTTTGACGATCAAGTTGCGCGAACAAAACAACGGTTCAGGGTTACCTTCCCCAAAAGGATAAAGACGATTAACGATCTTGACCAAGTCCAGACTGACGCTGTGCAAAGGGATCTCGCAATCGATAGATAAGCTTGGCTTAAGGTCTTCGTCACTTAACTCATCACACGCGATCTGGTTCATTTTCTGGCGAAACGCCTCAATATTCTGTTCGCGGATCGTCAGGCCTGCTGCATGCTCATGCCCACCAAAATCCTCTAACAAATGCGCGCATCGTGACAACGCGTCAAAAAGATGAAAACCCTCAATGGAGCGAGCTGACCCCGTAGCTATACCATCTTCGATCGACAAGACGATGGACGGCCGATAATAGGTGTCCATCAGACGTGATGCCACGATCCCTACGACCCCTCTATGCCAGCCGCAAGCCCCCACAACGATCACTCGATCTTTCTTAAAGTTAACCTCTTGCTCAACCTTGTGCAAGGCCTCATCAATGATCGCGCTTTGTGTTTCTTGTCTTTGGCGATTATGGGCTTCAAGGGTTGCGGCGATCTCCTCGGCCTCAGCCTGGTCCTGTGCCATTAAGAGGCGTAAAGATTTTTCCGCGGAATCAATACGCCCCATCGCGTTGATGCGAGGGCCTAAAATAAAACCTACATGTTTAGGTGTTAATTTCTTCCCCTTGATCCGCGCGGTCTTGATCAAAGCCTGAAGGCCAAAATTCTTTGTTTTTTCGATCCGTGGCAAGCCTTCTTTGACCAAGATCCGATTCTCCCCATGCAAAGGCACAACATCCGCAATGGTTCCAAGGGCAACAAGATCTAAATCCTGCTGATAATCCTTACCCAAAAGGGCTTGCGCTAATTTAAAAGCAAGCGCGACAGCCGCTAAACTGCCAAAAGGATACAGGCAGTCTTTGCGCTTGGGGTCGATCACGGCAACGGCTTGGGGGGTCTTCTCTGATAAGGGCTCGTGATGATCAACAACGATCACATCAATCCCCTCCTGGCGTAATGTTTCGACCTCAGATACCGCGCTGATGCCGCAATCAACCGCCACAAGAAGACGAACGCCCTGTTCTTTAGCTTCTTTGGCGATCGTATGATTTAAGCCGTAACCGTCCTTGAGCCGATGCGGGATATGATTGACAACATCCAGGCCAAATTGCTGAAAGGCTCGTGCCAGAACAGCGGATGAGGTCACGCCATCCACATCATAATCTCCAAAGATCATGACCTTTTCTTTGTTCACGCGCGCAACTTTAAGCCGCGCAACAGCCTTGTCCATGTCTTTGAGCAAAAATGGGTCATGCAAAGAAGCAAAATTCCCATCAAGAAAATCACGAGCCTCATCAGCCGTCGAGACTTGCCGATTTACCAGAAGCTGGGCAACGATCGGATGGATCTTCAGTTCATTACTTAAAGCGACTTGAAGCTGCGGGTGCGGGGTCTTGATGATCCACTTGCGGGAAACCATTACATTCTTTCGGGAACGGTAACGCCAAGCAGGGTCAGACCATTGGCAAAAACGATCTTGGCGGCCGCGACAAGGGCTAATCGCTGGGAAGAAAGCCCTGCATCCTCGCTGATGACTTTGTGCGCGTCGTAAAAACGATGGAACGACGCCGCCAGATCCGTCAAGTAAGCCAATAACGCGTAAGGGTCGATCTGATGCAAGCACATCGATAGCGCGTCCTCAAAAGAAGCCATTTTTTTGATCAGATCCATTTCTTCCTCTTGGGTCAATAAGCTAAAATTCTCAACAGCGGATACGATCTTGGCTTCTTTCGCCTTAACAAAAATGCTGTTGATGCGGGCGTGGGCGTATTGAATATAGAAAACAGGATTTTCCGGGCTTTGTTCTTTGGCCAACTCCAGATCAAAATCTAAATGCGCGTCTGTGTGCCGCATCAAGAAAAAAACACGGGCCGCGTCTGATCCTACTTCGTCAATGACCTCGCGCAGGCTGACAAATTCCCCTTTACGCGTGGACATTGAGACCGGTTCGCCCTTGCGATACAAAGTCGCCAACTGAACGATAATAACATCCAATTGTTTAGGGTCATATCCTAAGGCCTGAACAGCGGCCTTCAGGCGCGAAATATACCCATGATGATCCGGGCCTAAAATATCAATGACCCAGTCAAATTTTCGGTCAAATTTATTCTTATGATAAGCAATATCCGGGGCGAGATAAGTATAATGACCATCAGATTTCTTAACAACACGATCTTTGTCGTCTCCTAACGCGGTTGTCTTAAACCACATCGCGCCATCCTGCGGATAAATATACCCCCGATCGGAAATGACCTTCAGTGCCGCATCGATCGTTTCATTGGTCGCGACCTTAGCTTGTGAGGTCCAGATGTCAAACTGAACACCAAAATCTTTTAAGTCCTGACGGATCAGCCCCATTAAATATTCTACGGAGAAACTCTCAAATGATCTATCGGCCAGCACACTTAAGGCGTCCATATCCGTGATCTTGTTATCCGCGAGAAAGCTTTTGGCCATCTCTTTGATGTATCCACCCTGATAATGATCCTCTGGAAATTCGATAGTCGCGCCCAATATTTCTTGGGCGCGCAGCTTGACCGAGCGTCCCAAAATACGGATCTGATTGCCTTCATCGTTGATGTAGTATTCCTTGGTGACCTGAAAACCTAGAAAGGCGAGGATATTGCCTAGGGCATCACCAACAGCCGCCTGGCGGGCATGCGCCACTGTTAATGGTCCCGTAGGGTTCGCAGAGACAAACTCAATGACGACTTTTTTCTTTTGGCTGTCAGAACCCCGGCCAAAATCTTCTTTTGTTTCCAAGATCTCTTTGACAACAGAGAAAAAAGCACCTGAGGCAAGATAAAAATTGATAAATCCAGGATTTTTAATCTCTATCTTCTCAACGCAAGCGCCGATCATGGATCGCGCGAGTTGACGGTCGATAGAGACACGTATATCCTCTGCGATCTGCATCGGGTTTTTTTTAAGCACGCGCGCCAAACGCAGCGCAAGGCTGCAAGAAAAATCACCGTGGGATCTCTCTTTGGTCTTTTCAAGTTCTGCTGGGGGAATTTCTGAGCAAACATCCTGTAGGAGCTCCTGAACGGATGCTTGGACTGCTTCTTCGAGTTGACGTCTTAGAATGGACAGCATGATCAGAGATTATGTTGCTACGTTAACGACTTTGCCGCCCTGCCAGAGATATTCCAGGCCGTAAAACTCTCGACATGACTTCTCAAATGTGTGGATCACAATATCACCGGTATCCACAATGACCCACTTGCCTTCACGGTATCCTTGAACATTGCCAGGACTTAAGCCTGCATCGCGCAAGCCGTCCTGGACACCGTCAGCGATCGCCCGGACCTGGCGGTCAGACGTTCCAGAGCAAATAACAAAATAATCGCAGAAATTCGCAAGCTTGCGAATATCAAGAACGACAAGATTTTCGGCCTTCTTGTCCAGAACGAGTTTTGCAATAAGCTTAATTGTTTTCTTTGCAGTTTGTTGGGATTGCTGCGCAATAGAAGATGATGTCTTAGCCAATTTCTCTAGTTATCTTTCGCTGAGAATGGTTGTTAGGTCAACGTTAAGGTCTTTGGGGCCGTTACTTCTTGAGCTTTGCGGCTTGGTCCTTGGAAAGGACTCTCCAGCACTCGTGGCCGCCCTTGGGCGATTTGGTGACGGCAAAGAAGCGTCCGCTTTTTTCTCTGACTTCATAATCTGAGGTGCTAAACTTACCCTTTGTCTTCACATCGTAAAATGACAGCTCTTCCATCTAAAACTCCTTTCGCTATGAACAAAAATATAAATGCGTTATTGAAATTAAGTCTATCGGATATTCTTCCCTTTGTCAAATCAAAATCTTCCAAAAATTTCCTAAAATCCATGAGAAATGAAATGTTGGATCCTCTTTACTTTTTAAAAGAGAGTAGTATGATAAAAATAAATTACTAACCTTTTTGATAAGAACACGCAATGAAAAAATTAGGAATTATTTTATTGGTTTTAGGGGCTGCGGTGCTTGCTCAAGCCCAAGCTTTTGCTGAGACAGAAGAAGTAATTCTTGAGGACACAATCCTAAAACTAGAGCAGATTTATTCAGGGCAAATCGGGTATTACGGTGGGAGTGGATTTATCTACCCGACACCAGGGATGAGTTGCCCAAAAAATGTTTGCTGGCAAGGTCAAATGCTCTCTTCGTTAAACGATCCTGGTAGCTCCAATCAAGACCTTATCGACGTTTTAAGATTCACAAATCCGGAAAATTGCCCCAACGATTTATCTATTGATACCGAAGGTAACGGCGATGTTCGTTTCCGCTGCCGCAGACAAGGAGCAAACCCTGCTGATGTCTGGTGTTTTGCTTATCGATGTGAACAAACTTCTCCTGCAGGATGCAAACAATTATGGAGGCTACGTTTTAAGGTCAAGCTTTATCCTCCCTGGCCGCCCATCTCGTCTCTAGACTGTTTTGATATTCAAAACACAGGAGTTTGTGATGATGCACCGTCGACCATACAAATATGGATGAGCAGCTGCTACTAATAAATTCTAATATTCCTCCTAAACGACTAAACAACAAGCTTCATCGCCTTTTTCTTACCCTACCATTTGTTTCTAGCAAACTTAAACTCATCAGGTCTCTGAGATCAAAAAGATTGCGCATCAAGGATGCTTGCTAGAGGAAAAACTTACGTATCCGGCCTTCCTGCTCTTGGGTCACGGGGCCGACTAACGCGAAGTTATATCTTTGGATCTGAAAAAAATCTCGGGCCACTTTTTGCACATCGGTAAGCGTGACCTGCTCGATTTTCTTGATCATTGCGCGAAATGTCTCGACCTTATCCGTCGCCACGATCGACTCCCCGATCCAAAACATATGTTCTGCCGTATCTTCTAAGCCCAACAAGGTCTGGCCGATCACATAATCCTTGGCACGTGTCAATTCGCTTGACGAAACTGCTGTCCGGCTGATCCTGGCAAGCTCCTTAAGAATAACGTCCACGGCTTCGACGACTTTTTCATTATGAACACCGCCACGGACCACAAAAGCCCCTGTATCCTTGAACAACTTCATCCCTGAAGATATCGAGTAAGCTAATCCTCTTTTTTCTCTTACTTCATTAAAAAGACGACTCGACATGTTGCCGCCTAAAATAACATTCAAAACTCCTGCCGCGTAACGATCCGGATGCTGACGATGAAGCCCCAAGGACCCCAAGGCGATATGCATCTGCTCGATCGCTTTTGGGAAGATCTTTATTTTTGGTTTTTGCTGCTGATTCGTTGCCGGGGCGCATGCAATATCACGCTCTTGCGTAAGAGGGCTGAATTTTTTGCTTGTCAACCGCCGTAATTTTTCATGCGAAATATTTCCACAAGCGGATACCACGATATTTGAAGGCACATAAAAATAGCGATGAAACTGACGCAGATCATGATAGCTCATCTGGCCCACAGATTCCAAATTCCCAGCGATGTTCTGCCCCAGAGGATGCTGCGTCCACAGCAACCCTTCCAAGAAATCCATGACCAAATGCTGCGGCAGATCATGATACATCTTGATCTCTTCTAAAATGACACCACGCTCTTTGTTGACATCTTTTTTGCTGATCACAGGCTGTAAGATCATGTCCGACAAGATGTCAAATGTTTTCTGGGCGTGCCGGGTTGGCACTTTCGCAAAATAACAGGTGCATTCTTCAGAGGTAAAAGCATTAAGAGACCCGCCAACGCCCTCGATCTCTTCTTTGATCGCGCGGCAAGAATAATTCTTTGTACCCTTAAAAACAATATGCTCTAAAAAATGAGCCGCGCCTTTGATCCTGGCCTCCTCATACCGACCGCCCACGCCAGCCCAAACGCCGATCGCCACACTATCCCGATCTTTCATCGTATGGCTGATAATACGCAATTTATTGTTCAGTTCTGATCGTTCATACATAGCGCGATAGACTCCTAACGAATTTTGCCACACAAGCGACAAGATTCTTTTTGTTTTTATTTTTTAGAATCTCTTTCACGATCGCGCTACCAACGATCACGCCGTCGGCGTACCGCGCGATTTCCCTTACTTGTGCCGGCGTGGAAATACCAAAACCGACACATATTGGCTTTGTGCTTTTGCGCTGAAACGCTTTTAACGCTGCCCTTAAAGCCTTAGGTAATGCAGTCCGTGCCCCGGTAACTCCCGCAACCGAAACGTAATAAATAAAACCTGTTGAACTTTTGTTAATCAAGGCAACGCGTGTGAAATCGGTTGTCGGTGCTAAAAAGAAAATGGTTGCTAAATTCACGCGGCGCGCTTGCGCGATCAGGGTCTTGGCTTCTTCCGGTGGTAAATCCGGAATAATGAGACCATCCACACCCGCGCGAACAGCTTGCGCAACAAACTCCTTTTCCCCAAAATGAAAAACCGGATTATAGTAGGTCATCAGGCAAATCGGGAGTTCGGTCGTCGCGCGTAAACGCTTAACGAGCGCGAGGATCTTTTTTAAAGTCACACCCTGAGCTATCGCACGCTGCGACGCTGCCTGGATCGTCGGGCCATCGGCTAAAGGATCCGAGAACGGAACGCCCAGCTCCACGATATCCACGCCAGATCTTTCAAAAGCCAGGACCAATTTTTCTGTTGTTGTCAGGTCCGGATCACCGGCTGTGATAAAGGCAATGAAGGCCTTCTTTTTGTTTCTTTTAAGTTGAGAAAATTTTTGATCGATACGGTTCATAAATTTAATTCAAAAGTCAAAATTCAAAAGTCAAAACGAAAAGATTTCAGAAGCTAAAATTCAAAAGTATGAAGATTTTTTGAGCTTAAAAACGCAACGAATGCAATGGGCTCAATGAACTAAAATTATATCTCATTCTACGCTTTAATACACAATGTTTTGATTTTTGGTTTAATAAATCAACCTTCTGCTTTGAATTTTTATTTTTGAATCTTGACTTTAAATAATGTCCTTTATTGACTGCACATCCTTGTCCCCTCGCCCGGAAAGACACACGATCACGGTCGAATTCTTTTTAGCACGCTTAGCAAGTTTTTCCAAATAACCGATCGCGTGCGAGGATTCCATCGCGGGGATAATCCCTTCGGTCTTGCACAAAAGCTTCATCCCGGCAATAGCTTCCTTGTCATCGACAGCAACATATTCCGCACGCTTGATCTTTTTGTAATAAGAATGTTCTGGCCCAACGCCTGGATAATCCAGCCCCGCGGCGATCGAATGCGCCACCCGCACCTGGCCGTCACTATCTTGTAACAGATCGCTCTTGCTGCCATGAAGGACACCGGCTGTCCCACGATTCAACGGCGCGGAATGCTTGAGCGTATCAAGCCCTAGACCTGCCGCTTCCACACCGATCATCTTTACGTTCTTATCCGAGAAAAACGCGTGAAAAAGCCCCATCGAATTACTGCCGCCGCCAACGCACGCCAAAAGATAGTCCGGCAAACGTTTTTCTGCCTGCGCAAACTGCCTCTTGGCTTCTTGTCCGATCACAGATTGGAATTCACGCACCATCACGGGATAAGGATGTGGCCCAGCCACAGAACCGATCACATAAAATGTGTTCGCCACATTCGTTACCCAATCACGGATCGCTTCGTTCATTGCGTCTTTTAAGGTCTTTGAACCGCTTGTGACAGGAACAACCCTGGCTCCTAAGAGTTTCATACGGTAAACATTCAACGATTGACGCTCAATATCTTCCGCGCCCATATAAATATCGCAGCGAAGCCCAAAAAGCGCTGCCACTGTCGCGGTCGCCACGCCATGCTGGCCGGCACCGGTCTCCGCGATGATCCGCGTCTTGCCCATACGCTTGGCGATCAGGATCTGACCTAAGGTATTGTTGATCTTGTGGGATCCGGTATGCAAAAGATCTTCACGTTTAAGATAAACCTTGAGTGTCTTCAGTTGCGCGCTTAAGCGCTTGGCCAGATAAAGATTGGTCGGCCTGCCGGCGTATTCCTGCAAATAAAAGCGAAATTCTCGCTGGAATGCTGCGTCTTTGCGCAGGCGAACGAACACGCGCTCAAGATCCGCCAAAAGCGTCATGAGCGTTTCTGGTACATAACGCCCGCCGAACTCATCAAAATGGCCAAATTTATCGGGTTTTGTCATATATAGTTTAAAGGGTTAAAGGATTTGAGGATTTGAGGATTAAAGGGCTCTCCCTTTTCCCCTATAATCCTTTACCCCTCTACCCCTACTTTTTCTTATATTCCGTCATGATCATACTTGTGCCGCCGATCATCGCAGGCTTGTCAATGCGCAACGGTAATCGATCTGGGCTGTCGTCGAACCAAAGCCGATATTGCGAAGGCACGGTTTCAAGAAAAAAGGTTTGAAAATCTTTACCAGCCACGGATAGTGGCATCTTTTTAGCGATCCTGACCGACACATCCTTTGTCGGTAGATTCATCCGCAAAGATGATCCTAAGCGAAAACTGCCTTTCAACCGATACCGATAAATAAAACAATAGATATTATCAATCTTATCTTCTTTGGTCAATACAAGAACCTGCGGTTGCGGCTTGGCCTTTGTTGTTTTCGTAATTGTCACCGTATGCTGATCCTGATCGTAAACTTCAACGATCTTTTCGATCGACCCAAAAATATTCAGATCTCTTTCGATGCGCAACGGAAAGAACTCCTCATGATCCGCGTAGATCTTTTCGGCGTCTAGAAAGTTCGATCCTTGAGCCTGAAAAAGGATCAGATAAGCTTCCCGCCCATCGATCGTAGTCCGGCCCTGCAATGTCATAGTCGCATCGGCCTGCTTAACGCCAAGGCCGCGCACATCATAGCGGATCGTTTCGCCGATAAAACGGCCATAGCCTGCGTCCTGGGCAAAGGCAAAACTTGGGCTAAAAAAAACCAAAAAGCAAGATATAAGGCACAAGCAGGCCAGAAAATACAACCTCCAAAGACCAAAGACTTCTCTTGGCTTGGTCATTGCTTGGTTGTTGCCTACTGTATCTTGATCATTCATTTCCATTCTTTCACAAATCTCTCCAACACCTTTGCGCCCTTATACAGCTTCTCAACATGCGCGTATTCATCGGTCGCATGCGCGGTTTTGCGGCTGCCATAGCCTGTGGCGATCGCCGGGATCTTTTTCTTCTGGAAAAATGTGATCACAGTAGCGCCCTGACTGCCCTTAAGCTCCACAGGACATTTGAGCGCGCGGCAGGCGTTGACATAGGTCGAAACCAGCGGATGCTGTTTATCGATCTCATAGGGGTATTGCAGGTCATCTATGATAATTTTAAAACGTTTCGCGTGTTTTCGTACCAAAGCCTTGATGGCGACCAAAAGTTTCTGCGGGTCCATACCCGGTAAAAATCTCAGGTCAAAGGAAAGCTCACAGAAATCCGCGACCATATTTACCTTGTCCCCGCCCTTGATCGTCCCAATGTTGATCGTTGGCGGACGTAAAAGCGCATGAGGGTGATAAACAAATTTAAAGTTCTTTAATTCTTCAATAATGCCTGTGGCTGCTTCGATCGCGTTTACGCCGTACCACTTGTAAGCGCCGTGCGCTTTCTTGCCAAAAACTTGAACTCGGGCGTGCATCAAGCCTTTTTGGGCGATGATCGTTGAAAATTCATCAGAATCCAAGATCAAAGCGGCCTTCGGCTTCAGCATCCCTTTATTGAGCAACGGAACGATCCCCTGTTTGCTGCCAGTCTCCTCATCTACCGTCGCGGCCAAGACCACATCATGCGAAAGTCGAACACCGTCCTCGACTAAGCTGCGCATCGCCTCCATCGCGCAGGCGAGATTTCCTTTATCGTCCGTGGCCCCTCGACCATAAATACGGCCATTTTTAATTTGCCCGCCAAAAGGATTCATGGACCATCCTGTACCTGCGGGAACGGTATCAATGTGCGGTGTCAACAAAAGCGCGTTCTTTGCTGACGCTTTAGATGTCCCTTTTAAAGTCGCGATAATGTTGGGACGATCCTTCGCGAAGGTCACGACCTTGACTGCAAGGCCCAAGGAGCGCATATCACGCTCGATAAAACGTGCAAGTGCAAGTTCATTGCCCGGCGGATTCTCTGAATTAAACCGCAGAACTTTTTGGGTCAACTTAATAAGGCGAGATTTGTTGATCATGATAAGTCAAAATTCAAAAGTCAAAAGTTTAGGATTGAACAACAAAAATCAAAACTCAAAAATTTAAGATTAAAATCAGAATGCAAAAACTAAAACAACGGTACCAGAATTCATGCTGATAGCTAAAAAATTTTTTATAGGATTTCTTGAATATACTTGCCTGATTCTTTTTATTTCAGGGTTCTTGATATGCTGTACTTTTAATTTTTGACTTTAAAAAATCAGCCCTGTGGTCTTTAATTTTGACCTTTGAATTTTGAATCTTGACTTATCTAGTCCTTAAATAAATCCTCAGCCCGCAAAGCGCCCGTGGCTTTCTTATAGTCATCATAATCTAGAACGCACATGCCTGGATTTTGCTCAATGATCCTGATGATCTTTGGCATATTACCTATCAAGCTGCGAAAGGTGATATATTTAAACGGTGTTTTACATTCCGGGCAGACGGTAGAATCAAGCTTTAAGCCCATAGCATTACACTTAGAGCAATTGGCGGTCAGATCGCCGCACAAAAGCGCGTGGCTTTTGACCTCTTCCACATAAAATTTTTTATAAATTCTAATCACTTTATCGTTCATAGATGAAAAATTATAACATAAAATATATTAAGTTGTAAGCTGTAAGTTATAAGTTGTCCGTTGCCAGCAAAAAGGGCCCCGCAGAAATCCTGCGGGGCCCTTCTCACACCCCTATCATTGACATCTTACATCTGACACCTTACATCTTATGCCTTCTATATCTTACAACAAGCCCACCTGCGCGTACTCCTCGGCAGGCAAAGCAGGTTCTGCGGGCCGGCCGATAAGTTCTCGATTATCAGAGCCTCTCACCTTGTTGCTGGGCGTTCCCGCATCCAAGCCGGAGAGCAAAAACAAACTCGCCACAGGCGTGATACCCATGATCTCAAAGGTAAAGCCTTGAATATTCATCAGCTCTGGCGGCTGCTGCGATATCGGCAAAGGAATTCCGTTTCCGTCACGCTTGATCTGCAGATCCAGCGTCTTAGAATCCATGCTGATACCGCCGAGGTTGGAGGAAGATTTTCTTTGTTTTTCCAAAACAAAATTATAAATATCCCCAATATTAACCTCATCATACTCTTGTATCTCCATGGACTCCTTAGGAATGATCTGAGCATGGTTCGGAAGAAGCCGCGAATTAATATCCACGATCATGCGAGCGATCTCGACTGAAGTCATCTTTAAATCATCTCTTAGCTTTGTCGCCAACGTGACATTATCTGTTTTTACAACAGAGAATTGTTTTATGATACTAATAACATTTTCAAGCATCTTATCGCTCGTGGTTATAGTTTTTAAAAGAAAATCTAAGCTTGTTATGCTTCGATGCTGATTCAATCCTGCGATCCGAAATTCTTTTCGTATTGAATTAGGGTGGCTCACACGAACTGTCATTAGGCCAGAGATGTTCTGATAAAATAAAACATGGGCCTGCTCGTGATCATCCTGCTTACTATTATAGAACACCAAAAGAACACCATTGACATCCTTGTTGATGTTATCTTCATCTGTGATCTGTGTTAACTCGTCTTTAAATGAATCGAGGTCGGCATACTCGTCAATGACGTTCTCATTCTTGTCTGGAACCAATTTTACCAACTCATACCCTTCTTCCCTCGCAAGGTCAACCATATGATCAATAACGGCAAAAAAGTCTTTCCTGGTCAAGCTCGACGACACAACTTCAAGCTTTTCTTTGATCTTAACTTCAACATCTTCTTGCCGCTCCCCTCTGTTTCGAACCAAAAAGCCTTTGTCGCCTTCGCCTTGCTCTGTTTTTCTAACGGCTATCGAAACACCTTTTTCGGTATCAGTCAAGATAACGACATTCAGCTCTTTTCCCTCTTGCGCATCAAAGGTAAACAAAAGAGAATTGTCCATAGGAGAGTCCGTATCCACCAAATTTTGATGAAAGATATCCGAACCGTCAAGATCGTAATCCAACCCGTTCCACAAAAAAGACTCGACTTTTTCGCCCATTACATCCTCAACTGCCATGACAGCATCGAGAATGCTTGCCGTGGGCAAAGACTTGATGATCGTCGACTGAACTCCGTCAAAAGCGAAAGGACTTGTACTTTTCTCGCTCGACCCTGAAGACGTTGTGACTGCGTCCATAGCCTTAAGCACGGAAAGAGCCTGGGCCAAAAATTTCTGATCGGGAATATTGAGCTCGTCGCCTAAATCCATAGCCTGGTATGCGTCAACGACCACAGAACCATTTTCAAGCTTAAATCTAAGGACATCGCCCCAAACGCGATCATTATAGTGAAATTGCAGGCTTATCTGACGCGTCTTAGGATTTCTAAACGTCACACGCTGCGCGTCCATAGCGCTGAGGTTGCCCGACGATCCGCCATCAATATCAACATAATTAAAGCTGACTCTGTCAGCACTAATCTCTTTTTGCAAAGTATTGGCAAGCTCTTCAATTGAGAAATTCTCCGGAAGAACAGCCTTGACGCCCGATGAAGCACCGATAGGGGCTTTCTTGCTCAGGCTAGAGGAACTTGCTGTTTTCAAAAAGTTGTCCTCTGAGAGCTCAGAAAGAACAGCCGCCACCTGATCCTTAAGCCTGAGGTCTATGGTCTCGATTTTGACGACCTTTCCCTGCTGAACTAAAAAATGAATATTGCCCATATTTTTATTCAGTTCGCTAGAAATGGAAAAATCAACAGCTTCAGGATCACTGGTCCTGGAAGCAGCATAATCAAATTGTCGAGCAACGGCATAATAGCCGATCTTAAAATCAAGCGTTCGCAGGCCAATCTTTTCGCCTAATTTCTCAAGGAATACGCGCAAATCATTACTGATCTCTGTTAATTTAAAATCCTTGATGTTTCTTTTTCCTGTGCTCGATTCGCTTTTGACAATTTCTTCGTTATTCTCTATCTTCACCGTTGATGAGAAATTCTCCGATAAAAACCTCCCGAGATCCGGGACAATTGTTTGCTTAGCGAGCTCCAGAAGTTCAAGATCTTCATTCGGCGTTGCGCCATAAACAGGGGCTGACTTTGCCCTGATCTCAACACTGCCATCTGGCTGACGCTCAAAGCTTACGACCCAATAAGGTTTAAATCGTTCATATGTCTTCGTAAACTTTATTGTTATTAACCCGTTAAAACCACCAAAATTACCCTCGCCTAGTCGTGGGCTGTATATAATCTCGTCTGTTCCCAGATAGTTCTCAATAGTATTAGAAAAATCTCTAAATAAATCTTCGATAACGTCCGAAGCCTTCTGACTCATGGCGGTTGGTGTTTCATCAAGCGGCTCGCTCCTTGCCATTGACAAAAAATGTCCCGCAGGAAGATTTTGGCGGATCCGGTCGATATCCTCTTGACCTGCGCCAAGAGTTGCAAATCCAGGCCGGACGCCAACAACTTCCCCTCTCTCAAGATCAATCACGACTCTATTGGCTGTCCACAAGATTTCAATAGATTGCATGTCTGATTTCTCCTGAACCAAGCCATCTAAAGCATGAGCAACTTCTTCTCTGCTTTCACGGATCTGTTTGGTGGAGTAAAAATAATAAAAGCTTACCCCATCAAAAATATTTACTGCGCGCAACTCCCTGACACCCAGCTGATCAAGAAATTCAAGGAGCTGATGTCTGAATTCTCCTGGCATTAATTCGCTTAATTTAGCCGGCGCTGTCGCCTGCGGCGCATCAACAACCCCAGGCTCCTGACTCATGGACTTTAAGATATCTGTTGCCAGACGTAACAAGCCTTCGTCATGATTCATTTCACCAGCGGAATTCTGAAATTCTGCTTCTATCTCAATCATCTCGTCCTCAACCTGACGAAGCACGATCATATAAGATACATTCTTCGCAGGTTTATGCATAGCCCTATAATCCATCTTATTTTGAGATGAAAAGGAAAATATCACATTTTTTCTCCAGTCAAAATCGAGACCGGTGTCGATCAAAAGCTTGCCCTTTGTAGCATCTAGGATTCGCTTAGAAAATTCCTGAACATCAAATTTTGCCCCTTTGAAGCTCACCCTTTCTTTACGCGAAACGATATCCGCATCATACGGGATCTCTGTCTCGGGCTTAGACGTTTCGGATTTAACTTCTGCCCTCTTTTCTTCTGGAGCGGTGGACAAAAAGTTTTCGGCTGACAATATATATCGCTGCAGAACCGCTTTCTCATGTTCACGAAATTTTTTATCAAACACCGAAACTTCAGTGACTTTCCGCGTAAATTCCTCAAAGCTGACAATGATTCTAAAATCCTCTATCTCGAATTGCATAGTGCTTATCGTATCTCCAAAACGCTCCCGAAACGCATCTACAGCATCCGCTATCTGAGCTCCGAGCAAAGCATTGTAAGAACGAAAACTATTATTGAAATTACGAATTTCTATAGTTTGCAGCTTTGCATTCCGGTCGAATACCGAAAGAAGCTCTTTGACATCGCGCTGAATCTTTGCGGAACCTGATGGCAAAAATCCTCTTTTTGCTGACGCTGTTTTGCTCACCTCCGAAACAACAGGTTTTTCCTCCAGATACCTTTCTAACCCTAAAGTTCGCTGTGCCGGTTCCCCAGAAGGAACACCATCAATATACGTTACAGCTGGCACCTCTTTTTTCTCCAGCGCGGTAGAAAAAACATTTTCTGATGATAATTTTGAACGGTCAAATCCCGGCAGGCGCATTCCCTGCTTATCTTTTACATGAACATGAATAATTTGTTGCGTGCTCTTGCTTACAGAGATCTCGATCGAATAAGTCCTAAAAGTAAGCACGATCCCTTCAAGCTTTTGAGTAACAAGCATGCTAAATTTTTCTTTAAATCGATCTATGGCATCTTTTAGTTTCAACTTGTTGGCATCATAAAGCATGGCAGGGTTAAAAATCTTTATAGTTTCCATCTTTTCTTCGCGCCCGATGATCGAGATGATCTCCTCAACATCTCGCTGGATCTTTGCAGAATCTGACGGCCAATATCCTCTTTTTTCTGAAACTACCGATTTAACTTCCGCAGCTTTCGGTGTCACGCTAACAACAGGATCGCGATAAGAAAGATCCTTGCTCACCAGATAAATATAACTTCCATCTTGAAACCTGATCTGATACGCGAGAGGCTTGCCAGGCCTAGAAAGCCACTGATCGATCTTATCTTTCTCAAGAATAGAATGTTGTTCGATATCGATAAAAACTGCCTTTTCTCTGGCAGATAGATCCTTGATCTTTTGTACAGCTCTTTCTTTTGAGAAATTAGCAGAGATCTGGTCAACGGCTTGCCAATTTTTTTCTTGAGATCCTGACACGACCTTAAGGTAGCTTTCTCGGTCACGCGATGAACCCAGGCGAAAATTTCTTTTATCCATAAGGATCGGCGCTATGCGCGCGGCAACTGTTTCTGTTTGCGAAAAAGTCGTTCGCACTTTGTTCGCATCAATGATCGCGCGCTTACCCTCATAGCGGACGTTGAGATAATAAGAAGTGCCATTTCCCAATTCTAACCTGATTGATGCTACTGGTTCACGAAGATCAAGGTCTTGCCATGGGGCTTTTGGATTTGTCACACTGACTCTTTGATATCCGCCAGAACGCAATTTAACGCCCATCGTGCCAACGTCTGATCTTTCATCCTGCATAATACGCGTGATCGGGCTGATCAGCTGCTGGCGTGTGATCACACTTGAAGACGCGCTAGAAGTAGGCATCTTTTCAATGATCTCTTTCGCTTTGCGCGCGATATTATCCTCTGAAACAGCATCAAAATTCTGCTTTTTGTCATTCCATACAAAGCGTAATGCTGTGATCGATAAGAAAAGGTCATATTGATCGATCATAATTTGAGTTAAAGGTGAATTTCTGTTTTGTTCCCAGAATTTTACAATCAACCTCTGTCCTGATCCCAAATTCTTTTCACTAAAGAATTCGGTAAACCCAGGCTCATGCTCAAGATAAGAACTATCGTTCCATTCCACAGACCATGTCTTGTGTGGGATCCCCTTCCTGAGCGCCATGATCGCTTCATGCGCGTTCAGCGTTCCCGCAGCACGTTTGATTACTGCAAGGGATGAGGACATTCTCTTATGCTTAGATTTTTGATCATAAGATCGATACATTTTTCCATTCTCGCTTAAGCGCAAGAAAATCTGTCCATTCTGATCGAATGCATGCATCGTAACCGGCAACTCTGTTTCTGACCATCCATAATAATAATCCCGAAAGTCTAAGCCGTAGTACTCTTTCTCGCTTTCAGACAGTTGCTGTGATTCTGCATGCCAAACCGCGGTAATAAACGGTTTGATGTTTCCATCCTGGTCAGTTCCGGAGATAAAATAAGGATCCGCCTGATACTCTTTGATAAGCACAGCGGCAACTTCTCGACCAGTGGTAGCTGGGATCGAAGCCAGCGTAGAAGAAACCGACTGAGTCGGGGCTACCAACAAATCTGTCCCGCTTCCGTCAATATCAACTCCTACATAAACAATCGTCACATTATCAAGGATCAAATGCCCATCGCTGCCACGCTTGAGAATACCTTTGTCAAAATAATGCTGATATTTCGCCTTTGATAGAAGCTCATCCAGGTTAATTTCTTGATCCGTATCGTTACGCAACTCAACCGTTCCAATGTATTCTGGTTTGTTCAGAGTCCACTTCCCTGCCACATAAAGAAGATCCAGATCCAGCGTTTTTGAACCCAGCGGGAGAATTTTGTAAGCGTTCACCTTGTTTTTCTGATAGTAATCTTCGTAATTTTTGGAAAATTCGAATCGCGCCAAGTGGCCTGGCTTATTATTTTTCATAGCCCATTCTTTAGTATCCATGGCAAAATGCTCGGATAAATAATAATTCCAATCCAAAGCAAACTTAACTGGCGTAAAGCATAGCTCACGATACTCAGGTGTAAAATTCACGATGTGCAGCAAGCGCGTCCATCCATACTTTTTCATCAGGTCTTTTACCTTCTGATTTTCTGTATAGCGCACATGATAATCGAGATTCTGAAGAACATGGCCCAAGGCGCCTTCGATCTGATAGATCGTCCCGCCCTCTTTTGGATTATCAATGAAGGTTGGCGATGTCCACTGTACATACTGTTCATGTCCAATGATCTTTTCCAGTTCACGCAAAAATGGCTGAAGCACAGTTTCGTTAATGCCCATAATGTTGGTATTAAAGAACTGTTCACCTTCCTGGCCTGCTTCCTCGATCGCGCCAGCAGTGAGGCCGATCTTTTGAAAGAGCTCGCCCTGGCCAACCTTGCCAGCCTGGACAGTTTCCATCATATTGATACGGGTATTCTCAGCAGTAAGATCCTGCAGCAAAAGGCCATCCTCGACAGGCTGAGCACCAACCTTCCCACCTTTTTTATCTAATTCCATGGTTGTCGATGATAAAAGAACCATGGGGATCTTGTTGGACGCCATCCAGCCTAAAACAACAGATGGGATTTGATTGTTTGGACCGTCCCCATTAGTAATATCGCGGATCACCACTTTGTCTTCTGGTAAAATGTCAGTAAGAACTTCTTCAAAAGCCATTCGTCCAAAAACACCGTGTCCGCCTGGAGAAGTTTTGCGATCGGTCAACTCTCCGGTTACCACATCCACAACAGGCTGGATCGCCTGAACGACCATATCTTCATCGAATCTAATGCCTTGCAACCCTCTGACGTATTGAGCATAAGTGCGCTTTTGGCCTTCGGGGATACGATCATCGATCTTATCAAGAAGGCAAATGTGTTGATTGCGAAAATCTGAAATAGGACCGACCGTATCTTTACTGACAAGCTCACGAATGCTGGCGTGCGCAACACGGCCTTCTTGAGCGGTAATGATGTTGTGGACATATTTCACATCTAAAATACTGAACTCCACATCCTTGAAAACCTTAGGGTTGCCATCCTTATCAAACCCTTGAAGTTCTTGGACAAACGTCAAGGCCATGGATTTCGCCCCGACTCCTCCCACAGAAGTCCCTGCTCCGCCGTTCATAAAATCAATGCGATGGTCAACATTCTTAGCAGCCTCAAGATACTTCTTCTCCTGCGATAAGATCTCTGTTGCGAAATCCGTCGCGTTCATGATCTCTTTCATTTTTGACTTAGGGATCATAGAATTTGGGAAGAAATTCTGGCCGATCACCAGATCATTCACGATCCCTTTTTGCTTATCGACCATTTGCTGATTATATTGAGAAACGAGACTTGCGAAATAATCTCTGTTAAAAGTGCTGCCAGGATTATCCATGCCTAATTTTTTGACAAACGGATCGATCTCTTCTTTTGAAATGGTACGAATGCTCGAAGACACAGCTTCTTCTTTGTCTTCTGCCAGCGGCATCCCCTGTGACACGAACTCCCAGAAATCCGCTTTTTTGGCTCGATGAAGAACAACATAGCCATCACGGATAAACATCTTTACCGTCAAAGGTTCTCTGGCGTCTTGCGGTATAGAAGCAATCTTTTCAGCCATGAGACTTTTACTGTTAGGCCTATAAAACTCTGTTTGCTTGATATCGTCGCTTGTTAACCTTAGAGCCATATTTTCCGCGACGATCTCTGTTGCCATTTCTTTTAAATCCACATTGGCGCGAAACTTAGGGACATTGATGGAACCGCCCAGCTCATTCCATCTGGCTCCTTCATCCTTAAAATTAAATCCTTGACCGTAAAACTGCGTTATCTTCCATCGGCTATTTGCTGTGTCTTTGGCAAAGATCAAAGAAGTTCTGTCTTTAAAGAACATCGTAACCTTCTTGGCTTTTGGCAAAATAACGCTTAGACGGCCTGAAGCCTGCGGGTCGCTCAAAGAAAATCCGTAGGAATATCCTTCCTCTGTGAGAATATTGAAACTTAAAAGCACTTTCCCTGTCAACTCGAGCTTGGACGTGATCTCGCGTAAAAGAACAGATGCTGGCTCTAAAGACGATACCCTTGAGATGATCGCCGAGGCGGAAACGCCTGTTCCCCACTTTACCTCTATATTCCATCTATTACGGTCGATGCGCGTAAGTACTATTTGTTTATTCCCGTTTTCATCATAATAAACTTTAATTCTCGCAACTTTCCTTTCTGGCTTATCATCTAAGAAAGTGCTCTGCATCTCAGACCTGTGTCTGCCACTCCACCCCCCAGTATCGTATTCTGCATAAACATAAACATAATCACCGCCATATTGTCGAGCGATTGCTTCCAATGCACTCCATCCTGCATCATGCCCGGGAGCTTCTATCGCCGAGGCGGAGGATCTGTTATCATCTTCACTTTTCAATAGCTTAGCATCAAATCTCGTTGCACTTCCCTTTGTTTGCAATTTATCTGCGGATGGAGTGACCTTTTCTAGAGCCTGACGCAAAGGGGTCCCGTCAGGAGTAGTTGGCGTGAAACCGCCAGAAAAATACTTGCGGGGAATGTTCTTTCCCGTATGCTGATCCCTCTCAACCTTGATAAAATCATAGATGCCTTTTTGAAAAGCATTCAAATAATCCTCGTAGATCTTTTGCTTTTCAGAGCTATCCACAAGATCAATGCCTTTTATCTTATTCTGATCCATGTAGATCTTGCCAAGCAAGCTTTCCTTTAGATTGTTCTTATACCAAGTGGCCAGGATCATCGCGTAATAGACCTGCCTTAGGCTCGCAAAATGCTTTCCGAAGTTCACTTCTTTTTCGATGGCCGGAAGAACAATTTCACGGACGATCTGAGAAGAAAGAGAACTGGTCGTTAGTATTTGGTCGCTAGTATTTAGTGGTTGGTTTTTACTAGATACTACATACTCTCGACTATCGACTCGTTGCTTTGCTTGCAAAGCAACGTAATCTTCTTCCATCACGACGGCCAATTCGCTGTCAACAACAAAAACCCTATTGTTGTTCTCGTAAACTGTTGCTTTTTTAGGAAGGATCCAGATCTTGTTGAACGTGTCGATCGGGATGTCGGTAGTTCCGTATTTCTCGTAAGCTGCCTTGTAAACCTTTTCCCAGAACTTTTTGCCAAGCTCGTCTTCCGGGTATATTAAGGAAGCAGTAAGCTGCTTTAAGATATAATCCTGAGCTAAAAGATCTCGACCCATCTGGGTCTGACCAAAGCCTTCCGGGATAATACGATCTTTTTCATAAGGCGAAAGGTTGACCCACATGTCTTTTTCAGGAGTTGTCAAGGAGGCTAAAAAGTAGCGGATCAGCTTCTTGGCTTCTTCGGTCAAGGCCTCGCCTTCCATGGCTGTATCACCGCTATCTACGATAAACCCAAAATGAAAAGGATTACCGGGGTCAATCTCGATCGCTCGTAACAAAACAGGATAAAAACTTGCTGTTGGCGCAAGCATCGTGCTTGGCGCCGAAAGCCCTGCAGATAGGCCCTGGGCGTAGCTGGGAGCAATAGAGGTAAAAAGAAAGCTGAGAGTGATAAGAACAGAGATGATCTTTGACGCGAATCTTCTTTGGGCTTTGTTACCGCAGGCGATCATGAAACTTCTCCTTTTTTAACAACTTGTTAGGATAAAAATTGGTCAATATACGTACTCAAAGGCTAAAAGAGCAAGCCTTAAACCTTTTTTCCGTGGCAGGAATTTAGAACAAAATTAGATAAGAAAGCGGTTTCTTTTGGGAAAATATAGCACATTTTTATAAATTTTCAAGGTCAGCTTATGTACGGGAGGGCTTGCGGACCTCTATCAAAGAAAGGAGTGCTTTTAAATGATCACGACTTACGAAGGCCTTGGCCGAGATCAAATCAGCCCACGCGAATTTATTCCGCCAAAAGCGGAGGCACGAAATCAGGATAATCGTATTAGTATTTTTGGACTCCTCACAAAAAGATTGCTCGGAGTGTTTTTTCTTGGCTAAGTTAAAATAAGAAGGAAGAAAAAATAAGAAAGAGCCGACAAAGTATGTCCACTTCGGCAACCCAGCCACCGTCTTGTCATCCACTGCGGCCCAACCGGCCCTTGAGGTAGCCCCAGCACCACTCCGGGTGCGGGACGCAAGCTGCTTCAGACAACTTAGGTCTGTGGTTTTGCGCCCCCGGGTTTCCCCGGGTTTGCCTTTATCGGCTCATTTGAGAATATAGCACAGAAAAGATCGATAACAAGGGGTGAAAAGGGGCTTCGGGAAAGCGGTTTCAAAATATGAAAAAAGGATTAAAGGATTAGAGGGCTAAAGAGTTAGAAAGGTAAAAACTTTAAGGAGAAACCAAAATACGAAAATTATAAAAACAAAGTTTCCGCTTAAAGTTTAAGCCGATGATTCTCAATTCTTTTTTTCTTGCTATTTTCAAATCTCCTAAAGCCCTTTAACCCTTCAATCCTCTAACCCTTTAATCCTAAAACTTTAAATAATTCTCCCAATACAAGTACAGCTCTTTGGTTGCCTGTAGGTCACGCGCGCAATACCTCGCAATGTCATGGAATGCGCCTTTGAGAAAAAACTCTTTAACTTGCAGTCCTGTGATCCCCTCTTCTTTGGGGCTTTTGATACCGAAGGCTTTGCACCACATGTCCAAGCTGAAGCGGCGACGCATCGCATCATAAAAGGTCAACTGATCGCAAAGGTCAACATGCAGCTTCGCGTCATAGCGATACGGCACAAGATTCTTGGTCGCGCGAACATTGTTGATGGCTGAGCGCAACATGATAAAAGGACAATCGAAGGTTCGTCCATTAAAAGTGATAAAAACATTGGCCTTTTCGATCAATTTCCAAAAATGCATCAGGATCTCTTTTTCATCCCCGGAAACATAAGTGATGTCCCCTTCCTGGAATTTTTCTTTCTTGCCATCATTCTGGAAGAAGACAAAACTCTTATTCGTCTCCACGTCCAGCATGCCGATCGTGATCACTTGGGCTGTCACAGGGTAGAAGCTCATACTATTTTTTACATCCTCGATCTTCTGCTCGCTGTCAGCGAACTTCAAGAAATATTCTTTTGAGACCTCATCCAAGCTGTCAAAATCCTGCCCTGCAGTTTCAATGTCAAAAACGATCTTAGACATAAAAGCTCCTTAATAAAGATTTGGAATGCAAATAAAATGACTCAATGACCAAGCTCGAATGTCGAATCAATATCTCAAATCCTAATATTTCAATTGGGCATTGAATCATTGGGGTTTCATTCGTCATTAGGATTTCGTCATTGGTCATTGCGCTTCACCTTTTTGCTTCTTTAAAAATTTTCTCATTAAGCGCAGACATTTCTTTCCCGGACGCCGCTCTACTCCGCTGGAAACATCATAGGCATAAATATTCTTAAGTTTTACAGCTTCAACAATGTTCTCTGGATTCAAGCCGCCGGACAAGATGATCTTCTGTTTCTTAAGTGCAGATTCTTGCAAGATGTCCCAATCAAAAACTTTCCCTGTTCCCCCGTGCACGCCTTTAAGATACGTATCGAACAACAAAAATGAAGTCTTATACCGCAAAGCTCTTGCAACATCCTGCTTGTGCTTGACACAGATCGCTTTGATCGTGATGACCTTCTTTATCTTAGAACAAAAAGCGGGTGTCTCATTGCCATGTAACTGAACTACTCTTAGACCACATTGCGCGACAATGGCTTGGATGTTCTTGAGCGATTCATTAACAAAAACGCCTACCGGCAGAACGGATCGAGGAAGGGACGCGATAATTCTTTTGGCAGTATTCGGATCAATATATCGAGGACTTTTACGATAAAAAATAAAACCCAGCGCCCAAGCGCCAAGACGGTGCGCCCTGTGCGCGTCTTCCTTGTTTGTAATACCGCAAATCTTAATTCTCGCCATACATTACTTCCCTTACCTTGGCGCCAACATCATGTGCGCGCAAAAAAGTCTCGCCGATCAACACCGCGTGAGCGCCCAACTGCTGAAGTTTCCGAATCTGTGTCTGATCCTTGATCCCGCTTTCAGCGACGATCGTGATCCCTTGTGGGATAGACGGAATCAGCTTTTCGCAGGTTGCAAAATCAACGTCCAAAGTTCTTAAATTTCGATTATTGACCCCGATGATCTTGGCTCCGCTATTGATGGCGCGCTGAAGTTCTTTCTCGTCATGGACCTCGACTAAAGCATCCATGCCTAAGCCGTGAGCGGTCTCAAGAAGCTGTTGTAGATTTTTATCCGTAAGGATGGCAACGATCAACAGCACCGCGCTACTGCCGAACGAAAAGGTTTCAAAGATCTGCACCTCGTCAATGATAAAATCCTTGGTCAAAACAGGCAAGCTTACATGCTCAGCCACCTCACGCACATACGGCGGCTTACCTAAAAAATACTTATCTTCGGTCAAAACAGAAATGGCAGCTGCGCCAGCTTTCTGATAGGCATACGCTAGATCCAACACGCTAAAATCACCACGTATAACCCCTTGAGATGGTGAAGCCTTTTTGATCTCAGCGATAAGATTTAGCTGGCCCGGTTTTGATATGGCTTTCTGGAATACGTGATACGCTGTATGCTTGTCATTCTTATTCTTTGCCTTAAGCTCCTGTAGGAAGACTTTCTTCTTTTCGATCAGGCCTTGTTTGTAAACGATGATATCTTTTAGGAAATCTTTTGTCATTGATTAGTGAACGCGATCAAGGAATCAAGTTTTTCTTTGGCTTTTTTTGTATCGACCGATTGGCAGGCTGCCTCTATGCCCTTATGAACTGTTGGAGTTCTGCCAGCAATATACAACGCGTAAGCGGCATTTAAAATAACGATATCTCTTTGGGCGCCAGTCTGACCGCTTAGAACATCAGAAATGATCTGCGCGTTGGTTTCAGCGCTTCCCCCCTTAAGGTCTTGAGGAAGAGCTCTTGGAATACCGTAAAAAGATGGATCGATCTCATATGAAATGATGTCTTGGCCATTATATTCGCTAGCAAATGTCTTGGCAGTGGTCGTGATCTCATCTAAGCCATCCTCTCCATGCACCACCAAGGCTTTCTTTAATCCCAGGTTCTGCAAGACATGCGCCATGGGCTCAACCAATTCCTTGTTGTAAACGCCCATCATCTGATGCGTAGCTTTAGACGGATTCGTCAGAGGCCCCAAAACATTAAAGATCGTCTCAACCCCTAGTTCTTTGCGAACCGCGGCCGCGTAACGCATCGCCGGATGTAAATTTTGCGCGAATAAGAAAGCGATGCCCACCTGATGCAGGCAATCCGATAAACGCTCGACTTTCATGCCAACGTTGACACCCAGATACTCAAGCACATCCGCGCTACCACATTTACTGGAAACGGAACGGTTACCATGCTTGGCCACTACGCAGCCAGCGCCAGCGACCACGAAAGCGACGGCGGTCGATATATTGAACGTGCCGGCCCTGTCACCTCCAGTGCCACAGGTGTCAAGAACGACATCCTTATCTGTATCCACTGCGATCGCGAACTCTCGCATGATACGCGCTGCGCCGGTGATCTCATTGACCGCGGCCCCTTTCTTACGCAACGCTAAAAGAAACGCGCTAAGCTCCTCTTTCGGCACTGTTCCGGTCATGATACGTCGCATTACATCAGACATCTCTTGGGCGGTGAGGTCATGATGTTGCTGGATCTTGTCGATATACTCTTGCATACAGATAGAAAATTTATTTAGGGTTTAAGATTAAAAAATTCTGGAGCAACTTTTTGCCTTCTTTGGTCAAAATAGACTCCGGATGAAATTGAACACCCCAAAGCGGATATTGCTTGTGGCGAACGCCCATGATCTCTTTGTCTTGGGTCCAGGCGATGATCTCTAAGCAATCCGGTAATGTCTTCTGTTCGATCACTAGGGAATGATAGCGTGTCGCTTCAAAAGGATTGGAGAGGCCTTTGAAAATTTCTTTTTTATTGTGATAGATCAAGGAGGTTTTTCCGTGCATAAGTTTTTTCGCGCCGATGATGCTCCCGCCATAGGCATAGCCAATGGCCTGATGGCCTAAGCAAACCCCTAAGATCGGGATCTGACCGGCAAATTCTCGTATTAACGCAACAGATATACCTGCATCCTCTGGCCGTCCCGGCCCAGGAGAGACAACGATACGTTCCGGCCGCATGCTTTTGATATCATCGATCGTGATGGCATCGTTGCGAAAAACCTCAACATCCGCTTTCAATTCAGCCAGGTACTGGACGAGATTATAGGTAAAGGAATCATAATTATCCAGCATGAGGATCATGTCACACTTTTTTCCTTGAGATCTTTGCGCCAATGTTCAAAAGTTTTTTCTCGAGGTCCTCATACCCACGCTCCAGATGATAGATGCGGTGGATCTCCGTCAGGCCTTTCGCGGTCAAACCAGCAATGACAAGAGCGGCCGATGCTCTGAGATCTGAAGCCATAACCGGGGCTCCGTGTAAGGTTTTGACACCCTGAACGATCGCATGTAAGCCTTCCCGGCGGATATTAGCCCCCATACGGTCAAGCTCAGCAATATGCATGAACCGATCAGGATAGACACGGTCTGTGATAACGCTCACGCCGGGTGTCGTTGCCATCAAAGCCATGAATTGGGCTTGGAGGTCTGTTGGAAATCCTGGATAAGGATACGTATTGATACTGGCCGGGGTTATGGTCCGGCGATTGATCACGCGGATCACATCATCAGTATACTCAAAGCGGACCCCTATGGACTCTAAGACATCGATCAATGACAACAAATGCCCATGATACGCGTCACGGATCGTCAAGTCGCTGCGCGTGGCTACGGACATCAGTATGAAGGTCCCTGCTTCGATACGATCCGCAATAATGCTATGATCTGCCCCTAAAAGTTCCTTAACCCCGCGGATAATAATGCGCGGTGTTCCATGCCCGATCACATGAGCACCCATGCGCACTAAAAAATTTCCTAGATCCTCGATCTCAGGCTCGCAGGCTGCTGATTCGATGATCGTCTCACCATTGGCCAGAACAGCCGCCATCATTACATTGGCCGTTGCCAGGACTGATGACCCAAAGACCCCTCCTAAATAAATACGCGCTCCCCGCAGGCGCTTAGCTTTAGCGACAATATATCCCGCGTCCGTTGTCATCTCAGCGCCTAAAGCCTTTAAGCCTTTGACATGAAGGTCAACAGGGCGAATACCGATCACGCAGCCTCCGGGCAAAGAAACACGGGCCCGGCGAAGTTTACCTAAAAGAGGCCCTAAGACACAAAACGATCCTCGCATGGTGGACACTAGATCATACGGCGCAGTATCTTTGATCGGCCCTTTCCCCAAGACAACAAGTTTTCCTTTTTCATAACGCGTGACCTTACCTAAAGACTCCAGAAGCTTGATCATGGTCAATGTGTCACGCAATTTGGGCACATTATGGATCGTGCACGGCTGATCCGTTAAAAGGGTGGCCGCCATAATAGGCAGAGCCGAATTCTTTGCCCCGCTGATACGAACTTCCCCAGATAAACGTCTTCCCCCTTCGATCACAAGCTTATCCATAGACTATATCCTTTGCGCTATAACAACACGTTCGATATGTGAATAATCGTTCAGACATCCTTGGACGACCAGATGGCCTGTCTGCTCTAAAATATCTTGAACATCTTTCGCCTGACCTTGCCCTACCTCAAGAAAAAGAAAACCATTGCGGGATAAGGCATGCTTTGTGAATTGCGCGATCCGGCGATAAAAACGCAATCCATCCTCTCCTCCATCCAAAGCGCCATGGGGCTCTTGGAGGACTTCCGGCTGAAGATCCGCGATGTCTCCACTTGGAATATACGGCGGGTTTGAAATAACGATATCGCATAACGGTATCTTGCGGATACATGTATCGCTAAAAATATCATCCTCTAGAAATGTGATCCGCGAAAAGACATCATGTGTCCGCGCGTTCTGCCTGGCAACCTCAAGCGCCTCTTTAGAAATATCCAAAGCCAGAAAATGATGTTGGGAGAAATTCTTTGCGAGACTAACAATAATATTACCGCTTCCTGTTCCTATGTCCAGGACGCTTAAAGGCTTGCCTGCCTTTTGCAAAAAGGTTGCCGCGGCCTCTACCAACAATTCTGTTTCCGGACGCGGGATCAATACACGCTGATCAACATAAAGATCAAGCCCCATGAATTCACAGGTACGCAAGATGTATTGCGCGGGTTCGCGCGAAGAACGCCTGCTGCAGATATCATCAAGCTGTTGCTTCTGATCTGCGGTCACTTCAACGGTACCTGTATAAAGATCAACTCTGCGGCATTGCAAAACAGATGTAAGGATCAGTTCTTGCTCGTTCATGCTTGCGCCTCTGCCTTAAGCTCAGCTTCGATCAGAGCGTCTGCAAGCTCATCCATTTCGCCATCTAAAATACTGGGAAGTTGATGACTTGTAAAACCAATACGGTGATCCGTGACGCGTCGATCCGGGAAGTTATAGGTACGGATCTTTTCGCTACGGTCCCCTGTGCCCACTTTCGCCTTGCGCTCTTGGGATTCTTTGGCAAGATTGTCTTCTTGCATCTTGTCCAGGATGCGCGCACGCAACACGCGCATAGCTTTCAATCGATTCTTCAGCTGTGAGCGTTCGTCTTGACAGACAACAACGGTCCCTGTTGGTAAATGCGTGATGCGTATCGCCGAATCGGTCGTGTTAACGCTCTGCCCTCCAGGGCCAGACGAACGAAAAACATCGATCTTAAGATCTTTGGGGTCGATCACGAGCTCTACTTCTTCAGGTTCTGCCATAACAACAACTGTCGCTGCAGATGTATGGATGCGTCCAGAGGCTTCAGTCGCTGGAACACGCTGAACACGATGCGCTCCGCTTTCCCATTTTAGACGATCCCAGGCTCCTTTTCCGCTGACACCGAACACGATCTCTTTAAAGCCTCCGCCTTCTGCTGGATGACTGCTCATAGCGTCCACACGCCAGTTTTTTTGAGCCGCATACTTGACATACATGCGGTACAGATCACCGGCGAATAACGATGCCTCAGCCCCACCGGTGCCGGCACGGATCTCAATGATGATATCTTTTTCTTGCTCTTGTCGTTTGGGGTTCAGCAGTTCGTTGATCTGAAGCTCAAGGGCTTCTTGGCGGGTTTGCAACTCAGCGATCTCGCAATGCGCGAGATCGACAAAATCCTTATCATGCTTTTCCTTCAAAAGATGCTCAAGATCCTGTTTTTCTTTAAGAAGATTCTGGTGTTCGCGGTAAGCGCTGACAAGCGGCATCAATTCTGCCATCTCTTTGGCAAAAGATTGATATCGTTTATTATCAGCGATCACTTGCGGATCAGCCAAAAGCATCTCCAGCTCACCACAACGCGCTTGGGCCTTCTGAAGTTTATCAATGTTCATCGTCTGTCATCTCCTCGCGCAATTGCTCGGAGTGCCTCAACACATTTCGCGCTGAGCAATTTCTTTGCCCCTCGCCTATTCGCTCAGGACAACTCAGCGCATTTTGCGACAAGTCGTTATTTATCTTTCTTGGCGTAACGCTTTTTGAAACGATCAATGCGACCGGCAGTATCGACGAACTTTTTATCGCCCGTGAAAAACGGATGGCATTTAGAACAAATTTCCACATGGATGCCTTTGCGGGTCGAGCGCGTCTGAATGATCTCCCCACAAGAGCATGTGATCGCAGCTTCTTCGTACTTAGGATGAATTTCTTTTTTCATACGTCATTGTCCTCCTTTATAAGCTTAGTCAGCTCTGTTCATGTTGCTTAAAAAATCCTTATTGGTCTTATATTTCGCGAGTTTCGCCAACAAAAGTTCCATTGACTCTGACAGATTGAGATCATTAAGCGCCTTGCGTAAAAGCCAAATGCGCTGCAGATCACCTTCGGGGATCAATAGCTCTTCATGGCGCGTATTCGACCTTTTAATGTCAATCGCGGGATATATTCTCCTCTGAAAAAGCGTTCTGTCAAGCTGTAATTCCATGTTGCCGGTTCCCTTGAATTCCTCAAAGATAACCTCATCCATGCGGCTTCCGGTGTCCACCAGCCCTGTCGCGATGATTGTTAAACTACCACCCTCTTCAATGCATCGGGCAGCGCCAAAAAATCTTTTTGGCTTATGAAGCGCATTAGAGTCCACACCTCCCGACAGGATCTTACCGCTATGCGGCACGACCGTGTTGTACGCGCGGGCTAAACGCGTAATGCTGTCTAAAAGGATCACAACATCTCTTTTATGTTCCACAAGCCTTTTAGCTTTTTCTAGGACGATCTCTGCCACCTGGACATGGCGTTCCGCCGGCTCATCAAATGTTGAAGAGATAACCTCTCCTTTAACGCTACGCTGCATATCTGTGACCTCTTCTGGGCGCTCATCGATCAAAAGAACGATCAGGATCGCATCCGGATGGTTGCGCGTGATGGAATTAGCGATCTTTTGCAGCAAAACTGTCTTACCACTGTACGGCGGCGCCACGATCAATGCGCGCTGCCCTTTTCCTAACGGCGACAGAAGGTCCATGACACGCGTGGACAACTCTTCAGGGCTTGTCTCCAAAAGAAACCGTTCTTGAGGATAAAGTGGTGTGAGCTGATCGAACAGGATCTTTTCTTTACATTTCTCTGGATTCTCAAAATTAACCGCTTCCACCTTAAGAAGCGCAAAATATTTCTCACCTTCTTTAGGAGGCCGGATCTGCCCGCTCACATTATCACCAGTTTTAAGATCAAACTTTCTGATCTGGGATGGGGAAACATAGATGTCATCTGGGCATGGAAGATAATTGTAATTGGCATTTCGCAAGAAACCAAATCCTTCCGACAGAACCTCTAGTGTCCCGGCACCGAACATAACGCCTTCTTTTTCAGCTTGGGCTTGAAGGATCTTTAGGATCAGATCCTGTTTCTTGATACCACTAAGGCCATCGATCTTCATATCTTTGGCGATTTGCGTCAGATCCGACATTTTTTTATCTTTTAAACTATCGATAAAAAGCTTATCGGCATTTGTCATAGGGACCTGATCAGTCTTTTCACTTGCGCTACCATTTACAACATCTTTTTCTTTAGTTCTTGGCATAATTCCTCTACTTGTTTTTTTGTTTTCTGGATACTATCTTGGTTATAAATAACGAAATCCGCCTTAGCGGCCTTGAGGGCTATCGGCATTTGCGCGTTAATGCGCCGCAGGATTTCTGATTGAGAAAAATGGTTCCTTTTCTGTAAACGCGCGATCTGTACGCGGATGGTCGATCGCACAACGACAACGTAATCGCACAATCCTTCCAGCTTTGCTTCAAATAATAACGGGACATCAAGAACAAATAAGCCCGGCGTTCGCATGCTACGGTACCGGCCAACCTCCTTTTTTATCTGCTGGATGATCAACGGATGCGTGAGATGGCAAAGCTTTTTTAGGGCTTGCGGGTTGCCAAAAACGATCTTCGCAAGCCTGCGACGATCGATACGGCCACCTACCAGGATCTCTCGGCCAAAAAGAGATACTACTTTTTTAAAGCATGGATGTTTAGGCAGAAAAAGCGCGTGGGCAGCCTTATCGGCGTCAAAAACCTTCGCCCCCCTCTCGCGCAATAAACGCGCGACAGTGGTTTTCCCTGAACCAAAGCTTCCTGTGATCCCTACGATATGCATGCCTGATAAAGTTTTCTATATTCGACGGCAGAGGTCATCCATGAAAAATCATAACGCATCACACGTGTTGAAAGATCCAAGAAAAGATCACGATCCTCAAAGACCTTGACCGCTGTTTCAAAGGTCTTAAGCAATGACTCTTTATCAAAACGGGTGAATACGAATCCATCACCCTGATTATTCGTGAGCTTAAAGGGCATGACCGTGTCTACAAGTCCTCCGGTATGATGGACCAACGGGATCGTGCCATAACGAAACGCGATTAGCTGGCTTAGACCGCATGGCTCATAGACTGATGGCATCAGCAACAGATCGCTTCCTGCGTAGATACGGTGTGCCATCGTTTCATCAAATTGAATATGAACAGCGATCTTCTCCGGAAAACGCCGTTGAAAACTACGCAGCAGATCTTCAAAACGCTGCTCCCCAACCCCTTGAAAAATAAGCTGAACAGGATATTGCATCATCTCTTCGATCCCCTGAGCGATCACATCTATCCCCTTCTGCTCTGATAGGCGTCCGACAAAACCAAAGACAGGAATGTATTCGCATACCGGCAAGCCGCTTTCTTTCTGGAGAATGACCTTATTTTTAGCTTTTCCGCTCATGTCGTTCATGCTATAGGGGTGAGCGATCAAAGTATCTTTTTCGGGGTTCCAGTACTCTGCATCGATCCCGTTCAGGATGCCGGACAAGCGATCTGAACGAAAACGAATGACGCCCTCCATCCCTCTTCCGGATTCTCGATGCTGAATCTCTTTGGCGTATTGAGGACTTACAGTTGTAATATAATCGCTAAAAAGTAACCCACCTTTTAAAAGGCTAAGCTGGCCGTAATATTCCACCCCGTTGATCGAGTTCAATTCATGCGGTAGGCCTAGCACAAAGAACTTATCCCTAGGGAAAATGCCTTGATATGCTAAATTATGGATCGTAAAAAATGTTTTTGTCTTCTCAAACAAGGAATCTCCCTGATAATAAAACTTTAAATAAGCAGGGATCAATGCTGTCTGCCAATCATGGCAATGAATGATGTCCGGCGCGAGACGGATATCCTTTAATAGCTGCAAGACGCGCTTGTTAAAGAAAGCAAAACGCTCGAGATTATCTCCATAATCACCATGCGGCGTGCCATAAAGTCCATCGCGATTAAAAAATACTTCATTCTTGATAAAAAAGACATCCAGACCCTGGTAGTTCGCCACAGCAACATCATGGTCGAGCATTTTAAAAGGAATATTTCTTTGCTGGACTTCACGGTAAAACGGCATAACAACGCAAACGTCCACCTCTTCTTTCATCAATGCTAAAGGCAAAGCACCGCAAACATCTGCGAGCCCTCCCGTCTTAGCAAAAGGAGCCATTTCCGAACAACAAAAAACAACCTTCATCGTGAAACCTCCTGCATCTCAAGCCAATTATTTCCCACCTTGATACTCACCCGGATCGGCACCGAAAGGCTTAAGGGCCCCTCCATCTGCTGACGTACCAGATCGACAAGGTCATCCTGCTCTTTTCTGAGCACATCAAACACAAGCTCATCATGGACCGTGATCGTCATTTTTGACCTGAATTGTCCTTCGTCTAATTTTTTCTGCACATGGATCATGCCCACCTTGATCAGATCCGCTGCTGTGCCCTGAACAGGCGTATTGAATGCCTGACGCTGGGCAAATTGGCGTAACGCCATATTGTCGCTATGGATCTCTGGAATATATCGCCGACGATTAAGCAGTGTTGTCACAAAACCGTCTTTTTCCGCTTTGCGGATCTGCTCCTGCATAAAACGCGGAACACCAGGATACTGTAAAAAATATTTATCAATGAACTCCTGCGCCTCTTTCTGCGTGACATTCAGATCTTTCGAAAGACCAAACGCGCTCATTCCATACACAATACCAAAATTGATACGCTTAGCGGCGACCCTCATATCCTGCGTGACGCTCTTTTCGCTAACATTAAAAATAGTAGCGGCTGTCATTGTGTGGATATCTGCCCCACGCGCGAACGCTTCGATCAAATTCATATCTTGCGACAAATGCGCGAGGATCCGCAGCTCGATCTGCGAATAATCCGCCGAAACCAATATGTGGTCCTTCCCTCCTGCGATAAAGGCTTTGCGGATCTGGCGTCCAAGTTCGGTCCGGATCGGAATGTTCTGCAGGTTAGGATTACGCGAGCTTAAGCGTCCGGTCTCTGTCCCTGCTTGGTCGAAGACCGCATGGATGCGATGCGTCTTAGCATCCACCATTTTTGGTAACGCATCGATATAAGTCGTTGTCAGCTTGGTCAACTGACGATAATTCAGTATCTCTTGCGGCAGCTCATGTTTTGGCGCCAAACGCCTTAAAACGTCTTCATCGGTCGAATATCCCGTCTTAGTCTTCTTCATGACCGGAAGTTTCAGTTTTTCAAAAAGAATATGCGCAAGCTGCTTGGGCGAATTAAGATTAAATTCCTCGCCTGCCAACTGATAAAGTTTCTTTGCGATCGTCTGGATCTGCTGATTCGTACGCAAAGAAAGATCCTTTAAGAACGCAATATCAAGTCCGACACCCTGCTTTTCCATGCCAAAGAGCACCCTTGCCAAAGGCATCTCCACTTCCCTAAAAAGATTCTCTAGCGCTTTTGTCTTCAGTTCATCCGCTAAAACCTTGTGCAGCTTCAAAAACTGCGACACTGCAAGAGCAAAACCACCTTGCTGCGGAACCGTGATCTTTAAATATTTCCAACATAGTGACTCGACATCCTTGCCGGCCTGTGCCGGCTCCAGCAAATATCCTGCCAGCATCACATCAAAAACTTTGTTGTGAAAAGAAACCCCTTGATCGTCAAAGGCCTTCAGACACGCCTTAAAATCGCTACAGACCATCAGCACGTCTTCAGCATCAAACACTTTTTGCATCTGTCCAAGCTTGTTCAGCGGAAGATGGAACATCATGTCATCCTTCAGAACAAGGCCAACGCGAACATCATCGGTTTTATCTTCTTGTGTCTGAGCATCAATTGCCAGGCCAAATCGCTTAACGCTTAAGGCTTCTTTAACAAATGCGTCGATATCTTTGTGAGTCGTAAGCACAGACTCAGAGCACGTGACCTGCGTTTGACCGCCGCTCAATTCTTGCACAAATTTACGAAACTCTAATTTCTCAAAGAATGGGGCAAGGCGTGCCTCATCCGCAGGAATGAAGCGAACAGATTTGAGATCAAAATCGATCGGGACCTGGCTATCTAAAAGCGCGAGATCCCTGCTAAGCATCGCCATTTCTTTCTGCTCTTCAAGCTTCTGACGGGTCTTTTCTGATCTTACAACTGATAAATGCGCATAGATGTCTTCCACGCTTCCATGCTCAACGATCAAATCCGTTGCTGTAACCTTACCGATACCATGAACCCCAGGAATATTATCGGTGGCGTCACCAGCTAAGGCAAGAAAATCAACCATTTGTCGCGCATGAAAACCATATTTTTCAAAGATCTTTTTCTCATCTAGGATCTCATCGCTACGATAATCGTAGATCTTTACCGTTTTGTTAACCAACTGCGCCATATCCTTATCACCGCTGACGATCAAGACTTCAATATCCTTTCCAGAAACCTTATGCGCAATGGTAGCGATCACATCATCCGCTTCGAACCCCTCAAGCTCAAAGACTGGAATGTTGTACGCCAGGACAAGCTCCTTGATCAAAGGGATCTGGCTGATCAAGTCATCCGGCATGGACGGACGATGGATCTTATATTGCGCAAAACGCTCTTGGCGATGTGTCTTTTTCCCTACATCAAAACAAGCGACCACATAATCGGGATGACAGTCCCGAAGGATCTTGCGCAATGTGTTGACGAATCCAAAGACCGCGTTTGTCGGCTGGCCCTGGCTCGTCCTTAGCTCGCGAACCGCAAAGAAAGATCGATAGCATAACGCATGCGCATCAATAAGAACAAGTCTGGATTTTGACATTTTTTGGGATCAGAAAGAATCGTGAATACTAAAATCTATCTTTTGATTTCTTCGTCAGGAATTATGGTAAGTATTTGACGAATATCTTCCTTCGAGGAACCTGTCTGCCCTGCCTGGAACTTTTCAAGTGCAGAGTCCATCAGTTTTTTCATATCGCGTTCTTTGAGCTTCATTGCGGCGAGCCGCCGATATTCTATGATCCGAGGGCTGTCAGGGGTTCTTGACAAAGCCTTGTCATATTCTGCCAAGGCCTGCTCATACATCTGTTGCTCTTCATAAAGTTTTGCCTGCTGCACACAAAACTCAGATTGTTTGAGGTTTTCAGCGTTGATCCTCTCTTCTTGAGCTTTAAGCTGTTTGTCCAAGACAGAAGCACGATACGCCAAGAAACTTGCCTCGTATTCTTGCATCCACCGCTTGAGATCTGGAAAAATAGGAATAAACGCCTTAAGCTCCTCTAAAGACCGCTGAACCCATGGATCTTCCGGATGGCTGCGTTCAACGCGCTCCTTGAAATACTGGGCCGCCCTTGCCAGATCACCCTGGCGCTTATAATAAAAAGCTAGATTAAAATATGTTGCTAAATAATTCTTATCGACACGCAGAGCGTCTAGATAATAATTCCTTGCTTCATAAAAATTCCCCATCATCTCGCAAAGAACGCCAAGATCGTTATAAATTTCTGCCCGCTCCAGATCCAGACTGAGCGCTTTTTGATAATAGGCAAAGGCATCATCGTAAAGGCCTTCTTTCTGCGCTTCAACCCCTTTAGCTCGATAATCCTCAATAATTTGCGACTTTGTTTGAGCTTTAGCTGGTTCTGAAAAAAGGCAGAAAAAAAGGAATAAGACAAGGATTCGCGAGAAGAATTTCATTAACAATTTTTCCTTAAAAATAGAATAATACATGCTACTCTTTTTTACAAGAAGTTTCTTAGATGCATCAGACATCAACCCTGATAGTCAACGATGGACCCAGAAACAGAGCTGATCGTGGCAGCCTCCCTCACCAAATTCGCCACGGCAGCCTCGCTCGCCTGATCATTGATCAAGACAGCCCCTTTGACCACGTTTTCTTCGGTCAATATCTTTTTGTAAAGATTCGTCTTATAATCAGCTTTCATATAGGCGACCCGATTATCATCTTTCTTGCAGGAACCCAAAAGGCTGATCAATAGATCATCCGCCTGAACGGAACGGACAGCTGGAGCAGGGATCGTTAAAAAAGGTTGCTTCGTAAGGCCCGCGACAAGGCAAGCCGCGTGTCCAGCAACTGCGTACTGACTGATAAACGATTCTTCCCAGACGGTCTTATCAAGAAAGCGTGCCAGATCTTTAGCGCAATACACATCTTCGTATTGCGTATAATAATCGTTTTCTTGATGAAAAAGCTCCTCTGTGTTGAACAAATTTTGCTGACGATCAGCGTGGCCAAAAACAACGATCTCGCTTTCGAGGACTTTCCCTGTTTTTAAGCGGATCGCTTTTGCTTCCGCGTCACCGAGGACTTCCGTAATGGCGTTATTAAAAATAAATCTTAGTCCTTTTTTCTGACATTGCTCAACAATATAATCCGCCACATCCTTATCTAGAAGGTCGGCAAGCAGATGATTGCCTGGAACGACAGCGATGACCTCCTGCTCGATCTTGCGCAAATGGCAGGCGACCTGAAGGCCAAGGAAGCTATGAACCTCGACGATCGCGGTGTCCGTCAAGCCGACACAGTCAACCATTTTCTTGGTGTCTTCAAACGTCTTCAGATGGAAGACACCCTGCTTTTGAACACCTTTAAAATCCGGCAGAACAAAAGGCCCGGTCCCTTCGATGATAAGAACGTCGAATGGTATCTGCTCTTTATCCTCTGTCAAAAGACGCTTTCGCTTCGGCTGGACGCGAACGATCTTTTTATCCATCACAAGGTTAATATGCTGCTGCGCATAAATATCATTTGGTGCGCAAACCATCTGGTCATCCGCCATCCCTAAGATCAAAGATGGTAAGGCATGACGATAGTAAGGCAAAACTCCCTCAGGGCAAAAAAGCGATACCTCGCTAGCCTGATCAACGTGGCGTATTCCTTGCGCGACCTCAAATGAAAACGAAGAATTACCAATAATTACATAATGCATAGCTTTATCTTTGCCCCATTTGCGAAGAAAAGGCTTCAATAGCGTTCTTCATCAGCATTACAACCGTGACCGGCCCAACGCCTCCGGGGACAGGCGTTAGATATGCGGCTTTTTCTTGCGCTGCATAAAATTCAACATCCCCTACGATACGTGACCCTACTTGATTGATCCCCACATCAATAACGATCGCGTCTTTTTTGATCCACTGCCCCTTGATCAACTCAGGCTTCCCGACAGCGACAACAAGGACATCCGCGCGCGATACATGGTCAATGAGCTTCCCTGCTTCGCTTGTAGCGAGATGACAAACGGTCACCGTTGCCATGCGCTGCAGCAACAAGAGGCTTAGTGGCTTACCAACGATCTCGCTATGACCGACGATCACTACCTCTTTTCCTCTCAAGGGAACACCCGTAGAGTCGATGTGCGCCATCACAGCTGCTGGCGTGCATGGAATGATACTGGTTTTACCCAGCATCATTTTGCCAATATTGACAACATTCACACCTTCAAGGTCCTTAATAACATCTATTTGATTGGCAACCGCGTGATGATCAATATGGGCAGGCACAGGCTTATGCACCATGATACCGTTAACCCCAGGGTCAAGGTTGAGCTTACGGACATGATCGATCAACTTGCCCTGCGGGATATCAGCAGGTAAAACATCAAGCTTGTAATCAATGCCGATCTCTTCAGCAACGCGGATCTGAGCGTTCGCATAAGCACAAGCTGAGTGATGGTCACCAACCGCAATGTTAATGACGCGCGGCACTCGCCGCTTTTCCTTTAAGATCTCAGAAATTTGCATCTTGAGTTTTTCTTTGATCTTTCCAGCAAGGACCTTACCGTCTAATAGTTGAGCGCTCATGATCAGGATACCTGATTTGCTTTTACATTCGCCGTTGCCGCGTGAAAAGCCGCCGATAGCATCTCAGCCGCGCATTCCGCGTCGCTTAATAAATATGGATTGCCATGTTGCACCAAAAACGGTATCAGCTGAAGTGCGGTGTAGGAGAGACGACAGACCTCAAGCGGAACCTTTTGGGCATTCTTCAAGGCTTGATGTTTATCACGTGCGGCTAATTTACGCGCCTTAACGACCTGAAGATAGACCTTGGCATCTAAGTCGACCAACAGCAAGAGACGCTTGCGAATATTGTCGGCCTTACGCACGGCCTTATTCATTTTAGATTCAATAGACCTAGACTTTTGACGCTTGAGAGAATACCGCGCGACCATAGAGATCAAGGCAACGCCTGTTGCCGCAACCAAGGCCGCCGCAGAACCGCCTCCCGGAGTTGGATCACGTGAAGCAAGGCGGTCCAAATACATCGTAAGTGTCTGATGGCGAAACGGTTTCATGTTTTGATGATTAGATCATGTGATATGTTTTGATGCGAAACGAAAAGAAATGCCTTCTTAATGCGTGTCTATCATATCCTAATTTTAAAATATTTTCAAACAACTTCTATTTTTTTATAAATATTAATATAAATAGGGTTGCGCGAGGTCAAAAGCGTCCTGGATCAAGTCAAGATCCACGCTCCCTTGCGCATCTTTTGTAACGGTCACAACATCGAAACGGGCGTGAGAATCTAGCCTGTTGACATTTTTCAGATAACTAAGTGCCACCTGAGAGATCTTTCGCTGTTTTGATCTGGTCACAGCTTCCAACGCGAATTCTTGCGCGTTACCTTTTCTCATTTTTACCTCAACAAAACAGATCACATCATGGTCTTGTGCGATAATATCTATTTCCCCAAGCTGATTGCGATAATTACGCTCCAGGATCACATATCCTTGCTTTTGCAAGAAACGCGCTGCCGCGTCTTCTCCTAGATCGCCTGCCTGCCGGGTGTTCATGATCAAACCCCGCAATGAAATGTTTTTCGATGGATCGCGCAAAACCCCAGATGCCTGATCTGCTGCCTATGCGCAAGCGTGGGATACCCTTTGTGCCTTCGAAATCCGTACTGCGGATACATCTTATCGTAGCGATCCATGATAGCATCCCGCGTGACCTTCGCAACGATCGACGCGCACGCAATCGATAGGCTGTGAGAATCCCCTGCGATGATCGTTTGATAAGCAAAAGGTAAGGATGTTTCAAAGCGGTTACCATCGACAAGAAGAAAAACCTTCTTCTGGAAATCCAAAGAACGCGTCTTATTCTCAGGGATCTTTTCTACAAGATCACAAACCGCTTTAGCCATCGCCTGAAAAGTTGCTTGCAAGATATTGACCCGATCAATGGTCTTAGCATCGATCATGCCGATTCCAACATGGGCATGGCCCAAGATCTCATGATAGGCCTTTTGACGTTGCTGTGGTGTCATTTGCTTTGAATCTTTGATAACACAAGGAAAGCGATCGCGTGTAAGCCATACAGCAGAAGCGACCACAGGCCCTGCGAGAGGACCTCGGCCAGCTTCATCAATACCAATAATTACTTCAAAACCTTTTTTCTTGGCTTGACGCTCAAAGGAAAGCATTCAGAGGAAGATCAGCTAGATGATGGCGCAGCGGTCACAGCGACATCTTCTTTTTCCATGCGGGCACTCTTGCCGGTGCGCGCCCTTAAGTAATAAAGGCGGCTTCGTTTGGCAACGCCCTTGGCAACAACTTTTAGACTATCCACAACCGGTGAACACAAGGGAAAGGTTCGCTCAACACCCTCTCCGAAGGAAACTTTACGGATGGTAAAAATACCTCTGAGCCCACGCCCGGTCTTGCGAACGACAGTCCCCTCAAAAGGATGGAGGCGAACCTTGTCGCCTTCTGCAACCTTGACAAACATCTTTACTTGGTCCCCAACCTTGAACGGAGGCAATTCTTTCTGGTATTTATTCTCAATGTTTTTAATGGTTTCTCCAATGTTGATCGCCATACAAAAAACTCCTTTTTGCTTCGGTGGTATTATTTTCTTAATAAATCCGGACGGATCTTCTTAGTTCGAAGAATGGATTGCTTCAAACGCCACTCTTTAATGCCTTGATGATTTCCAGATAATAGCACATTTGGTACTTTCATGCCAATAAAATTTGCAGGCCTTGTATACTGAGGATACTCTAGCAAGTTTGTCGAAAATGATTCGTCCAAAAGCGAACTTTCCCGCCCTAAAACACCTGGAACAAGACGCGTGACGGCATCAACAATGATCATGGCAGGGATCTCTCCCCCGGTCAGAACATAATCTCCGACCGAAATGCTCTCATCGGCCAGATGATCGCGCACGCGCTCATCGATCCCCTCGTAATGGCCACAAACTAAGATCAAATGTTTTTCCTTGGCCCATTGCCGAGCTTTTTTCTGATCGAACACTTTTCCAGAAGGCGTTAGAAGTATCACTTTCGCCTTTGACCTGCCCTTAACAGCCTTGACCGCATCAAAGATGGGTTGCGGCTGCATGACCATGCCCGGCCCTCCACCAAAAGGCTTATCATCAACCTTGCGATGCTTGTCAGTGGTGTAATGGCGCAGATCACGGACGCAGATCTTGACCTTTTTCTTTTCCTGGGCACGCTTGATGATGGATTCCGTAAGAATACCATCAAAGGACCTAGGAAAAACCGTTATAATGTCGAACCGTAACATGAGAGGAATTCCTTTTGAAATTCTGAAAATTTGTTCGCTTCGATAGCCGCGCGGATCTGCGCCATCAACTTGATATAAAAATAAAGATTGTGATACGATGTCATCCTTAATCCTGTAAGTTCTTCGATCGTGAATAAATGCCGGATATAACTGCGCGAATACCGTTTGCACACAAAACAATCGCATGTTTCATCTAACGGGCGTATGTCTTTAGCAAATTCTAAATTTCTTACAATGATCCGGCCCTGACGGGTAAAGGCCGACCCATAGCGGCCATAGCGCGTCGGCACGCAGGTGTCGAACATGTCAACACCTTCCCCTACAGCTCTCACGATCTGATCTGGCATACCGATCCCCATCACATACCGCGGTTTATCTGTTGGTAGAAATGGTGTGACATGAGAGATCGCTTCAAACATCAGATCGATCGGCTCCCCGACACTCACTCCGCCAATGGCATAACCATCAAAACCGATCCCAACGATCTCTTCGGCGGACATACGGCGTAAGCTTTCATAGTGCGAGCCCTGGACAATGCCAAACAAAAATTGACGCTCATGATAAGGGCTTTTGAGGAAATGCTCCCGCGATCGCCGTGCCCAAAGCCCTGTGCGCTTTACAGCTTCCTTGGCTTGTTTTTCATCGCAAGGATAGGGTGCGCATTCATCTAAAGGCATCATGATATCCGATCCCAAAATTCCTTGCGCGTCAACGATATCCTCTGGCGTAAAAAAATGCAAGGATCCGTCAATATGCGAACGGAATTCCACGCCCTTATCCGTGAGCTTGCGGAACTTTGCCAGACTAAAGATCTGATAGCCGCCGCTATCGGTTAGGATCGGCTTATCCCATTTCATGAACTGATGGAGTCCGCCAGAATTCTTAATGAGCTCAAGGCCGGGACGCAAATAAAGATGATAGGTGTTCGATAAGACGATCTGAGCACCCATCTCCTCTAAGTCTTCATTCGTTAAAGACTTAACGGTCGCGTTCGTGCCAACCGACATGAAAAACGGCGTCTGGATCTCGCCATGCGCGGTTTTGAGAACCCCCCGACGGGCTTTGGTCGACAAATCTTGAAGTGTCAGATTAAATGATTTCATGATCAAACAATTAACATGCAGTCGCCATAACTGTAAAACCGGTATTTTTCTTTCATCGCTTCGTGGTAGGCCTTCATCACAAAATCTGCTGAAGCAAAAGCGCAAACCAACATCAAAAGCGTGCTCTTAGGAAGGTGGAAATTCGTCAAGAGAGCATCCACCATTTTAAACGAAAAACCTGGATACACAAACAAATTTGTACTCCCCTGAAGTTTGCCGGTCTGCCCATAGGACTCCAAAACCCTGCAGCTGGTAGTCCCTACCGCGACGATCTTCTGACCCTTGGCCTTTGCTTTTTTCATCCGCTGTATGATCGCGCTCGAGACATCATAATCTTCAGAATGCATCTGGTGTCGCGTAATATCCTCTTCTTGAACAGGTCGAAAGGTGCCATAACCAACATGCAGTGTCACCTTAGCCAATTGATGCCCGGCTCTTTGAAGATCATTTAGGATCTTGTGTGTAAAATGCAATCCCGCTGTGGGTGCGGCCACCGAGCCTGGATGCCTCGCGTAAACGGTTTGATAATCCTTTTTATCGGAGCTCTCATCGCTGCGATGGATATAAGGCGGCAGAGGCATATGGCCAATCTTTTTAAGGTACGCCATGACATTCTTTTTGTTAAACTGAACGATCTTCTGCTCGTGATCGATCATTTTGGCGCAAAGGTCCGTGCCATCGAAAATGATCGAATCATCATATCTGATCTTCTTTAAAGGCCGCAAAAGTGCATGGTAGCGTCCTGCACCCTCAAGGGGATCCAAAAGAAAGATCTCGACCTCTCTTCCTGTTCTCTGTAGGCGGCCTAAAAGCCGCGCAGCAACGACCTTGCTATCGTTAGCGACCAGCAAAGACCTTAAAGGAAGATAACGACCGATATTAAGAAAATGATCGTGTGTGATCGTTTGATGTACGCGGTCAAGGATCATCAGCCGCGCATGATCGCGTTTTTTTAAAGGATATTGAGCAATGAGCTCGCAAGGGAGATGATAATCAAAATCAGAGAGTTTCATCGTGCTTTTCGCTCAAGACTCTGATAATGAACGATCTTGGCACCCGGATAATAATACCTTAAGATATCTTCGAAGCGATATTGCTGCTGAGCCATCGCGCGCGCGCCCCACTGGCAAAGGCCAACGCCGTGTCCCCATCCTCTTCCAAAGAAATCAACATAATAACCTTTCATCTCAATATCATAGCTATTGCTTTTGAGGATGTTGGGTCCGAGAATATTGCGAAAATCCTTACCAGATATCAAAACTTCTTTCCCGTCGCGAGCGATGATCTTGAGCGCTTTAATACGCTGGCTGCGATTGCGCTCCACAACTTGGATCTCTCTTATCAGGCCCAGGCGATAATCATGCTCATTTAGTTTGTCCTGGATATCCTTCAGCCGCATATTCTTTTTCCATGATGCGTGAGGTGAATCTTTGCAGAAAATACACGGCTGTCCCGCTAGGGCGCCGATTTCTTGGTTCCAAAGCTCACGGACATTTTCTGTGTGACCCGCGCAGGTGGAATGGTAATAAGATGGAAGGAACTTATTATCATAAGCCAGCACAAGCCCCTTGGTCCAATCAACAGCTAAATTCGTTCGGTACTTTTCCCTGCTATGGCCACCATAAACCTGCGAAAAGATATCGTTAGTAAGATCGTAGAGTGCGTGCCGCTTACCTTGCTTCACATAAAAAGCATACGTCCGAGCAGCGATTGCTTGAGCCTTCAATGTTTCCATTGGCCAACGATCAGGAACTTCGCTAGGAAGGACTCCCTTAATATACTTTTCAAGTTCAACAACGTTCACAACGGTCAACTTGCTGTTATCTGTCTTAAAGATATCGATCTCGCCGCGAAAACTCTTGTTATTGACAAAGATGGATGCGTCACGATTCGCAAAAACCTTAAGAGCGCTAACAGGGAGATCTGTTCCGGCGATATGGATCCCAGATCCTGATACGCTGACACGAGACTCTTTGAGCACCGAGCCTTCTAAAAGGATCTGGTCCGTTCCGTGATCATAGAGGACATACGGCCCCTGAATATGGATCATAAAAATATCGGCTTCCCGCAAGATCGCCACGCGGATCGTCTCTACTGCAGGCTGATCAGTAGTTAGAAAAAGATTTGTAAAGCTGCAGCTTGGCAGAAGAAAGACCGACAAAATTAAAATGATAAAATATTTTTTCATCATCAACGTTTATTAAAAAGAAATAAAAGAAAACTAATGACAGCACTCAACAAGATGGAGGTCATGAGGGGAAAATAAAAAGTAAGATTTCCTTTGCGGATCACAATATCTCCTGGAAGTCGGCCTGCGCCAGGAATGCGTTCTGCTAGCAAGATAATGATCCCAAGAAGAATCAGGATAATGCCTGCCGCAATGCATATTTTTCCGGATCCCAACATAAATTATTTGAATAATTGCTGCTGATTGTTGCGTGAAACAAAATCTGACCCAATATGCTTAAAGCCCTGATCGGTCAATTCCCGGCCGCGCTGCGTCCTCTTTAAGAATCCTCTCTTCAGCAGAAATGGCTCGACAACATCCGTGATCGTGTCCACTTCCTCGTTTAGCGTTGCCGCCAACGACTCCACGCCGACAGGGCCACCATTATATTGATCGCGAATAACCATCAAAAGTTTTCGGTCAGATTCATCAAGCCCTTCAGTATCAATACCTAAGGTTGCCATGGCCTTAAGAACAACATCGATCGTCACAGCGCCTGCGGAAGTCTTGACTTGCGCATAATCACGCACGCGACGTAACAAACGGTTGGCAATACGAGGAGTCCCGCGCGCGCGCTTAGCGATCTCCGCTGCGGCCTGCTCGTCGATCGCAACGGAAAGCTTTTTGGAAGAATTCAAAACGATCTGCTGCAGATCTTCAAGGCGATAAAAATCAAGGTGATGGAAGATCCCGAATCGATCTCGTAGGGGTGATGCCAAAAGCCCACTGCGTGTTGTCGCGCCGATCAAGGTGAAAGGCTTTAAATTAAACTTGATCGTCTTCGCGTAAGGCCCTTTATCCACGATAAAATCGATCTGAAAGTTTTCCATTGCCGGATACAAAAATTCTTCCACGGCCTTAGAAAGGCGATGGATTTCATCGATAAAAAGGACGTCTCCTTTTTCTAAATTTGTCAGGATTCCAATGAAGTCACCAGCCCGATCGATCGCCGGCCCGGATGTGACCGTAATGCGCGTGTTCATCTCATGGGCAATAATATATGCCAAAGATGTTTTTCCTAGTCCAGGCGGACCGGAAAAAAGCATATGTTCAACAGGCTCGCCGCGCTGGGTAGCAGCCTGCAAAGAGACCTTTAAATTCTCAACGAGGTCTTTTTGGCCAATAAAATCATCAAGCTTCATCGGACGCAAAGACAAACTGACAATTGCGTCCTCTTCTGTTTCTGTATTTAAAACAAGTCGTTGTCGTTCCTGTGACATATCAACTCGCTGGTCCTGTTGCCTCTTGAGAGTCCACATCATCCGATGCCGGCTCTTCAGGCTGGGGTTGTGATCCAGGCCCCTCAGGCTCTTGATCGTTGTGTGACAATTCTAGGTTCTCTTTGTTGCGAACAACTTCTATCTCGCCAAAAATACCCTTTTGCACCGCTACGACCTCACGCAGACGGATCAACTCTAAGATGGCCATGAAGGTCACGATCACCTCGTCCTTGCTGCGTGCCTTCATGAATAGTTCCGTCAAAACCACCGTATTCTGGTGTAGGAACAAATGAAGGATGTCGTGGATCTTTTGCTCAACGGTAAATTCTTCCTTAATAACCTCATAAAAAACATCCTTTGGAACATTCTTTAAGGCGTTCGCGAAAGCCGAAATAAGATCAAAAAGGCTCGCCTCAAAATAAACCTCGGTCGCGTCCTCTTTTAATGCTTTGATCTTTTCTTCATCGATCTTACGATTGAAAAAGTCTTGACGAGTGAGCTCTTTTTGTCGAAGATCCTCTGCGGCTTCCTTGAATTTCTTGTACTCCAAAAGACGCTGAACAAGTTCATCGCGTGGATCTATTTCTTCAGTCGCCTGTTCGGATGGGTCCGGCGGAAGCAACATCTTAGACTTGATCTGCATAAGCGTAGCCGCCATGACCAGAAAATCACCTACAACATCCAGATCGAGAAGCTTCATCATATCAAGATATTCCATGTACTGATCCGTGATCTGCGATATAGGAATATCGTAAATATTCAACTCATCTTTCTTGATAAGGTACAAGAGAAGATCTAGGGGGCCTTCAAAAACTTCAAGTTTGATCTTATAGTTCATATCTATCGAAAAATTTGTTGGCGGACTTCTTGCATGGTCTTTTCCGCGATCGCCTTCGCCTTTTTAGCGCCAAGAGCTAAGACCGCCTGAACCTTATCCGGATTAGCGGCGATCTCTTGACGTTTCTGCTGTATGGGCTCAAGCTCCCTAATAATTGCCCGCGCGAGTATCTTCTTGCATTCCGTACACCCTTTTTGGGCCTTTGTACACCAAGCGCAAACATCCTGTACCTGCGATGGGTCAAAAACTTTGTAATAACTAAAAACATTACACACATCCGGATGGCCAGGATCGCTGAGCTTTATCCGCTGAGGATCTGTGATCATGGACGATATCTTCTTTTCAATAACAGGCAAAGGATCGGAAAGATTGATCGCGTTATCATAACTTTTGCTCATCTTGCGGCCATCGAGCCCTAAAAGACGCGGGGTCTGAGTAAGGATTGCCTGGCAATCCTCGAACACTTCCTTTTTGTACAAATGATTGAACTTACGGGCGATCTCGCGGGTCAATTCGATGTGAGGAAGTTGATCTTCCCCGATGGGAACAGCGTTGGCCTTATACAGCAAGATGTCCGCGGCTTGCAGGACAGGATATCCGAGAAAACCATAAGTGTGCAGGTCCCTTGTCTGGATCTCGCGCAACTGCTCTTTATATGTTGGGTTGCGCTCGAGCCATCCTAAGGGCGTAAAACACGAGAACGTCATATACAGCTCAAGATGCTCGGGAACATCGGATTGCACGAACACGATCGATCTTTCGGGGTCGATCCCGCAGGCCATCCAATCCACAGCCATCTCAAAGATATTTTCTTTGATATGCGAACTGTCTTCATACTCTCCCATCAGTGCATGCCAATCAACAATACTGAAAATACAGCGATATTCTTTCTGCAGCGCGACCCAATTTTGCAGGGCCCCAACAAGATGACCCAAATGCAGCTTGCCAGTAGGCCGCATACCGCTAAAAATGGTCTTTAAGCTCATCGGATCCCCGCCTTATAGTTCCCGCTGAATAGTTTCAAGTTCATACGCCTCGATGACATCGCCAACCTCGATCCCTGTGAAACCTCTCAAGGTAATACCGCACTCAAAACCTTCCTTGACCTCACGGACATCATCCTTAAAGCGCTTAAGAGAGTCGATCTCTCCAGTAAAGATCTCTTGTCCGTTGCGCATGATCGCTATCTTTGCCTTACGATCGATGCGTCCTTTCTGCACAAAGCATCCGGCGACAACACCTGATTTGCTCAATTTGAAAACTTGACGGATATCCACCCGGCCCGTGAACTTCTTTCGGATCTTTGGCTCTAAAAGGCCGGACAACGCTTTTTTAATATCATCGACCGCATCGTAAATAATACGATAGGTCCTGATGTCCACGCTCTGTTTAGCAAGCTCTTCCTTGGCTTTCACATCAGCTTCCACCTGGAACCCAACAATGATCGCGTTGGAAACTTGAGCCAAGATCACATCGGCCGCGTTGATCTCCCCGATGCCGGTATGCAAGAATTTAATTTGCACCTCATCATTAGAAAGCTTTATCAAAGAATCCTTTAGCGCTTCGAGCGAGCCTTGGACATCGGTTTTCAGAATAATATTCAGATCTTTGACCTTCCCTTGCTGGATCTGAGAATACAGATCCTCCAAGGTAATGCGCTGGGCTGATTGAAGACGTTTATTTTTGATCTGCTCGGAACGCATTTCGCAGATCTCTCTAGCTTTCTTTTCATCAGAAACCACATAAAATAGTTCTCCCGCTTCCGGAACTCCCCCAAGGCCTAAGATCTCCAGCGGAACAGCTGGCGTGGCAACCTTGAGCGCGCGACCATGATCATCCAGCATGGCCTTGATGCGACCTGAATAAGGGCCAGCGACAACAATATCCCCATCCTTTAAGGTTCCCGCCTGAACGATAACCGAAGCCACAGATCCTCTGCCGTGGCTGAGATGCGCCTCAACAACGATGCCCGTTGCAGGCCTATCATAATTGGCCTTAAGCTCTAATATTTCGGCCTCCAAAAGGATCATTTCCAAAAGCTTGTCAACGCCTTCCCCTGTCGTTGCTGAAACACCTACTGTGATCGTTTTTCCTCCCCAATCCTCAGGCATAAGATCTTTTTCGGAAAGCTGTTTCTTCACACGGTCTAAATTAATGTTACGTTTATCGATCTTGTTGATCGCGACAACGATCGGAACATTCGCTGCGCGTGCATGGTCAATGGCCTCTTCCGTCTGGGGCATAACGCCCTCATCTGCGGCAACCACAAGAATGACGATATCAGTGATATGCGCACCTCGGGCACGCATGGCGGTAAATGCCGCGTGTCCTGGCGTATCCAAGAATGTGATCTTCCCTCGAGCGGTTTCAACAGAATATGCCGCCATGTGCTGCGTAATGCCTCCATGCTCTTGATCAACAACATTACTTTTACGAATACGGTCCAGCAAAGATGTCTTACCATGGTCAACATGTCCCATGAACGTAATGACCGGGGGACGAGGCTTCAACAAGGAAGGATCATCATTCTCTGTATGCAAAGCAAAAAGCTGTTCTTCTTCTGTTTTCGCCACGCGGTGTGTAAAGCTCAGATCTTCCTGGATCTTTAAAATAACTTCTTCTGTTAAATTTTGGTTAATCGTCGCCAAGACACCTTTTTGCATCAAAACTTTCAGAATAGCGCTTGGTTTCTGCTGGATCTTGACCGACAGGTCCTTAACGTTAATAGGAAAACTGAGCTCAACCTCTCGGGAAGGCCTCTGGCTAACGATCACTTCTGCAAGCTGCGGACGATGATGTTCCGAGCGAAACGGCCGATGGGACTCAGAATGTCTTGGTCGTCGATGGTCAGAATACTTTGGAATGACGATCTCCACCTGCGAAGGCACGGGTTTAACGACCGGGCTGGCTGGTTGCGCAACCGCTGGCTGAGGTCGTGCGGTCACAGATTCGACTGGCTTTTCAGGGGCTGCGACGGTCGCGATAGGAACAACTGGCTTCTTTTGAACTTTTTCTTTCGCAGAAACCTGAACCTTTTCCTTGGAAGCAACAGGAGCCTTTGCTTGCTTCGCTTTTTTTGGGTCGCCTGCAGGCTTTTTCTCGGTCGCGGGGCTTTTTTTCTCGATAGCCTTCTTAGGAGCCTTCACTGATTTTTCTTTTTTTTCAGAAGTTTTTTTAGCTTTTGAGGTCTTGGATGTTTTCTTCTCTTCAGGCTCCTTAACATCAATATGGGCCCATTTAGGCTTAGGCGCCATGGGGCGGCCTTCCTCTTTTTTCAAAGGGATAGCTTTCTTGCCCTTAGCGTCCAAGGAGCGGCGCACGATCGCCATACCCGCAACGCTTAACTCCTGCTGAGCATTCACCGCTTTCATCTTGAATGATTTTAACTCTGCGAGAATGTCTTCACTCTTTAAACCATATTCTTTTGCGAGATCAGAAACTTTCATGGATATCCTTCTTGGCTACTATTTTTTTGAAGAAAGGGATTTGGCTTCTTTAATGATCTTTGCCGCTTTTACTTTTCCCAATCCCTTGATCTGGGACAATTCATCAACTGAGCTTTCCGCGATCGACTCAAGGGTTGTAAATCCTTTTTCTTGCAATAATGTGACAAGTTTATCCCCCACACCGCTTAACTGAGCCAGCGCAGAGGGCTCCGTCGATTGCTCTGTAGGTGTAACGATCTCTGAAGACTTTTCTGGAAGCTTCTCTGCGTGCTCTTTCCATTGCGTCAAGGAGAAAACCTCCAACTGCCATCCAACAAGTTGACTTGCAAGGCGGATATTCTGGCCATGCTTGCCGATAGCGATCGATAACTGGTCATCTGCCACGACGATATCCGCACGCCTCTCAGCAGCATAAAGATGCATTTGCGCGATCTCAGCCGGTGACATGGCCGCCTGAATATATGTTTTTTTGTCTTCGCTGTAGCGAACAATATCGATCTTCTCTCCGTGAAGTTCGGTCACAATGCTCTTGACGCGTGACCCGCGCATACCCACGCACGCGCCAACACAGTCGATCTTTTCTTCTTTAGAATAGACCGCGATCTTTGTGCGCTCTCCCGGGTCACGGGCAATTGACTTAACCTCTACGATACCGTCGTAGATCTCAGGGACTTCCAGCTCAAATAAACGCTTGACAAAATGTGGATGCGCCCGCGAAAGGACGATCTGAGGGCCTTTTGTCTCTCGTCGGACATCCAAGACATAAGCGCGGATACGATCTCCCTGTTTGAATTCTTCCTTGCCGGATTGCTCACTGCGGGGGATGAATGCTTCTGTCTTGCTCAAGTCAACAATGATATTCCCTTTATCGATGCGGTACACGCTGCCTGTAACGATCTGGCCGATACGCGCCTGATATTCGCTAAATACAACATCTTTTTCTGCTTCCCGGATCTTCTGAATAACAACCTGCTTAGCGGTTTGAGCAGCAATACGACCAAAATCTTTTGATTTGATCTCCTCGCCATCCGCATAAGCCATCAGCTTACCTGTCTTTCGATCAAGAACAACCTGGATCTCTTGCTCTTTGCCAACCGTCCAGATCTTCTTAGCGGCTGAAGCCACAGCTGTTTCCACAGCTTGGATCAAGATCTCCTTATCAACGCCTTTATCGCGTTCAATTTGGTCTAAAATCATCAACAATTCACTGTCCATACAACATCCTTCCTTTAAAATACATGTTGTGCTTTATTGATCAACTGAAAAGAAATATCCACCTCAACACCCCTGCTCTGAATGATCACGTTTGTTTCATCCGAACGCAAAATAATGCCTTGCCATTCTAAGCGTCCCTGGACAGGTTCTTTCAGGTAAAAAACGACCTCTTTTCCTGTTGCCCTAGAAAAATCTTTATCGCTGACAAGCGGCCGGTCGATACCCGGTGAAGAAACTTCCAGCGTATAGCTCCCTGAAAAAATATTCTCTTTCTCAAGAATGGTATCGATCTGTCGACTAAGATCGGCGCATTCATCGACCGTGATCCCCCCTCGCGGTCTGTCAGCTAAAATTTGTACCGCGTCCGCGCCTCTGCGATGAGGACAATAAACATCCACCAGATCAAACCCTTGCTCAACCAAGAAAGGCCCTACCAGACTTGAGATCTTATCTTTAAGATCCTGCATCTAACGTAAAACCTCTTTCAGTTTTTCTGCTACACGAGCGAGCTCGACAGCAAATACCGTTCCACTACGGCGGTCCTTGATCTCAGCCTTCCCCTCTGCTAACATGCGCTTACCGAGCGTTATGCGATAAGGGATCCCGATCAGATCCGCATCATTAAATTTCTTTCCAGGGCTTTCATCACGGTCATCCATAAAAACATCGACTCCATGCCTGACCAGGCCATCATACAGCTCATCGGCTTGACGCATCATATCACCATCACCAACCTGAAGAGGAAGGATCTCAACCTCAAAAGGTGCTACTTCTTTTGGCCAAACAATGCCAGCAGCATCGTTATTCTTTTCAATGATCGTTGCGATCAAGCGACTAACGCCGATCCCGTAACAACCCATGACAACGGTCTTCTTCTGCCCTTTTTCATCTAAAAAGCTTACGTCCAAGGCCTTGCTGTATTTTGTTCCTAGCTGAAAAATATGCCCTATCTCGATCGCGGACTTTTTGGTCAATGTTCCTTTCTGGCAGGCCGGACAACCACTCCCATCTTTGCCCTTATTGATACCGCAAGCATGGCCACAAGCGTCGCAGCAAAGAACTTCGTCTTCGCCGATCTCTGCTGGCACCATATACTCATGTGAAATATCGCCTCCCATTGCACCCGAATCAGCCTCGACGATCACAATCTTTAGCCCGCAACGCGAGAAAATCTTCTGATAAGCTGTGTACATAAGCTCATAATTCTTTCTCAAGCCTTGCTCATCCTGATCAAAACTATATGCGTCTTTCATGATAAACTCACAAGCGCGGACAATGCCAAAACGTGGACGCATTTCATCTCGAAATTTTGTTTGGATCTGATAAAGGACCACCGGCAACTGCTTATAAGATCGTACATGGTTCTTGACCAAGTCCGTGATCACTTCTTCATGTGTTGGCCCCAAGCACATGGCCCGGCCTTTTTTATCTTTGAATTGGATCATGACATCTTTTAGTGTTTCGTCGCGCCCAGTTCTTTTCCACAATTCCATCGGCTGCAGTGACGGCAAAAGAAGCTCGCGAGCGCCAATAGCGTTCATCTCTTCATTGATGATCCCCTCGATCTTACGTAACACGCGAAGCCCAAGCGGAAGGTAAGAATAAACCCCAGAGGTAAGCATCTGAACTAATCCTGAGCGTAACAAAAGCTGATGACTTACAGCCTCTGTCCCGATGGGGATCTCTTTGATCGTTGGGATATAAAATTGGCTCCAGCGCATCGATCAACCTTGTGTTGGTAATGAAATCTTAATATTACGTCTGATGAATTTCTCCAGACAAGAAGGATTGTGACCTGTCGCAACCCACTTTCCGATCGTGTGTCCATCAGTCGTGACTTGTTCTTCTTTAAAATAAAAAATATCTTGTAGCGATATCGCATTCGCGTTTTCATTGTAAACGAGGTCCGTGATATGCGTGATGCGGCGTTTACCATCAATAAAGATCTCCGTATGCACGATCATATCGATCGCACCAGCGATCTGACGCCTGATCTCATCAACACTTAGCGGAATGCCCGTGGACAATAGCATTGTGACAAGGCGGTTGTAACAATCTTTAGGTGAATCACCATGCACAATAGCCAACGAACCAGAATGCCCGCTGCTGATCGACTGGATAAGGTCCAGCGCTTCATTGCTTCGGATCTCACCGATAATGATACGGTCAGGGCGCATACGTAGCGAATTAACAAAAAGATCACGGATGCTAATAGTTCCCTTGCCTTCTACGTTGGCCGCCTTTGCCTGAAGACTGACAACATGCTCCTGTTTAAGTCGCAACTCTGCTGTGTCTTCGATCGTTACAATTCGCTCTCTTTCGGGCAAATACCGCGAGAGGACGTTGAGCGTTGTTGTTTTACCTGTTCCCGTTGCCCCAGAAAAGATGATATTCAGTTTCGCATGGATCGCGGCGATCAGAAAATCCGCCATCGGCTTGCTAAGCATTTCCAGCTTTAAAAGATCTTCGATCGTCTCTATCTCTGAAGAGAACTTGCGGATAGTTACCACCGGCCCGACCAAGGACACTGGCGGCAAGATCACGTTAACGCGTGATCCATCAGGCAAAGAAAAATCAACATACGGCGATGATTCATCCACGCGCCGTCCAGATGAAGACTCAGCCAAGATCTTTTGGATCGTATGCATGAGCTCCTTAGAATCCTGAAATCGGATCGGGCTAAGCTCGATCTTGCCGTGACGCTGAATATAGATCCGGTGAGGGCCATTGATCATGATCTCCGATATGCTCCTGTCCTCCATCAGAGGGCGTATGGGCCCTAGGCTGATCACAGAAGCGACGAATTGCTTGATCAGGCGTCCACGCTCCTCTTCAGACAAAAGCAATTCGTTATCCTTGCAAGTCTGATCGATCGCATTTTTAGCGTAAACGCGGATCTGATCCTCGGTCAACGATTCCTTGACCTTTAGGAAATCCGTCTTAGTAATTAAATGTTTCTGCATCAGATTGCGGACTTGCTCTAACATGAGATCCTCTCTTTACTAAAAACCCAATCGATCTTTTATTGTAAATATTTTATCAAAAACACCATAGCGAACAAAATCATTATAAAAAATAAAGACCGCCAAGCAAATGATCAAGCTTAACCCGATCTTGTAAACGATCTCCTCTGTCTTAGCAGGCAACGGCTTTCCTTTTATCTTCTCGATGCCGAATAACAACAAATGACCTCCGTCTAAGACAGGTAGCGGTAAAAGATTAAAGATCGCTAAGCTCGCGGAAATGACAGCCATAATATAAAGAACGTAGGTAAATCCTAGCTCTGCCGCTTTCTTGATAATAAAAAAGATCCCGATCGGGCCTGTCATCCCGTCCTTCGTGGACATTGCCCCTGTGATCATCAAATAAAGCGCTTTATATGTTGTCCATGTGATATCAACAAGTTTCTCAGCCGCGTAAACGATGCTTTGCAAAAAATGATATCGTAATAAAACGATCTCTTCCTGAGGCTTAATACCAACGACGCGTGCCCTGATCTTTTGTCCAAAAACATTCTCTACTTCGTCTTGTGTCGATTGCACGACCAGAGTCTTTTGCTCTCCTTTGCGGTCAACAAGAAACGAAATATTATCATCCAAAGAGCGACTAATGAACTTTTGAACATCTTCCCAGCTATGAACCTGAGCGTCATTGATCGCGAGGATCTTATCCTCAGCAAGAAAACCCGCCTTCTGCGCCGGATAACCAGCAACAGCCTCTTTAATATTTGTCCCTAGGGCTGGATAGCCGATCATAAAAACTAGGCAAAAGCAAATAAAGGCAAAGAGATAATTGACGACCGGCCCAAATAAAACGATCAACGCCCGATGACCAACAGGCTTGGAGAAGAACTCTTCCTTGCCTCCCTTATAGTCAGCGCGTTCATCGCCGGCCATTTTAACATATCCCCCCAAAGGAATAAGGCAAACCGCGTAATCAGTATCCTTTTTCTTAAAACTAAAGATCTTTGGTCCGAATCCAATGGCAAAGCGCTCAACCCGCACACCTAACGCCTTCGCCATGGCTAAATGGCCATACTCATGAACGATCACTAAAATGCTCAAAACAAGAATAAAAACTAACGTTCCCATACGATCCTATCTGCTGATCAATCCCCGGGCTTCCTCTCGCGCCCAGGCATCAGCATTCAATATACTTTTTAATGTGACCGACGAAGAGGGTCGATGTTTTGCAACCACTTTCTCAGCGATCTCTGCGACTTTAAGAAAAGGGATCTTTTCTCTTAAGAACGCGCTTACGGCTTCTTCGTTAGCGGCGTTCAGAACGCTGCCAAATGTTTTTCCCTTTTTTGCGACATCATAGCAGAGTTTCAATGCCGGAAATTTCTTAACATCAGGCTTTAAGAACGTTAAGGTTTTCTGACGAATAAAATCCATCGCCGGCAACGGGGCAACGGAACGCTTCGGATACGTCAAGGCATATTGAATAGGAATGCGCATATCCGTTACACCCAACTGCGCCATGACCGCGCCATCCTGAAATTCAACCATTGAATGTATGATAGATTCAGGGTGGATCAAAACCTCGATATGAGATGCCGCCAGATCAAAAAGCCACATCGCCTCAATGACCTCTAAGCCCTTATTCATCAAGGTCGCAGAATCAACCGTTATTTTCCGGCCCATACGCCAACGCGGATGTTTTAGCACATCAGCAACAGAAACACGCTTGAGTTGATCACGAGATACGCAACGCAAGGGCCCTCCGGAAGCGGTCAGATAAACTCTTTTCAATCCTTGACGATCCTGGCCTTGAAGGCACTGAAAGATCGCGCTCTGCTCGCTATCCACCGGAACGATAGAGGCTTTGTATTTTTTCGCCTCGGCCATCAGAACGCTTCCAGCCATGACAAGCGCTTCTTTGTTTGCAGGTGCAATATGTTTTCCTGAGCGTATCGCAGCCAAAAATGGACTAAGCGCCGCACTGCCTTCAATACCTAAAACAACAATATCTGCCTGTGGCAAACTTGCCAAATGGTCGATCTCACTTCTTGTGTCAAATAACGATACCTTGGAACCAGAAATCTTTCGGCGCAGATCACAAATATGCTTCGCATCAATAGCAGCATATCGAGGCTTAAATTGACGGATCTGCCTTGCCAATAAGTCCGTGTTATTCAAAGCGCTTAAAGCGACAACACTAAACTGCTGCGGAAAGCGCTCAACAACTTTGAGCACATTGATGCCAATGGATCCTGTTGAACCTAAAACAACGATCTTCTTCATTGCCATATTAAAGCGTACTTAACGCAGAGCTCATATATAAATAAAAAGCTGGTGCCGCAAACAACAAGCTATCGATAACATCTAAAACGCCGCCTAATCCGGGCAGAAACTTTCCAGAATCCTTGACATTGCAATCCCTTTTGATCATAGACTCCGAGAGATCCCCCAGCTGGCCAATGCCCCCAAAAAAAGCACCAAGTAGCAATACCTGTAAAAATGTATAATTAAGCGCTTTTGGCAAACAAAACCAGCACAACCATGCAGCAATGGCCGCAAAGGCTAATCCTGCGATCCACCCCTCCACGGTTTTATTTGGACTTACCTTAGCCAATAAGGCATGCTTACCATATTTCTTTCCAATTAAAAGAGCGCCAATATCACCCGCCTTCGTGACAGCAATGATAAAGATCAAAAGCTTCATTCCCCCGTCACCCGGGATCAACGAACGGATCTTGACTAAAAAGCTAAAAAACCATGACACATAAAGAACCCCAAAAAGTGTTGTCGATATTCCAACGATCGCATTATGATTATCTTCACGCAAAAACTGCAAAAGTAGCAACAATAAAAACCCGATCACTATGAACAACAACTCCCAATTCTTTGTCAGCTCAAACCGCGTAAAGATCGACAAAGGGATCGCTGTCCCTATAAAGATCCCAACATAGCTGTAGATAGGGATCCCTTTCTTGCGTACAAGGTAAAAGAACTCATAAAGGCCAGCCATGGTCAACGCGACAACAAAAACAATAAAGAACCACTTGTTCAAAATCGCGAAGATCGTTAACAAGACCATGAGCGTTGAGCTTAATACTCTCTGAGATAGCATCACTTTAAGGCTCCGAGACCTTTCCGTAGCGTCGCTCTCGCTTTTGATAATCCGCAAGGGCTTTTTCAAACTCTTTTTTTGTGAAATCCGGCCAATATTTTGGCGTAAAATAAAGCTCACTATAAGATAGCTGCCATAATAAAAAATTGCTGATCCGCTGCTCTCCAGAGGTGCGGATCAACAGGTCCGGGTCTGGCATTCCTTGCGTATACAAAGCAGCGCTGATGCTTTGCTCACTAAGCGAATCAGGATCTATGCGCCCATCCTTGGCCTCTCTGCAGAATTTCTTTACGGCATCCAAGATTTCCTGCCGTGCTCCATAATTAAAGGCGAGATTGAGCGTCATCCCCGTATTATTCTTGGTTTGTTCCTGAGCCCTGCTCAAGGCCGCAACAACCTTTTCAGGAGCACCATCCAAGCAACCCAAAACTTGAAATTTAATATCCGCTTTATGCAGCTCCTTGGCCTTTTCGTCTAAATTCTTAGCCAACGTGCTCATCAACATATCAACTTCTTGCTTTGGGCGATTCCAATTTTCTGCTGAAAAAGCAAATAAAGTTAGAAACTGTATGCCCGCTATTCTGGCAGCAGCAACAATATCATCTACGCGCCGCACACCCTGCAAATGCCCATAGGTCCGTGGCATGTGGCGCTTTTTCGCCCATCGACCATTGCCGTCCATGATGATCGCGACATGCTTTGGGATTCTAGTACCGATCATTGTTTTCTTGACACCAATTAAAATGGGGGATATATATCCCCCATCGCGATGCCACCCATTCTTACTCAGCAAGCTAATAGCGCTATTCTGTCATATTCATGGTGTACATCATTTCTGCTGAACAAGCGCGCTTTTCAACTGCTCTTGGAGAACTTGATTGAGACGCTCGGTCTTTTCAAGCTCGAGCTTAAGTTCCGCTACGGCGCCTTCTTTGCGTTGCAGCAAGGCGTTCGCCTTTTCAGCCTCTGCCTGGAATTTCTTGACGTCGGCCTCTAGGATGCGGACCTTTGACTTCATTTTTTCCATCATCTCTTCAGCGACCATGCGATTATATCGCTCTTGATTGAGATCATCGCGTGTCCGCTGGAATTTCTGAGAAGAAACAAGCGATATCACTAGACAGCCAATACTAACAGCCGCTAATATCAATAAATTCTTGTTCTCAAGGATCTTTTTCATGAACTATTTTAAGTTTTCCCCAGCGCCCCAGGATCCAACACTGCTACCCGCATCCTTCTTGGAAACATTGGGTAAAATAACGATCTCAACACGACGGTTCTTTTGCCTACCCTCTTTTGTCTCGTTAGAGGCGACAGGATGGAACTCGCCATATCCAGTCGCTGACAAACGGTTGGGCTCAAGTCCTTCATTATCTATCAGATAGTGCAAGACGCTCATTGCACGCGCAGAAGAAAGCTCCCAGTTGGATTTCCATCCAGAACGCTGGATCGGGACATTATCGGTGTGCCCTTCAATGCCAACACGCAGATCCTTAACGGTCGTCTTAAGAACGCCGGCAACCTTGCCAAGCTTCTGCAAGGAATCTGTTTTCAAAACCGCCTTTCCGGAATCAAAAAGAACTTCGGAAACAAACGTGATCACGAGCCCTCGCTCAAGCATTTCTACAGAAACTTCCTTGTCGTTAATTTCACGTCGAAGTCTCGCCTCCAGCTCTCGCTTAGCACGCTCTAATTCGCTTAATTCTTGTTTTAAATTTGAAATTTCCTGAAGATCCTTTGTTCTGCCTTTTTGGATAACAACAGTACACCCGCTGAGGCCTGCCACAAGTGTTGCGATAACAAAAAAACTGATAAAAGATCGTAAAAACTGCATGGATTTCTCCTCCTTTTTATAATATCCCAAAGTAACATAAGCCCTCTGCAAAGTCAAGAAAATAATGGTAAGTGATTGGGCTTTAAAAAGATACCTTTCTACCGGACAATGATCTCATCGCGCCGTGAGCCGATCGAGATATATTTTACTTTTACACCAATGATCTTCTCTAAATATTCAATATAGCGCCTCGCGTTGACAGGAAGCTTCCCATAAGAGCGGATGCCGCTGATCGGCGTTTGCCATCCGGGCAGTGTGACATAAATAGGCTCAACATTGCAAAAAGTCTCCAGATCAAAAGGGAACTCCTTAAGCGTTTTTCCTTTATACTGGTAGCCTGTGCATACCTTGATCATTTTTAGATCATCTAAAACATCCAGTTTCATGATCGCCAATTCGGTAGAACCATTCAACATAGCGGCATAACGGACTAACACGCTGTCAAACCACCCACAACGTCTCGGACGCCCCGTCGTCGCTCCAAACTCTTTTCCTTTACTACGGATCTCCTCTTCAAGCTCTCGAGAGAATTCCGTTGGGAAAGGCCCTTCGCCAACGCGGGTTGTGTAGGCTTTTACGGCAGAAATGCTTTTATGGATCTTAACAGGTGATATCCCCGCACCCGCACAGGCTCCAGCGCAAATAGAATTGGAAGAAGTAACATAGGGATATGTTCCAAAATCAATATCCAGAAATGTTCCCTGAGCGCCTTCGAACAAAATCGTTTTCTTGCGGTCGATCGCTTGATTAAGATACAACGCCGTATCACAAATAAAAGGCTTCAGCCTTTGCCCATACTGAAGATACTCTTTATAAATTTCTGAGAAATGAAACGGCTTATGACCATAAACAAGGCGAAAGGTCTCATTCTTCTCTCGCAGATTGTCTTCGAGCTTTAATCGCAGGATGCGCGGATTCAAAAGGTCCACCATGCGAATACCGCAACGCGTTACTTTATCCGCATAGCAAGGGCCAATGCCTCGTCCAGTCGTGCCAATACGGTTCTTGCGCACTTTCTCGCGCAAACCGTCAAGGACCCTGTGATATGGCATAATAACATGCGCGTTCGCTGCGATCTTCAGCCTTTGAGGCGTGACTACGATCTTTTGCGCACGTAACTGCTCCAACTCTGCTAATAATGCCTGCGGATCAATGACAACGCCATTGCCAATGACACATGTCTTACTTTTATGCAGAACAGCTGAAGGAATAAGATGGAACACATATTGCGTCTTTCCAACAACGACCGTATGGCCGGCATTGTTGCCTCCTTGATACCGAACCGTGATATCTGCTTTCTGAGAAAGAATATCGATCAACTTTCCCTTACCCTCATCGCCCCATTGGGCCCCACCAACAACAATATTCATTCGTCAACTCGCTTTTTTAAGGTTACTTTTTCGGGTTAGATAATTTCAGTGTCTTTAAGATTTCTGACGCTGTTGTTCTTTCGGTCACGCCAAAGATCTCCGTATTTTCCATAAGAAATAATGGCGCATAACGAATATCAAGATCTTGTGAAAGTGAAACCTTCTGCTGATACAGCTTTTCCCCTTGAGAAGATTGGGCGCATGCCTTAACCTTTTTCACATCACAACCGTTGGCCTGCAAAACATTGTCGATCCAAATGTTACCCGTATCTAAAAGACGCTCGACCAGATAATCAAGCGCCTTTTGGGGATAGTATTTCTCGACGCATGCGAAAACTTTATTTTCGTTTATTTCCCTTTCGCCTCCGGGACTAATGATCTTTTTGGACTGCACATCTTGCAAGCCTAAGAAATGAACATTGACATTGACCCCATGCTTTTTGTCCTTACTGATCTCCTGGGCGATCTTGGCCGATTGATACATACCCGGAGAAGTCATAACGAGAAAAATGTCCAATTGATTGTTGCGACGCGCGCGATCAGAAAAATATGAGACACCGGCGAACTCCGGTTTAAGATAATACTGGCCTTCAGCCGCAGAGACCATTGGCTCAAAATCGGTAAAGCTTATTTCTTGCTCGATCTCTTTTCCCAAAATATATGCCGGCAACATTTTGATCTTTAACTTCTTGATAAGTTCTTTGGCTTTTACATCGCTTGCTTTCAGGCGTTCAGCTTCCAATCCTGGAAAAAACATCTTAAGCTGTTCCAGGACGATTTCGCTTTGACAAGAACGGCACTGGTCAGGCTCAATAACAACAACCGGGATCTTTACGATCTCCTGCCAAAGACACCGGGAAGTCTTTTCCCCGGGAGACTGACAAATACCTAAAAGACCCGGACGCGCACACTCTTGATGGCTAGAGCATCTTGGCGTGAATCCTTCTGATGCAACCGCGATTTCCTCGCACCTGGCAACACGCGCGGATCCGGCTATCACAAAAAAGAAACATATGTAAATAACACACAGATAAACTTTTTTCATAAGCACCTTTTTCAATATTAAACTTTGATCAACTTGACAAATAAAATATCTGGTGTTTGGCGAAGCTCCTGAAGAACGCTCTCAGGGATCTCGTTATCGACATTGACAACACTGATAACAAGCCCTCCTTTTTGTTCGCGCCCAAAGGTAATGCTCGCGATATTGATCTTACTCTTTCCAAGGATCGTTCCAACGGCGCCAACAATGCCCGGCCTATCATTGTTATTGATGTATAGCATGTAGCCTCGAGGAATTGCCTCGACATAAACATTGTTCACTTTAACGATGCGTGGTTGATTATTGCTTGAAAGTGTACCAAAAAGAACAAATGGGTCTTTATCCGTCGCGACTTCCAGGCGGATCAGGTTGACGAATTCCTGTTTCTCGTTCGTCTTGATCTCTTCCACCTTAACAGCTCTCTCTCGAGCAACATCTAAAGAATTGACCAAGTTAATGCTGTCTCCCAATGCAGGCTTTAAAACACCATAAACAAGCGCCATTGAAACAGGTGCTGTCTTATAGTCGCAAAGAACACCACTGTAAAAGATCTTGATCTCGCCCACGCGCCCATCGATTAGCTGGCCGGCAAATTTTCCCATCTGCTCGGACAACTCCACATAAGGCTCCAAGATCTTAAAAGTTTCAGCATCGATCGACGGAAAATTGGTCGCGTTCACGATGCCTTGCCCCAATAAGGCATTGCGGATCGCTTCCGCGATCTCAATGGCTACATTGACCTGGGCCTCCGATGTGGATGCCCCTAAGTGCGGTGTCGCGACACAATTATCAAATTTAAAAAGAGGCGATTGAAAATCTGGAGGTTCCTTCTCGTAGACATCCAGCGCGCATCCTTTGATCCGTCCGGATTCCAACGCGCGAACAAGGGCAGATTCATCAATGATCCCGCCGCGGGCGCAATTGATCACGCGGACATCTTTTTTCATCAGATCAAACTCTTTGTCAGAAATAAAACTCTTTGTATCCGTACTTTTTGGCACATGGATCGTAATATAGTCGGCACGCTTTAAAAGATCGTCTTTTTCAACGATCTCAACGCCTATTTGCTTGGCAAGTTCAACTGTGATAAAGGGATCGTAGCCAATGATCTTCATTCCAAAAGCTTTAGCCATGCGCGCGACGGTTGAACCGATGCGCCCCAATCCAACGACACCTAATATTTTGCCATGTAACTCAACTCCGGTAAATTTTGATCGCTCCCATTTGCCGGCTTTTAATGACGCGCAGGCCTGAGGGATATTGCGAGATAAGGCCAAGATAAGGCTCATGGTCTGCTCTGCCGTGGAAGTCGTATTGCCTCCGGGTGTATTCATGACCACAATGCCTTTTTTTGTGGCAGCTTTCAGATCGACATTATCAACGCCAACACCCGCGCGGCCGATAAACTTGAGCCTATCAGCAGCAGCAATGATATCCGCCGTGACTTTTGTTTCGCTGCGGATAATGAGCGCATCATAATCCTTGATGGTAGCCTTCAGATCATCTGGCGAGATGCCAGGCTTAAAATCCACCTGGAATTCTTTGACGTTCTTTAGGATCTGAAGACCTTCCGGAGCCAATTTATCGCTTATCAAAACCTTGATCATGACAACCTCTTATTTTAGCTATTGAACACTTTCTGAGCAGCGGCAACACCTGCGCCAAGCTCAAATTTATACCCCATCGCACACAACGCCTTCTCCAGAACAGCAATGCCTGTTAAGATATCATACTCATCAACAGCGCCCATGTGAGCGATACGAACAACTTTACCCTTGAGTTCTTCCCCTTGCCCTCCGGCCATTGTGATGCCATGAACATCGCGCATCGCTTTGACAAGCTTTTCTCCATCAATGCCTGGCGGAACATTGATCGCCGTCACAGCGTTAGAGGCATTGGCCTCATCAGCAAAGATCGTCAAACCTATTGCCTTTGCTGCCGCTCTCACAGCCTTCGCCATCTTAGCATAATAAGGCCACATATTCTCGATGCCTTTGGCGTTCACCATCTTTAAACTTTCGTTCAGCGCCATGACAAGATTGATCGCGGGTGTAAAAGGCGTATCTGCTTTTTCTACAGCCTTTTTTGACTTTTTAAAACTGTAGTAATACTTCGGGCTTGTCGATTGCTCCGCAAGCTTCATCGCCTTTGGGCTGACGCTGATAAAAGACACTCCTGGTGGCAACATCAAACCCTTATGACAGGCCGAACAAACAACGTCCACGCCCCATTCGTCCGTTAATAATTCATCCGGCCCTAAACCACTGATCGCGTCAACAACGAGCACAGCACTTGTTTGCTTAACGATATCCGCGATGGCCTTCACGTCAGGCATGGTCGCTGTAGAAGTTTCGCAAAGGGTGATAAAGACCGCTTTGATATCTTTCTCAACAGCTAAGATCTCTTGAATGGCCGCAGGCTGTACCGCTTTGCCCCAGGCGATCTTAAGGACTTTTGCGTCAACGCCATACGCCTTGCAAAGCTCTGTCCAGCGTTCGCCAAATTTTCCAGCCTCGACGGTGATTGCCTTATCTTTTGCGGATAATAAATTCGCGACCGCTGCCTCCATCGCCCCTGTTCCTGATGAGGCAAAAATAAAAACATCGTTCTGTGTTTTCAGGACCTTTTTAAGACCCTCGAAAACTTCTTTTAAGATCGCCTGAAATTGGGGCGTGCGATGATGGATGATCGGACGGCCTAATACTTCACAAAGTTCTGCCGGAACTTTTGATGGACCCGGAGATAGTAACAAATTTCTTTTCATACAACAACTTCCTTTCTTCACCTGATGAATAAATACTGTTAAGAATTCTCCCCATGATAGATCACTTCATCGATCAAACCATATTTTTTGGCCTCTTCCGCACTCATAAAAAAATCCCTATCGGAGTCTGCCGTTACTTTTTCCACCGATTGGCCTGTATGCTGGGAGAGGATCTTGATCAAGTCGATCTTTAGCCGTTCGATCTCGCGCGCCTGGATCGTGATATCGCTCGCCGTTCCCTGCACACCGCCCCAGGGCTGATGGATCATAATACGGGCATAAGGAAGTGCGAATCTTTTTCCTTTCGTCCCAGCGGTCAAAAGAACAGCTCCCATACTAGCAGCCTGACCAATGCAGTAAGTCCGGATCTGCGGTTTCAGAAAACGCATCGTATCATAGATCGCCAATCCTGCCGTTACTGATCCTCCCGGCGAATTCACATACACGCTAATATCCTTAGTCGCGTCTTCGGATTGCAAGAACAATAATTGCGCGATGATCAAATTGGCCACATTATCATCGATAGCGGTTCCGATAAAAACAATACGCTCTTTCAAAAGACGGGAATAAATATCGTAGGATCTTTCCCCGTGGCCGGATTTTTCAACAACGATCGGGACTAACAGCTGATTATTTTTTTCCATCTTCTTTTGCCTCCTCCCATTGAGCTTCTTTTAATAGAAAGCCAATGACTTTTTGAAAGACATTCTCCCCCTCTTCAAATTTCATTTGCTCCTGTTGAGCGATCTTTTCTAAAATAAAATACGCTTTCACGTCCCGCTCAGCGTTCGGGCGCATATTCTTTGTGAACTCCTCCAGGCGCTTTTCCATCTCTTCAGGCTTCATGTTCTGCCGCTCGAGCCGCTGCTTGGCATTATCAACCAAGCGCTGTAAATGACGTTCGATCGTTGTCTTAGGAACGACCAATTTTGTATTTTTGATCAGAAAGTCGATCACTTGATTTTCAATGTCCGCGCGGTTCTGACGATCTTTTTCAAGCTCCATCTGACGCTTAAATGAGGTCTTGAGCTCTTCTAGGCTTGGATACCCCAACCCCTTAGCGAACTCATCGTCGATCTTCGCTTCTTTTTCTTTTCCTTGGGCAGTTTTGAAAAAATCCAATGTTTTATTAATCTCTTCTTCGCTGACCTGCGCTGACTTCCTCTGCACCTTGATCCCTTTGTAATCTTTGACCATAAACTCAGGCTGAATATCTAAGCTGGCAGTAAAGAACAATGTGCCGTCCTTTAGCTGCACATCATGGATGTCTGGAAAATCGATCGGCGATAGACTTTCTTTCTTGATGGCTTCCTGATATACCTCAGGGATAAGCCGTTCCATCATCTTTTCTTGAGCGATCTTGCCATGCTCTTGCTCGACTAAGTGCCGGGGTGCTTTGCCTGGACGGAATCCGCGAATCTTTGCGACTTTTAAAATTTCACCGTAGACTTCCTCCATTCTCTGGCTGACACGATCCTTAGGGATCTCGAACTTCAGTTCTCGTCGTGTCGCGTCCACTTTCTTAACTTCAACTTTCATCATCTTACCTTTCCTTCAGTTGTTTAACGACTTTATGATTACATACGAAACTTTTCACCAAGATAGATCTGCCTTGCCCGCGGATTATTCACAAGGTCGTCCGCTGTTCCTGATATCAAGATCTGGCCATCAGCCACCAAATATGCCCTGTCTGTGATCGACAGTGTTTCACGCACATTATGGTCTGTTAACAAAATTCCCAGGCCCCTGCCTCGAAGATCTTTAATGATCTCCTGGGCTTCGGCAACAACGATCGGGTCAATGCCCGAGAACGGTTCATCCAGCAGCAAAAATGATGGGTTGGTCACAAGTGCCCGCGTGATCTCGAGCCGACGCCTTTCACCTCCTGAGAGCGTATACGCCTTACTTTTCGCTAAATGCCCGATATTTAATTCTTCTAATAGATTGCTCAAGCGACGCCTACGTTCCCGCGGGGAAATATTCAGTGTTTCTAAAATAAGCATGATATTTTCTTCAACTGTCAACTTCCGAAAGATCGATGGCTCCTGAGCCAAATAGCCGATGCCTAAATGACAACGATCATGAATAGGTTTGCGGGTAATATCTTCCTGGTCAAAGAGAACCTTCCCTTCGTCAGGACGGATAATACCTACCGCCATATAAAATGTTGTTGTCTTGCCAGCACCATTGGGCCCCAACAAGCCGACGATCTCAGAGCGGCCGATCGAAATACTGAGATTGTTAACGACCCGGCGACCGCCATATGTTTTTACTAAATTCTTAGCTTCCAGAAGATACATGACTAGTTCTTTTTTTCTTTATCATCCATATACAACAGCAACTTCGGCCGTCCGTAAAGCTTGATCTTTTTGCTTCCTGCTTCGTATACAGCTTTATCGGAAAAAGAAGTATTTTCTCCTTGGACGATCAACACATTGCCCGTGCAGATCATCTGCTTGATCTGCTTTTTCTCAGAATCAAAAAAAAGCTCCATTTTATCCGCCATCAATCGTCGATCGCCTTGAACAGCGATCACATTGTCGTTAAAAACAGCTGTCTGTCCCTCGTAGTCGACCTCCATCGGACCGTCACAGGTAATGGTAATCTCGCCTTCCATTGAGTCATTGGCCTTAGGCTTAAACTCTACTGAGACATTTTCATTCAGTTTAGCTTTATTAAGGCCTGGCTGAGCAACAGCCCCCTGTCCCACAGCGGTCATGTTTTCGCGTACAATAGTCACCTTGTCATTAGTAGTGATCAAATCTTCTTTTTTCTGCCAATTGAGCGTATCGGTGGTCATCGTCATCCCGCCAGAGGTTGTTACAACGACATCTTCTTGAAGCTTCATGTCCCCGCTTTGTTTGTCAATGCGCCCTTTCTTTGCGGTAACATTCATGTCCTCTTCGCCATACGAATTAGCGTCAACATCAGTGATGTTGATTTCGTTATTCTGGATATCCGCCGTTGTTCCTTTTAAATCCCAAGACTTCTGGCCGCCATCTTGATAGCCAGACAAATTAAATCCTTCCATCTGCTGGCTATCCGTTTGAGCCAGTAGCGGATAGGCGAAAAGGATCCCGCTTGCAAAGATGACAAGAAACAGGATATTCTTTTTCATCAAGACACCTCTAAAAACTAAAGATCGTCTGCAATAACCTTCGTCCACAAGCCTTTTGCTCTCAATAAAAGCTCGATCACTTCCCGCACAGCTCCATCGCCACCGCAACGTGTCGTTACCACATCAGCAGCGTTCTTTGCCTCAGCAACAGCGTTACGAACAGCGATACCTAGCCCCGCACGTCTAAGGATCTGGCAATCCGTAATATCGTCACCAATAAAGCACACCTGCGCGTCCACAACTTTGAACTCTTTTAGCATGTGCTCATAGGCTGTCATCTTGGGATAAGAACCTGAATATAGCCTATCAATATGAAGATAATCCGCTCGGATCTTGACGACCTTGGAATTACCTGCCGTGATGATCGCCGTCTTGATACCGGCACGCTTAAGGATCACAATGCCAAATCCGTCTTGGACGTTAAAGCTCTTGAGCTCTCTCCCTTGCCCATCAAATATCAGCTGGCCATCGGTCAGGACGCCATCAACATCCATGGCTAAGACCTTGATATTCTTCATCTTTGCTTTCAGCGCTGAGGTAATCTTCATTAGACGATCCCCGCTTTTAATAAATCCTGGACATCAAGCAAACCAACGGACCTCCCTTTTTCATCCACAACAGGAACCTCATCGATACGGCGCTGCTGCAGCAAACACATGGCTTCAGCGGCAAGATGATCCTGCGCGATCGTTGCTGGATCCTTGGTCATGACCATCTCAACCTTTTGCTGCAAGAAAAGGGATCCGTTCTTTAAATGACGACGTAAATCCCCATCTGTAAAGATCCCCACAAGCTTTCCCTTCGAGTCGATAACGCACGCAGAGCCGCAACGGGCTTTCGTGATCGCGAAAAGGACATCCTTAACGGATGAAGAAGGCTTGACCTTGGCATATTGAGAGCCTGTACGCATGATATCTGCTACGCGAAGCAAAAGATTCCTGCCTAAGGATCCGCCGGGGTGATAAAAAGCAAAATCTTCTCGCCTAAAATTCTTTTTATCGATCAAACATGCCGCTAGCGCGTCTCCGATCACCAAGGTGGCCGTTGTCGACGCCATGGGCGCAAGGCCTAAAGGGCATCCTTCTTTTTTGACAGCGACATTCAAGACAATATCACAGTAGCGGCCTAAAGATGACCGGGGGTTGCCGGTGATCGCGATCGATTTGATGCCGATCTTCTTCAGCAACGGCAGCAAGCTTTTCGTTTCATCTGTTTCTCCACTGTGAGAGATCAGGATCATGACATCGATCTTTGTTACCTGTCCAAGGTCCCCATGCAGCGCTTCAGCGGAATGCAGCCAAAAAGACGGGGTTCCTGTCGACGATAGTGTGGCTGCGATCTTGCGTCCGATCAGGCCTGTTTTTCCCATGCCACAAACGATCACGCGCCCTTTACATTTCGCCAACATGTCAACCGCGTCAACGAACTCTGACCCTAATCTTTTTTTTAGCTGGCTAATAGCCTCAAGCTCAGCAGTGATAACACTTTTTGCTCTTTGCAATACCATATTTTCCCTTAATGAAAACGTTGTTTGACAACACGATCGATCTGCTTTAATCCTTGCAGCAATTCTCTAAGCTTAGATAAAGGTAATGAATTAGGCCCGTCCGACAAGGCTTGCTTAGGATGAGGATGGACCTCCAGAAAGAGAGCGGAAATTCCAGCCGCAACGGCGCAGCGCGAAAGCAAAGGTACGTACTCACTGTTGCCGCCGGATTGATCCCCCTTGCCACCTGGCTGCTGAACACTATGGGTGGCATCATAAATGACAGGATAGCCTGTATTCTTCATGATCTCAATAGAACGAAAATCACTCACAAGATTGTTGTAGCCAAAGGTCACGCCTCTTTCTGTCAAAAGGATCTTTTTGTTTCCTTGCGATTCGACCTTTTTAATGACTTGCCCGATATCCCAAGGAGCCAAAAACTGTCCTTTCTTAATATTAACGATCTTGCCCGTTTGAGCCGCAGCCACGATCAAGTCTGTTTGACGGCATAAAAAAGCAGGGATCTGAATAATGTCCAGCACATTCGCCGCCTCCGCGATCTCATCCACGCCGTGGACATCGCTAAGGACCGGGACACCAATACGTTCTTTAATGTCACGTAAGACAGCAAGCCCCTTCAAAAGCCCTGGGCCGCGAAAGGAATTTAAGGATGTTCTATTAGCCTTATCGTAACTTGCCTTAAAAATAAAAGGTACGCCTGCTTCGCGCGCGATCGTTTTTAAAGCGCTCGCAAGGCGTAGCGCGAATGTTCGCCCTTCGATCACGCACGGCCCAGCGATCAACACAAAAGGATGCGACCCACCCATCTTGATGTTCCCTATTGAAACGGTCGTACTCATTTCCTAACCTTTCGTAAGAACGCTTTGACCTTGTCCAGGTCTTCAGCCGTATCAACGCTCAATGTCTCTTTATCTGTCAGCGTTGTTTTGATCTTGTATCCCGCTTCCAGGACACGCAACTGCTCCAGCTTTTCGGTTTCTTCAAGGATCGAGCGAGGCAATTTCTTAAAGCTCATCAGAAAACTTTTTTGATACGCATAGATCCCTAAATGCTTATAGTATGTTAAAGTCGAGAATTTTGCCGCCTCTCGGTTAAAAGGGATCGTCGATCGTGAAAAATAAAGCGCGTATCCTTTTCTATCAATAACGACCTTAACGATATTAGGATTGTCAAGGTCTTCTTCTTTGACAATAGGCTTAATGACCGTCGCGACAGGCGCCTCTTTTTCCTTTCTCAAGGCCCCAATAAGCCCGTCGATAATACTGCCATCGATCAAAGGTTCATCACCCTGAATATTGAGAACATGGGCAGCGTTAAGATCTTTGACCGCTTCGATAACGCGATCGGACCCAGACTGACACTCAGGACTTGTCATTACAACCTTTGCGCCAAATCCTTCACAGACAGCCTTAACACGTTCATCATCCGTCGCCACATAAAGATCATCAAGGTACTTCGAACGGTTTGCCCCCTCCCACACATGCTGGATCAAAGGCTTTCCAAGAATATCCGCTAAAACCTTCGCCTTAAGCCGTGTCGATCCGTATCGAGCAGGAATAACACCAATAGCTTTCATAATATTAACTCTCTGTCATAGCAGCTAAAATTTCATTAGGAGTTACCGCAACAGCCCCGGTTTTTCCAACCACAACGCCTGCGGCATAGTTTGCAAGGATCGCAGCCTCCTGCTTAGAAGCCCCTGCTGCTAAGCTCAGAGTAAAAACAGAAATAACCGTATCCCCTGCGCCCGTGACATCAAAAACTTCTTTAGCTTTTGTGGCTATTAGAAAAGGCTCTTGGCCTTTCTGAAAAAGACACATCCCTTGTTCACCCAAGGTCACAAGCAACGACTCCAAATTCAAATAATTCAATATTTCTTGTCCAGCCAAACGAACATCTTTGATGGTCTTTAGTTTGTCGTTCTTGATCTTGAGCTGACGCCCTTTTTCATGCGTGATGATAATATTGCGGATCGCGTTTTCAGTTTCTTTTCGGTTTGGCGTTATGCACGTGGCCTGATGATAGTAATTAAAATGCTCCACCTTAGGATCAACAGTAACGATCTTGCGATAACGGCGCTTTAGCGCGCAAACTCGACGGACAAGATCCTTTGTGATGACACCTTTACCGTAATCCGACAAAATGATAGCGTCAAACTTATTGAAATTCTTCTCAATAAACGCGATTATCTTTTGACTCGCTTCAAGGCTCACGCCAGATCCATTTTCTCGGTCAACACGGACCACTTGCTGATGCTGGGCGATAATACGGGTCTTTAAAGACGTTACGCCGTTAAGATCCTTGACCAAACCCGCAGTTCCAATACAGCGCTTTTTAAACTCTCGATACAGGATCCTCGCCTCTAGGTCGTCTCCTACTTGACCAGAGAGAACAACACGCGCGCCTAAACTGCTCAAATTGTTGGCCACATTGGCGGCGCCGCCTGGGGTAAAGCGCGCCTCTCCCTCCTGCAGCACAACAGGCACAGGCGCTTCCGGAGAGATCCTTTCAACGGCGCCATGGATATATTGATCCAAAATAATGTCGCCGATGACCAAGATCTTCTTTCCGCGGAAGCAAGAAATGATATGTGTTGGAAAATTGATCATAATTATTATAAGTATTAATAAGGCAAGGAGGACAAATTTGCTCTCTTACGACTCAACTAAAGAGCCGATTTTAGCATAGTTTAAAAAGAGCGTCAAACTAATAAATTTCCTTAAAAACCATTACAAATAAGAAAAAATCCTTATTTTATCACTCTCAAGGATCAGGAATGGCCAGCTCCATTTCATAACTCGCCCGCTGTTCCACTGATCCCGCAGAAAATTGGGACATTGAAGAAGCCTCGACAGAGCTTCCCCGATACAGCGATCCTGGCCCCTGGGAAATATTTTCTTCATAGCTCTCACGAATATGGATCTGATATGGAAAATCAAAAAACTTCTCCTTGGCGCCAATCCCAAACGTTGCATCAACAGCTATCCATCCTTCTTTCGGAAGGTAAATTTCTGCCCAGGCGTGGCCGGAATCTGCGATATACCTGCGAGGATCGTCTTGTGGCTGGAAGACGATCCCTAAAACTTGCCGCGTTGGAATATCGCTAAGGCGTGCGAGCGTGATAAAAAGTCTTGAGAGATCAACACAGTTTCCAGTCTTATTGAACAATGTCATGTGCACCGACTGACTTCCCGAAAGCCCCTTGGTATTTTGATAGATGAAATTATCAGCGATGTAATCATAGATAGCCCTTGCTTTATCCTTCAGCAGGGTCTTCTCCTTCGTAGCCGCCTGAACCACATCGTTTAAGTCTTTACGATCTCTGAGTGATTTTTCAACGGAAAGGTAGAGTTTTAGCTGGGATTCTGGCAAGGCAAGGGCGGATGAACCCGATAACAAATCCTTTTTTTCTTTTTCTGGATCAATGGTCACATTGTACGAGATCACGATCTTTCGTTCTTCGCCCGGTTTAACATTGCTAAAATGAAAGATAGAAACTTTATTCCCATCCGGACGATCGATCAGAGCACTTGCTGTCGGCTCAGCGATGATATTGACCATTGTCTGCCCCGGAATGTCTATCCGAGACAATGGAAAAATAAATTGTAAGGTCACGAGTTCAATCTGAGATCGAAAAAGAAAAGTTTTTCGGACATTGTATGAGATCTTTTGAGCGGCTTGCGGTAGCGAGACCTGCGTTATTTCCGCCCTCTGAAACCGTTCGATTTCATCTATGTAGAAAGTTGTGGTAAGCCCATCGCGCTCAAGAACAATAAATTTCTCCGTAATATCTGCGATCGTTCCAATGTACTCTTTGCCAGACTTCAAAATAACTGTATCAGCAAAAACGTTAAAAACAGAAAGATTTACTAACGCGGCATGGATAAAAAGGATGGAGAAAATGACCCGAAGATGAGCAGGGATAGGTCGCGCCATAGAGTAAGGGCTTCGTCTAGCGATAGCTGTCGAATTTCTTCATGGAGTTCATATAATTAAGCAAACGACGGATATCTTGATCGGGAAGATCAACGAACTTGATACCGACCTCGTAGCGCCTATTCTTCACAACTTCATTGACCCATCTCACGACCCCTTTCGCGACAAAAGAAAAGCCAATCTTTTCTAGTGTAAGCGTCAGATCAATAGTGATTCCGGGTTCAAGTTTTTCTTCTGAGATAAAGCAGATCCCTGCCTGGCTAATATCCTTGATCTCACTTTTTGTCTTTTTGCCTGACGAAATAGGCGTATAGACAACATCGGAACAATCTGGGACACGAACAAACTCACGCTGATCAAATCTCTCTGCCATGGATTACCTCGTATGTTCAGGGGTTAACATTATTATCATCCTTTTTATCCTTTTTAGACATTTTTTTCTGTAAAATCGTTCGCGCGGCCTCTACCACATGATCCACCGTGATCGATCGCAAGCACTGAAAATGACGATCACAGTTATGGGCTAAGCAAACCTTGCATCCGATATCATGATGCAAAGCAATATCTAACTCGCCTAAGGGTTTCCAGCGAGTAGCCGATAAGCCTGCTTGATTGCGGCCAAAGATTGAAACCACAGGTGTCTGAACACCCACAGCCAAATGAACAGGCCCAGAATCATTAGAGATCAGCAAGGCACATCTCCTTAAAAGGCTAATCAGATGACTTATGGTTGTTCGGCCTGTCATGTCTACAACAGTTTGCTTCATAGATAGCAAAACCTCCCGAGCGACAAGCTGATTATCGCCAGAGCCTATCACAACGATCTTTGACTGATATTCTTTCGCAAGAATGTCGGCAACTTCCGCGAAACGCTGTGGAGGCCAACGTTTCGAGAGGCAACTAGCCCCAGGATGGATCGCGATAAGTCGGTCATCAGGATCAATATGATTTTCTGTAAAAAGTTTTTCAACCCACGCTTCAGAGGCGCGGTGGATCGGAATATGGACCTGGAATCCTTGAGGGTCAACACCGATATTTCTTAATAGGTCCAAGCAATATTCCGCTTCATGCTTAGTCCCATCCGTTCGAGGATCTGGATAGCTCTCCGTCAGCAAAAAACCGAACTTGTCGTTCGCAAAACCGATCCGGTTCGGGATCCCCGCGTGGAACAGCATAAAATTAGTTCTGTTCTTCAAATGATAATTGATCGCAAGGTCAAATTTTTTACTCTTTAAAAAACGAATGAACCGCCAAAAACCAAGAAATCCCTTATCTTTGCCTCTCTTGTCATAGGCGATCACTTCATCTATAAAAGGATTACCTTCTACCACATCTTTTGTTGCGGATGTCACCATGACGGAGATCCTGGCCAAAGGATATGCCTTACGCAAAGACTCTAGGACGGGTGTTGTCAACACAACATCACCGATCCGGTCAGTCCTGACAACAAGAATATTCTTAAAATATCGTTGCTTCATAAAGCGATCAGCTCTTTCATGCGCATCAAAACCTCTTGAGGGTCAATAGTGGTCATAAGACCTTCACCGGCTTCATTGATCGTCTTTGCTCGAACAAAACAACTACGTTCACCCCAAGGACCATACTTGCGCGGGTCCGTGGGCCCAAACAGAGCAACAGTTGGAACATCAAAATAGCTGGCAAGATGCATGGCCGCGCTATCATTACAAAGCAAAAGACGGCTATTGCGCAAAACCCATGTTGTTTCCAGCAAGGAAAGCTTGCCACAAAGGTTAACAGCTCCTTGCGAGACCCTCCTGATAATGTTCTCTGCTCCTTCGTAATCAAGTATGTCTCCAACAAAGAATACAGGCATGCGATATACTTGGACCAACGCTTGACAGATAAAAATAAAACCATCTGCGGTCCATCGCTTTTTTCGGTCTGCAGAGCCAGCGGCGATCACGCAATATCCTTTACCATACTCCAAGGCCTGACGTAAAATATTCTCAGATTTCTTTCTTATCGTTTCATCAATAAAGATCGCATAACGTTTTTTTGTGCGCTCCACATCAGAAAAAAGACTTTGCAGCCTCTGCCAATGTTGATCACGCTTGTGCAGATACGGATCGATATGTGTAAAAACAGAAGTATGAAATGGCACTCCTAGAAAATACCCTAACGCTGTGTTGCGCAGATCAATGACCGCGTCAAAGCGTTGCTGTCTCAGCTGCCGGACCAAGAAAACAAGCTCACCGAAGGTTTCCTTTTTTGTAAAAACATGCACCTTCTTGATATAAGGATTGCGCTCGAACAACGTCTGGGCTTTTGGCCCAACGACGATCGAAATTTCTGCTAAGGGAAAACGATTGATGAGCGCATCGATCACCGGACACGTTAAGACCACGTCCCCGATATTCGTAAGGCTTACAACAAGGATCTTTTTAATTTCGCACTTGTTCAATTTTTTCCACCACGTCTTTAACACTAATAGCTTTCATACAAATATTATCCTGGCATTGCTCATGATAACAAGGCTTGATATTGCAACCCACGTGAAAACGAAGAATAGAGGTTCTCCCTCCACCGCGTGGACCCGTGACATCCGGATGAGTAGGGCCAAAAAGCCCAACGACGGGAGTTGCGACGCTGGTTGCGACATGTAGCGGCCCCGAATCAGCAGACACAGCGACATGGACACTTTTCATAAGGCCTACAAGCTGTGAAAAATTTGTATGTCCGACCATGATGATCGGCTTGCGCACTGTTTCCTTGAGAATACGCTCTTTTAATACTTGTTCGCTTACCCCGCCGCAAATCACCACCTTTGTATTCTCTCTTTCTGTCAACGCATCAGAAAGTTTCGCAAAATTCTCTATCGGCCAGCGCTTTAAAGACCAATTGCCGCCAACATGCATCAAAACCACAAAATCATGCTCCTTGACCCCCAAAGCTGCCAACTGTTCTTGAGCGGCGGTAACATCTTCGGACGAAACTCGCAAATTAGTTGTGCGCGGAACCGTCGACAGATCGCAAAAGGACTCAACAACCTTTAGATAATGATCACTTCGATGCACCATGCCTTGCGGTACATCCATGCGATGCGTTAAGAGCCATCCGCGCCTTTTTATGTTATAGCCAGCACGAACGGGAATGCCAGCCAAGAAAACCAATAACGCCCTTGTCCAAGAGCCGTGCAGCAAAAATACGCCATCGAACTTTTGCGCTCTGATCTCACGCACAAGCCTGATCTTGCCTAGCAAGAAACGATCCTTCCCTTTTTCGTCATAGATCATGACATCGTCAACACAAGGGATGTGCTGCGCGACTTCCGCAACCCGCGGCACAGTCAAACAACAAATACGCGCGCTAGGATACTGCTTGCGAAGAGCAGCAAAAACAGGAGAAGAAAAAATAACATCTCCTAACCAATTTACGTTCACGACTAGGATTCGTTTCATAGTTTACGTGCCTGAGCGTATGCCTGCAAAGTCCCATGGACCATTGGGTCCAGAGAAAAATTCTTGATCGCAAAAGCTTGGGCAGCGCACGCGATCTTTTTTCGCTTGTCAGGATCCTTTAAAAGATCAACGATCGCGCCTGCAAGCTGTGCCGGATTTTCTTTGTCGACTAAAACCCCTGTCTTTCCGCTTTCAATAAGGCTTGGGATCCCGCCAACGTTGGAGGCAACAACGGCAAGCCCTTGCGCTTGAGCCTCCATCACGGACAAGCCTAATCCTTCCTGCCGCGAAGGCATGACAAAAACATCGAACAAAGGCAAGAGATTATCATCGCCGTTAATGGACGAAAAAAAATGAACGCGTCCTTCCAGAAACAATTCGCGAACAAGTTTTTTTAAGAAAGGCTCTGTTTTTCCTTGCCCGACAATAACAAGATCCGCGTCGGGGATTTGCTTAATGATCCGCGGCATGGCGCGGATAAGCACATCATGACCTTTGACATCCGACAGTCTCGCCACAATACCAATGATCATTTTTGATCTTAATCCCAAAACGTTTTTTCTTTCTTCTCTCTCTTGAGGCGTCCATTCTTTTGTGGATACATCAAGACCATGTGGCACCAGAAAGACACTATTCGGATCGCAAGAAAAATCATTGATCAAATGCTCTTTGACTTGCTGGCTGATAGCAATGGTCGCGTTCCCCCAGCAGGGAAAAATTCGACGAAAGAATCGAGGCTTAAAAAACCCATGGCACGTTGCTACATACGGGACCCGAGTAAAAAATGAAACAATTGCCGCCACAACCTGTGTTACACGTGTTTGAGCATGGATCACATCACACCGCCCCTGCCTCACAAGCTTAACAAGTGCTGGTATATGCGTAAAAACTTTATAGCTGACCTCTGATTTTGTGCGTATGTCTAAGCGTGTGTGAATGGCGCCGATCTTCTCAAGCTCCTGCTCTCTATCGCCGCCGCTTGTCACGACATGGACGCTGTGACCTTTCTGCGCAAGTCCTTTCGTGAGCGTCAAAATGTAGCTAGTAATACCGCCGGTATTGCAATGTGTTGCCAGGATCAATATCTTCATGTTTCCTGCTTTTTCTCGATTAAGCTCTCGATCTCCTGCAAAACCGCCTGAGGGGAGATGTTGGCCATACACACATGTGTCTTGATCGGACAATGTCCTTGATAGCACGGCGCGCAATGAGGCTTTAATGCAATGACCTTATATTTTTCCGCTGGAGGCAAATGACGAAAAGGATCCGTCGGACCGAAAAGAGCAACGAACGGCGTGCTCACCGCCGCGGCAAGATGCATAGGCGCGGAATCTGAAACAACAAAGGCGGAGCATTGCTGAATAAGCGAAGCCATTTGCAGAACTGTTGTCTTTCCTGTAAGGTCAATAGGTTTTGCCTTGGTAAGTTTTACAACCGCTTGGGCGGCCGGCTGGTCGCTTTTTAGCCCAGTCAAGACAACGCGAATATTTTTCGCCGCCAAAAGATCACAAAGCTTCGCAATATGCTCCTTTGGCCAATTCTTGCTTGGCCAACGGGTTGAGGCGGCAATATTGATACCAACGACCGCCACCCCTTTTGCAAGCCAATAACTTTCTAAAAGTTCTCGAATATAGCGGTAATCCTGAGACGAAGGCCAGACCTCCAGTTTAACATCTTCTTTCATGCTTATCCCGACCTTTTTTAGGACACGGAACTGATGCGGGACAGCTGGCAAGATCCCCTGATCATCTTTAATGCCTCGCGACAATAAAAATCCCCATTTCTTATTTTTATAGCCATAACGCTCAGGACAAAAACTCAAAAATGCTAACAAGTGACTTTTTCGATTATTCTGAAGATCGATCACCTTATCAAAATGATGTTTGCGCAGCGTGCGTCCAAGTCGCCAAAGACCAAGCCTTCCGTGATGCTTTCCTTTCGGATCACAGACAAGAACCTCATCCACGTAAGGGCATCTTTGCAAGAGCTCCCTGATAGATGATCCCACCAAACAAGAGATCCTCGCAAAAGGAAATTTTTCTCTTAACGCTTTCAATGATGGAGTGATCAATAACGCGTCTCCGATCGCGCTCAGCTTGATCACTAAAAGATGAACTGTTTGCAATAACTCCTGATAAACAGCCAGCGTTTGACTTGCCATGCGGTCTAAAGTGTACTCTTCTAAAAGCTTCTTTTTAGCATTAGCAACGATCGCTTTTGACAACGAAGCATCATTGAGGATCCTAAGAATAGCCTGGGCCATCTCATCTGGCTGTCTAGGGGCTACCAAAAATCCAGTCTCCCCTTCCTCGATGATATCGACGACTCCGCCCACGCGCGTGGCGACGACGGGAACACCCGCCGCTTGCGCTTCTAAAATGACACGGCCAAATGACTCTTGCGTTACCGTTGATAGAACAAGAACGTCTACCCTTGAAAGGAGCTGAGGAATATCTTTGCGGTTACCCAGAAATTCAACGCAATTCACAAGCCCCAGCTGCTTCGTCAAGCTCAACAAGCCTTCCTTGTAAGACTCTTTTTCTGATGGAGCATCACCGATAACCCAAGCTTTCACGTATGGCATCTGTCGAACAACACGAGCCATCGCTCTTAAAAAATATTCATGCCCTTTCAAGGGGGTAATACGTCCAACGATCGCAATGACCGGATGACGCTTTGGATCTTCGTCTCTGGGAATATTGAATTTGCGCACATCAACGCTGCGTGGGATGCAGCGAATACTTTCAAGTGGAACACCAAAATCTTCAACCATGTGATGGCCGATAACCCGACTGGGAACGATGATCAGCTTGGCCCATCCCATCACAACACTAAAAAAATGCTTAGAATAATACCCATGACATGTCGTAATGAATGGGACCCCTGTTTTGCGGCAGGCAAAATATGCCACCCAGGCTGGCACGCGTGAACGCGCATGAACAATATCAACTTTTTCTTGGATGATGATCCTCTGAAGTTTTTTTATGGACCAAAACATGGTCAAAAGATTTTTCTGATGGACTGGCAATGTATAATGCTTAGCGCCAGCACTTTTTAACTCTGGAACAAGGGCTCCGCCATGGGACACCACAACGGCCTCATGGCCATGTTCCGTCAAATAGCGCGCAAGGTCAATAGTGCCTGTTTCAACACCGCCCACATTAAGTTCAGGAAGGATCTGTAAAATTTTCATATGATCTCTTGAGCAACTTTAAATATGTCCTCTTGCTGGTCCACTGGCTTAGTCACAAGACCTTCTTTTGCAACACGACAAACAAAATGCCCGATATCCTTGGCCTCAGAGACAAGAATATGCCCTTGAACGCTTAGCTTTTCAACGAAGACATCATGCTTACATGTGCCAAGGACACGCTTTTCTGGTTTGAAAACAATAACTTTTTTCCCGGAACTGATAGCCTCAGAAACCATTGAAATGCTATCAGAAGAAACAACTAAGATATCCGACAACCCTAAAATCCCACCTACGGCCTCAACGATGTTGTGGTGATTCGGCATAACAGAAAAGATACAACGATCAAATCCGCGCAACGCCTCGCGGATCGTATCATCTGTTTCTCGCGATGTGCGTCGGGATGTCGTCAGCAACATCTGCCCATCCAGAGATTCAACAGCTTCTTTCAGCTGATCCATGACCATTTTTGCTAATGATGCTGGGATCGCATGGTGCTTTGATTCCCCTCCCCAAAGAACACCGACCCTTATGCCTTTGAGATGTCGCAACGCTGGAAATTTCATCATCAACTGATCGCTCTGCGACTGAATATATTCTTGCGTGATCAAATTCGGAGCGACCTTTGTGTAAAGGACGTTCTTTTGACGCGCATAAAAAACACTTCGGTCGTGCTCAGGCAAAACAACAAGGTCAAAACGATCAAGGTCAAGGATCCCAGGCTTCTGGATAGCAATACTTTTTGCGCGATAATCCTGTGATAAAAAATAATTTACGCCTGCCGTGGACGCCCCGCAGGAAACAACAAAATCTCCTTTGACGCTCATAACCTCTAAGAAGGATTTTCTTTGCAAGAACCATTTTAGATAGCGAAGACGCCCTTGAGACACTCGGCGATGGCTTGCGAAACTGACCCCAGAAAATACTCTTTCTCGCGCCTTACTCTTAAATTCAATATCAATGATCTCCAGGCGGGACTGGATCGCTCGCTGAGCCAGCGCCCTTTGGATCTGGCCCGCAACAGCCAAAGATTGATGCAGGTGGCCTAGCTTACGGTCATTAAGAACAACGATCGTAGACTCTTTAGAGTATTTCCAGATCTTATAAAACCACATATACTCAGAGGGATGCTGTTTGATATTCTCTTCCATTAGGCGAACGATCCCGGACAAACCCTGCTGAAGCCCCCCCTCCGCATCCCGAGACTTGACAAGCTCCAGCTGAGGCTTAATAACAAGTCGATGGTAGCCTTTTTCACGGATCAAGACACAAAAACAAACCGCGACATCCAACTTAAGCGCCATCCTGACGGCACCCGTCGACATAGATGCGTCACGGCCAAAAAACTTCACCAGATTCCCGGTCTTGCCTCCTTGATCAACGACCATACCAACCATCTCATTGTCCTTCAATGTCTGAACGAACGCGCGCGTGCTAACGCCAGGATTAAGAAGGCCAGCGCCGGCTTTCTGCCGATAAGAATTAAGGAGATCATCAAGGCGAGAATAGCGCTTTTGAGGGTTCACAAGGACTTTATACGGATGGTGAAAAAGCTGAGGAATAAAATTGCACAGCTCCCAGCTGCCGAAATGCATGGCCAGAAAGATGAGACCTTTTCCTTGGGCCAATGCCCTCTCCACATGCTCTCGGCCTTCGACCTTGATATATGTTTGAGGATCAATAACGGGAAGACGCAATAACTCGATCAAATTCTGCCCGTAATTCTCAAATGTCCTACGTAAGATACGCTTGATCTCGCTGGTCTTTTTCTCGCGCGCGAAAGCGATCTTCAGGTTGGCATAAGCCAATGACCGGTGACGATGATCGAAAAGATATCCTAAAAGACCGATCATGCGCCCCAGCCACAAGGCAACCGTTAACGGCAAACGCTGCACAATCGCCGCGAAAATCTTAACACAATAAAACAGAATCGATTCTGCGCTCAAGCTCTTTTTCTCCTTTAATAATTTTCATCTCTACAGCTAATGCAAACAAATCAATATGAGGCGGGACCTTGGACAGCAACCCTTCAAGCTTAACAGCATCTTTCTGAGTCGTCACAAAGATCGTTGTCTTTTTTGGGCGGTCCCGAAGCATCATCCGTTCGATATCTTCCTTCGTGTAAACATAGTGATCGAGGAATGAAAATGTTTTCTGAATGTTTGCCTTAAGATCATAAACAGTTTTCTTAAATGCTTTAGGATTGCCGATCGCGGAGAAAAGACATACATCTTTATGCGCTAAAAAGCTTGGGTCATGGCATTGCTGCGGATCTTTAAGATTGATCAACTTGATCGGCTGGTACACGGCCTCAACAAAGATCGCGTGAAAATTATTCGCTTTGATCTGCTGATAAACACGAGAGAGATTTTCTGGAGCCAGATCAACCTTTGTCAGAACGATCACATCTGCTCGCTTGAGCGCGGTTAACGGTTCTCTCAAGAACCCACGCGGCATTAAAAAACCATTGCTGAAGGCATCCGTTGTATCAATGGTCACGACATCCAGATCCCTTTTGACTTTCCAATGTTGAAACCCATCATCAAGCAGAAAAACATTAATGTCCGGATGGTCTTGCAGGGCCTTACGACTGGACAAAACCCTGTCCTTTCCCTGTTCAACCGGGATATCATGAAGCATCTGACAATACAACGCTACCTCATCAGAAAAATGTTTTGAGGTCATGTAGCCTCTGGTCAAGATCGCCGGGCGCCGCCCTTTTTGCTGAAGCATCTTTGCTAAAAAACCCACCAATGGCGTTTTTCCCGTTCCTCCAAGCGTCAAATTCCCAACGCTGATCGTTGGCTTAGCAAGATAACGCTGTCTTAGGATCCCCGCTTGATAGCACAAAAGAATGCACCTCGATCCCAAAAAGTAAACATATGACAAGCCACGCAAACACCCTTTTATAAAACGAGAGATCACGTCACAACGGTCCTGAACGATCAGACCAGAAAGATATTTTTTGATCATGTGGCTCCTATAAAGGCCTTTACGAAACCAAAGGTTTTCTCCGTCGCCCCTTGATGACAAGCGATCACGCTCTGGGCTTTATCGCCCAAGGCGACACGCAAGGTGGGATCCTGAATAAGTCTTGTAATAGCCGCTTTTAGCTCGCTCTCATCTTTGACCTGGATCAATGCTTGATGGTCAACGAAGATGCGGACAATATCACGGAAATTCTCTGTGAATGGGCCAACGATGATCGGCTTCGCGCAAAGCGCGGGCTCAATGATGTTTTGCCCTCCCTTGACAGTAAGACTTTTGCCGACAAAGACAATATCCGCCGATCGATAAAGGGAGCGTAATTGGCCGATCGTGTCAACAATGACAATGGTCTGTGGTGACAATGGGGTAGCTGATAATTGAGAAAATTTAATAGCATGAAAATCCATCTTTTGACAAAGGGACATAAGGCTTTCTGCGCGCTCTGGATGGCGAGGGACCAAGAACAATCGTAAATGAGAAAATAGCTTCCTAAGGTCTCGCAAGATCTCCAAGATAATCTTTTCTTCTCCCGGATGTGTACTGGCCGCGATCAGCGTAATGATCTGAGCGTTGTCTTGAGGGTCCGATGTCTTTTGCTTCTGAGGAGACAATGTGTCATCAAATTTCATATTCCCAACAGCATGGACACGCCCAGCCTCAACACCCAAAAGCATCATGCGCTGAGCATCCAGGTCTGTTTGCATACAGCAACAAGCAAGGGCCTTGATCGCGGGTGTCAACAGTCTCTGAAAACGTCGATAACGATAAAACGCTTTATCGGACAGGCGTCCGTTGATCTGGATGACCGGGATAGACCGCCGACACAATTCCATAAAAAGATTCGGCCAGATCTCTGTTTCTGCATTCAAAAAGATAACAGGTTGAATAATGCGTATATATTTACGCACGATAAAGCTTAGGTCTAAAGGAGCGTACACCACAGCTTCGCCTTGAGCGATCACGGAGTGAGCCACATGAAAACCTGTCCGAGTAACGGTCGAAACAACGATCTGATGCTGAGGATATTGCGCGCGCATCTTGATCAAAAACTTCTTGATCGCCAAGACCTCTCCAACGCTCACCGCATGGACCCAAATACGCTTTTTCTCGGATGCAAGGCCGAGATCGTCAGCGGTAAAGAATCCTAGACGCGTCCAAAATCCTGAATGCCATTTTCCGCGGCAAACCAAGACCGGAATATAAACGATCGCAAAGCAAATAAAAAAAATATCATAAATGACCGCCATGAATCACGCCCTCGGATGTGCTTTGTTGTAAATGGTTTTTAATTTCTCCGTGGTCATATGCGTATAGATCTGTGTTGTCGATAAATTAACATGGCCCAAAAGTTCCTGCACAGCGCGCAGATCCGCTCCCGCATTCAACAGATGCGTAGCAAAAGAATGCCGCAAAGCATGGGGCGACATCTTTGATTGAATGCTAGCTTTCTCAATATACTTATTGACGATATTGCGAATGCTGCGATCGGTCAAGCGTCGTCCATGCTGATTCAGAAAGATAGCGTCTGACTGATGTGGTCGCGTATCCAGATACTTCTTTACCAGATCGAGGGCCATGTTCCCGATAGGGATCAGCCGTTCTTTCTTACCCTTTCCGGCAACCTTCACGATATTGCTGATAAAATCAATGCTCCCCTTATTCAGCGAAACAAGTTCGCTGACACGCATACCGGTACTATAAAGCGTTTCGAGGATGGCGCGATCACGCAGACTTGCCTTCTGATCAACAGGTGGCGCTTCTAAAAGCCTTACCGTATCGGCTTCTGATAGAAAATGCGGAAGCTTCTTGTCCAGCTTAGGCGTCATTAAAAGCGCCGATGGATTCTTTTTGATAAGGCCTTCCCGAAAAAGGAACTTAAACAGGCTACGCAAGGCGGAAAGTTTCCGCGCTAGCGTGCGAGGCTTCAAATTCTTGCTGCGCAAGTTTCCCAAATAACGCCTAAGATGAAAATAATCCACCCGCTCAATAGGTGTTTCCTGCAAATAGAGAAAGAATTCTTCCAGGTCGATCTTGTAGTTGAGCAACGTATGCTTGGAGTAATTCTTTTCAATATCCAGATACGATATAAACTTTTCAACGTATCGGTTCATAAGTGCGTGATCTGTTAGATAGCTTTCGGAAGCTGTCGCGCTGTATAATTACAGTCCGGATAACGGCTGCACCCGTAAAACGTCGTTCCTCGTTTTGAACGACGCTCAACGATCTCGCCGCCGCATCCCTGCTCAGGGCATTTGACGCCGGTGGCGAACGACTGAGAATGACGACACTCAGGGAATCCTGAACAGCTGAGGAACTTTCCACGCCTGCCCCACTTGACGGCCAAGGGTCTTCCACAATCCGGGCACTGACGGTCTGTCAACATGGTCGTTTTTTCGATCGTCGCCATCGCGTAATCAAGCTCTTCTTTGAACGGTGGATAAAATTCCTGGATCAGCTTTAGATACTCCAGGTCTCCTTCTTCGATCAGGTCTAAATGGTCTTCCATCGTGGCAGTAAAATTCACATTCATGACTTTTGGAAAATATTCGATAAGAAGATCACATATTTTCTGCCCTAACTCCGTTGACGACAGATATCCTTTGTCCCGAACAACATAGTTACGAAAAACAAGTGTATGAATGATCGGCGCATAGGTGCTCGGTCGTCCGATGCCTCCTTCTTCCAGAGCGCGCACCAAGGTTGCCTCTGAATAACGAGGCGGCGGTTTTGTGAAATGCTGGCTAGGATCGATCTTAACAAGCTCTAAGATATCCTCTTTCTGGAACTTCGACAGGTCGATCTGCTTTTCTTTTTCTTCACTGCCACAATCAAGGGCAAGATATCCGTCAAACTTCAGCGTTGATGCTGAAGCGCTGAAGTTAAATTCTCCGGCTGTGATCAAAATGCGCTTTTGCAAAAAAACTGCCGGCATCATCTGACAGCTAACAAAGCGACGCCAGATCAATTCATAAATCTTATATTGATCCTCTGTTAAAAAACTTTTGATATCTTGCGGCTTGCGAAAGACATCCGAGGGACGTATCGCTTCATGCGCTTCTTGGGCGCTTTTTTTCGATTTATAAACATTAGGCGTTGCCGGCAAATATTCCGAAGAAAAAGTTTGCCCAATATAATCACGCACACGCTTCTTTGCTTCATCGGCAATATTGACGGAATCCGTACGCATATACGTGATCAAACCAACGGTTTCCCCGTCGCCCAAGTCAACACCTTCGTAAAGCTCTTGCGCGATCATCATTGTCCGTGCTGTATTGAATCCGAGCTTATTAAACGCCTCCTGCTGCAGCGTGCTCGTAATAAATGGTGGTGCCGGATTGCGACGAACTTCCTTTTCCGTCACATCAGAAATCTGAAATGATCGCTGATGAATGCGGTCGACAAGCTCTTGGGCTTGCGCCTGAGATGTGATCTCTGGTTTTTTTTGTTCGACCTTTTCTAAAGACGCCGTAATAACATCTGCCCCGTCTTTTCGCTTAAGATCAGCCGTGATCTCCCAATACTCCTGAGGAATAAAAGCGGCGATCTCACGGTCACGTTCCACAATAAGGCGCAACGCCACCGACTGTACACGGCCCGCGCTTAAACCCGACCCGACCTTTTTCCACAACAAAGGACTTAAATGATAACCGACCAAACGATCTAAGACGCGACGCGCGGTCTGCGCATCGATCTTTTTTTTGTCAAATTCACGAACATTTTTAAAGGCTTTGAGAACAGCTTCCTTGGTGATCTCATGAAAAACAACACGGTACAATTTCTTTCCTTCAGAAATTTCTTGAGCCAAATTCCAGCCGATCGCTTCCCCTTCACGGTCGGGATCCGTAGCGATATAGATCTCTTTTTTACTTTTCGCTTCTGCCTTTAATTTCTTTAACGTTTGCTGCTTGGTGCGGATAACGATCAGCTTCGGCTTAAAATCATGTTCAATGTCGATCCCTAAAGTCGACTTAGGTAGGTCAATGACGTGGCCCATCGAAGAAACAACTTTATACTGATCGCCAAGGATCTTGTTGATCGTTTTTACTTTCGCCGGAGACTCGACGATGACCAGAGCTTTTGGGGACTTTGCCATAATATTTCCTTCTTATAATATTTATATTAATATGTGTATTATAAAGGATTTTTATCGTATGACAAACAATTTTCCGGGCATTTGGCGGACAAAACCTTTCAACTCAAGGCTAAGCAGGACATTGTACAGCTGGGTCATGGGCAACCCGCTTGCTTGGCAGAGAGCATCAAGCGTAATAGGGCTTTTGGACAGCAGATGGAGCACATTCTTTTCTTGAACTCTAAGATCCTTCGTACGTGCTTGGCAACTTGACAAAAGAGGCAAAGAACTCTTTTCTTCAACCGATTTCAACTCAAGGCCAAGCTCATCGAGAACATCTTGAGCACAACTGATCAGTTTTGCTCCTTGCTGGATAAGAATGTTGGTGCCTTGGGCGCTGATCGCATCGATCTTTCCTGGAACAGCAAAAACATCCCGACCCTGCTCTAAGGCTAGGTCTGCGGTGATCAATGCTCCGCTTCGTTTCGCTGCCTCCACAACAACAACTCCCAAAGAGAGCCCGCTGACAATACGGTTGCGACGGGGAAAATGACCGCTACGGGCAGGCGTGGACATGGAAAACTCTGACAAAATCAGGCCTTGCTCGGCGATCGCTTCAAACAATTTCTTGTTCTCTTGAGGATATATATGGTTTAACCCTGTTCCCAAAACCGCGATCGTTTTGCCGCAAACGCGCAATGCGCCTCGATGGGACGCGGCATCGATCCCCTTTGCAAGTCCTGAAACAATAACAAGCTGATATTGCGCTAATTCCTCAGCAAGACGCTCTGCCGTCATGATGCCATACACGGAAGCCTTGCGACAACCTACCACAGCAAGGCAAAGATCTTTTAATAATGAACAATTGCCGCAAGCATATAGAACGATTGGCGGGTCCGCGATCTCTCTGAGCAATGATGGATAGTCCTGATCAAAGAAAGTAACAACAGAGGCTCTTCTCTTGGCGATCCATTGATGCTCTTGGGATAAAAATTCTTGAAAGGGAAACCTTTTGATCTCTTTGACAACAGCATCTGGAAGAAATGACGCCGCAAGAAGATCATTTTCATGAAGTGCAAAAATGTTCTGACCACAACCAAAATGATCAAAAATTTTTTTGATACGCTGCGGGCCAAGCCCGGGAACGGCATTTAAAGCGAGTATTTGATCACGCTGATCCACGAAAAACACGCTCCGCAATCTCATCGACCACTTGCGCAACTGTTTTCTGCGAAGTGTCGATCGTCACATCTGCTTTCTGATACAAACATTCACGCTGGGCTAATAAGTTCTTGATCCTTGCTTTGGGATCTTCAACGTTTAATAATGGTCGTTCCTTACTGTGGCGTGTACGTTCGTGTAGGATATCTACCGTTGCCTTCAAGTAAACAATAAGGCCGGACGACCGCAATCGATCCATGTTTTCTTGCTGCAACACTATCCCGCCACCACAATCGATCACCAATCCCTGCTGTCCACTAAGCTGCTCTACGATATTTCTTTCAAGAGAGCGAAAGTATTGTTCACCTTTAACGGCAAAGATCTCAGCCACAGAGATCTTTTCTTGTTCAACGATCAACGCATCCGTACTGATAAGTCGGTAATGAAGATGTTGCGCCAGAAGATAAGACACCGTTGTCTTGCCTGAGCCCATGAATCCAACGAGAGCGATATTTCTTAACATGGCGGGATTGTAGCAACAATCAAAAATCCTGTCAATAAAACAAAGCTGGCATCAGGCCGTCTTAAGAGGATCAATAGATGCCGTACAAGGCGAAGATCCAATCAAAGATCTTTTGAGAGAAAAATAACGCGATCAACGATCCTACGGCCAAAAATGGCCCATAGGGAATAAGACTTTCTTTGGTCCTGATCTTAACAATGATACCAAAGATCGCACCAAAAAATGGCGCGATAAAAAAGGCTAAAAGCGCAAGTTTCCAACCCAAGAATGCGCCAACCATAGCCATGAATTTGACATCCCCGCCGCCCATGCTTTCTTTCTTGAATATAAAATCGCCGATCAACCCCATAGCGTAAATAGCCCCTCCACCGATCAGGATCCCCAGCAAGCTTCGGCCGACAGAAAGCCATACCGACGTTGTCCCATGAAGCTCTGGGATAAAAAAGCTAAAAATAAAACCGACCACCATGCCGCCAATGCTAATTTCATCGGGGATGATGCGGTGCTCAATATCAACAAAGGTCGAAATAATGAACCCACAAAGCATGACCAAATATGGAATGAGAATAGGCGTTAAGCCAAAGAACTTATAAAAACCAACGAACGCCAGACCGGTCACAAGCTCCACCAAGAAATATCTTCCGGAAATAGCTGTCTTGCAGAAGCGACATTTACGGCCGAGCAACAAAAAACTCACAAGAGGGATGTTGTCATACCACGGGATCGTTTTCTTACACGAAGGACAATGCGAGCGAGGAAATACAACAGAACGTTTTTTGGGATCCTCTTCTGGCAGTCGAACAATACAAACGTTCAGAAAACTACCGATGATCGTTCCAAAAATAAAGGTAAAAAAAGTAAGGAGATAGTCCATTATTTGATCCTTTGTTGAAGGCCCTTGTCCAAAGCATCCCTCATTTTCTTTTTGATATTTTCTGGCAATTCCACGTTCGCCCAATGTTGAAACGCTAATACTCCCTGATAATACAGCATGCCTAAGCCGTTAGCGGCCTGAGCGCCCTTTCGCTGAGCCATCTCTAAGAGCGCTGTCTGCGCAGGATTATAGATCAGATCATAAACAAGCATGTTCGCATGCAACATCTCTTCATCGATCAACGGAATATCACTTGGCTTCATGCCTACAGGCGTCGCGTTCACCAGAAGATCCGCGAGCTCAACATTAAGATCATCAAGACTGTCAACAGCCTTGGTAATGCCGCAGTCAAAATTCACGCTCAAATCCTTGACAAGACTTTGGGCCTTCTCAGGTTCGATATCATAGATCATGATCGCCTCGGGCCTTTGGGCGCTCATGCAAAGAGCGGATAAAACAGCGCGAGTCGCTCCTCCAGCGCCGAGGATCGCGATACGCTTACCTTGCGGCTGAAAACCAAGTTCTGCAATATGCGCAAGGAATCCAGGGCCATCCGTATTATAGCCAGAAAGTTTCCTATTCTCAGAAATGACGATGGTGTTGACCGCAGCAACTTTCTTCGCATAAGGATTTAGACTATCAAGATATGGAATAACTTTTTCTTTGTACGGAAAGGTCACGTTCAATCCAAAAATAGGGCTATCCTTTTGCTTAAGATCAGAAAAGAAGTTATCTAACTCATCGGGTTTTAAAGGAAATAGCTCATACGTCGCCTCAACGCCAAGCGCCTTGAAAGCGGCATTGTGCATCAACGGCGATAGGCTATGCCCTAGGGGATAGCCTATCAGACCGTACGTTGTGATATTTTGACCCATAAGAGATTATTTGAGCTGAAGGAAAAGCATCTTATTAATGGCATTCAAGTAAGCTTTCGCGGAAGCCTCTAAGATGTCTGTGCTCGCGCCATGGCCAATATATTTCTTGCCCTTGATGCGAACCTTAACGGTAACTTCGCCTAAGGCATCCTTGCCATGCGTGACAGATTGGATGGAATAGTCTAAAAGCTCAGCCTTGACCTTGACGATCTTCTCGATCGCTTTATAGCACGCGTCCACAGGCCCATCGCCTGAAGAGCTTACCTTTTTTATCTTTTCTTGTGAGCTGATCTCAATGGTCGCCTTAGGCGCGATATTCGTACCGCTAACAACGGACAAGCTAACTAAGTGCCAGGTGTTAGGGACAACCTTTGACTCATCTTCGGCAATCGCGATCAGATCTTCATCGTAAACTTGTTTCTTTTTATCGGCGACGTTCTTAAAACGCTCAAACGCGTGATTCAAGGCTTCTTCTTTTAAATCAATACCTAATGATTTCAACCTTACCTGAAAGGCGTGACGCCCAGAATGCTTGCCCAAAACGATACCAGTCTCGACAAAGCCAACATCCTGAGGCTTCATGATCTCATAGGTGGATGGCTCTTTCAAAACGCCATCCTGATGAATCCCTGATTCATGGCGGAAAGCATTCGCGCCAACGATCGCTTTGTTTGAGGCCACGACAAAACCTGAATATTTGCTTACCAGCCTGGAGATACGACAGATCTCTTGGGTCTTGATATTGGTTGCACAGTGGTAATAATCTTCACGGGTGCGCAAAGCCATCACGATCTCTTCCATGGACGCGTTTCCGGCTCTCTCGCCAATGCCATTAACGGTACATTCAACTTGTCGCGCGCCATTTTTGATAGCAGCCAATGAATTGGCCACGCCGATCCCAAGATCATTATGGCAATGAACGGAAATAATGGCCTTGTTGATGTTTGGGACTTGATTGCAAATATCATGAATAAGCTGGCCAAACTGTTCCGGCACACCGTATCCGACCGTGTCGGGGATATTGATGGTCTTAGCTCCAGCGCGAATAACTTCTTCAATAACGCGGAACAAAAACTCCTTTTCGGTCCGCGAGGCATCCTCAGGCGAAAACTCGATGTCATCGTTTTTCTGCCGCGCATAACGAACCGCGTCGATCGCCATCTGTAAGATCTCATCCTTTGTCTTCTTAAATTTATACTCAATATGGATCTTTGATGTCGCCAAAAAAACATGGATACGCGACTTCTTAGCGCACTGAACAGCATCAGCGCATGCGTCGATGTCTTTTTTGATAGAACGCGCCAGACCGCACACACGAGAATTCTTAATATGCTTGGCAACGCTCTTGACCGATTCGAAGTCTCCTTTGGAAATGACAGGAAACCCTGCCTCAATGATGTCCACACCCAAGCGCTCCAAGCCGAACGCCACTTCCAGCTTTTCTTTGGCGTTCATGGTCGCTCCTGGCGCTTGCTCACCATCTCGCAAGGTCGTGTCAAAAATATAAACTTTATCCATATCTTTACTGCGGACTAGAAATTATTTCATCCAAGGCATCATCTGGCGCAATTGAACCCCTATTTTCTCAATAGGATGCTCATCCGCCTCTTTACGCCATTGATTGAAATTCAGCCGCCCTTTCTTATTCTCACGGATCCACTCTTTAGCAAATTTCCCTGATTGGATCTCAGTAAGCATCTTTTTCATGATCTTTCTTGTTTTATCGTTGATAACGCGTTTGCCACGCGAAAAATCTCCATATTCTGCTGTATCGGAAACACGCTTTCTCATCCCTTGGATGCCATGCGCGTAAATAAGATCTGTAATAAGCTTAAGTTCATGAAGGCACTCAAAATAAGCGATCTCGGGCTGATATCCTGCCTCTACGAGCGTATCATAACCTGCTTTTACCAACTCACTGACACCACCACAAAGAACTGCTTGTTCGCCGAAAAGATCTGTCTCGGTTTCTTCTTTAAATGTCGTTTCGAGAACTCCTGCTCGCGTGCCGCCAATACCCTTGGCATAGGCTAAAGCGATCTTCAATGCGTTTCCCGTTGCATCCTGATGGATTGCCACCAAGCATGGCACGCCCTTACCTTCCACATACTGACTGCGCACCAAAGCACCCGGACCCTTGGGGGCTACCATAAAAACATCCACATCAGACGATGGAACGATCTGTTTAAAATGAATATTGAATCCATGGGAAAAAACCAAGGACTTTCCTGGCTTTAAGTTTTTCTTGATATCTTTTTTATACACATCCGCTTGCACATGATCTTGTGTCAGGATCTGGATGATATCCGATTGTTTCGCGGCGGTCTTGGCATCTACCGGCGCAAAACCATCTTCAAGGGCCTGCTTAAAATTCGGCGTCCCCTCCATTTCGCTCACGACCACTTTTAAGCCGCTATCACGCAGGTTAAGCGCCTGTCCTCGACCTTGAATACCGTATCCGATGATCGCGATCGTTTTATCTTTGATCACATCAAAACTTGCATCATTATCATAGTAAATCTTTGCCATGATCCATCTCTCCTTTTTGTTAATGTTAGATCAAATTCTTAATCAATCTGCAGTATTCATTGATAGGAACATTGCTTGTTGCGCATGCTTGCTGAAGATCAACAACGTTGATCTTGTTTTGCAGGATGCCGACAGCCTTTCCGTAGCGTCCTTTCAGCAAGCAATCAACAGCCGCTGCCCCCAGACGTGTCGCTAGAACGCGATCTGGAGCAGTAGGCGTTCCACCGCGCTGAATATGCCCCAAAACAATGTAGCGGCTTTCAAATCCTGTTACCTTGGTGACCTTCTCAGCTACTTCATGCGCCTTGCCGGCGCCTTCCGCAACAATGATCATCCAGCTGATCTTTCCTTTTTTATGTCCACGCTTGATCTCTTCGTACATGGCCTGATAATTGAACTTTCGCTCAGGGATGATAACATCTTCAGCCCCAGATCCCAAAGCGACTTGCATGGCAATATATCCTGAATCGCGGCCCATTACCTCAATGACAAAAATACGCTCCATACTGTGAGCCGTATCACGGATCTTATCGATCGCATCCAAAGCAGTATTGACCGCCGTATGACAACCGATCGTCTGGTCTGTGCCATAGAGATCATTGTCAATGGTCCCCGGTACTCCAACGACGGGAAAGCGAAACCTTTTAAAAAGCTCATAAGCCCCCGCATAGCTCCCATTGCCGCCAATAACGACCAATCCATCGATCTCGTGGCGCTTCAATGTTGCTACCGCTTTCGCCATTCCCGCTCTCGTCTGAAATTCTGGGCAACGGGATGTCTTTAAAAATGTCCCTCCCCTGCTGATGATATTGGCAACGGATCGATGGTTCAGTGAAATGATATCATCTTCAACTAAACCATAAAAACCGCGCATGACACCTCTTACTTCAGCGCCCTGCAAAAGCGCTGAGCGAACAACACTGCGGATCGCAGCGTTCATCCCAGCGCCATCCCCGCCGGATGTCAAAACCCCAATACGTTTCATTCTGCTCTTTATCATATTAATAACGATAATGTTCTGGCTTGTAAGGACCATCAACGCGACAGCCAATATACTGCGCTTGTTTTTCTGTTAACTTTGTCAACTTGGCTCCTACATGATTCAAATGAAGCCTCGCGACTTCCTCATCCAAGCTCTTCGGCAGACGATATACACCGATCTTATGCGATTTTGTCCAGAGCTCGATCTGCGCAAGGGTCTGATTCGTGAATGAATTACTCATTACAAACGACGGATGACCCGTGGCGCAGCCCAAATTAACCAAACGTCCCTCGGCCAGCAAAACAATTGAATGGCCATTTTTAAAGTAATATTGGTCAACTTGCGGCTTAATGTTGACCCTGCGAATACCCGGCCACTGGTTAAGGCGTGTCACCTGGATCTCGTTATCAAAATGACCAATATTGCAAACAATAGCGCCATCTTTCATTTTTGCCATATGCTCAGCAGTAATGACCTCGCAATTGCCCGTGGCAGTAACAAAAATATCTCCAAGAGTCAAAACGTCCTCGATCGTCTTTACCTCAAAACCTTCCATCGCGGCTTGCAAGGCGCATATTGGATCGATCTCTGTAATGATCACACGCGCACCGTACGCCTTCATGGACCGCGCGGAACCCTTGCCAACATCGCCATAACCGCAAACAACAACAACTTTTCCAGCGACCATGATATCCGTTGCGCGCTTAATCCCATCAGCAAGCGATTCGCGGCATCCATACAAATTATCAAATTTGGACTTTGTCACAGAATCATTAACATTGAATGCCGGGAAAAGCAGCTTATTCTCACAAAGCATCTGGTAGAGCCGATGAACGCCGGTCGTTGTTTCCTCTGAAACTCCGCGGATACTTTTGACCATCATATGCCATCGGCGAGGTTCTTCTTTTAAAACAGCTTTAAGGCACGATGAGAGTTCAGCTTCATCCTCTGTATGTGTCTTAACGTTCAAAACCTTAGGATCGTCCTCGGCTTCATAGCCTTTGTGGATCATTAACGTAGCATCTCCACCGTCATCAACGATCAAATTAGGCCCCTTGCCGCCAGGAAAAGAAAGAGCCTGATATGTACACCACCAGTAGTCCTTTAAGCTCTCACCCTTCCAGGCAAAGACAGGGATCCCAAGATCTGCGATAGCGGCTGCAGCATGATCTTGTGTTGAGAAAATATTACAACTCGCCCATCGAACATGAGCGCCTAATGCCGTTAATGTTTTAATGAGAACAGCGGTCTGGATCGTCATATGCAGCGATCCTGTAATCCGCGCCCCTTGCAAAGGTTTTTTCTTTCCGTATTTTTTCTGCAAAGCCATCAAGCCCGGCATTTCTTTCTCTGCCAGCTCGATCTCTTTGTGCCCAAAATCCGCCAAAGACATATCCTTAACCTTGCAATCTTGAAACTTCATTTTTGTCATGCCGATTCCTTTATAGACTTAAACATTCTTTGCGTCTTTAGCCAAGATCTTCGCCTTGTCGGTTTTCTCCCAGGTAAACTCTGATCGACCAAAATGGCCATAAGCCGCGGTCTTTCGGTAGATCGGCATCAAAAGTTTTAACTGGTTGATAATACCTCGCGGCGTCATATCAAAATGTTTACGCACGAGCGCAACCAGTTTCTCGTCAGGGATAATCCCAGTGTCCGATGTATCGATCGCGACACTGACCGGTTCTGCACGGCCGATCGCGTAGCCGATCTGGATCCAGCATTTTTTAGCAAGTTTTGCGGCCACAATATTTTTTGCGATATAGCGTGCCATATACGTTGCTGAACGATCCACCTTCGTCGGGTCCTTACCAGAAAACGCACCGCCTCCATGAGAAACAACGCCACCATAAGTGTCCACAATGATCTTACGACCCGTCACACCTGTATCAGACTGCGGACCTCCAACGACAAATTTCCCTGTTTCGTTGACAAAGAACTTTGTTTTCGCGTCAACCATCTTGCCCAAGATCGGACGTGCGATCGTATCAATAATTTCTTTTTTAGCGGCCGCGGTGATCTTTTCACCTGTTTTATCGAGGATCTTCGATGTGTGTTGACAGGCTAAAACGACCGTATCAATACGCACCGGTCTTCCATTATCGTATTCAACAGTAACCTGGCTTTTGCAATCTGGCCCCAAGTAGTCTAAAACATTGGCTCTGCGTACATCCTCGATACGCTTGACAAGCTTGTGTGCCAACATGATCGGCAATGGCATCAATTCTTTTGTCTCATCACAGGCATAACCGATCATGATCCCTTGATCGCCCGCGCCGCCCTTATCCACGCCCTGAGAAATATCTGGGGATTGGCTGACGATCGCGTTCAAGATCGAACATGTGTGCGCCGAAAAACCATAGCGTTCATGATTATATCCGATGTCTAAAAGAACATTCTTAACTAATTTCTGAATATTGATATACGTTGTCGTTGTGATCTCGCCGCCGACAACCACAAGGCCTGTCGTGACGAACGTTTCGCATGCGACACGCCCTTTAGGGTCATTCTTTAAAACCGCATCCAGCACCGCATCTGAAATCTGATCACATACCTTATCTGGATGACCTGCGCCTACTGATTCTGAAGTAATGAAATAACGTCCTTTCACTCTTGCTCCTCCTTGTTACATGATTTGTTCTCTTGAAAATCTTTTTGAGCCTGATGATACGCCTCAAGACTCCCAATATCATACCATGAACCTAAAAATTGAAAACCGCAAAGCCGTTTTTGTTCACACAACCATCGGATATAATCCCCTGCCAAATCCAGCTTGCCAACGCTATTAACATATTGCTGGATCAAAGGAAATGTTGCTTTGGGCATGTAGTAAAAGCACATCGCGATCAAACTCGACCTGGGTTGTTCCGGTTTCTCTTCAAAAGAAGTAACAATATGGTCCGTACCCATGGCAACAACACCAAATTTCTTTGCTTCACTAATATGGCAAATATCGTAAACTCCCAGAGTCACTTTCTGCGGTTGACTTTTTGCTAACATAAAAAATCTTTCTGTCTGAAAATCAAAAAGATTATCTCCACCGATCACAAGAAGATCTTCCTGGATGTTCTGCGTCCTTACCACAAAGTCAATATCCCCGATAGAGCCTAATCGGTTCTCAGGGGTCGTCGTGCCATCATTGACCACAGTGATCTTAATCCCAAAATGGCCGCAGTCTGACGCCCAAGCAGAAAATTTCTCATAAAACTTATCATTTGTGACAACATATACTTCGGTCAAATCCTGGGCCGTACGCACTTTTTCGATTAGATAATTGATCAAGGGCTTGCCTGCTGCGATCTCGAGCAAAGGCTTAGGCTTGTCCTTGGTCAAAGGATAAAGACGGGTACCGTATCCAGCAGCTAAAATGAGAACTTTCATAAATTATTTTCTCTCGCTAAAAATATGCGAAGCATATTTTTTTAGCTTCATCTTCAAAAACTCTTCTATATGTTCGCCGGTCGATAATTTAAGCGTTTCTTCCGCTATCTCCTGGGCGTCCTTAAAATAAAAACTACGGACCAACTCTTTGATCTGTAAAATATTTAAAGATGACATGCTCAGCTCGTCCAAGCCTAAACCCAACAAAAAAAGCGCAAAAATAGGCTCACTCGCCATCTCTCCGCATAACCCCACTTCAATACCCGCGGCATGCGCCGCATCAATTGTTTTTTTGATCAGCCGCAAAACAGAAGGGTGTGAAGGTTGATAAAGATTCGCGGTCTGTTCATTGGTACGGTCCACGGCCAAAGTATACTGGATCAGATCGTTGGTTCCGATACTAAAGAAATCGACTTCGCGAGCCAAGATATCAGCGGTCATGGCTGCCGACGGGACCTCGATCATAATGCCCACCGGCATGTTCGCCTTAAAAGGAACTTTTTCTTTTTTAAGGCTGTTCTTAGCTTCTTGCATGATCGTGTTCGCTTCTCGAAGCTCACTGACACCAGAAACCATCGGGTACATCATCTTCAGGTTCCCGTGCACGGATGCGCGAAGGATCGCGCGCAGCTGAACCTTAAAAATGTCAGGACGGCCCAAGCAAAAACGGATCGCGCGCCAACCTAAAAAAGACTTCATTTCTTTAGGTACGTCGATACTGGACGCAAATTTATCCCCTCCCAGATCTAGCGTACGGATGATCACAGGATGAGGCGCCATTTTTTCCGCGACATAGCGATACGCCTTAAACTGCTCTTCTTCGGTTGGGAGATCCTTACGGTTCATATACAAATATTCCGTACGGTACAGACCAACACCATCACAATTTTGTTTAAGGATCGTCGGGATCTCTTCCGGAAGCTCCAAATTCGCCATGAGCGATATGCGATGCGCGTCCTTGGTTTGTGCCGGTAGATCTTTAATATCATCAAAACGCGACTTGGATGCCGCGATCTTGCTTTTAACAATATTATATTTTTCTTTTGTCTTGTCGGATGGGTCAATGATCAAAAAACCTTTACGCCCATCAACGATCACATAATCTTGATTATGGACGCGCAATGTGGCGTCCTTTAAACCAACAACCGCGGGGATCCCTAAGGACTTTGCCATGATCGCCGTGTGCGATGTGCGGCCACCGACATCAGTGGCAAAAGCCAGGATCCGCTTGTTATACATCCCTGCCGTATCTGACGGCGAAAAGTCATGCGCAATAACGATCGTGTCCTCGCTCAAATTGTCTAGATCATGGATCTTTGTTTCTTCCATCAGATTCTTGAGAACACGCTTACTGACATCATTGATATCGCTTGTGCGATCGCGCAAATATTCATCCTGGATCCCTGAAAAAGCCTTGATATATCGTTTCATGACCTGCGAAAAGACATATTCAACGCAAACCTTATCTTTCTTGATATTCTTAATAATCTCCTGGATGATGGTCCGGTCTTCTAGGACAAGAAGGTGCGCGTCAAAGATCTGCGCATGACGTACACCCATATCTTGAGAGATGCGGGACTGAACGCTTAAGATCTCCTCGCGGGTCTTGATCAGCGCTTCTTCAAAGCGAGCGATCTCAATAGGGATCTCCTTATCTAAGATGGACCGCGGCTGAATAAAAAAATCCTGTTTGTCCAGAATGAATGCCGGCCCCGAGGCAACGCCAGGCGCTGCCGGGATCCCGCTTAAAATTATTTCTTTGCTGCGTGTTTTCATAAGAAACTAATTGTTGGTCAATAAAAATGTTGCTAACTCTTCCACTGCCTTGGCTGCATCCTCACCTTCTGCAGATACCACAAGAGCGCTTCCACGCTCTGCGGCCAACATCAAAACACCCATGATCGATTTACCATTAACGGCCTCGTTGCCCTTACGAATAACGATATCGCAATCGAATTTATTTGCTAACTGCACAAAAATAGCAGCGGGACGAGCATGCAGGCCTTGCTCGCTTTTCAATAAAACTTCTCGTTCAACTTTAGACATAATGGATCTTTTCTTTATCTTAGCGCTTAATGACCCGCTGAGCTTCAATGAGATCGATCAGTATCTTGGTTAATTTATCCGCATCATGACGAATAAAGTTATCGACACCCAAAAGATCAGCAGCGATCACTCTGCATCCTAAGGCTTTGATCACATCCACATCAGCAGCCACAGGATAAGAATTTTCCTGTCGATATTTTTCTAACGCCCCCGATGGAACGATCGCATCGTTAAGCAAGCAGGCATCAACGATACGGCTTGTCGTATGCTTCATCAAGGCTTTCAGATGATCACTGGCTGCATAATCGTCAGTTTCACCGGGCTGTGTCATCACATTACAAACATAGATCTTGTACGCATGCGACTGCTCTAAAGCCTCTGTCATGCCATTAATGATCAGATTCGGTATAATACTCGTATACAAGCTTCCAGGACCAAAAATGATCACATCCGCATTCGCAATCGCCTCTAAGGCGTCTTGTGTAGGCCTGGTTGCCTCGGGCTTTAAATAAAGCCGTCTAATGTGTTTGCCGCGCTGAGGGATCTTTGCCTCGCCCTCGGTCCATGTGCCATCCTCATATTCAGCGACCAGATGAACATTGCTGATCGTTGAAGGAACGACCTTGCCGCGGATCGCCAAAACTTTACTAGACTCCTTGACCGCTTTCTCAAAATCACCACCTGTCAACTGTACCATCGCTGTCAAAAAAAGGTTGCCAAAATTATGCCCTTGCAGCTGTGAATCCTTCGCAAAGCGGAATTGAAAAAGCTCACCCATTAAAGCCGGCGCATCCGCTAGTGCGACTAAGCAGTTGCGAATATCTCCAGGAGCGACAATATTAAATTCTTCTCGTAAGCGACCCGAAGACCCTCCGCTATCAGCCACGGTCACGATCGCGGTCAGGTTGGATGTATAACTTTTAAGACCGAACAATAAATTCGATAACCCATGACCGCCACCGATCGCCACGACCTTGGGCCCGCGCTCTAAATAGCGTCTCTGGTAGAGAATATTCACCAGATCACGCTCACGTTCTGGCAAAAATAGTGTGATCAATGATATGATCATCTTGATGATACCTAAGACGACGAGGGCGACACCGCACAAGATGATCACAAAGCCGGCGATCGTCACAAACGTGAATTCTGAAACGGCAAAAATAACTCCCAGGGCGACAATAAAGATCCCTAAGACCGTTGTCAGAAACCAACGCTTGATGCGCATCCCCGGATAACACCACTTGATGATGTAATCTAAAAATGAGAAATTCGTATCAGTCCTCATGGGTCGTAACTATTATATTGTGTAATATGAAGTTCGAGACGAAAGGTTATCGCTAACCGATACGTTCGTCTTCTAAAGCAATCAGCTTTAATACGGCTTTTGTGTTCTCGGCAGCTCGGAGACTGTCGCGGAAGAACTTATCTTTGAGCAAGCGGGAGATCCGTGCCAACGCCTTCAAGTGTGGTCCGGCCGAATCCATCGGTGCGACAAGAAGAAAAAAGACGTGAGCAGGCTCACCGTCTAACGAATCGAAATCAACGCCATTCTTACTGATCCCTAAGCTCGCGATGAGTTTATCCACGCCCTCAAATTTAGCATGCGGGATCGCAACGCCCTGGCCGATCGCAGTTGAGCCCAGCTCTTCCCGGGCCATGATCACATCAAATATCTTATTCTTATCTTTCTTATCAACAACCTCGCCTTCAACCAAAAGCCCGATCAGTTCTTGGACAACATCTTTCTTAGTTGTCCCTTTCAGATCGACCGCGATCGCTTTCTTGCATAAGAAATCAGATAATTTCATTCAATCCTCCTCATATCAAAATAACACAGCTCTTTTCAAAAGACATTCCTTTGAAATAGCTGAAAAACGCAAACGAGCGGCGGATGGGGCTTGAACCCATGACATCCACCTTGGCAAGGTGGCATTCTACCACTGAATTACCGCCGCAAATTTCAAAGGCCAACAAAGATATTATATGGGCGGAAGAGGACTTGAACCTCCATGGGTTGCCCCACTAGTTCCTAAGACTAGCGCGTATACCAATTCCGCCATCCGCCCTTATGATGTCCCAATAAGGCGATGCTCCATGGCCTTTTATGATCAACAAGAAAATTTCTTGTCACAAAATGGTGACCCACCCGCGACTCGAACGCGGCACACCAGCCTTAAAAGGGCTGTGCTCTACCAGATGAGCTAGTGGGTCAAATTCTCAAAGATCAAAAACTTTTAAACGCCGTAGTCAACTAACTCTTTATCTTTAGCCACCAGGACATCGTCCACTTCTTTGATAAACTTGTCTGTAAGCTTTTGAACAGCCTCTTGACCGTTAAAGCTATCGTCTTTCGAGGCCTGCTTGTCCTGTTCCATCTTCTTGATCTTATCATTAGCTTCGCGGCGAATGGACCGAAGAGAAACCCGCCCTTTCTCCGCCATTTCTTTAACGACTTTTCTTAATTCCTCGCGGCGCTCCTTAGAAAGCGGTGGAATGCTCAGCCGGATCACCTTCCCATCATTGGATGGCATAATGCCAAGCTTGGATTGGTTGATCGCCTGTTCGATCATCGGGATAGCGCTGACATCCCAAGGTTGAATCACAACGGTCTTAGCATCCGGAATGGAGATCGAGGCGATCTGTTTGATCATTGTCGGGGTTCCATAGTAATCCACGTGAACGCCCTCGATCAAGCCGGGATGTGCTCGCCCGGTGCGAACCTCAGAAAACTCACGTGATACAGCTTCGATCGTTTTCTTCATTTTACCTTCTATTTCGCGAACGACATCCTTAACGCTCATATCCACCCCCAAAATTATTTAACGGTTGTCCCGATGGTCTCACCGAAAACAACTTTTTTAATATTTCCTTTTTTTGTAAGATCAAAAACAACAATCGGTAAATTGTTGTCCATGCACATGCTGATCGCGGTCGCATCCATGACCTTTAGATGCTTGTTGAGCACATCAATGAACTCAAGCTGCGAAAATTTCTTTGCGCTCTTATCCTTCACGGGATCCGCAGAATAAACACCATCGACCTTGGTCGCCTTTAAGATCACTTCAGCACCGATCTCTTTGGCCCTTAACGCAGCGGCGGTGTCTGTTGTAAAATAAGGGTTTCCTGTGCCAGCCACAAAGATAATAACACGTCTTTTTTCTAAATGACGCATCGCGCGACGACGGATATAAGGTTCCGCGACCGCATGCATATCAATGGCCGTGATAACCCGAGTCGAAACGTCAAGCTGCTCCAACGCGTTTTGTAAGGCAAGTCCATTCAAGACCGTGGCAAGCATCCCCATATAATCAGCGACAGAACGATCAAGGCCAAAACGCTTTGACTCAAGCTGCCCACGAAAAATGTTGCCACCTCCAACGACAAGGGCGACATCCACGCCAGCCTGCCAGATCTCTTTGATCTGCGCTGCCAGCGAAGCGCATGTTTCAGCATCGATACCATGCCCCTGCTGCCCTTGCATAGCTTCACCGCTAAGCTTAAGCAAAATACGTTTATAGGCTGGTCTTTTATTCACTTTCTCCTACCTTGAAGCGCTTAAAGCGGCCAACGAACATGTTCTCGCCAATCTTAACGACCAAGGTGTTCAGATAATCCTGGATCGTCATCTTCGGATCCTTAACGAAAGGCTGGTCCATTAAACATTTTTCCTTAGCAAAGGTATCAGCGTCTGGCTGCTGGGCAAGGACATCCGCCGGGATCTCTTCCCGTCGAACATATTGAGGAGCCATAGCCGCGATATGCAAAGCGACATCTTTTGAGAACTGCATAAAATCATTGTTTTTAGCAACAAAATCTGTTTCACAATTCACTTCTACTAATACCCCGATCTTAGATCCTGAATGGATATAACATTCTACGCGTCCTTCTTTAGCGCTACGGGTCCCTTTTTTAGCGGCGATCTCTAGCCCGCGCTTTCTTAAGATTTCTTTGGCCTTATCAAAATCTCCACCTGTTTCTTCCAGGGCCTTTTTGCATTCGATCACACCGCAAGATGTTTGCTCTCGCAGTTCCTTAATCGCGTCAACACTAGCTCCCATGATCCTAAATCCTTTCTGTCAATAAACGATGAACGAACAACATCCTAAACTTTAGCTTCAGCCTCAACATCGTCCTTGCTCCGCTTTTGAGCAGCAACGCTTGTCATATATCCTTTACGTCCCTCAACAATGCTGTCAGTAATGATCGACAAGATCAATCGGATCGATTTTAAGGCATCATCATTGCCGGGAATGGGATAGTCAACCATATTAGGATCACAGATCGTATCCACGATTGCCACGACAGGGATCTTAAGCTTTCTGGCTTCTTTTACAGCGATCTCTTCCTTCTTAAGATCGACGACCAGAAGGGCTTGAGGCAATGTTTTCATCGCACGGATACCGCTTAATTCTCTTAAAAGCTTTTCCCGTTCTTTTTGCATTCTAGAGATCTCTTTCTTTGTAAGCTTCTGCGCAACCTCATCTTCCAAAATGCGTTCAATATCGTTAAGCTTATCAAGAGATTTTTTCACTGTTTCAAAGTTAGTCAGCAATCCACCCGGCCAGCGATAGTTCACATGGAACATATCTGAACGCCCTGCCTCTTGAGCAATGACCTCCTGGGCTTGTTTCTTAGTCCCGACGAAAAGGATGCGACCACCTTTTGCAGCTACTTGATGTAAAAAATCGCGTGCTTGGTTCAAGCACTCGGCAGTTTTTTCAAGGTCAACAATGTAGATATTGTTACGAGCGCCAAAGATGAAGGGCTTCATCTTTGGGTTCCAGCGTTTTGTCTGATGACCGAAATGGACACCAGCTTCCAGCAACTTCTTGATCAATTCATTTGTCATGTTCCTACGTTAGCCTCCGTTAATTTTTTGGTGAATTTTTCATTTTTCTAAAATGATAGGGATACAGTATACATAATTATTATATTTTATGCAATATTTTATTTTTTACGGATTTTCAGCAAAAATCATCAAAATTAGGCCTGAAACTGGGTTTCATAGAGGCTTTTATACAAGGGGCATGCGCCTAAAAGGTCTTCATGGGATCCTGAGCCAATGATCTTGCCAGCCTGTAAAACAACGATTTTCTTGGACTTACGAATAGTCGAAAGCCTGTGCGCTATACAGATGACCGTGCGATCCTTCATGAGCGCATCGATCGCATCTTGGACATATTTCTCAGACTGTGAATCAAGCTGTGACGTAGCCTCATCCAGGATGAGGATCGGGGCGTTCTTCAAGATCGCGCGCGCGATGGCGATCCGTTGACGCTCTCCTCCCGAAAGCCTAAATCCACGGTCGCCTATCATCGTGTCGTATCCTTCAGGGAGCTTAATAATAAAATCATGCGCAAACGCTTTTTTCGCGGCTGAACAGATCTGCTCATCCGTGGCCTCCATGTGGCCATAGGCGATATTAGCACGCACTGTATCATTGAAAAGGATCGTCTCTTGGGTCACTATGCCGATCTGTCCACGCAAAGACTTGAACGTAACATCCTTTAGGCCTACGCCATCGATCTCAACACTGCCTCGGACCGGATCGTAAAAACGAGGGATGAGGTTTGCTAACGTCGACTTTCCAGAGCCTGTGGGCCCAACGATCGCGACGATATCACCCGCTCCGATCTCAAGATTAATGTTGCGCAAAGTGATCGTGTTCTCGTCATCATAATAAAAATCAACATTCTTGATAGAGATCTTTTCTCTGATCAGCCCAAGATCCTGCGCGTCAAGCTTTTCCACGACCGTAGGCTTCGCATTTAACACATCGTAAACCCGCTCATTCGCGGCTAACGCTTGCTGGATCAGCGCGTTGACATTGCTTAACTTCTTGATAGGGCTGAGCATGGATAACAGAGACCCAAAGAATAAACCGAACACACCAAAGGAAACCTGTCCCGAAATCACCTGCCGCCCGATCCAAAGCAAAACCCCTACGCCGCAGACAGCGCCAACGAACTCCGTGATCGGATTGATCAACAATGTTCGACGAATCGCTTTCATCTTAAGCTTATAAAAATCTTGATTCTGCCCTTTAAAACGATTCGTTTCGTATTCTTCCATGTTAAAGGCTTTGACGACGCGAACGCCAGAGATCGTTTCAAAAAGCAATGAATTAATGTCCGCCATCTTGCCCTGTGATTTATGCGAAAGCATTTTTAGCTTACGCCCGATCTGACGCATCGGGATGAGGATCAATGCAGCCAGAACGAGTGTCACCAAAAAGACTTTTGGATAAATAAAAAGGATGATGATCGCGAACACAAGCAAACGAAATGATTGATAAAAAAGGTCTGTCACGCCGTAAGATACCGCGTTCTCAACGACTTGAACATCGTTTGTGATGCGCGAAATAAGCTCTCCGACCCGCTTCTTGCTAAAATAATCTAGGGAAAGATTTTGAATCGTTTGATACAGCCGAAAACGGATATCGCGCATGACCCGCTGCGAAACATCATTCATCAGGTACCCTTGCAAGAAAGCAAAGATCCCTTTCACGAGAAAAATGATCAAGCATCCGATAGCGACTATCGATAACAAGCGATCAGAAGGGATCATGTTGATACGTTGGGCAAAATCTCCAAGCCAGTGCGGGGCTTGAGCAGGTAAGGTTATCTCTCCCTTCCCTAAGATCTTGTCCGCCATAGGGATAATGAGCGACAATTGAAATCCATCAAAGATCGCAGAAACCAACATGCAGGCGGTCGCGCCAACAAGAACCTTGATGTGGCCTTTGAGGAACTTGAGAAGTTTAAAATAATTTTTCATTGTTTCAGCGTTTAATATGTTTGTTGCGCAAGAAAATGAAGCCAAATCGTAGCATACGGATTGACTTTTGTCGAGCGATTTGTTATAGTGCTGCCATACTTACAGCGACTAAAACACATGACCCCTGACAAAAAGATCAATATTGCGATCATAGGCATTGGCCACCTCGGTTCACGCCACCTCAAAGTCTACTGCGAAATGGCTGATCAAGTCAATATTGTGGGCGTTTGTGATACACAGCAAGATAGAACGCTCAAGCTCGCAGATCATTACCATGTTCCCTATATTCGGGACATGCGAGACCTCTTGGGACGCGTAGAAGCTGTAAATATCTGCACGCCAACAACTTCTCACTTTGAAATAGCCAAAGAATTCTTAAATAATAATGTTCATGTTTTTGTGGAAAAACCGATCACGACGACCGTAGCCCAAGCGGACAAGCTCGTTGCTCTGGCTAAAAAAAAGAAACGGATACTGCAAGTAGGCCATATTGAACGCTTTAATTCTGCTTTTGAAGGGATCCGCCATTTCGCGCGAAATCCCCGATTTGTGGAATGTCACCGTCTGAACCATTTCCCCAATCGTTCACTCGATATCGGCGTTGTCATGGATCTGATGATCCATGATATCGACATTGTCCTAGGGTTAACCGATGCTAAGATCAAAGCTATTGACGCGGTAGGCGTCAAAGTGTTAACGCCTCTAGAGGATATCGCGAATGCGCGTATCCGTTTTGGCAATGGCTGTGTCTGCAACCTTACGGCCAGCCGTGTCTCGGACGAAGTCACGCGTAAGATCCGTATTTTTCTTGATGATGCCTATATCTCCCTTGATTACGTCAAGCAGGAGGCCTTTATCTACAAAAAGCATGGCACGCTTATCAGCAAGCATGCGCTGCCTATCGAAAAAGAAGAACCCTTAAAAAAAGAACTTTTATCTTTCATCGAATGCGTTCGTCATGGTCAAAAGCCTATCGTCTCTGGCTTGGAAGCCCGTAACGCCCTCAAGGTCGCGCTTGATATTACCCAAAAAATATGGAAACAGCAAAACATCTGATTATAGTCGCTGGTGAAGCTTCGGGAGATGCCAGGGCGGCAGAATTAGTGGCGCAGATCAGAAAGCTTGAGCCCACTGCTACTTTCGCTGGCCTAGGAGGCGATCAAATGGCAAGGGCGGGTGTTTCGCTTTATGCCGACCTTACAAAGATTGCGGTCGTTGGTTTCACCGAGATCATTAAGCATTTGTCTGAGATCCGAACGCTATTTCATCTCATTATCAAAAAAGCTGAAGAAGAACGCCCTTCGGCGGTGATCCTCGTTGATTATCCAGGGTTCAATCTACGTTTAGCGACTGAACTAAAAAAACGCGGCATCAAGGTCATCTACTACATAAGCCCTCAAGTCTGGGCGTGGCATAGTCAGCGCATTGACCTGATCAAGCGCGTGGTAGACAAAATGATCGTTTTCTTCGGATTCGAGAAAGATCTTTATGCTCAACATGGATATGCCGTGGATTGCGTGGGACATCCTCTGGTAGATGAAATAAAGATCCAAAAGTCACCTCATGAGCTTTTGGCAGAGGTCGGCTTATCGCAAACAACAACGATTGGTCTTCTTCCGGGGTCTCGCGTCAAAGAAGTGCAGAAAATATTTCCGGTTATGCTTCAGGCCGCGCGCTATCTTTACGCGCGAAATCCTTCACTGCAATTCCTGGTGGTGCAGGCTCCCACGATCCAAACGGATATCTTAAACGATCATCATGAAATTTCCAAGCTTCCCATAAAGATCGTCAAAGGACAAAATTATGACAGCATTAACGCCTGCGACCTTTGCTTTGTGGCATCCGGCACAGCAACGCTTGAGACGGCCCTATTGTTGAAACCTATGGTCGTTGTTTATAAAACATCTTTCTTGACATGGGCGCTGGCTAAATGTCTTATCAAGATCCCTTACATCGGCTTGGTCAATGTCGTGGCCGGCAAAAAGATCGTGCCTGAATGCATTCAGTTTGGCGCAACACCTGATCGCCTGGCAAGGCACGCCATCCGTCTTTTAAGCGACAAGACAAAAATGGCAAAGACCCATAATGATCTTCAGCGCATCAAAGACAGCTTGGGCTCTCCTGGCGCAAGCACTCGCGCGGCACAGATCATTCTGTCTTGCTTATAGCGTACCCTACAAGCAATGATCCATCACTTGCGTTGGCTCTTCCCGCCCCTACTACGAAGACCTGGAAAGAAGCAAATTTTTCATGTGGTTGATCAATAAAGAAGATTCGACGGGTTTCGTGATAAAGTCGTCCCAGCCCATATTATATTTCTCCATTAGCGAATCTCGGTAGGCTGTGATCATGATGACCATGGTCTCTCGCTTGCGATGAAACGACTTTTCTTCCTCTTGGCGGATAGCTTTTAAGACCTCGAAACCGTCCATCTCAGGCATGGTGACATCAAGGAGGGCAAAATCAAAAGGGGTTTTTGTTTTGCGGGATTTCTGATAAAGCTCGAGCGCTTCTTTTCCTGTAGTAGCCGTAACACATTCCGCAATGTTCTTAAGGGCGTCCAACACGATCCTGCGGTTCTCTATATCGTCTTCGGCAACCAGAACTTTCCACATGTCTTTCCCTCGCGAACGCTTATGTTGTCTTGATTATAACTCTTTTTTGATCAAAACAAAAAACTGTTTTGAAAATTATCGCGGAAGGCCAACTGGTTGCACCAAAATAATATGCTGAGAAGGCTTAAGCCTCATGGTACTCTTCAGGGCTTCTTTATCTACCCATCCTATCGCAACTGTAGCTAAATTCTCGGCAGCGCAGAATAAATAAACATTCTGGCTGATATATCCAGTATCGATCCAGGCATATGACATCTTCTCGCTTTCCGATCCACTTAGACGGCTAAGATCTGCGACAAAAATAAGGCTTAATGGCGCATCTTTAACAAAGCCTTGTATACCGACCACAGCACGGATATCCTGATCGAACACAGGGTCTAACTGATGCGCCTTGGCATTATAAAGATAAAGGCCATCTCGCACTGCCACGTACACGTCTATTTCTTGGGCATTTTTTGCTGTAGGCGCCGTGCGTTTGCCGGAATCAGGACGGTTGACGCCACTGGCTGCCCACAACAGGTCGGAAATGACCTGAAGCGAAAGATCATCTTTCTTAAACTCCCGGATTGATCTTCTTTGAGAAAGGGCTGCCATAAGGGTCGCGGACGAAGAAAGCCTTGGCTTCAAAAGAGAAACGGTAGAGGGCCTTTTCTGTTCTTGGGCATCAGCCAAAGAACATAATGAACATATGATGATCACAACCGATAGAAATTTTATGGTTTTCATGACATCCCTTTCCGTGAAATGCTTCGGCTTAACAACTTCTCGAATGCTGAAACGTTTATCCATCCTATCTTGCCATCAAAACGCTTTACCTTGGCCCAATCGCCTTCAATGCGAATAACAAAAACTTTCTCCCCGGCTATAAGCCTAAAATGTTCGGTTGCCTGATCCTTGGGCTCAAATCGCGCCTGCGTATCGCCTAAGATCACGGCTGTCCTTACCAGATCATGGGATTTGTTTATCCATATCGACACCTGTCCAAAGACCAGCACAGCGACAAAAGTAACGACAACCCACCGCTTATTAAAAGAAAGGCGAAAGGCTTCGGCGAAGATGACAACGATCCCAAGGACCACACAAAAAAGAACTGAGATCCACATCATCTCTCTTGCCGTGAACATATCCTGATATGATCGGATGATCCTTTCGACGAAAGGAACTTCTTGCGCTACAGGCTTCTGGGGCGATAAAGATAACGCATAATCAAGGTTGGCCTGCAGGTCAGAATCGCGTGGGATAAAAAGCTTGGCTCTCTCATAGTTCAAGATAGATTTTCCTAGTTGCTGCAATTTAAAATAGCTATTACCCAAATTATAATAAAGTGCTCCGCCAACAATTCCTTGGCCCAATATTTCTTCATAAAAAATAGCAGCTTGATGATAATCGCCTTGCTTGTATGATAGATTCGCCTCGTAAAACTTGACGGAAGGGTCCTCAAAAGCCCCTTGTGCACAAGAAAGCATACAGAGCGTAACGCAAAAAACCAAAATAGTAAAAGTTTTCTTCATATTACATTCTTTCGAAACTATCAAGGATCTCTTTTAATAGTTGATAATCTTTTTGCAATGAAACGGCCTGTGCCGTTGTCGCGCCATAGCGGACCATTTCACAAGTAGACAACAATCCCTGGATCTGCCCCATTATGGTCAACGAAACATTATAAGGTAACAGGATGCCTTGGATCTCATGAGCCGTCACAACGCCCTCAGGAATAGAGAACTTTTCCGCAAAATACTTTTGCAAAACCTTGTATACGATATCATAAAATTCTTTGGTCTTCTGGGAGCGCAAACAATGCTCTGCCGCCCGAAGCCCTTCCCGAGCCTTGCGGGGGGCGCGCAAGCGCTTAGCATAACGAATATCGGTCTTGATCCTGATATTTCGCTTGAATACCATGATCCCAATACTGACCCCTGCCGCATACAACGCAATAAAGATCCAGAATCCATGCAGATCTTTCGTCGGTGCATAAGATGAATAAAGAACCCCCGGTCTTTCTTTGATAAAAACAATGTCACGGCCGATCACTTCAGACATATTCGATCTTTCCTGTAACGTTTCGACGATCGCCGCTTTCTTGCCAAAAGGTGCCGGATGGACAACGAGGCCAAAAGGGCCTTTTTCTAGGGCCACATATGTTTCCTTGTACGGGTCGAAATAAACAAATCGAATAACCGGGATACTCACGGCTTTCTCCGACTTAGGGATCAAAACCTGCTCAAGCGTTTTTGCATTGCCCTGCTGTTTGATCTGGGGGTCGTAAACCTTAAAGTCATCAGAATCCCGATACATCGGCATGTCAATGTTCTTCAGATCGCCATTCCCAGAAATTGTTATCTTGATCGTCACGGGATCGCCAACGTAAACATCCAGAGGGCTTGCGGACATCTGAAGATCAAATCGGCCAACCGCCGAACCAAAGCCTTCTGGAGCGCCATTTGGAAGTGGCAAAACTTCGACCACCTGCTCCTGTGAGCGTAAGCTGACGGGATATTTTTCATAATTCCCGAAAAAACTCTCGAACAGATCATCTGAAAATCCACCAAATAAGGACGAACCGCGAGATGCCCTGCGATGAACAACGTTACAGTCCAAACGCGCCGGCTCGAAGGTGAACACCCCGCTTTGCGCAGGATACGCGACAGTCTTGAATTCCACAACATCATACGAAACGCCCTCGCGAACATCCTGGTACTGCGTTGGCCTTTCGAAATCTTCGATCTCAAAATTATCCTGTTTTAATACAGGAAATTGGATATCCGCTAAGGAAATATTATTTGCGTAAAGCTTGATCGTGATAGGCAATGGCTCTGCGACATAAACCTTTTCCTTGGAAAACTCCAGAGCCAAGAAGGCTTTTTCTTTAATGTCTGCGGATCTTCCAATATCATAAACAGCGCTCGTATGGCCCTCTAAAGGAGCAGACTCTAAGATCTCTACCTCGATAGGCTGCGTTTCATATTGTGTTCCGTTGATCGTCATGCTGAATGCTGGGATCGTTAGCAAACCAGTCTTCTGAGGGTATAAGATATATTTCTGAGAAACAGAAGAAGACTGCTGCCCATTAATAATGGAAATGCTAGTGGATGGCCCTACATAGCGCGATCTAAAACCATCAATATCAGGCAGCTGGACTGCAGAGGCGTTCTGCACGCCGGTCACCGTCAGGTCCAAAATGATCGTTGAGTCAAGCCCAGCTTTCTTTCTATCTACGCTAGCCCGAAAACTAATATCCTGCCCAAAAACATGCACATCAAAAAAAAGCACGGAAATAAAGATCAAAGAAAAGATCGTCCATCGCGACTTCATAAGGCCTACCAATCTTTCTCTACTGTATTATCCTGTGACGGTTTTCTCAAAAGATAAAACATCCCCTGCGGTTCTTCATTTTGCTGATAGTTAGCGATCGCGGCTTCTGCTTGCTTTCTCGTCATGGGCCCTGCCCCTTCAGAAGAACCTTGCGCGCCTTGACTGACACGACTTTCAGGGCCGTCCTTCGCAGAAGACTGAGCACCTTGATCGTCTTGCGATGGATCGCCTGATCGCTGCTGATCCTCGCTTGACGATGAAGCCGAAGGACCTTCTTGTTCTTTCTTCTGATCCTGATCGCGGGACTGCGGCTGCCCTTGTTGCTGGCCATCCGCCTTGTTGTCTTGCGGCTGGCCTTGCTGTTCATCCTCTCGTTGCTTGTCTTGCGAAGAACTTTCTTTCTTTGGCAAGGGACAATTGCTGCTTTGTTGTTCTTTCTTCTGCCTTAGCTGTTCGAGCTCCTTCTGAACAAACGTGTAGTTATGTTGCGCGTCTTCATCTTTGCTGTCAAGATCAATGGATCTTTGAAAATGCGAAAGGCTTCTTTCAAGATCAGCGATCGCGCCATCGATATCTGCCTGCTCGCGGTTCTTTCCCTTCTGGTAAAAAGCATTTCCTAAATTATATGCTGTCTTTTGCTGCAAGTTGGTATCTTCGGTCAACAAAGCCTGCTGTAAATGCGCGATCGCTCCCTGATAATCCTGCTGTTGATACAGCGTTGTACCAATATTAAAATTGATAATATCAGAGTCCGGATCTTTTTCAAATGCTTTCTGGTAACTCTCAAGCGCTGCCGCATAATCCCCCTTGCGATACTGCCTGTTGCCTGTGCGCACGAAACTGGATTGTCCCGCAAAGACTGAATCCGGCCATACCGCACCCAGAAAGCACAACAAAAAAAGGAAGGTCCAGAACTTTTTCATTCCATCCTCGAGATGATCATTTCAAACCACAGCAAGAATGTTGCCAAGGCCAAAGGAATTTGAAAGCGATCAACATAATGTTTTTTCATTTTGTCATCAATATCACGTTTTTCCATAACGGCTAAACGTGACTGATAAATATATTCTAAACCAAAATCCGCTCCGCTCGCCCGAACATACGCGCCATCGGTCTCAAGTGCGATCTGTTGAAGCGTGGATTCATCTAAGCGTGTTTTAACGAAATTGCCAGACTTGTCTTTCAAAAACTCTTTTTCACCTTTCTCGTTGGTAACGCGGATCAACTCTCCTTCTTGCGTTCCTATGCCTATGCAAAAGATCCTGATATTTTTCTGACGCGCCTGTTGGGCTGCCTGCACAGGATCTCCCTGCAAATTCTCGCCATCAGTGATAAGGATCACATTCTTATACTGGCTGGGAACATTTACATATCCCTTGACAGACTCTTCTATGGCTTTGGCAAGCGCCGTTCCTCCCTGCGAGATCGTGTGCGGCCCGACATCCTCAAGCGCTAAGAGAAATCCGCCGTAATCGTTGGTCAAAGGACAAGCTAAAAAGGCCGTACTCGAAAACGCCACAAGACCGATCCGGTCTCCTTTCAATTTTTTAATAAGGTCCTTAACGGCGAGCTTTGCTCTCTGAAGACGATTGGGTTTTACATCTTTGGCAAGCATGCTTTTTGAAACATCAAGCGCTACAATGATGTCGATTCCCTGGCGCTTAACTTCCACCCATCGGAATCCCCATTGAGGCCGCGCCAAAGCAACACACGAAAGAACAAAGATAGTCATGAGCAACAAGCGTCGTGTAACATCTTTTGGAAATCGCGCAGCGGGGGTGATCTCCTTGAGCAAATGCTTTTCGGCAAATCTCCCTTGAAGATCTTTTTTGCGTTCCGCAGCCCACCAAAAAAAGACCACTAAAGGCAACACAAGCCACAAAAGATTTAACAAATGTATATCAACCCATTGAATCATATTAAGGAATTTTAACCAACCATGTGTTCGATAAAATAAGATCAGCAAAAAGCATCAACAGCGCTACGATAAGCACGGCTGGAAATAACTGCCGATATTCACGGTATCCGGTTTGCTGCATTTCGCTTTTTTCCATTTGATCGATCTCTGCATAGATCGCCTTTAAAGTTTCCGTATCTTTAGCCCAAAAGTACTTTCCGCCTGTCAGCATAGCGATCTCTTGAAGCGTTGCATCATCGATGTTGATCTCCACGTTCTGATAGGCACGCCGCCCCCAGAAATCCTGGATCGGAAATGGCACAGGACCTTTGGATCCGGCACCGATCGTATAAACACGGATACCCATCGCCTGAGCGATATTTGCTGCGGCTATGGGAGCTATCTTTCCGGCATTATTAATACCATCCGTTAAAAGGATCACGATCCTGCTTTTGGCGCTGCTTGCCTTCAATCGAGCCGTGGAAGATGCCAAAGCTGAACCGATCGCTGTCCCGTCTTCCATCATGCCCAGCTGAATACGATCTAGATTATCCAAAAGCCATTCTTGATCAAAAGTCAAAGGGCATACGGTATAGGCAAACTGAGAAAAGACCACAAGACCGATCCGGTCGTTATTCCGTTTACGGATAAAATCACGTACAATATGCTTAACGGCCGTCAAGCGATTCACGCGCTGACCATCAATCTTAAAATCTTCCGCCGCCATGCTGCCCGAAGCGTCGATCGCTAAAACGATGTCGATACCATCAGTCTTGTACCGCGCCTCATCAAGGATTTGCTGAGGGCCAGCTAAGGCGATCACAAAAAGAGCAAGTGCAAAAATCCTTCCCCAATAAAGATGCGCTGATAACCACGCCTTGAATCCTCCCGAAACAGGAGCAAGCAATAGTGATGAGGAAAATTGCAACGCAGTTTCTTTCTTGCGACCATGCCACCAGATCAAGGATCCAACAACAAAAGGGATCAGCAACAAAATCCAAGGGCTCTTAAACGTGAGGCTCACGGGGCATCGTCTCCTGTACTAATTTCTGCGCTAAATCAAAGCTATGCTCCATCTCATTAATATCAGAGCGGTATTTAGCGAACTTCACCAGATCACACGATCCTAAAAAATCTTTCAAGCTGTCTTTCTGCGCGGTTGTAAGATTAGCGGAAAATCGCAATGAATATAGGAATTCTTCGGTTGTCATCTCCGGAGCCCGTAACGCTAAAGAATCCTCTAAATAATGGCGGACAATGTCAGAAAGAATGGAATAATACTCTTTGACCCTGCCTGCTGTTGGTAGATTTTGCGCGCGCAGATCCCCCAATCTTTGTAAGGCGATCGCATAGGCTGGTAACACGACAGCAGCGCAAGATCTTGGCCCTCGAGAGCGGAAGGATCTAAAAAGAAAATAAACGAGAACGCCTGCGATCAAGAAGCCCGCGAGGATCCACAGCAAAGCAAGGTGGGACGGCAAGGCTATTGGCGGTTTGACCGCGCGCAATCCTTCAAGCTCTTGAGCAAAGCTTTCCTTTAAAAATAGCATATGGTCATCGAAAACGTTTTTTGCGTTTTACAAAAAATTTTACCAACTCTGGAGCAAAAGGCTTATCCGTAAAAATATGAACGGCGTCCACTCCTACGCTGCGAAAAAGATCCTCTCGCAATTGAGCACGCTTAAGGGCGTTCTCTCGATAGCGCTGGCGCACAAGGCGGTCACCCGAATCAACACTAAAGCGCTTGCCGGTTTCAGCATCTTGAAGCTCAAGCAAGCCGCAGTCCGGCAGGTCGAATTCTTTAGGATCGTTCAGGGTGATCGCAATGACATCATGTCTCTTATTGGCGATCGTCAGGCCCTGTCTCAAAGTGTCTGCGATATCCTGATCAAAAAAATCCGAGATCATAAAGGCGACGCTTCGACGACGCGCTACCTTGCTCAAAAATTCCAACGCCTGATTGATGTTCGTTCCTCGACCCTGAGGCTTAAAATATAAAACTTCTCTGATGACGCGCAGAACATGCTGAAGCCCTTTGCGGGGAGGAATAAATTTCTCTATTTTCTCAGTAAAGATAAGAAGGCCAACCTTATCATTATTTTTTACTGCCGAGAACGCCAAAACCGCGGCGATCTCAGCAGCTAGCTTGCTTTTTAGTTCTTGAGTTGTCGCAAAATGGCATGAGCGAGAAGCGTCAACGACGAGCATGACCGTCATCTCGCGCTCTTCAATGAATTTTTTGATATGGGGACGTCCTGTGCGCGCGGTCACATTCCAGTCGATCATACGGATATCGTCACCGGGCTGATACTCGCGCACCTCATCAAACTCCACGCCTTGGCCCTTAAAAACACTGTGGTAGGCGCCCGCAAAAACATCTGTGGCCAGCCGTTTGGTCGTAATTTCAATTCGCCGGATCTTTGTAAAAATGTCTTTTGGGATCATAAGACACTCGTGAGCGGAAAATTAAGGAACTTCAACAGCTTCAAAGATACGCTTAATGATATCCTCTGGTGTTTTTTCTTCCGCCTCGGCCTCATAGGTCGGGATAACCCTGTGCCGTAGGACGTCCATGCCGATGGATTTCACGTCTTGCGGCGTAACATATCCACGGCCTTGTAGAAAAGCATAGGCTTTAGAGGCCACCGCTAGATAGATCGTCGCGCGCGGTGATGCTCCATATTGGATCAGGCCTTTGAGGTCTGCCAACTGATAATCCGCAGGCTTACGGGTTGCCTCAACAAGATCAACAATATAATGCTCGATCTTTTCATCCATGTAGGTCTCGTCAACAACATGACGCAAACGTATAATGTCTTGCGGAGTGATCATCTTCTTGATATCAAATGATTTTTCTGTAAAAGACATGCGCTTAAGGATCTTTAATTCTTCATCCTTGGACGGATACTGTATCTTGACCTTCAACATGAAACGGTCCACCTGAGCTTCCGGCAAAGGATACGTCCCTTCCTGCTCGATCGGATTTTGCGTCGCGAGGACCAAAAAAGGATCATCGAGCTTCAACGTTTCCTCTCCGATAGTCACCTGACGCTCCTGCATGGCTTCCAGCAGCGCGCTTTGGGCCTTAGCAGGGGCTCGATTGATCTCATCAGCAAGAATGATGTTCGCGAACACAGGGCCTTTCTTGATCGAAAAAGTAGAAGTTTTTGGTTCATAAATAACCGTGCCGGTAAGGTCGGCCGGTAACATATCTGGAGTGAACTGAACACGGTGAAATTTAGCCTGAATGATCTGGGCAAGGACCTTGATCGCTGTTGTCTTGGCCAGACCAGGAACACCTTCGATCAAAATATGTCCATTCGCTAACAGACCGACCAGCAATCGGTCGAGCAAATACCTCTGGCCAACGATCACTTTTTGCATTTCAAACAAAATGCCTTCAATGAACGCGCCTTCTTTTTTAGCTTTCTCATTGAGAAGAGTAATATCGTTATGCTCCGTCATAACTTCCTCCCGTTTTTATTGATAAACACGAACGTAATCGATTTCCATCCGCTGCGGAAAAATGCTATCGTCGATCCCTCGCCGCCCACCCCAAGACCCTCCGACAGCAACATTCATCAACAAATAAAATTCCTTATTAAAAGGCCAGTAACGCCAGCTATTTTTGCGCTGGGCCACAGTAAAATACTTCTTTCCATCAATAAAGAAATCGATCCTTTTAGGATACCATTCGATCGCGTAGACATGAAACTCCTGCTCTGCGTCAGCAACAGTGATCGTCCGTGTTTCCGGTTTACCATTACGAAAATTATGCTGAAATGTGTGCACCGATCCGGTCACTTCTCCCGGAGCGTACCCCACATATTCCATGATGTCGATCTCACCGCTATCAGGCCAATAATTCTTTCCATAATTCCACTTGTCTGGAAGCATCCAGATCGCGGGCCAAATGCCGCGCCCTGAAGGAAGCTTGGCGCGCACTTCAAAGCGGCCATAAAGCCACTGCGCACGTCCTTTTGTCTTAAGGCGCGCGGAAGTATATTGTCTTCTGCCGGAACCATCACGTCGCGCTTCAATGATCAGATTGCCATTCTCGACACGCGCGTTCTCTGGCCGAGCATTTGTATAGCACTGCGCTTCATTATTCCCCCAACCCGTGCACCCTTCATCGTAATCCCATTTCTTTGAATCAGGAGCCCCGGTGTAATCAAACTCATCCGACCACACAAGCTTCCATTCTTTATTTCCTTCTTGGGCCAAAGATCGAACGGATAGAACGCTTGCCAAAACCAAGATAGCGACAAAAATAATACGCACTATTCTCATAGACCTCTCCCTTGCGATGGGTTAAAAGAAAATATCCATTCTTTTCATCATTCCAGCGCGAGCCTTTTGCGCAAGATCTTCACCTAAAATAGACCCCTTGATCTCTGTCTTCTTGCCTGCAACGTTTGTGCATACGATCGTCTTGATGACAGCCTTGGAATCAAAAGTATTAACCTTTCTAGGATTATGATAGACGACCAACGTGGAATTCATAAAGTTGAATGCGTATGTTTGGGCCGGCAGCCTAACATCTTCCCAGCGGCCATTCCTTCCTAAGATACGAACACTAGTTTCTTTCCGTGAAAACAAGTCCTTTGATAAGATCGGCTTAAATGCCAATTGAAGTTTCCCATCGCCATCCAATGAGAAAGGGCTCAGGCCCATGTTCATAGTCAACCAAATATGAACAAATTCCGCTGTTGATCCGCTAAGGCGAGCCACATAACCGCGGCCATGAATTTCAGGGTTTTCATGAGCACTACTCACAACAAAAGACGAATTTTCCAGGATACTCCTGCCGTATGTTTCAGGATCCAAGAAAGGAACAAGCGTATGAGGCAAATTCTCGTAAAACTCATCATAAAGACCGCACCGCAAGAGCTCCAGAAGAAACTTATATTCCATATGGATCCAAATGGACTGATTTTCAAGCCATCCCGCTGGAAATATACGCGCTCGACCGATCTCTGAACTTTCATTCGAAAGGTCTGTATTCACTCGATACATCTTAAGCTTTTTATCAAAAAGCTCACTACGGCGAACCGCCTGATAGAGAGCCCTTGCTTTCGAAGGATCTTTTTCTACGCGTAACGCATGAACAAAGCCTTCCAAGAAAAGAGGCAAGTCATGGCGTTCAAACTTTTTTGGCATCAAGAACGGCAAACCCTGATCATTATTAACGCCCGTTTCTCGATAATCAACGATCTTATGATAAAAATAGGTCGCCACGCATCCCTTGCTATCCGTAGCAAGCTTGATACCTGCGTCTACCTTTTCAATAATAAGGCGCAAGAATTTCCTGATATCCTGAACGGACATCTTGAACTCAGCCCCATTAATACCTTTTGTGACCAAGGAACGGTATGTTTCTTTAGCCTGATTGGACTTCTCCCAATAACCAAGCAATGACCGCTCAGTTTGCAGGATATTAATTAAAGCAGAAACAAAAAAATGAAGCTCTTCAAAGATCTCGACAGTCGTTGCGTCGCTCAGCCCCAACGCGCTGAATGATTCCAAAAGGAAAAGGCAAGAACGCTTCAATTCGATCGCCTCATTGATAGAAGAACCGAGAAGCCCCGGCAAGCCATTAAGGGCATCATACCAATTAGGCTTATCCGCCTCCATTTCAATGCCAACGCCTGAAGGATCCAGAGAGGCAGCTTTATTAGCGATCAGACACAAAAACTTTGTGAGCAGATGTGTCGTGTACACATCGCCTTGGCCCTCCTGAACGCGAAGCTTGTTATCCTTTCTCGCCTTTAAGGCGTCAGTAGAAATTTTGACGACAGAACGATACTGTCGCGGCCCACGGGTCGTTAAGATATACCGCTTATCGCGAGGCAAAACAGAATAAGTATTATGGTAAAACGTGAAGATCTTTTTCTCGAAAAGGATCTCCTTTAGGCGCTCTGGGTAAACCCCCAAAAAGCTCTGAACAAGATCCAGATTATACGTCCAATGATCCGTCCAAAAACCCTCGCCATGCTCAGCTAATTCAAAAGCTGTACAGCAGGCCAATACTTTCAGTAGAAAATCTTTTGGCGTTATCAAAAGACGGATGTCTTTTTCAAAAATGGCTTTTAGAATAAGCCCTGGGAAAAACTCTTTTGAGAGCAGCTCTTTAACGGTTGCCCTGTCATCTTTATCAACATACGCGCGTACAAGATCATCAATCTTTTTGGGATCAGAAAAACGAAAGGCGGTCCCTTGCACGATCAAAGGATTGTATCCATCCGCCTGGATCAGATTAAAAAAATTGATCACGCTTCCCTCATTCAAGTCGCGATTGAACCAAATATCATTACGCCGATTTTGGTTCACATCCCGATAATTACCGTTCCCTTGAGAGAGGAATGTTGGGTTCAAAATAAAATAGTTGTAATCCCGCTCCGGATCGCCGTGCTTTCGGCTAAAAACATTAAAAACAGCTTTTCCTTTTTCTGTCTTGAAAGATAGCGGGAGCCCTCCGCGCAAAACATTGTCAACAAATGTCTGTCCGGCATAAAGATTAAATTCACGGCAAGCACTATGGGTGAACATGTAGTTCTGGATCTCCGACAGGATCTCTTGGCTGCGTTCACGTTTGACCTTTAAATATTCCCCTTGCACACTACGCTTGACGATACGGTTCAACTGTGACTTACTGTGAATATGGCCGATCAATGAGGTGATCGTGTGCGACTCTCCAGACAAAGACGTAAACTTTGCATGCGCCATGGCCGAGGGTGTTTGGTTGCGGGTTTTTTGATCTTTCGGGACCTTAAAATCATCTTTCAAGAATAACTTCGGATAGCAAAAATCAGTTGTCGCTCCAAAAACGCATGATGGCTGAACGATAGGGTCCAATAACTTTGGCTTACCCCCATCCTTTTCAAAAGCAAAATAAAAATTCCCCTCGTTGATGTTCTCGACATAAGGTTTATCCGAAACAATGACTTCTAAATTATAATAAGGAGCCTTATTCTCACAATTAGAAACCTTGATCCAGGCTTCTACGGTCCGGGAGATATCCTTTAAAAGCCTGTCATTAAACCCATAAGGGATGATCGCCGGCATACCATCGACCACTTCCATGGGGTAAGCTGTCTTTGTCATATTCTTGATCGTAACCTTACGGATCAGCGCGGCATACTGCTCTTCCGGTAGCGTCGTATAGTTTACCTCAACGGCAAGCCCTAATGTATGATTGATCTCTTCGATCGTCAGGTCATGCCCCGAAATAGCCATACGCTGAGAGACCTTAAAACGGGTGTTACAAAGATTATCCTGAAAAGGCTCATAAAAGAATGTCTTAGCGCCTTTCTTTATTTTAATGAAAGTTCGGAATCCATGCAGCGACGTATAGCGATAGGCCTTGTTGGCCGGTTGAAATTCCATGATCGCCTTGTCCTTACTTTCAATACCAAAGCTTGAGATGCATTGGCCGCGGTTGACATAAAACACCCACATCGGGATCCCCCACGCGCCTGCAACACCAGGAAAAAAATTAGTGAAGATCTTGGCGTTATTGTAGTCCTCAATTACAAAACGGTTCTTGTCATCCAAATAATACCGTGCAGCTTGCGTCATGATCTTCCTTTCGTAAAGTCAAGTAAGATTAATATGGATTTACGGGCTTACGGAAAAGATTATAATACCCGAACAGCTTAACAAAAACGTTCCAATACACATTATCTTTATTGCCAAAGCGTATACGCTTAAGCTCATAGAGATCCTCATTGAACCGGGTGTATCCTCGGTTCGTTGTGCACGCTGACAGATATCCAGCTTCTTCGGCCAACGCCTTGCTGTCTTCATTAAAACCACCGATAGGATAGGAAAAGTGGTGGATCGTATGGCCTAAGCGGCTTTCAATAAATTCTTTACTGCCGATGATCTCTTTTCGTTGCTGATCCCTCGTCAGATCCGGCAAATAAGGATGTGTCAATGTATGGCTACCAAAATCGATACCTGAGAACTCCATCTCCTTGATCTGATCCCAAGTCAAATAATTCTCATGTTCGATCAAAGACGCAACGATAAAGATCGTCGCTGGAAAACCATATTTCTTCAAGATAGGAAACGCGTGGTGATAGTTGTCCGCGTAGCCATCATCAAAGGTGATGACAACACTGTTGTGAGGTAAAGAACTTTTTTCGCGGATCGCGCGGGCAAGATCTGTAAGGCTAATGACGTTGAATTTATGCCGCTTTAAGAAAGCCATTTGATATTCAAAATTCTTGTTGCTGACGCTGTTCAAGGCGCCTTTTCGCTCCGATGGTTCCGCATTGTGGTACATGATGATGGGGACGGTGTACTTGCCGTAGAATTCCACACCGTAGGTCGCGGCAATAACTCCGATAAAAATCAAAATGATAACAACGCGCTGAAATCTTTTCATAAGTAATATTTTTTATTTTACAACGATGAGAGGGCCTGTCGAACAAGATCGCTAATGATCTTATTGTCAGCACGTCCTTCAAATTTAGCAACAACGGCCTTCATGACCGACCCCATGTCTTTCATGCTTTTCGCGCCGGTCTCATGAACAGCCTGACCAACGGCATCCGCGATCTCCTGTGCAGAGGCCTGCTGAGGTAAATAGTTCTGCAAAATAACCATTTCTGCTTTCTCTTTATCGGCGAGATCCACACGCCCGCCTTGTTCAAACTGGGCGATCGACTCCTGACGCTGTTTGATTTGCTTTTTAATGACCGCAATGATATCCAGATCGTCAACTTTTTCAACACGCTTATCGATGCGGACATTCTTGATCTGAGCGCGCAAAAAACTTAGTGTAGCGCTCTTGACCGAATCTTTATCTTTCATGGCCTGGATATAATCAGCAGATATTCTTTGTTCTAACATGTTAGGCTCCTATTTAAATTCCTTCTATCATAATCGTTTTGCGTCTGGATTTCAATCCGCTTATAATAGTAATATTAGTTTTAGTAATTTTATAATATTCTGATAAAAAATCAACTAGTGCTTTGTTCGCCTTTCCATCTACAGCGGGCGCTGTCAGATAAACACGCAAGGGTGAAGCATCGGCCTTGATCATGTTCTTTCTGGCGCCAGCAACAACTTTGATCTCAAGTCTCATAATAATCCTCACGAAGAAAAACGCATGCGCGGCGCATTATCTTTAAGCCAGCCCACACATTCCTGATATGCAGCGCAGCAGGATCGCACGCGCTGCCAGAATCTTGAAGAATGATTGGGTTCCAGCAAATGACAAAATTCGTGGATAAGTACATAGTCCACGACCTGTGGCGGCGCCATGATAATTTTCCAGTTAATATAGATCATTCTCTTCCTTGGATAACAGCTGCCCCAGAGATGCTTCTGGGTTTTGACCATAACTTGTTCAGGGCTGATGTGAAAAGGCCTGCCAAGATCTAAAACACGCTGCGCGATCATCGTCTTGGCCTGTTTTCGATACCAAGCCTTGAGCGCATGCGCGATAGAAGGCTCAATATCATCGCAGGGCATGGCCCAAGGAACAGATATCTGCAAAGAATCCTGCCATAAGCGAACCGTGGCTTTCTTACCTTCGTAAGGATAATAACGTAAAGGATATGTTTTTCCTAAGAACAGAAACATGGCCCCATCGCTATACACAAGGCCTCCCGATCCTTTCTCAGAAGACTTATCACAAATAATATGACGGTTGATCCACGCTGTTTTCTTGCTCAAAAAATCTTTAACCGTATCTTCTGATATGTTCCGGGGAACAAAGACTTTTACGCGCTGACCATCTTCAATATAGATGGCCATCGTCTTGCGCCTAGTAGAGCGAACTAGAAAATAATTTAAATGCCTGTCCGCTGTCACCAGCTGACAGGCTTGTATTTTGGGGTATCGCAATAAAAATTAACGATTGATTAGTTAGAAGAAAGAAACGTCAATATTGACTTTTTTTGCCGGTGACCCTACAGTCTTCGCTTCTGGCGGAGTAAAAGCTTTTCCGTCTTTAACAATAAATCCACGATTTCCTTGGGTCAACGCAATCTCATCATGCTTACGTTGCGCCTCCCGTCGAGCGAGAGCGGCTTGCTGCTTCAGTTGCGACATCCTACCCTTCGCTGCTCGGATCTGCTTGTGATGATCACCTATCCTTGCAAGCAAAGTTTCATATTTAAGATCTTTGATACGAGCGTCGAGACTATCAAGTTGACTGCTGTAACCTGGGGCCTGATTTTGCCATGCGACATAGTCTTGAGCTGCTAGAGCGTTGATCTCATCTTGCAATGCTTGCAGATCGCTGCGCAAGCCCTCACGTTGCACCATCAGCATCTTCACATTTTCTCCCAAAGCATCCGCTTTCGCCTGAGCCAAGGCGGTCTTTAGGGTTACAACCTCTTGCTGTGCCTGCGTATATTGTCTCTGGGTTTCTGCCAATAAATTCTCTGTTTGGGCAAGCAATATTCTCGCTGAGGCATATTCAAGCTGTAATTCTGAGTACAAACCTTCCAGGGCTTTATGCTGAGCTATCAAACCTTGATAAAGTATCGCCTGCTGGCCTGACGCGCTAAGGATCAGGGTGTTTGATTGCTCAACGGTCCGCGCGATGGATGCGCGCTGAGCCAAAACCAAGCCACCAAGTGAAAGCATAACCACAACTAAAAATATCGTGACCACGGCAAGCACTGTTTCTTTGCGGTCCATGGATGCAATACGGCTCTCAATGCGTTTCTTAAGACGGTCCACGACCTGTGATGGCGCGTCAATGAATTCTACTCCGCATAGTGATCCTCGGCGGAACATGCCTCTTGGCTTAGACCAAACAACGCGTCCCTGAGGCGGCAAAACCCCTGTGCCCTGATCAAAGGAGATCACCGTTCCTTCCGCCAAAGGATGTTGCGCCTTGATCAAAGCACCCGTCGCGCTTAAGTCACAGACACAGCCAAACCCGCTTCCAATACCACCAACGCTCCACTTCACGGAGGTCTTTTCGCTCACGCGAAAACTTCGGCGAGAATCCTGATACAATCTCTTAGGAAATCCGAATAAATTCCTTGTCATACACTCCTCCTTAATAAAGACAAAAGGCAGCCGTTAGCGGCTGCCTTAATCTATGGTCTATTATGTGGGTATATGATCATTATAATGATAAAATGTTCTATAATAATTTTATCATTTTACGATAACAGGGCAAGAATTTTTCCTTTTTTTTCACCACTTCCACCCCATCGAGCCTTGGGATTGCTGCTCTTGTATCTTTCGTTCACGCTCATATTTCTTCTCCTGAAGATCATAATCTCTTTGGGTGAACGCGCAGCCGGCCAAAAAAGCCGTAACTAATATAAAAATGTGTGCCTTACATTTCTTCATTAAAATAAGAATTCCTTTTGTTGCTCAAATGTCATCAAGCGATTTTCTTGCGCACTCTCAATTCCTTGATAATATTGGCAGTATTCGCAATCGGAAGAATAATCTGGGATCGTTTCGCTCTTTAAACACTGGTACGCCTTGCAAATCACATCCTCGACCCAGCTGTCATCCCCAGCGTACGCGATGATCTGAAGATCAAAAACAAGCTTTCCATCGAACGCACGCTTATCCTTATTCGCGTTGGCGAACAAAAAATAACCGGTTGAGGCAACGCGCAGATTTTGCTTGCGCAAAAGCCATTGGTAGATCTCTATTTGCCTCTTATACGCTTGCTTGTATTCAGAGTCTAGGTCAATAGGATCCCGCGTACTTGTCGACTTGTAATCAACAACAAATATCTCTCCTGAAGAGGCCTGCCAAAGATCATCCACAGCTCCTGTGACAATAAGATTTGTATCAAGATGATGGTGCTGTACACCTTTAAAGTTTTCCTGCCATTGGGAAAGCATAGGATGGGCAAAGGGAACGGCATCAATACCGTACTGCACCATGAGGGGATGGGCTTTCTTCTGCCCACGATAAATATCAAACTCTTTTTTTAGAAGTTCATCGACCGCACTGTTGAGCGTGAAAGCCGGAATGCTCGGTTGGGACACGCCCAATCGCCTATCCAGATAAAAACAACGCGGGCACTTCATAAAATTTTCCAACTTTGAACGGCTCAGCTTAAAAGGCGTTTTTGCTTGCGGATCAAAAAGATTTTTTTTGCGTGCGAATGATGTATTGTTTTTCATTTCTTAAAGATAGCATCCAAAACGTTGCCGATGATCTCCTTGCCAGGGATCGCTTGCGTCGAGCTTGAGCCATCTTCAGCGGTCTTTCCCCGATCTAGAGCCTTATCTAAAAGCCTGCCCAATTCTTCCCGGCCCCTTGCCTCAAAAAGCTGCCGCCCCAAATATTCCAGATCAGGCATATAGCTCAAGCGGTCCGGCGCCCGTCCTGAGATCGTCACAGGGATGGTGATCTGTCCTTGCGTATCTGTCAAGAAAACAAGTTCTTTAACGGCCGTCGCCATGCTCTCGGAAAGGTCCTTGGGAATAATAAGACGCGCCGCAAGATTCATCTGAAGATCAAGATCGACCATGCCTTGGCCAGAGAGCAGGAATATATCTGCCTGAGCTTTTGCCGAGCGAATATCCATCTGGCCCGATCGGATACCCACATCAAGATCAACGGAATGGATGTTCGTATTGTTTTGCTCAAGCTTTGATCGGTATTGTTCAGGCAAACTCTGCTTTAATTTCTCGCTCAAGCCAGGCAACATGCTCATTTTATCAAGTACGACCTTTAAAATATTTATGTTGATCAGCTTTCCATCTTTTAACTGCACAGTAACGCTCCCGCTCGCAGGCTTCATAGCCGCCAAACTCTCAAAAGCCTTACCTTGCATAGTAGCTTTCCCAGACACAACCCCTTCTAGCAAAACTTCTTGACCTCCCTGGTTAACGACCTGGCCAACATCGATATCGCTGGCGTCGATCTGAAAAGCATACTCTTGGCTCGATAGATAACGGTCGATCGTGGCATTCATTTGAACGCGGCCTTTTCCTAAGGCGCAAGAAGCCTGAGGGATACTGAGGTTTTCACCGATGATCTCCATGTTCGCTTCTAAGTTCTGTACAGGGACTTTTAAAAAAAGTGTTTTTGCTTCGCCACCGCTTAAGCTCCCCTGCATTTTTTTGATCTGGGCACCCTTGGCGCTCAGCCTTATTTCATCCGCAACACATTGAAAGCGCCCTTTAAAAGGATTCTGCAGCTTAGCTGCCGCCATAGCCGGAACGATCTTCTCGATGAGCCTGGCATCGAGAGTGCCGATATCAACCTGTGCCCGCAAATCTTTTAGAATACCGGCGGCATGCAATACGTCCACCTCTGCCATGCTCGTTGCCGTCACGTTCTGTTGCGCGCTTAAACAAGCCGCCTTTAAAAAGACTTTAAAAGGTCTTGTGAGCGAAAAATCAGAGATCTTAAAATCGATCTGCGCCAGCTGCAGACTTTTGTCTTCTTCCCAATGATCCTCAAAATCTAAAACGCCGTTTGAAATAAAAATGTTCTGAATAAGAATGGCCGCTAACGCGCCGGCCGGGGCCGCGGAAGACGCGGCAGAAGATCGATCATTGCTTTCCTTAAGGATCGCCAATGTCTGAAAATTAAACATACCTTCAGCATTACGCACCAAAGAGATCCTAGGCTCCAGGATCTCTACCGTGGAAACGTTAATTTGCCGCTTGGTCACGACCCCTAAAAGATCAAGGCCTAGGCTCACCTTTCCTAAAGAAGCAAAAGGCTTCTTAGAAAACTGTGGATCATCGGCGATCACGAATCCATCCACGTTCACAGATAATCCTTGCGATAACGAGATCTTCACTTTCATATCACCGACCTGCACTTGACGCCCCAAGGCCTGCTGCGCCTGACTGATGATCTGAGGCTTAAATGCGTTAGGGTCAAAATTCTTCAGGACAAAAAATGCTGTCACGCCTGCTGCTAAGGATAGCAACAGAACAATGGCTAAAATAACAACAACGACTTTCAAGATTTTCTTCATTATCTGCTCCTTGTAAACTGAAATGGATTAAATTGTTCCTCAATAAAAACCCGCCAGCAGGTCCCAGACAAAGAGCCCGCAAGCCGTCCCCGCTCTCCTCGCTGAGGTGTCCGCCACCATGGAGCGAATGGAAAAACTTGCTCCCAGGCCTTCGTGGCATACGGATAGACCATTTGCTGATGACCCCGCATGATCGCTTTTTGATCCAAATTCTGAACGATAATCGCCGCCTTGTTGGACATCGTCACGGCCTCTTGGCTAACAGCTTGGTCGTTCATGAGATCTGCAAGTTGGGCAAAATAGTTTCCTACCCTTAGGTAAGCCAAAGCGATCATGGCTGACCACTCGATCGAGATCATCGGCTGTCGTTCAAACGATTGTCGAGAAACTTTATCTGTAAAATCATAACCGACAATATCATCAGTATCAACAAAAAAATTCTCCTCTAAGATCGTGAACATCTCCTGCGCGCTCACGCCTAAGACGCTTTCAAGGTCTCCCGGAGAAAACGCGAGCAGCGCGAACGCAAAAACATCAGAAGCCATCACAGCATTATCCGGCCCGACAGGGATCCTGGGCTTGCGCGCAAAGATCTTTTGCTTTAAAAAAGCCTTGATCCCCGCGGCTTTACGATCAAAAACAGCTTTCTGACCACTATCAAATGTTACTGGCTGGATACCCGCAAAGACACCAAAGGCACTGATATTGTTCTCAGAAGAAAAAATTTCCCTCCAGTTAGCGCCCCAATCTGCCCACGGACCCATAGCCAATCCACCCGCAGAATCCTGCGGCAGCTGCGCGATCCACAAAGCGATCTTGCATGCCAACTCATAAAATCGTCGTCTCCCTGTGATCGCGTCATACTGCAAGGCCGCAATCGCGATCCACGCATTAGGACCCAAATGGGTCGTTGTTTCTAATCCTACATCTCCGGTCTTTGTATGATAAAAATTCGCAAACCCAACTCCAGTCCATTTTGCATGAAAAAAATTTAGAATACTCGCCGCTGCTTCAAGATCATTGTTCAACAAAAACGTCATAGCTGCCAAAGATTGATCGTACGTTGACGCCTGATGAAGCAACATCTCGTCAGCTGTGTCTGTAAAACTATTGACAAGTCCTGTCTGAGGGTTCTGCTGCGCTTTCAGATAGCGATAGATCTTTTCTTTGCTATAAACTTGGGCTGAGGAAGTATCGACAGCGATTACAAAATATGCTGTCGCCACAAAAACGGCAGAAAAAAGAGTTCTTCTTGAGAAGTGTTTTGCTGGCATTAAATTTTACGGAAAATCCTTTTCGGAAAAGACTTGTGCGCTAAAAATTTCGAGGGTCACAGAAGGATCTTTCCAGGCGTTAGCAGGAAGGCCTGCTTTCTCTGAACAAAGATATGACAAAAACTGCTCTTTCGTCCAGCCCTGTTCTGTCGCGACTTGAGGCAAAAATAATCCTTTATTGAAAGGCCCACGACTAACGATCACCCCGTGGACGCCCAACGTGATCTCTTCAGGATCCTTGATGCGCCAAGGCTTGGAAAGAACAGAGATCTCGACCTCCAATTCCCTAAGCTCATCTTTAGAGACAGGCCGAAAACGTGGATCTTGGGTCGCCGACGCAATAGCCATATCGCGCACGGTTTCGATCAACGGGCCTCGTCCAAAAATATTACCGATACATCCTCTTAAGCGCCCATGTTTATGTAGCGTGACAAAGGCGCCTTCTTCCTGAAGAAGGCGCGGATCTTTTTCTTTAACATCAAACACTTTTCCATCTTGAATATGCGCAAAGATCGTCTTGCGAGCAACTTCTAAAAGTTTCTGCTTCTGCTCCTTCGTTAGTTCATCCTTTATGCCCCGCTGAGAACCTTTATCCTGAACTGAGGCAACGAACACAGCAGAAAAATATCCCACAACCGCCTGCTTATCCCCGCTCACATCGCCGGAATCCGCGTAGCGCAGAATATCGACCTGCAATCCTTTATCTTTCGCGTACAGCATGGCTGTAGCGACAGGAAGGAATCCACATAATTCGATCGCTTTAGTAGCGCAACCTTCCCAAAACTCCTGCACATTCAGCTCTTGAACCAAGCGAATAGCCTTCTGGTCCATATTCTTTGCTTGATGCGCGCTGTGATAATGGGACATGTCCGTGCTGATCACGATCAGGACGTCTTGTCTGTCGCCGATAGTCTGACGTAAAGCCTTGGCTAAAAGCGCGCACCCTTCGATACCAGGCTGCCCCATCACGATCGGCACGATCTTAAAATCCGCAAAAACTTTCTGCAGAAACGGCAGTTGAACTTCCAGAGAATGTTCTTTCGCGAAAGCGGTAGGGACAAACTCAAATTCCTTAGATCGCGCAATAAGATCAGTAGCAAAATCTTGATCAACAGGTATCGATCCCAAAGGGGTTTCAAAAGATCCTTGAGGCCATACCGATGCCCCAGCAAATCCAACATGATGGCTAGGCGCGATCACGACAATCGTTCGATAAGGGGTCTTACTGGCTGCTTTATACGCGTAAGCGGCCACAGCCCCGGAATACACATAACCAGCATGAGGGACGATCACCACCTCAACTCTTTTTTCAGAAGGCTGAATGTCCACTTTTTTCAAGAATTCATCAATCTGGTGTGATAACGCTTTTGGGTCCGCGGAATAGAACTGTCCGCTGACATTAGGTTTTTTAACTAATTGATCAGCATAAGCCATAGACACCCAAAAGAAAATAAGAACTAAAGGATAAAAGAATTGTATTTTTCTCACAGCGATGCGGGTCTTATCGGACAATACGGCTTTGATCTTTGTGGGTTTCAGTAAAGCCTAAAAGCTGCTGAGAATAAAAATCCATGAACGCCTTGCCATCTTCTGATCTGGTATCAGAAAGCCGTAAACCTATTTCATAGTCACCACGGTCTGCCTCCTGGCACCAAACGACTTTTGCCGCCAGCATCACAGGCCTTCCTCCAGGCAAAGAGATCACAAGATGGACTTCTTCATCAACTCCGGGCCTATCTTTCACGCGAAAACGCAAACCATTGGCGCTCACATCTAGAGTTGAAGATTTGGTCATACCCTCTTGAAAAGCGGCAAATTTATACTGGACGGGAAGCTCTATATTGAAACGCCGGTAGGATCTTCTATCCTCCATGACCTTCAACTCCTTTCATGACAGCTTTTGGATTCCTTTTATCAATACCACTAAAAAGCCCCTCTGTCAAACGTCAAAGGGGCTTTTGCTGCTTCATGGATTATATCTTACTGTAATCTATCCAGATGCTCTCACGACCTGCGCGCTATCTATCTGTGGCGTTTCAAATCCTAAGATCAAGGGAAGGTTATGCGCTGGGACCATCTGGATAATGATTGGCGCAAGGCTGTCAAAATGGATCCTTTCCATATCCTGGAATTGAACTGCCAAAGGAAGGCCCTGATCATCAGTTTTGATGTTCAGGTCTTGGTACAGGGTCGCGAAATCAATACCACCAGTAGGCGATAGATTATCCGCTCTTTTTTTCTGGAATTGCTTTTCTGCCTCAGCATAAGCCTCAGCATAACCATTCGCGAAAAGGGTCTGAGCTGTTTCATAAAGATCAGCTAACGTTACCGAAAAGCCAAAAACAGACTCGATGATCTGCGTGGCATCTTCACCTTTGTACTGCCGTGCCATCACAGCATCTAAAACTACTCGCTGCCTTCCATCTTCACCCGCTTTAAAACCAGCACTATACAACCCTAAGCGGCTTCCCGCAAAACTAGATGAACCCATCAAAGCCACTAAGCTTTCAACAATTTGCTCTTTCACAGTAGAGGAAGCGACTCCGCCTTGATCAGGTATCAAATTTCCAGCAACAGGAACAATTTTTCCTGTTAAAGGATGAACATAGAAAACAAGCTCAGTATCTTTATTCTGTGGAGGCAGACCTCTTGCCTGATGAGCAAGATCGCCAATATAACTTTCCAAAGAAGTGTCAACATAAAAAGGAATACCTGCCTTTTTCGCGGCTGTAGCCAAGATCATGACAGGACGTATCAGTTGATATTTTTGATCTTTTTCAGTGATATCATTGCCATTAATATTATTTCTCTCAAGCGCCATCAAATCGGAGGTAAATCGCAACGGATTCAAAAGAGATATCTCAGAAATATTGGCTTGCGCGTTTAGGATTTCATTAATCTCATAAAGATTAGCAGCAACTTCAACATCCACAGAAAGAGGAATATTAAGCCCGATCTCGCTCATAAGGCTTTTTACCTGATCGATCTCTTTAAAACTTCTCACAACCCTTAGCTGCAACACAATGCCTTTCTGGCCATTTACATCATCGACCAAGCGCTTGATAGCAGAAAGTTGTGCCCTTAAAAAATCTCGATCATTGCTTAAAGATTTAACAAGGCCATGGACCCCATATTCCGGGTTGGCTTCACTTGGTTCATATAGCTCACCAAAAAGCAATTCTCGATATTCATTCGAGAAAAGAGCGTCCGTTGTAATGATAAGCCGCTTTCCTTCCGTCTTTGCCTGAGAGAAAGATTTTCCAAGCGCCTCCAGAAGTCCACGCTCGTAAAACTTCATTCCGATCCCAGGTTCATCAAGGCGCTCAACATATCCTTGATCACGCATAGAACGACGGATCTCCGTATACACTTTCCTCTCCTCGGCAGATAATGGCTGGTTTTTGAGAACCCTGGGAAGAAGGATTTCATCGTAGGACTTCAAGGCCTTATAATGAAATCCTAAAGTTAGACCAAAATCCGTCCCTATCTTGAATTGAGAATCCTCAAAAAGCTTCACATCCGCAACGGCCTGTGGATCGATCTCAAAATCAAATCCGATCGCTTGCTGGGCTTCCGCAGGGATCTCAACGTCCTGACGGGCAAGGTTTTCCACGCCAAGCTTGATCGATTCTGGCGTCATGGAAACAGCTTCGTAACCTTCTTGCGCAAGAATCACTCCATAATTTTCCTGCCCCTTAACAGATGGCGCATTACCGCAAAAAGCATTCTTAATTTTGTTAACCGAATTGCGGAAGATCGCGTTAAATTTTTTCGTGATCTTTGGCATGCGACCATTCCAGCGCAAAATAGAAAGACTATAATCCGTAACTACTTCTTTTAAGGACGCATTGCTCGTATTTCGATCCACTCTGGCCAATGTTTGCAAACCGTCATTGCCGCCAGTCGAGGTAAAAAAGTCAACGCTCCCAGCCTTTTTCCCTGAGCGCTGCTCAAAGATCGTGACTGCCGCCAAAAAATCCTCAATGTTAATCGAATTGGTAGGAAGCTCTGTCATGATACCTACCTTAATATTGTCATCGATCAAGCCTTCTTCATCAAGGATCTCCAAAAATTTGACAACATCTATGGGCCTTCTGACAACAGGCGCGAAAATCCCAAACTTTGCTTTTTTTGTGTCAATGGCCTTTTTGATCGCTTCAAGCTGCCAGCGCAACGTCTGAGGATTCTTGAACATTAGATCCAACCCTCGAAAACCTTTCATGGGATTTGCTTCACGATTAATGTACTCTTCCGCGCCATAAACATTCTGATATTCATCGCTTTTGCGGTCATCGAGTCGAATATAGTGACGTTTATCCAAAAGCTTAACGATATCTGAAACGATCTGGGCGTCAGATCCATCCCTTATGCCACCTTCGGCGGCTTGTGCCAACTCGCTGAAAATGCTCTCAAGCTCTCGCAATGGAAAAATTTCACCGATGCCCTGCCGATAATAATTTTTAACAATATCTAACACCTTAACGCGAAGCTCGGCGTCCACAATGGTCTGAGCATGTATCAAAACCCGCTTTAAAGGTGGGACTGTTGTAATGGATTTTGTCAATATAGATTCTGAAAGGACAGAAATATAAAAATCTTCAGCAGAATTATACCCTTCGATCGCCTTCTCAAGAAAGGAGATCTTTTCAGAATCACTAACGCGATCGAGGACCGGACCTTCATGCGGTTGCCGTTTTTCTTTCTTGACCATATTATCATACGCCAGAAGAAGATCAGGATAGATGCCGATATCGTTTGTCAGCGTCAGCTCTTGACGATCAAGTCCTATGCCGTAAAAATCGATCATTAAGCGCAGAGGTGCTACTTTCAGGGCAGATGGCGGTGTGGCCGCGAAAACACCCACTCTTGCTTTGGTGCGCGGAAGGTCGATCGGACGAAAATCCTTGCCTTCAACCTGCAAAACATAATCAGTGCCTAATAATATTTTTCCGCGGTTGGCGTCAATGGTCACCTTTACTCCATTAGGCAAAGCGTCCTGCAACTCTTCAAATGTCGCGTTAGAAACACCAGTGATCGCGACCAACCCATATTCTGAGGCAACGATCATCGTGTGCGAATTAGGCCCACCCTTAAGAGCCAAAATGCCCTTTGCCGCGATCATCGCCGAATTCATGTCAGGATCGCTTTGTTCAGCGAACATGATCTTTCCGATCGTCTGTGCCAGCGTGTCCGGTCTCTTGTCTAAGACCCAAAAGACCTGGCCTTGCGCGACCCCGCCTGTCTTGGCGATAAAATTAAAAGGCAAAACCTTTCCCTGGGCTTGTGCTTGCTGGAACGATTTATCCGTAACAAGGATCTGTTTCATGAAGATCTTATGCGGATCACGGCGCGACCAAACCGTTTCGGGTCTGGCTTGAGTGCTGACGATCATCCAATCATATCGCGGAAAACCGCGCTCATCTAAAAGGGCTTTACCATTCTCATCCTTTAGCGTGATCATGTTCCCCTGAGCATCCCTTTTGATACGCAAAGCCCCCTCGAGATCAACGTAACCACCGTAAAATTCATGCAAAGACCTAAAATAATCTGCGATCTTCCTTATAACCTCTTTGTCCGTGATCGAAAATTCTTGCTTGACGTCATCAGGGATCTCGACTTCGATCTTACCCAACCCATCAGGTGTTTCAACGATCATGTGTGATCGTAAACCTCTTTTTCTGTTGAGTGGCTCGCCATCATACATCATGAAGAACTGACTTCCGGTCTCGCGTCCAGAAACGAGCATCTCTCCTTGCCCTTCTGTAGCCGATAGCGTCATTACAGGGAAACCTGTTTCGCGATCGACCGAAAAACCAATAAAACTTATCCCAGATAAAAACATTTCCTGGAATAACGTGCTGATCTCCACATGCTCATCAAAAGTAGGTAAACCAAAATCAAAACGATAATCAACAGCGCGCTTATTGAACAATGACGCTTGATTGAAGATCCAATTAGTAATGATAAAATCAAGCCCTTCAGGATCCTTTTTGGTTGCAAATGGCGTCACAAAGATATATGTGTCCTGACGGCCAGCGAACGACGCGGCCTCGCTGTCTTCACCGACAGCTGAAGAACGGATCGCCAAAACAAGCTTATGAAGCGGGATACCGATCCTCTGGGCAAGCTTTCGAAGATTACTTTTCATCTCTTCTTCGACAGCTCGGGGAACGATCATGGCTCGCCCGCCAATCAACAACTTACCAGAGATCATTGCTGTGATCTTTTCGTATTCAAGCTGTTTTCCCTGCAGCTGCTCCTCAAGCTGGGAGATCTTTTTGTTGATATCTACCTGATCTTCTTGCCCTTTTTTCTGGATCTCCAGCTCGGCGATCTCTTGAGCCAACTCTGTTTTCTTTTCCTTGATCAGCCGAACTTCTCGATCAAGATGATCACCCTGGGCTTTAAAATAATCTCTCAAGTTTTCATATGATCCGCTCTGTAGATCATCCAAAATAGACCTCATGACCGACAAAGTATCCTGGATCTGAGAAAAAACGCCCTCTCCTTTTTTTGTTTCAACAGCGACCCGCAAAAGAGAAAGATCTTTTGTGAGCTGATCGACCTCTTCTTCTGAAAGGCTTTGGCCAAGCGCAAGCTTCGGATGATCATCGCGATAGCGTATGATCTGCTTGATCAAGCGATCAAGGTGGGCCACGTACGCCTTCGTTGAATTACTGACAAAAAGATTTTGAAATGTTTCCCCGGCAGAAGCAAAATTAGGAAGCGTCACGATATCAGGGATGAACCCCATTTCTCCTGTATGTGCTGTCTTGCCTCCAAAGCCAACCTCATCCTGACGCTCAGCTTCGATATCCCACACCGTAATACGGTCCTTAAAAGCGGGATCCTTGGTATATTCTTTGTGCAAGCTATAAACAAGGTTCTTCTGATCGCTTGCTTTCTGAGCTTCATCTGCTCCAACGATCAGTTTTGTATTCGGATCAAGCTTCGCCTTGATATTCGCGATGGGATCCTCGATAGACTCCTCAGAAACCCTAACAATATTAGAGTGCTGCCGGTAAAACCTATCCAGAAGTTCTTGGGCCTTTTGTTCAGAGATCTTGCCGTATATCAAAAACTCATCGGTGAGCTTTTCCACAAGAACACGCTTATCAAGTATCTTTCCTCGATGCAGCATATCCGAAACAAAAAGAATAATATCTGAATCGTTCAAGAAGTAAGGATCAAAAGCGCCTTCAAGCGTATCATTACGAATGACCTTGTTCTTGATCTGATACATTGCCTTCACATCGTCCAATCGCGAGCCTTGCGGGATCAAAAGACTTTTCTTGTTGGCTCCGATAAGGATCTCCAGGTCCTTGATGCTGATATCACGCAAAACATCTTGCTGCATGATCTGAGCAAGCAAGCCAGCGATAAAGGACATCGTGATCTTCTTGCTTCCGGTCTGAAAAAGATAGTCTAAAAACTGGGTATTGATCGTGACCTTATTATTGGCAACATCAACATCCGCATACTCACCTTTTGTTTGTCCAACAAAGAATTGGACTTGGTCCATATAGCTGGCTAACAAACGCAATATTTTGTATTCTTGTTTTTCTCCGCCATAAAAAGAAAAAAAGTTCTTGGTCAAAGGGTACAGTTTGTCGTATTTGCCAAAAAACATTTGTCCAGGCTCAAGATCACGATGGCCTGGAAATTTTTCTTTTTTGGAAAGAGCGATCGCTGAGGACATAGGAGCCGACACAAAGCCCTCATCCTTCGGAAGCTGGATGAAATCAACCGCCAGATCAGCATCATCAACGATACTCAGCTTCCAACTGACATCATGTATGCCCTTGGAAGTGCTGACAAGCAAACCGTCGTAAGAGATCTTTACTTCTGAAATGTATTTTTTCAGGTTCTGATCAAGTCTTTGATAAGGATGCCATCCGTAATCTGTCCCTGGAGCATGGCCAAGCATGGCCAAAACTTCTTTAGGTTTTTGCCCGATGGCCTGATGGATAAGGTCAAGATTGCTCTCCAAAGATCTTTTTGCGTCTAAATACGGGATCTTAATCGCTGAGCTCAGCGATGATGATGTGCGTGTTTTTCGCTGGTAAACATAGACGATCCAACGGTCTGTGGGATTCTTTAAAGCCTTGTAGTACCCTCGAGGGGCGATCGCAACATAGCGTTGATCACCTGCGATCATGATGACAGGACTTTTAGGTGCGTCACCGGTATCAACATCAACACTCTTGTGAGCATACTTTTCAACAAGGTAATTCTTAACTTGCTCTTGATTCCATATGTTGGCACCGTCCTCAAGAATGAAATGCCAACTCTTGCGCTCCCACTGCCCAGAAGACCTCTCAAGAGGCGAGCTATTGCTTTTTTTATCTGTAGATAGGGCTGCCGTAATGCGCGTATTATCCCCACCGCGGACAATATTGTTCTGCTGCTGCGGGCTTGTGGATGTGATCTCCTCAAGATTCTCTGCGATCTTCGTCAAGACATCAATGCCGCCGGAGAAATATTTTCTTGGAATATGTCTTTTGGTGTGATCATCATATTCCGCGCGAATAAAATTGTAGACGCCCTGTTTATAGGCTAAAAGATAGGACTCGTAGATCTTTTGTTTGATCTCTTTATCCTCAAGATCAATACCGGCGACCTTGGATCGATCGACGTAGATCTTTCCTAAAAGACTCTCTTTCAAGTTCTTCTTAAACCACATGCCTAAGACAAGAGCGTTGTAGGCTTGACGCAAAGACGCAAAATTCTTTCCCGTATTGACCTCTTTTTCAAGCTCTGGGATAACGATGTCGCGGATAATGGAAGAAGCGATTGAGCTTGTTGAGCTTGTTGCGTTTGTTGGGTTGGACGAACTCAAAGAACCCGATGAACTCAATAAACTCGATGAACCGTTCGAACGCGACAGCGCGAGGTAATCTTCTTCCAACATGACCTTTAACGATGCCTCAGCAACAAATGCCATATTGCCATGACGATAAACAACAACTTTATCCGGCATGATCCATACCTTATTAAAAGTGTCTACCGGGATCTCAGTGGTCTGGTATATTGCGTAAGCCTTTTGGTAAACCTTGTCCCAGAATTTCTTTCCAAGATCGGTCTGCGGGTGGATCAAGGAGGCGGTCAGTTGTTTTAAAATGTAATCTTGCGCTAGCAAGTCTCGCCCCAGATCGGTCTGCGCTAAGGCATCAGGAATGATGCGGTCCTGTTCGAAGGGAGAAAGGTTGACCCACAGATCTTTCTCGGGGATCGTTAGCGATGCCAAGAAATACTTGATCAGCTTCTCTGATTCCTGCTTTAACGCATCACCTGCAAGATCCTCATCGCCATCATTGATGATAAAATCGAACTTAAAAGGATTGTCGGGATAAACTTCGAGGCCTACCATCATCGCAGGATAAAATACCGGCGTTGTCGAAAGAATGGCGCCGGGCTGCGGCAATCCTAAAGCTTGGGCAAATCCAGGTGAAGGGACAATAAGATTGATCAAAAAACAGATCGAAACAAAACAACGAACAACTCGAGAGGATGCCGTTGTGGCATTCTTTTTGAAGGTGAGCATGGGGTAACTCTCCGTTTCTCCGTGGCGTGAGAAAATAAAAATAAGGCTTTATGTTTTGACTTTATGGAAACGTTTTCTGCGCTTGACTTTGTAAAAGGATAGCATTTGAAAGGACGTGTGACAAGGGTGTGAATTCTTTACAAAGAAGGCATAAATTATTATTTTTCAATAAGTTATGCCTCTATGAATAAAAAATCTTCAATTTCGTTGAGAATTAAGCCGACAACAACACAAATGATCGTGTAAACTATCTTTTCGTCGAAAGCATGTAGCCGATAACTTTTTCGCTGACTTTATTGTCTTTTAAATATTGAACGGTCTGTTCATCCATAACAAAAACAGAACCTGTTTTCTGGATCTGATCAATGATGACATCATCCGGCGTGCCTTCCCTGCTCATGTCAACAACCTTTAAGATCGTAAGCTGATGAGAAGCGGACTCTGTTGACGGTGTCTCAGGGTTTGATTGGTCATCCATGCCGCTGCCGATCAGTCCTCCAGCGCCAGCACCGACCGCCCCGCCGATCAGCGCGCCCTCAACGCCATGGCCTGTCTGATGCCCAACAACACCACCTGCGACAGCCCCTAGAACACCGCCGATACCGATACCTTTTTTGGTATTAGAGCCCATAGATTCGCAGCCTATCAAAGCAAAGCTTGCTAAAACAGCAACAGTAACAATAATTTTTGATCTCATTTCTCTCTCCTTGTTAAGATTAAATGTTGAACGATTGCTATCACGCCGAAAAATTCTTTAAAAGAATAACTGCTTTAACAAAAAAGAAAGCGCTGGTTAGAAATAAAATGCCGGCAAAGGCTTGTCGGATCCTAACAAGCCAGGGTCCAGGCTTGGGCAAGCGCGCTAGCAAGCCGGTAAATGTTCCGATCAGGATCAATGAAAATCCAACGCCATAGGCAAAAACGAACAATAAACTTAGCCCGTGAAATAAATTCTTTTTTGAACCAACATACAAAAGGATAGAGCCCAACAGAGGCGCTGTGCAAGGACCGATCGCAAAGCCAGAAACAAGGCCTGCAAAAAAGATCCCTACGATATTTCTTGGACGCAAAGATCCCTTAGCTCCTAAATGCAGGATGGGCAATGGAAGGATATCCGCCATAACAAGGCTGAAAAAAAGAAGAAGGAGCGAAACCGCGAAGAAAACATATGGATTGCTGTGAAGATGTCCGAATAATCGCCCTGTGAGAACCGCAAGGGCTCCCAAGGCGCTATACGACACAGCAGTCCCAAAGACATAAACGCAGGACAAAGAAAATCCAGCTAATTTTGTTCCGTGAATATTGGCGCGTCCGACTATAGAGGCGACGATAGGAATAAGCGGATAAACGCATGGCGTAAAGCTAACAGCAACGCCAGCGGCAAAAGCGGCAAAATAATCATTGATATACTGTGCGACCATCATGTCCTTTGATAGGATCCTGAGCAGGTCTTAGCAAAAAGGGCGCCTTTTGATGATCAAAAGGCGCCCTCGTCACATTCTCCTGCTTACGCCTTTTTCTTTGGCGCAAACGCTTCTGAAGCCAAGGCCTCATAAATAGCCCAGCGCTCGTTCACATCATTTTGCGCTTGCTCTAACAAAACTTTAGACTTCTCAGGGTTGCTAGCCGCCAAGGTCTTGAAACGTGTTTCCTTAAGCGCGTATTCAGCAAATCCCATCTTTGGTGCCTGAGAATCCAGAACTAAAGGATTCTTACCTTCATCTTTAAACAATGGATTATATCTGAACAATGGCCAATAACCGCACGCGACCGCGTCTTTTTGATAATCCAACCCTCGCCCCATGTTGATCCCGTGCGCGATACAATGGGAATACGCAATGATCAGCGATGGACCTGGATAATGTTCAGCCTCTAAAAATGATTTAACAGTATGCTCATCCCGCGCGCCGAGCGCGACATTGGCCACGTAAACATTACCATAGCTCATGATCATACGAGCAAGGTCTTTTTTAGGAGCAGGTTTTCCAGAAGCCGCGAATTTCGCGACAGCCCCGCGAGGAGTTGCTTTGGACATCTGTCCGCCGGTATTAGAATAAACCTCAGTGTCCAGGACCAAAACATTGACGTCAAAACCTGAGGCCAGAACATGATCAAGGCCGCCAAAGCCGATGTCATAAGCCCATCCATCACCACCCATGATCCAAACGCTTTTCTTGACCAACGTATCTACGATGCTCAAAAGCTGCTTCGCGTCGCTCGATGCGTCATTTTTGATCTTTTCCTTTAAGGTCTCAACGCGTTGACGCTGTTCAAAAATATCAGATTCTTCCACCTGCTTGGCTTCAACGATCGCCTGCGCAAGCTCTGTGCCGATCTTGCTTTCCAATCTTTTGACCAGCTCACAGGCGTACTCTTGCTGCTTATTAAGCGCCAAACGAAAACCAAGGCCAAACTCAGCATTATCCTCAAAGAGCGAATTCGACCATGCCGGGCCTCGACCTTGTGCATTCTGCGCCCATGGCGTTGTTGGTAGATTGCCGCCGTAGATCGAGGTACAACCTGTAGCGTTAGCAACGACCATGCGGTCACCGAAAAGCTGTGACACAAGACGAATATATGGTGTTTCTCCGCAACCACCGCACGCTCCTGAAAACTCAAACAACGGTTGTAAAAATTGAGAGCTGCGCACCGTTGGCTTAACCTTAGTACGATCTAAAACAGGGATCGATGAGAAAAACTTCCAATTCTTAGCCTCTTCCTCCCTTAACGGGGGCTGAGGATGCATATTAATCGCTTTTTTGTTCGGATCTGCCTTGTCTTTCACAGGACATGTCGTCACGCACAAGCCGCATCCCGTACAATCCTCGACAGCGACTTGCAAAGTAAACTCCATCCCGCTGAGATCTTTATCTTTAGCTGGAACATGCTTAAAGGCCGCAGGAGCGCCGGAAAGCACCTTTGGATCATAGGCCTTCGCGCGAATGACCGCGTGAGGGCATACGGTACTGCACTTTCCGCACTGAATACAGATATCTTTTTCCCAGACAGGAACCTGTAGCGCGATGTTTCTTTTTTCCCATTGCGTTGTTCCTGTTGGAAAAGTTCCATCGCAAGGAAAAGCGCTTGTAGGAAGCTCATCACCGCAATTCGCCATGATCTTCGCGAGAACTTTTCTAACGAATTCCGGAGCTTCCTCTGAAACAACCGGCGGCATATCGATCATGCTTGTGACCTTATTGGGATATTCAACCTTATGTAGATTCTCAAGGGTCTTATCAACGGCAGCGAAATTCATTTTAACAACATCCGCGCCTTTCTTGCCATAGGCATGCTCGATCGATTTTTTAATCTCCGCGATCGCTTGTTCTCGAGGGAGAACGCCGGATATCGCGAAAAAGCATGTCTGCATGATCGTGTTCACACGTCCACCCATACCGCTGGCTTCGGCCACCTTGTAACCATCAATGACATAAAACTGCAACTTCTTATTAATGATCTGCTGCTGGACTTGTTTTGGTAAATGGTCCCAAACCTCATCTTTTCCATAATAGCTATTCAACAAAAATACCCCATTATCATCAACATGGCGCAAGATATCATATTTCTCAAGGAACACAAATTGGTGACAAGCGAGAAAATTCGCGCGGGTGATCAAATACGGCGCGCGAATAGGATCAGGCCCAAAACGCAAATGGGATACCGTCATGCTTCCGGATTTCTTAGAATCATAAACAAAATACCCTTGCGCGTAATTAGGCGTGTTTTCCCCAATGATCTTAATGGACTGATGATTAGCGCCGACGGTTCCATCTGAGCCAAGCCCGTAAAAAACCGCGCGTACACTTTTTGGGTTTTCGGTTGAAAATGATGGGTCAAATGAAAGAGATGTCTTAGTAACATCTTCTGTGATGCCTACTGTAAAATGATTTTTCGGTTCTTTCTTTGCCATCTCATCAAAGACACCCTTGACCATCGCAGGGGTGAATTCTTTGGATGAAAGGCCGTAGCGACCCCCGATCACCTTAGGAAGGCTGGCAAAATTTGAAGCGCCTTTCTCAAATAAAGCGTTCGTGACATCAAGATACATCGGCTCTCCGCCAGCACCAGGCTCTTTGCAGCGATCCAAGACTGCGATCGTTCGTGTTGTCTTTGGCAGGGCGTCAATAAACGCTTCAACAGCAAACGGACGATATAGGCGTACATTCAGAACACCGACCTTCTCACCTTTTTTCGTTAAGTGGTCCACTGTTTCTCTGCAGACTTCTGTCCCGGAACCCATCATAACGATCACGCGCTCAGCATCTAAAGCGCCGACATACTCAAAAAGCTTATATTGACGGCCTGTCAGCTTGGCAAATTTGTCCATAGCGCTTTGAACGATCGCTGGACACTTATCATAATACGCATTGACGATCTCGCGAGCCTGGAAAAACACATCTGGATTCTGCGCAGTTCCGCGAATAACAGGATTGTCCGGAGAGAGAGCACGAGCGCGATGCGCAAAAACCTGCTCATCGTTGATCATCGACTTGATATCTTCATCCGTTAACAATTCGATCTTAGCAAGTTCATGGGAGGTGCGAAAACCATCAAAGAAATGCACAAAAGGAACCCGTGATTCGAGCGTTGCGGCATGCGCGATCAAGGCAAGATCCATGACTTCCTGAACTGAATTAGACGATAACAGCGCGAACCCTGTCGAACGGGCCGCCATCACATCCGCATGATCACCAAAAATAGACAAAGCGTGCGTGGCGATCGTACGTGCAGCGATATGAAAAACGGTTGGGGTCAACTCACCGGAGATCTTAAACATATTAGGGATCATCAAAAGAAGTCCTTGGGAAGCCGTAAAAGTTGTCGCTAAAGCGCCTCGCTGCAATGCGCCATGGATCGCGCCTGCCGCGCCACCTTCGCTTTGCATCTCTTGGACTAAAGGCGTTGTGCCCCAAATATTCTTTAAATTCTTAGCTGCCCATGCATCCGCCCACTCTCCCATATTGGAAGACGGGGTGATCGGATAGATCGCGATCACTTCGCTTACCTTAAAAGCGACATGCGCCGCGGCCTCATTACCGTCCATCATAATTTGTTTTCGTGCCATTGCTTTCCTACCCTTTCTTAAATATCTGCCCTGGCAAAGTGATTTTGCGGGCATTGGTTCTATGATTTAATCCTGGTGATTGTCTTTGCAAATGCAGGTCTGTTAAAGAATTCTGAAATTATAGCACGATTTGGCCAAATGAAAAGCATAAAATTAAAAGAATAGGGGCCTTTTTGCTTCGCAAAAGGCCCCTTCCTCAAACACCTCTACCTATATTAAAGCCTACTCTGTCGACCCTCCTTTAAACTGAATACCAACAGCCCCAAAGCTGGCATCTAGCAATTGAGCTTTCTTGACCAGATCAATGAGTTCCGCGCGATAACCCCACGTATCGTTTCCCTTGGCCGCCGTTGCCGCGCTTATGACATGCTCATAAGAAGCTTTGCCCTTGTATTCTGATTTTCTAAGCAAAAGACCGAACTCTGCAACAGCTGAGGCGAACTGAAAATTATTTGATAATGGCTTATCAAAAATGTCACCTTTCTTAAGCGACTGCTCGATCAGCTGGCTCACATCCGCATCCGGCGCTTTATAGCGAAGCTTGATCGTCAAAAGGTCGTCGCTTGGGCTTACGGTTTGTTTCTGATATTTCAAGGCATCAACGTTGGACACTGCTTCGCTGGACCCCGCGGGAATAACCTCGTATAGCGCGGTCACCGTATGTCCCGCTCCGAGCTCGCCAGCATCCTTGGTATCATCATTAAAATCCTCTTTGGCAAGGATACGGTTTTCATATCCAATCAACCGATACGCTTTAACATGGGCCGGATTGAATTCGATCTGGATCTTTACGTCCTTAGCGATCGTGAACAATGTTGAACCCAACTCGCTGACCAAAACCTTTTTCCCTTCATTCAGGTTGTCAATATAATAAAAATTACCGTTTCCTTTGTTTGCCAACTGCTCCATCTTAGCGTCTTGATAATTACCCGCACCAAAACCCAAGACGGTCAAGAAAACTCCTTCTTTACGTTTTTCCTCGATCAAACGCACAAGCTCGGCATCTGAAGAGACACCGACATTGAAATCACCGTCAGTCGCCAAGACGATCCGATTATTGCCATTAGATATAAAATTCTTTTTGGCGATCTCGTACGCAAGCTTGATTCCTGCTCCTCCCGCGGTGGACCCTCCGGCATACAAATTATTGATCGCGCCAAGGATCATTTCTTTCTGATTTCCTGGTGTTGAATCTAAAACCAAGCCGGCGCTTCCGGCATACGTCACAATAGCCACGCGTTCGTTGGCTGTCAGCTGTTGAACTAAAAGACGGAATGACTGCTTAAGAAGCTCAAGCTTGTTTACGGACTGCATGGACCCTGAAGTATCGATCAAAAAGACCAAATTACTCGCAGGCAGCTTTTGCGCATCAAGCTTCTTTCCCTGAATCCCGACTAAAACAAGCTGGTGTTCAGCATTCCACGGACAAGTGCTTCCTTCAAGCGTTACGGAAAAAGGATCATCACCTTTTGGCTGTGGATAATCATAGGAAAAATAATTGATCATCTCCTCAATGCGGGCTGCATCCTGAGGCGGCATCTGGTTGTTATTCAGGAACCTACGAATATTACTATAGGAAGCAGTGTCAACATCGATCGAGAAAGTTGACAGCGGATTCTGGGCGACTTCCAAGAATTTATTGTCATAGATGCGATTGTATCCTTCACGGCTGAATTCTGCAGGCGTCTGAGGATAAGGGAGCGGACAGCCGATCACGCTCTCTTCTCTTGTGAGGCCAGCAGCCATCGATAGTGTTCTCTTGTCTGCCGCCAACCCAAAATGAGCTGATGTTTGCAGGGCTACCCCTTCGCTACGGCCGGTCCTCACGCTCGAAGCTTGATAATACGGTTCGTACTGCTGGGCGCTGATATCGTCTGCGCTTGACCGTAGCGCGCCTGTAATCGTACGCGGAGAAACAGCTGAGGCAACGGTCTTGGCAAGCTGGACCGGTGCAGATACAAAAGTTGCCGCGTCCCGCAGCTGAGCACGTAATCCTTTTTGCGCATAGAGCTGTAGACCGCCAACCAAAACCACCAAAACAACAACAGTTAATACTGCCTCTAAATATTTTTTGTTTTTCATCGAAGAACCTCCCGTTTGTCGACGAATGTCGAACTTATTCTGAAACTGTTTTTCCAGATCGGGAGAGGGAAGTTCATCTTTCCATGTTCGCAAAAGGGAAGAAATTTTTCGCAGCTTATCTGCGTACGCGCGGCACGAAGGACAACTCTTGAGGTGCTCGGCGACAAGAAGCTTTTGCGGTTCGGTCGCTTCATTGTCCATCATAAGCGAAATTAATTGTTTACATTCATGATGCCTCATAGCGTTCCTCTGTGATTAAAAATGCCAAATGCTTTTTTAAGTTTTCCCGGGCGCGGAAAATAAGGATCTTAACTTTTTCCAAAGAACAATCCAAGACCAGGCTGATCTCCTGGTAGCTTAGGTTTTGATATTCACGCAGAACGATCACTTCCTTCTGTAGTGCAGGAAGCTTGTTGAGCGCCTTTTGGACGGCAGATGACAGTTCTTCTTCAGCCGTCACTTTTTCCGGATTCAGGCTAATGTCTGGAATATCCATCTGATGATATTCATCCTCTTTTTTGTCCTTTACCCAGAACGCAAAGAACCTGCGCTTCTGACGTAAACGCGTAAAACACATATGACGGGCAACCGTATACAGCCAAGTCGAAAACTTTGCCTGCGGCTTGTAGCTATCTTTCTTGACAAAAAGCGTGATAAAAATATCACTGACGATATCTTCCGCCTCGGCTCTATCGCTTAAGATCCGCAGGGCGTAGTTGAATATCGGCTTTTTGTAGCGATGAAAGATCACCTCAAGCGCCTCCTTGTCGCCATCTTGATACGCCAAGATTAAGTCTTCATCACGGCTTTCCATCTTGTCCTTATCTTCCCTCTCCTACGTATTAAACGCGCCAGAGGACAAAAAGTTACACATTTTTTTCCCAGCGTTCCTGAAGGGCTTGAAACTCTTCTTCTGTGTAAGGCCTAGCGTCTTTCAAGAGGCTATCAAGAATTGGAGTTTTGGTTGAAAAAGTCTGGAGGAAATATTTCTTCGCGCCTTTAAGGCTATTTATGATATCTTGTAAATCATTGTTAGATATAAATTTACACACAAGTGTTGTGCGAAAATGATAATCTAATCCTGAGTTAATGATCATTCTGATGCTTTCTTGAATATGACTTACATCCACATCAATACCAGCTGCCTCGCGATAACGGCCCAAGGACGTTTTGATGTCCATCGCAATGTAATCAACAAGCCTATTATTGATCAACCTCTTTAAAGCTTTAGGATTATTGCCATTGGTATCAAGTTTTACCGCGAAACCGAGCTCTTTGATCTTTGCGAGGAACTCTGGCAGATCAGCGTGGATAGTCGGCTCACCTCCTGTCACGACAACGCCCGTAAGCTGATCTTGTCGTTTTCGCAGGAATTTTAAGATTTCTTCTTGGTCTACGGGAGGGAGGAATCTTTCGGGGAGAACCAAGTCGGGATTATGACAAAAAGGGCAGCGGAAATCGCACCCTTGGGTGAAGATGACCGCTGCCACTTTTTGAGGATAGTCGATCAGAGAAAACTTTTGAAATCCACCTATTCGCATGCTTGTCCTGTTAGAGAACAGCTCTCTGTCTTCTTTGCTGAAAGGGGTCTGGTGCTGATCACGTTTTCAATTGAATATCGCTTTTGCTGGCACTTTTCTCTAACAGGATGAACAAATGCGATATGTTTTTCTCTGTGCAAATTCTTGCTTCTTACCTTTATTCCATTGCTGAACCGGCCGCAAATATCCAACAACGCGTGAATAGATCTCACATTCAGCTTGGCACTTTGGGCAATGCTGATGCTCACCGGCGACATAGCCACAGCTAGGGCACACGCTAAAGGTTGGCGTGATCGTGAAGTATGGCAACTTATACTTATGACAAACTGTTTTAATAAGGGCTTTGAGACTTTCCGTGTCGTCTATCTTCTCGCCGACAAACCCGTGCAAGACCGTGCCGCCCGTGTAGCGGCTCTGTAGATCATCTTGCTGATCAAGAACCTCGAAGATATCATCCGAATAGCCGACAGGAAGGTGTGTCGAGTTGGTATAAAAAGGTTCCTTGCCTTTTTGGTATTCTTCTTCGTTAGCGCAAATGATATCCGGGAAATTATCCTTATCAACTCGCGCCAGGCGGTATGAAACACCTTCAGCGGGCGTGGCTTCCAAATTATAGTTATTGCCGGTTTCTTCCTGGAATTCTGTCATGCGTGCGCGCATATAATCCAAAACCTTAGCGGCAAAAGCACGGCCTTTTTCAGAGGCAATGTTTTCCTGGAAAAGATTAAGGCAAGCTTCATTCATCCCAACTAAACCGATCGTTGAGAAATGATTCTTCCAATATTCACCCAAGCGTTGCTTAACACCACGCAAATAGAATTTAATATAAGGGTAAAGATTGTTTTCTGTAAAGCTCTCCAAGACTTTTCGTTTGATCTCAAGGCTCTCTTTAGACAACAGCATCAATTCATCAAGCCCTTTAAAAAATGTTTTTTCATCTTTGGACGTATAGGCCAAACGCGGCATGTTGATGGTCACAACGCCGATCGATCCCGTTAGAGGTGAAGAACCAAACAGTCCTCCCCCACGCTTACGTAGCTCGCGATTATCCAGACGCAAGCGACAACACATACTGCGCGCGTCATCAGGGCTCATATCCGAATTAATAAAGTTGGCAAAATATGGGATACCGTATTTGGCAGTCACTTCCCAAAGAGGTTTTAAATTTGGATTATCCCAATCAAAGTCCTTAGAGATATTATAGGTCGGGATCGGGAACGTAAAGACCCTTCCTTTGGCGTCTCCTTCGATCAAGACCTCAAGAAAAGCCTTGTTGAACATATCCATCTCAACCTGGAATTCTTTATAGGTCTCTTTCTTCATTTCCCCGCCGATGATAACGTTTTGGTCCTTAAAATGTGACGGCGGATGAAGGTCGCAGGTGACATTGGTAAAAGGTGTTTGGAAACCAACTCTTGTTGGCACATTGACATTAAAGACAAACTCTTGCAGTACTTGCTTGACATCTTTATAGGCTAATCCATCATAGCGGATAAAAGGCGCTAATAACGTGTCGAAGTTAGAAAAAGCCTGGGCCCCGGATGCTTCGCCTTGAAGTGTGTAAAAGAAGTTCACGAGCTGCCCTAAGGCGCTGCGCATGTGCTTAGCAGGTTTTGATTCCATTTTTCCTGAGGCACCCTTAAAACCAACCGTGAGCAGGTCCTGTAGGTCCCAACCGACGCAATAAACGCTTAAAAGCCCTAGGTCATGAACATGAAAGTCTCCGGCGTTGTGGGCGTCCTTAACCTCTAAGGGATAAATTTTGTTTAACCAGTACACCTTGCTGATCTCAGAGGAAACATAATTATTCAATCCCTGCAAAGAAAAAGCCATATTGCTATTTTCGTTGACTTTCCAGTCCGCCTGCGTGAGGTATTGTTCAACAAGGCTGACGTTACTGGCGGATGTGATCTCGCGGATCTTGGCATGTTGATCACGATAAATAATGTAAGCTTTTGCGGTTTTGCGGTACGGGGAGGATATCAAAACTTCTTCGACAATATCTTGAATATCTTCAACTGTTGGCGCCGTGTCCGGACTCATGAGCTGCTGAGCAATGTTAATCACACGAAGTGTTAACTTCTGCGCAACATCTCGACCAAATTCACCTGTCGCTTCTCCGGCCTTTTCGATGGCCTTTATGATCTTCTCGGTGTTAAACGTTTCTTCAACACCATTACGTTTAACGATCTTGGTCAAGACCTCCGTGGTTTGCATCTACACCCCCTTCTATGAATAAATTAAAATGAGGAAATTATGCCGACGACAACCAAATCTGTAAAATATCTTATACCACAAGATATGGTATGTCAAGAATTTTGTTTCACAATATATAGTGGAATCTGAAAGATAGCTATTTCTGAAAACTCCCATGGCGGGATGCCGTTGCTGTCTCATCGAAAGGATGGTACGGCTTGGAAGGGACATCATAGACACAGAGCGCGTGAAACGATGAATAATATCTTTTAATATCATTCATTTCTTTCTTTGTCAATGGCTTTGTTGCGCAAGGACGCAAAGGTGTGTTCAGCTGGACTTCGTCAGGATGTATTTTTTGAGCTATCTCGGCGATATCTTTTGCGTGCACCATGTTATGTTTCACGAACATGATCTGAAGCCCGAGCTTACCTTTAAATTTCTTGCGAAAGGCGCGCAATCCTTTAACAACATCAGCAAAAACAACATCTGCGATCCCGCGATTCACGGCCGCAAAATCTTTAGCGTTATGCGCGTCGAGCTTTGCAAGAACAAAATCTGCCAACATCAGATCTTTTTGAACATCCGCGCGCGCTATCAGAGTCGAATTAGTGATGACAGCGATCTTTTCTGGACGGATCTTGCGGACCTCTCGGATCATTTCTCCAAGATTCTTTGCAAGCGTGGGCTCTCCTCGCCCAGAAAAAGTGATGTAGTCAATACCTCCGGGGCCAAGGGATCGGATCTCCGCAATAATTCTGCGAGTCGGGACAAAAACTTCACGCACTGTCTGCAAAACATCTGTCTCGCCTAGCTGACAATAAATACAATTAAAGTTGCAGATCTTTTTGCTCTGCGAGATAGGGTCAACGCCAAGCGACATGCCAAGCCGCCAAGAATATACAGGGCCAAAAATATAACGAAAGGATGTTCTTTTCATGAAGCGCTCGAAATGCGGGACTATGAAGATATTATTTTAAAATATTCTGAACCTTTAACAGCAGATCATTTCGATCATAGGGCTTGGCGATCGTTTCGTACCAGCAATCATCAATGTTGATCTTTAAGGGTGATCCGATCTCTTCCTCAGGCTTGATCATCGCCGTTAAGAAGATCACCGGCGTCAGGCGCAGCTGGGGATATCCTTTGAGCACTTTGACCGCCTCCGCTCCACCAATATCCGGCAAGATCAAATCCATCAAGATAAGGTCGGGCAAGATATCCTTGACTTTCTGAAGGGCTTCTCTGGCGTTGACAGCCGTTGTCACATGATAACCGGCAACGGTAAGCTCTTTGGCAAGAACCTTAAGAACATCTGGCTCATCATCCACAACGAGAATCTTTTTCATACCACTCCTTGAGCTATGACAACGCGATGTTGATCACATCATGCCGGCCAAGAACGCCAACAAGCTTGTCCCCATTGTAAACAGGGATCGTGTGGACATTCTTGCGGTGCATGATCGCGATCGCCTTTACGACCTTATCATCCTGCTGCAAGCTAAAGACCTTTTTGCTGGCCAGCTCTCCTACGGGACGCTGGGAAACTTTTTGAAGCTCATCGATGCGATGGATCCCCTTAGAGATCGATTCCGCCATTAACCGCAAAAGATCTGTTGTCGTAAATATTCCAATAAGTTTATTAGGGTTTTTATCGCTAACGACCAAAATACCGTTAATTTGATAACGGAACAGCAAGTGCGCGACATTGCCGACCGATACGCTTTCCTTTACCTTGATCGGATGATCGCACATGACATCCTTGAGAGCAATCTTAAGCATGTTGATTTTCCCTTTTAAAAACTAAGCTCCCGCCTCGTCAGTCACCTGCCCCAACAAAGAGGCTAATGTAGGCATCGGCCTGGCGCCAAGCTCTTTATCAAGCATCAAAATGCCCTGGCCTTTATCTCCTACATATTTTAGCTTTGCCAAAATGTCTAAAGCGTTCTTTTCTTCTTCGACCTGCTCGGTGACAAACCATTCCAAAAAGATCAACGAGGCATTATCGTTTTGTTTCTGAGCTAAAGAATAGAGATTGTTAATATTTTTGGTGACAAACTTCTCGTGATCCAGGGTCTTCTCAAAAACTTCCTGAACAGACTTAAAAGACCCCTCAGGTTTTTCAATCGCATCGAGCGTAACCACCCCGCCTCGATCAAAGATATAAGAATAGAACTTCATGGCATGGGCCATCTCTTCGATCGCCTGGGCTTTCATCCATTGAGCAAAACCACCCAAACTTTCCGCGTCAAAATATGCCGCCATGGCCAAATATAAATAGGATGAAAACATTTCACGGTTGATCTGCGCGTTCATCTCTTTTTCCATTTTTTTATCCATAACAAAACTCCTTTATAAAATTAACGTCCATGTCTGACTTTTTGAGTATACTACGTTTTACATGTTTGAAGATATTTTTTCTGTTTTGATCGGGCAGCCTGGCATCAGGCTGCCCGACTACCCGTTACTCCTGAAAGCTAAGATCCGACGGCTCAAAATATTCCTTAGGATGCTTGCAGGACGGACACGCGGTCGGCGGTTCCTTGCCCTCATGGATGAAGCCGCATTTACTGCATTTCCACTGGATGGGCTTTTCTCTTTTGTAGACCGTTCCGCTCTCAACCATGGCCAACAATTTTTTATAACGCTCTTCATGATGCTTTTCCACTTTCGCGACCTGATCAAAAAGCCGAGCGACATCTTCAAATCCTTCCGCGCGGGCATCCTTGGCAAAATTCGGATACATTTCCGTTGTCTCATAGTGCTCGCCGCCCATCGCTTCCTTCAGGTTAGCGACCGTATCTCCGATGCCACCTAAGAACTTAAACTCATCCTTGGCATGCTGCATCTCGTTATCAGCTGTTTCACGGAAAAGTTTTCCGATATACAAATACCCTTCTTTTTCCGCGGCCTTAGCAAAGTACGTATACTTATTTCTTGCTTGGGACTCACCGGCAAAAGCCGCCATGAGATTTTTTTCCGTTTTTGATCCTTTTAACTCAGCCATTTCTCCTCCGTATTTAAGTTGATTGTGTTAGTTGTGTTGATTGAGTCCTTTGAGTTGTTTAAGCTTAAGGCTATTGCATAGATCCATAACCCAACAACCTCAATAAACCCAAGGAACCCTACAAACCTTTTTAATACCCTACAAAATTCTCTGATTTTATATTTTCCGGCAAGCAGCCAAGCGCTCGACAAGCCTGGTTCATCGCGCTGACCATGGCCGGCGGCCCTGAAATAAGAAAAATTCGTTCCTTCAGATCAGGGATCTCGCAAGAAATCATTTCTGACGTGATCATCCCCTGCCGATAACTGTTATTATGCGGCTTTTCATCAACGATCGTGTGAACAACATGGATACTCGGATCATGGTTCGTCCACGCGTCCAGATCCGAGCGAAATGGTATATCGCTTTCCAACAAATTAGAATAAAGCATGATTACGTCACATGGAAGACGGCTGAAGACAACATGCTCTAATATAGATATCGCGGGTGTAATGCCAATGCCTCCGATCAAAAAAGCCACCTTATGGTGTTGATCGTCTAACGTGCAACTTCCCATAGGGCCTTTTAGCAAAACGTCTTCGCCCTTAGCAAGGCTCCAAAGCCTCCGCGAGAAATCACTTCCTGAAAAACGCTTGGTCAGCTCCACATACTCTTTTCCTGGGCGACAAGAAAATGATAGATATTTGTTCAACTTTTTATTATTTCGATCCTGCTCATCAAAAACGACCTGCGCGAACTGTCCTGGGACAAAATCGATCTTTTCACAAGGACAAAAACGAAAACTGTACACAGTGTCCGTGCGCTGGATACGCTCAAGAAATTTTAGCCGATACTCATTCATTGCGATTTATCTTTTTTTTGACGAACAATCCTTGCAGACCCCGTAAAAATACCCTTGAAAATTCTCAATGGCATGGCCTTGCACGCTTTTACGATCGAGCACTGGGCATCGCGGCATCTCAACATCTAAAACCTTTCGACATAGACGGCATAAAAAGTGATGATGATCTTCGTCTGTCCTCTCGTACAGCGATCGGCTAAAATCGATCTTGATCTCATTGAGCAGATGCTTGCTTGTGAAATTCTCCAAGATCGCGTAAACCGTTCCCAAAGAGATCGCAGGAACCTGCGCCTTCACTTTCTGGAAGATCTCTTCAGCGCTCAAATGGCACTTGCCATTATTGAAAACACCATATACCGCCAGCCGTTGCGGCGTGACCTTAACTTTGTGCTGACGTAAAATTTGCTCAGATCGCTTCATTATTTTTCTTTCACAGGATCCACGTGAGGCGGCGCAAGATCAACGACGTTCTCAACATTGACCTTGATTAAATATTTTGGATGTAAAGGAAGATGGGCTTCGTGGTGTTTTCTGGATTTAAACCCTGCCTGAACACTGCGTGCGATACGCTTAGAAATACGATGAACGACCCTTTTCTCCCACTCTTCAAAGATCTTTTCATGCAACTGGTCGCGGGTGATGATCTCGGCTTGCCCTTGAAGCGTGTACCCTTTGAACAAATGATCGTCAAATGCCGTAATGCTGATCATGGGGTTGCGCTTAAGATTGCGAAATGTCCGATAAAGATAGAGGTCGATCAAGAAAAGATTATCTGGGCTCTCAGCGCTGATGATCCCCTTGATCGAACAATGGATACACCCTTTTTCATCCAGGGTTGAGACGATAACACTGTCTTGGCTTTCAAAGAAATTGATAATTTCTTTATCGATCCGCATGTCTCTATTGTCCGATCAATGTCTTGGCAGTAGTTACTGCGTAAGCGAGGCCCTCTAGATCACTTGCGCTTGGAATAAACTGAACATATTTTCCTTGGCCGACAAGCTCAAAGCCAGCATCCTGAATAGATGTTTCCAATTCTTTAAAACCAACCATCGACCACCCATAAGAACCAAAAGTCATCGCATATTTATTTCTGCATTTCAGGCCTTTTAAGTACATCAACAGCCCAGCCATTGTTGGAAGCATGCGATTATTCAAGATCGGCGTTCCAAAAATAACAAGCTTTGATGTTAAAATATCTGTCACGATATCCGACATATGCCCCGCTTGCAGGCTGACAAGCTTAACAAAGATCCCTTCTCTATCAAAAATTTCTTGAAGCTTCTCTGCCATTTGCTTGGTCGAATTCCACATCGTGTCATAAACGATCAACACTTTTTTATCCGCCTGGTAATTAGCCCATTTCTCGTACAAATGGACGATCTTAGCGATATCTTCTTTCCGCCTCCAGATCAATCCGTGCGAAGGGCAGATCATGTCGATCACCATCGGCTTGAGCGCTTCTAAAGCCTTGAGCACTTGGTTTCCATATGGCATCACGATATTAGCGTAATACTTGGCCGCATCCTCAAAAATGACATCCGCGCCAGCCTCATCCGCATAACGCTCGACCGATGCGCGATGCTGGCCAAAGGCGTCATTAGGAAAAAGGATCTTGTCCTGCGGCGAATACGTTGCCATAGAATCCGGCCAATGGACCATCGGCATAAGGAAGAATTTCAACGTTCGCTTACCAATGTTGAGCTCATCACCGGTGTTGACAACTTTAAAATTCCAGTCTTTTTCGCTTCGCGTACCACTAGGCAGGAAATGTTTCCTTAGCCCCTCGCATCCTTTGGGCGAGCAAACAACTTGCGCTTGAGGGCAAAACTTCAGCAAGCTGTCGATGGACCCAGAATGGTCCATTTCGGTATGATTAGAAATGATGTATTGAATCTTATCAGGGTCGATCACTTCCTTGATGCGAGAGATCATCTCATCAAAGCCGTAATACTTGACCGTATCGATCAACGTCGGCTTTTCATCAAGGATCAAATAAGAGTTGTATGTAGAGCCTGAGGGCGTGTCATAGCCGTGAAAATTACGCAGGTCCCAATCAATGTATCCGGTCCAATAAATATCAGGAGAGATAGAGTGCATAATTAAATGAAAGGGTTAAAGAGTTAAGAGTATTTAGTCGATAGTATTTAGTAAAAACAAAAATAAAGAATCTGAAACGAAAAAGATTTATTCTACTCTTCTAAAGATTTTCTCAATTCGCAATTCTTTTATGCTTGTCGTTTTACGCTTTATTTCTTAACTTTTTTCACTATATACTAAATACTATCGGCTAAATACTTTTTTATCCTTCTACTGCCTCAAAATCCGCCTTTGACACCCCGCACTCTGGGCACACCCAAGAATCAGGAATAGCTTCAAATGCTGTGCCGGGTGCAATATTGCCGTCTGGATCCCCTTTTTCCGGGTCATAGATGTAGCCGCAAACAGTGCATTTATATTTTTTCATAAACAGCCTCCTTTGCGTGAGCACACAACTTACGCGACTGAAAGGAGCGTCAAGTTGTCCGTGCGAATTTATCCCGGTGAAGCTGCGACCTAGCAGCTGAATCGGGAAACATTAAATAGATTTTAATATTACCACAGAACGTTATACAAATATCAATATTTTCTAATCAGGAATAGTTATTATATAGGAATATCCTTAGATGTCAAGAAAGTTATCGAGCAAGGCTCAGCCGTGGTTGGCTTTCTTGGCGAACACCGAGCAAAAGCGGAAGATTTGTAACCGGCGCGATATTGATAATAACAGGATAGAGCCCATCAATCTCAATATTCTCAAAATTCTCAAGGTCAAATTGTATAGGGCTTGCGCCTCCCTGACGTTCAAGGTCGAAATGAGCAGGATTAAGATCGATACCGCCGACTTCGTTTGGCTTCACTTGAGCTTGTTCGTATCCAGTCCTAACATCCTTAAGAGAATCAATAAGATCAGAATAAGAATCATACCCTAAAGCCCAAGCCAAAGCCTGTTTCTTGCTGCTTGAGAATTCCTCATTTTTAAATTCTAAGTAATTCTGGATCACATCCCAAACAGCTTTCTTAGACTCAATGGTTAAGTACCGAAGTTGGACATCTTGTGTGATCGTCGCTTCACCTGCTGATCGATCGATCACGATTCCGCTGTCTTCGAATGTCTTTTTTGCAAAAATCAAATTAATACCACCAAAACCATTCAAAAGACGAACACGCGTCATCTGCCCCTCTCCGCCGGGATTCACGAATATTCTTTGTGCCTGAGAACCGATCATTTTCCCGTCGCTCTCAAAAATCATCTTATACAAATTCTCTAAAGTGGTTACTGTGCCGTAAGCCTCTTTTATGGCTGAATAATTTTTTGCAAGCCAGCCTTCAACATCAAAAAATGATCGACCATGTTCTTGTGCGATAGCCTGCAACGCAACATCTACTTCAATTCCTGGTCTAAGACGATCCATTCGTTCAACACTCGATGTAATTCTCAGCTTATCAGCCGCATCATTAACTGGTATAAAATCACGATATTTTTCAAGCCATTCCTTTGTTTTTTGGATAAAAGCCAAGGCTTCCCTTGCACCCATACCAGAAATAAGCCCGTTTTGAATCTTTTGAGAAATCGCATCCCACTGCTCCTTTATTTCGCCTTGAGATACAGCTGACGATACCGGACTCCCGTCAGGATTAAAAAGCTCTAGCTGTTCGCCTGCCTTCCTGAAGAATACTTTTTCTCCAGCCGCGAGCTTATTTAAAAGCGGCTGTGAGACCGTATAAACGCCATCGCCAGCAAGCTGCATCTTTACTTTGATGCTCTGCTGAAGGGCACGATACGCCCCTTGAACGATATCGTTGGTCAGTGTATTCTCGGGAAACACCCACATCTCAAGACTACTCGAAAAGAAATCCGCAGTCGTGATAACAAATTTTCCATCAGAGGCCTTGCGCGCTTGATATTTAAGACCCAAGGTTCTTGTAATATTTTCGTTGATCCCCTGAGCTGCTTTAAAATGCTCCATAATATTGCCGTTGGGCTCTTGATAGCGCTCGCTAAAGAAGACAACGATGTTGCTATTGTTTGTTGTGTCAACAACAGCCTTGAATTTCCAGATGCCGTCCTTGTCCAGTGTGGCTATCTTTTCGATCGTCTTGTCATTTAGCTCTAACGCCCTTCCATTTTCAAGCAAGACATCCTCTGTGAGATCGCGCGTTGAACGAGAAATGCGATCATTGAAATAAAGCGCATGCAGCGTTGGTATAAACTGCTTCTTTTCCTGAATAACCTTTTGGACTTCCTGATATATCCTAGCCTTATTCTTTTCAGGATATTGACGATCAAGCGCTAAGATAATATTTTCCGCTGTTGGACGGGAAACCCTGATGCGTCCACCTTCTGTGATGATAAAATTTCGGAAAGCTGGAACATTCTCATAATATTCTTCAATCGTAAAGATGCCCTTCCAGAAAAAATCTTCTGGCAAATCCAGCTTGCTCCTGCTCTTAAACTGCAAAAGCTGTGTGTCAATAACATAAGCCCCATCGATCTCAATAATTTCATGAGTAATGCCTAACTCTTCTTCGCGAATCCTGTCTGCATTGGGTGGAATGTATATCGTTTTTGGCTCAAAACCATAGTTGAGGCGCAAATGGCTGCTGTTTTCCCAGATGCCCATGATCTCGTTGGTGGCTAAGGCGCACTGATTAGAATGCTTCGGATCGTACTTCTTGATGATCGACTCCGCCAAATTCTTTAATTCGGCTGGGATGCTCGAGGAAGAAGCCGAAACATACAGATCTCCGACACCATAATCAACAACCCCACCATCAATAGAAATGCCTAAAATATCTCGTTGGCTGACTTTCTTAAAACCGCTCAATCCTTCAAAATACGCCTGATCGACCTTGGCTGGAGCATAATAAATCTTGCCATCTGATCTCATCTTTTTTCTTAGATTTCCACTATTGTGCCATTTCTCAAAAAAGTTCGCCACCTGCGGCGAAGGGTTGATCACGGACAAATAGTCGATCGCGCCATCAGGAATATGGTAAAGAAGATCGGCAAACTCCCCTTTAAGGATCACAAGATTCTCTTTTTCTTCTTTAAGACCATCTAATTTTTTTTGGTCCCATAGTTCTCGGTAATAATACCCCGACTCTGCAAATGAATCAAAACCAATAACACCTATATCCCTATTTTGACCAGCCACAGCCAAAGGAAATCGTCCTTGGCCTGTTCCAGCATCTACATAGATCTGGCCATGCTTCTGCAGGATCGAAACAGCCTTTGCGACCGCCTCCTGAGAATTCCCTTGCCTGACAAGATATTGTTCAAAATTCCTGATTTCTGATGAAATAGCTGAAGAGACATCGCTATCAGCGTAACGTTTCTTTCCATCCTGGGACAGGACGACCATTCTCGTTCCATCTGCAGGTCGGATAGGAAGTAGAGAGTCGAAAGTCGCGTTGATCAGCATGTAATCTTCTTCGGGATAAAACGCTTTAATATTTTTCATAAAAAGATTAAATTTGTTTTGCCGCTCTTCTTGTGTCATGCGGCTATAAGCAACCCACTCGAGGATGTTGGAGACATGGACCACAGAAGCTTGTCCTGAAATTTGCGCTTTTTGTAAGAATTCTCTTATCATTTCTTCGCTTGACTCGCCAAACCAATCGAGTGTTAAGAAATGGATCTTGCCTGTTTGGACCATATTTTTTATTTTTAAGAAATTTTCCTCGCTTCCCAACCAGCTAAAAATATCTTGGGATTCTTCTATGGCTTTTCTAACGACAACCGACCAATTCAACATTCCACTTTTATTTTGAAAGACCCCATCCCAAAAGTTCTTCGCGCGCTCATTGCTCTCGAGGTCCGGTCTTACCTCGATCATTTTCTGCCAGATCTCGTTTTTACGCGCATAGCTGTTTGCGACGCCCGAAAGACCCAAGGAAACATCTTCTTGTGGCAAATATCCCTGTAAGAGATTTAAATACTCTTGTCGATTTCCTGAAATAGAAATGAGAGCGGCTTTGATGGGCAAAAATGCCTCTGTTACAAAAGGATTAAAATCAACCAAAACACCATCACTAAAATCACCGTTGGCAATCCAAGAAAAATCCTGCCCCGTGCCAACATAAGCACCCTGAGCACTTTTAACTTCTTGATATGTCGGACCCCACCCCTCATTCGAACTTGACCATTGCAAAGCTGAACGCATGTCAAGTAAAGCCTGATCTTCAGCTCCCGAACGTTGTCCGCTTGGAGAAATTGATAGGCTTGGTATATTCCTAACGGAAACCATCTTCTCGTCTGTTGGAACGTAACTGACAGACTTAAAGGTATAACTTCTTCGCCCATTATCAATTGGCAAGGTGATCGATCTTTCGCTACCCGGTTTCATGTTCAAGGTGATCTCTTGATTGCCGCGACGCACTGCAGAAACGAATAAGAGACGCTCTCCAGTTTCAGCACCATTAACGATAAGATTCTTTACTCTCAGATTAATATCGATCCCTGCTTTCCGCATCTGTTCAAGGATCACAATATAATCTGTCTCATTGCGCAACCCCTGTGCGTCATTAAAAAACAAGAGCTGGCTGACAAAGGTTCCTCCATCGTTTAGCTGATGAAAAAGATTGAGCCACGCGGCAAGCGGATCAGAAAGATACTGCAAAACAAAAAAAGAAGTGATCAGGTCCATCTTGACGGGCTTTCCGTCTTTGTCATATATTCTTTTTGTCGTTATGTCGTTTTCAGGGCCTTTAAAAAAATTAACCTTGGGGGCCATCAATTCATACATCTCTTTGCCATCTGGCCCATATTCATTCAAGAACCCTTCGAGCGCTTGAGGACCCATATCCTTAATTTGAGATTCTTTTTTGTCGATCCCATAAGCATCGATCAAGCTGCCATACGAATACTTAATATTGATCAACGACATCCCCAGCCCGCATCCGGCATCTAGGATCTTCGCCGGGACTTTTGTTCTGCTAGCCTTTGCGGCTAGGTTCTCAACGATCTTTCCTAAGGGATTTTCTCCTTGAACATTCTGGATCTCCACCCCAAAAAGATTAAGAATACCATCGTAGCGATAATAATCACGGTAATTAGTGTGGTTGCTCTCATCGGACAATTGGGAAGTTTTTTGTAATGGCGATGCGGAGGAGCTCTGAAGCCCACTTGTGACAACTCGCAAAGATGATGAGCCGAGACTGCCAAGGCCATCTGTTTTTTCAATGATGCCGCTACCGTCAAAATGCGTTTTCATTTCAATGCCGCCGGAAAAATATTTTCTCGGGATCGCCTTGCGAATATAAGGGTCGAATTCAACCTTCATGATATCGCAAACACCTTTTTTATAGGCAGCCAGATACTGTGCGTAGATCTTCTGGTGAACATCCTTGTCGTCAACATCAACACCCTTGACCTTGCTTTGATCACTGTACTTTTTATTGATGATCGAATCCTTGAGCGCCTGCTTAAACCACGCCGCCAGAATAAAAGAGCTGTAAACTTGGCGCAACACAGCAAAATTCTTACCCTCATTGACCTCTTTCTCAAGCTCCGGCAACAACACTTCCCGAGCGATCTGAGAAGAAAGGGAGTTTTTAGCCGTTAGTATTTGGTCGTTAGTATTTTGTAAAGGCTTTGCACTAGATAGGCTATCGACTTGTTGCTTTGCCTGTAAAGCAACATAATCCTCCTCCAGCATGACCTTCAGCTTCGATTCGATAATAAAAGCTTTATCATGATTCTCGTAGACCTTCGCCTTGGCAGGAACGATCCATACCTTATTGAACGTATTCGCCGGAATATTAGTCGTCCCAAAAAGCTCGTAGGATCTTTTATAAACCTTATCCCAAAATACCTTTCCTGTCTTGCTCTCAGGATGCGTTAATGATGCCGTTATCTGCTTTAAAAGATAGTCCTGAGCTAAAAGGTCTCGCCCCATTTCAGTTTCGCCAAAATCACCAGCAATAATGCGTTCTTTTTCGTAAGGGCTGAGATTAACCCATAAATTCTTCTCAGGAACGGTCAAAGACGCCAAAAAATACCGAACAAGCTTCTGGGCCTCAATATTAAAGGCCTCGCCTTCCAGGCCCGAATCTCCCACATCCACGATAAAATCGAATTGAAAAGGGTTGTCGGGATAGGCCCTGATCCCGCGAAGCATCGCAGGCATAAAGCTGTTGCTTAACAAAACAGGTGTTCCAGGCGCTGGCAAGCCTAAAAGCCCTTGGGCTAAGGCCTGAGGAGGAAAGACCGTTGTTAGCAAGAACACGCCTGCGACAAGCCAAGACAGGCTCTTTAATATACGCTTTTTTATTCGGCTATTTATCGTTTTCATAAAATACGCGCTCTATCCCCTGTCCATCCAAGACATAATAAGTATAATATATAATTTTATTGATAAAAGAGGATGTCTGTCGTTTTGGGAAAGCGCTACCTTAGATAGTAAAAGGGCGGCTTGAGAACATTCTCAAGCCGCCCCAATCCATTACAAATACTTAGTCTATATATTTTTTATACAGGTTTTTTAGGCACAATGAACCACATGATCAAGTAGACAAGGATCCCACATCCAGGAGGAAAAAGCGTGATCAAAACAAAGCCGACACGAAAAAATACCGGATCAAGCCCAAAATATTCTCCCAGGCCTGCGCAAACACCACCGATCTTCTTCTCTTCCATGACACGATAAATTCTTTTCATAAATTTTATTATACACAAAATCTTTTTAAAATCAATTAAGCCCCTAAACTTATACGCCTCTTAAAGAACATCAAGCAGCCAGCGTAAATTTATCCTTAGGCCTTTCCCTGTAAATACGCCTGACGCTTCGATTCAGAAAACCGCTCGATCGCGTAACGCAACATCGTGCGCGGCATCCCTTTATAATGCTTTGCAAGGAATCGCTCCTCGCAGATTTGATCGCGTTTGCCAACCTCGCGCAACATCCATCCTACGGCTTTGTGGATAAGGTCTTCTTTATCATAAAGCAAGATTTTAGCGATCTTTAGCGTGTCTGCAAACTTGTTTTGTCTGATAAAATGGAACGTGGAAACGATCGCGATCCGCCTTTCCCATAACGAGCTTGAATTGGCTAAACGATAAAGAACATCCTTAGGCCTATCTGCGAGGAAAGTTCCAACGATCTTAGCCGCGCTTAGGTCCACAAGATCCCAATTGTTAATGTGACGTGCATGCTGAAGGTAGAGCTTAAAGACGCGTGCGCGTTCAGCCTCATTACCTTTCGCAAATCTTATGACAAGGATCAAGAGTGCCGTCAGGCGTTCTTCATGGATCTTCGATTTTAGAAGCCGAACGATCTTGGCCATCGGCAGGTCTTGAAATTCATTTGCAACTTCTCGGACCGCAGGAACTTGGACACCAATAAAAATATCGCCTTCCCCGTATTCACCGGGTTCTGCTTTAAAAAATCCCCGCAGAATCTTCGCCTTGGCCGGAGAGGCGTACCGCTGAAGCTCCTTTTGAATACCGCCGAGAGTCATCAACCCTTAACGCCACATCGGCGCAGGATCGTCATCATCAGACACCAATTCGTGAACGCGGATTGCAAAAGATTAGCACCTACAAAAGCCGTGAACCATAACCATCGGCTATCAACAAAGACCGCTAAAGCGACGCTGATCAGAACAACTGCTCCCGCGATACCGCGTAAATATCGCTCGACCATAGACCCTCCTTTTAAAAACTATATTTAACCCTCAAGTAAATATTTTTATTGCGCTTCATCTGCCCGAATTCCGTTCGATCATCCTCTCCCCAAGGCAAATTCATCCCCGCTGTGACCTTCCATTGGTCTGTGATATCGTAGCTGACCGAGGGCCGCACATATCCATCCTTATCCGATGGAGAATAAAAAGTGAAAAGGGTGACATTCACCGTTTGACCCTTAAATAGCTTAGTGATGCGGTTGGTTAGAAGGTGCCGGAATTCATCCCAGCGGTAATCTGAAGGCATTAAGTTATCGTCATAAGCTCCCTGATTAAGCCGTTCTTCCACTAAATACTGAAAACCTATTTTAAGATCATTGCCCAAATCTCGACTATATCCTGCCATCAGCTTAAGCCAGGAATTCTCAACTGTACGATTTGAACCATTGGTATCTTCGCGGGAGCGAATATAGCCAAACTCCAGGTTGCCGATACCCCTGGCAAAAGGTCCTTGCAAGCTTGCGCCATAAACATCCACGGGTGAATAATAAAGCTCTCTATTTGCCTCATCCTTATAGCTGCGGGGATTCTTGTCGAACCCGTGAAAATAATAGAACGCGGCTTCATTACTGCCAAAGCTGCGGTACATCCTTAAGGCGTATTCATTGTTCGACATTTGAAAAGGCGGGCTCACAATATGCCGATCCGAATTCGTTCCCGCGATACCGCCCTGGAAGCTGTCAAAAAAAGACAGACGGTCGCCTGTGGCGATCGTGTTGGGGGTAAAATAAGGAATGATAACAAGATCAATATTAGCAAGCTTTGGATAAAAAGATGTCTTAATGGCATCCGATGGCTTCTTCAAATACTCATCGTCGCGTCCAATAAAAAAAGACTCGTAGTCTTTTGGGAATTGGTCATTGATAAAAAGATAATCTCCTGTTCCCCATGTCAGGACCTGTCGCCCAAGCTTGATATCCATCTTTGAGAATGGGCTCATGGAAAGACTCATCTCGCGAAGATCAAAATCCGTCTTTCCGCTGTAATATTCATCAACGGTAAAATCCCCACGAAAATTAACGACAGCACCTTTTTCAGCCCAATAATTCGCACCTTGAGCGTAATACGTTGTTTTTAGCTGGAATCTCTGTTCCAGCATGTTGTAATTATCACGCTTAGTGGTATCGTTGCTCAACTTAATACCGATATCATTTTCCACAAAACCATGCAATCCGGAAAATGATGCCAAAGCAACCGATGGGCAGAAAAACAAAAAAAACAAAAAGAACAATATTTTCTTCATATCACTGGACCCATTGTGTCGGTGGTTGGCGAAGATACCGCTCAGTAAAGATACCATCCTCGATGCCTACGTCATAAACAACATTCGTAAAATCAATGATCGTGCTGCCTTTGCGTTCGACATCCGTCGCCTGGGACTTAACCGCCGTAGGATAGCCTTGAACATCTTTGATCTCCAATGCTTCCACAGTGCGCAAAAGCTTGCCAGAAGCATTATAATATTCCGCTTTCATCGGTAAAAAGTTTGTTTTGTCGATCCAAACAAAATAATAAGCAAATTCAACACCTTTTGCTTCCTTAGGCGTATTCTTTATCTTAAAAAGGCCTCCCTCATCGCCGATTAGCTCATGGATATCCGCGTCAACCCCGCGGCCGGACACATCCTCATAAACAAAATGGGAACCCGCAAAACTTGAACGCTTATCCGTTGCGGCAACTCGCTTGACAAGGTCCAAGGCCGGCAAGTAAAGCCAGCGGTCGTCATCTTTGCCAATATTCTTCCAGACCATGTAAACCATTCGGGCAACATCTGTCGGGCGGCGAAAATACACATAAAACTTCTGTTCTCCACCCTCTTTAACGTTCAGACGCAAGATGCGAAACTCCCTTGTCCTCTGTCGGCCTTGCGCATCCGTGATCGTCATTACGACATCTGATTGACCGCTTTTCCCCGCGTAATACGAGGCAAGATTGGCTTTGTTAACGATCTCCTCCACTGTCTGAGCCCAGGCAGGAGTGGTCCCTACAAAAAATAGAAAAAGAAGCAGTCCATATCTTTTCATTTTTCACCTCTTTCATTAAAACATATATTACGTTTTGACGCGATATGGCAAAGCGCTGCCAACCCCACGATCACCAAAATACTGATCCATGTCGTTGCTTTCCATCCCAACGGCGTATAGCCTAACAGCACGTAAGCAACCGCTAAAGCGACGAACAGCGCGACTAGCATGCAGCTTCCGCAATGACAGCTAACAGTTTTTTTGTTTTCATCCAGAACCCACTGAGGCTTAAAGTAAACGATCGCAGGCAAAATAAAAAGGGTCGCGATGCTTGAAAAAGCCATGATCGTGAACATAAAAAACCCTACGGTCTTGTAAGGCACTAGCGGCGCGGCTAAAAGCGGTAAAAAACCGATCGCAACGACCAGAGCATTGCGGATGATCGCTCGCCCAGGGCCTGTGAACATTTCAGTTGCGGCTTTTTTCCAGTCTTTTGTGTGATGGTTCACTTCGCTGATCCGCTGGATGTAATGGATCGCGAAATCAACAGACAGCCCTAGTGTCAGTGCTGAAAGAACAGCCACGGGCATATCGTAATCTTTGCCAAAAAAACCAAGAAGGCTGTAAATAAAAAGGATCGTCACCGATAAAGGGATCATAGAGATCAAGGCCTTAACCGGTGAACGGAACAAGAAAAGCATCATAAAAAGCACGATAATAAAACTTCCTAGAAAATTGTTGAGCATGCCAACGACCATGTTATTCTGCCAGACCACATTAATATATGTGAGCCCTGCCCAGCGCGCGGTCATTGCTTGCGGCGCAGGATGATCTTGCATATACTGCTCAACAAACTTAACTACCTTGGCCATATATTTATTATCCCCGCTTTTAAGCTGGAGCCAAATATTGACTTTTGAATAATCAGGAGTTGTCATGTGCCAAAGATCATCCGGCTTGTGGGAATTCTCAAAAGAGATCAAGCATTGAGCCACAGCCTCTTTGGTCGGCGGAATGACATTGTTAACCTTATCCCCTCCTAAAAGCTCATAATAGATCTTCTTGGTAACATCAACCAATGATGTCGTTTTTCCGACGAGCCCTGTCGCCAACAAAGCTTCTTGCAAGCTTTCCACATAGCGCATGACCTGCGGCTGAATAAAGATCTCCTCTGACTTATCCGCAGCTTCCAGCACCAGATACGCTTCATATGTCCCGGCAAAGTGATCGTTCAAGACGCGATCCGCGATACGCAAAGAGTGCGTTGGCGCGAACCAGCGCACGGGGTTATCGTTGACCTGGATACGCGCAATGCCATAAATGGCGACAGCGACAAGGATAGTCGTCGCCGCAAGGATCTTTTTCGCATGACGGGACACTAAAAACTGAACGGCACTTAATATCTTGTCCAGATAAGGGCTTTTTTCCTCATCGCCTGTCTTGCGAAATCCCGAAAACTTCTTAGGGTCCATCAGCATGATATACGCTGGGATAAATGTCATCGTTAAGGCCCACGCGATCGCGACTCCCACAGCGACCGCGATCCCAAAGACCTGAACAGGCGGGATCGCCGAGAACGAAAGAGAAAAGAATCCCGCGAAGGTCGTAAGCGTCGTATACAACATCGGTGAAAATAATTCATCCATGACAGCTGTGATCGTCTTCTTTTGATCATGAAAAAAACGGTATTTCTCAGAAAAATCGCTCAAAATATGAACACAATCCAAAACCGCGATCGGCATCAAGAAAATAGGGATCATCGAACTCATAATGTGAACCGGAAAACCAAAGCCGATCAACAATCCCATGGTGACAACCACGGTCGCGATCGCCACAAGCATAGGCGCGACGATCAAGACAAGAGACTTAAAAAAGAACCACATCAGCAAGAATATTGCTAAGCCAGCCAACGGAGCTGATACCGCCATCTGCTTGAACATCTCAACGCCAAACTGATCATTGGCGACAGGCAAACCCGTAAAATGGAATTCTTCATCTCCTGGATAGCGAGCGACGATCTTCTTAATATCCTGGACTACGCGATAGCTAAGGTCTTTTCGCTCAACAGGAATATACAAGCACAGCGCTTGCCCATCCTCAGAAACAACACTACCATAAAGCATAGGATGATCTTGGGCCTGTGCGCGGATCGCTAAGGCTTCTTCACGGCTCGCAGGCGGTTGCGCCATCAGCCAGTCAAACTTCACCTCCCCAATGCCGCCCTGCTCGATATTGTCCTTTGTTGATAGCGAATAGATCTCTGAAGAAATGACGCCAGGAACATCCTTTATCTCTTCTGTGATCTGGTAGATCTTCGTCAGCGTTTCAACGTTAAATACTCCTTCCGGATCTTTTTTATTAACAATTCCAACAACAACCATATCGTAGACAGCGAACTCTTGCTTTACTTCCCGGTGAAAGACTCGCGCGGAGGCCGTGTCAGGCAACATATTCTCCGGATCCGTATCAACTTGAATGCGCGGATACGACAGCAAAGACGCGACGACGACAAGAAGCGTCATCCATAAAATAACCTTTGGCCGATCAATACCGAACGTTACGATCCTCTTAAGCATGTTTTTCCTCTCTGTCTTAAGCGTTCAACATGTGGATGATTTTCTTAACTTTGTCGTGAGTGACGTGATAACAAGTTTCAACGCCTTTCTTTTCCGGCGTCAGAATCCCTGCTTTTTTTAAGATGCCCAAATGCTGTGAGATCGTGGATTGCGGCAACCCTGTCTTTTCAACGATCTTTGTGACATTGCAATGATCCTTGATCAGGCCTTCCACCATCCGCAAGCGCATAGGATGGGCCAGGGCCTTGAGAATATCGCTCTCTTTCTGATAATCCATGATTCCTCCTTGAAAGAATGATATTTTATCACAAAACATCATTCTTAGGTTTTTTGAAGGCACAAGGCCACTGTTTCGACGCATCCCGCACAGCTTAGCTTACGCAAACGACGGATTTCCCTGCATGTAATAGCCCCGGCCTCCAACGACAGAGCCGCCTCACATTCTTTGATCTTTTCTGGATGCTCTCTGAGAATAACATAGGCAGCATGTAGAGCCCCGCATCGACCCTCAGGCGCTTTTCCACCGCCATGACTCTTCGCATCGTAAATTTCTTTAATGGAAATACGCCCCTGAACGTTAAACGCGCTTAAGACCGCCTGGCAACAATTTAGCTTTTGATATCCTTCTTTACCTAAAAAATAATTATAGGCCTTTTGGACAAACATGAATTTTCACCTTCTCTATTCTAGTTTTATAAATTATAATATCGTAATATTACGATATAATGATGCGGATGTCAATACCTATTCACAAATCTACTCAATTTATTTCTTAAGCGTGTGACCGAAACCTATGCCGATCTTGCGACCAGCGGCGAGGATCATTTTTTCTACGCACTTGCGGCAAGTGGAAGCATCTTCAGATAAGCATATTTTATCTGGATAGATCTCGTAGAATTTACGATATTGCATGGGTGTGATGTTAGGCATGATAATATTAGCGCCGCAGGCAAGGGCTTTTTGTCGTCCCTGCGCGTCAAGCGTGCCGACAGCGGTCGTCGCCGGAATGTGGGCATCACAGGTGATGATGCGGGTTAATGCGATAACCTTGAGCACTGTCTCGATTTTGACATCCTTATCTCCTGCCAAAGGCGTATTTGGATGCGGCAAAAATGGTCCGATGCCGATCATATCAAGCTCAAGGGACCTAAAAAGCAAAATATCGTCTGCAATACTTTCAGGTGTCTGCCCTGGCAAGCCTACCATGATCCCAGAACCAACCTGATAACCTAACTCTTTAAGCCAATGAAGGCATTGCAAACGTTCGCTAAAGAGATGTCCAGGCCTTAAACGAGCGTACAACTTCTCATCTGAGGTTTCAAAGCGTAAAAGATAGCGGTCGGCCCCCGCTTCTTTAAGCTTTCGATAATCCTCTTTGGGGCGCTCGCCAATGGACAATGTGATCGCGATATTGAATTTCTTGATCTCATGGATCATGCGACAGAAATCATCCACATGATAAAAAAGATCTTCTCCGGACTGCAAAACGATCGTCGGGATCCCAAGTTCAACCGCCCTGCGTGCGTTTAAAACGATCTCATCAAACGTCATACGATAACGCGCAACCTTTTCGTTGCCTTGGCGCAGTCCGCAATACAAACAATTTTGGCCGCAATAATTTGAAAACTCAATGATGCCGCGCAAATGGACCGCTTCGCCACAGTATTGTTTGCGGACTTGGTCAGCGCGCGCAAAAAGATCTGAAGTTTCTACTGATCGAAACTGTTCAACAATTCGTTCTTTATTCATGATCGATCACAGATAAAGATCCCTTTCGCCTTTTTGGATGCGCGTGTAGTAGTCTATGAGTTTTGGAAAAAGCTTTGGCATTTTTTGCCTAACTTCCTCGATCTCCCGCGCCAAGACCGGCTCGGCGATTCTTTTTGTTTCTTCTGAGGCAAAGTCATCCAGCCATTCACGAAATGTCAGGATCGCATTCAGTTTGCAAAACTTCCCTTCTGTGCCGTCACGCAAAAGATCCATGATGCATTTTCCGGTACGTCCGCAACGATAACCAGCCGTACAAAAAGAAGTAATGTACCCTTTCTGCGCGAACTCCTTGATCACTTCATCCAAGCTCCTTGTATCACCAAGGAGGAACTGTTGCTTTTCTTTCTTCTGCTTTTCTTCTGGACTGTCATAGGCACCCACACCAATACGGCTTGAGGCGTCGGTTTGCGTAATGCCAAGCTCCAGAACATCTCGGCGTATTTGCTCATTTTCGCGCGCGGTAACAATAAGGCCGGCGTGCGGAACACTTAGACGGAGGATCATAACAATTTTTTTAAAATCCTCATCATTTACACGGTAACGGGAAAAGTGATCAAGCTCGACTTTATGCGCTGGCTCAAGCCGCGGAAATGATATCGTATGCGGCCCAATGCCAAGTTTTTTCTCAAGTTCGATCGCGTGATACAGAAGCCCTAGGACTTCAAACCGCCAGTCATAAAGCCCGAATAAAATACCAATCCCGACATCATCGATCCCGGCCTCTAGGGCTCGATGCATGCAATACAGCCGCCACGCATAGTTCCCTTTGATCGTATTAGCCGGATGAACACGTGCGTACGTTGCATGATGATACGTTTCTTGAAAAACCTGATACGTCCCCAACCCGACTTCTTTTAGGCGAACAAGATCTTCAATGGAAAATGGTGGCGCATTCACATTGACACGGCGGATATTGCCAACACCATGTTTTGTCTTGCTTTGAACGCTGTAGATCGTTCTGATTGTTTCTAAAATATAATTAATATCATTCTTGGGGTGTTCTCCGTACACAACAACCAACCGCTTATGCCCAATGCCGCCTGCCAGGGCCTCCACTTCTTTCTTGATCTCTTCCGCAGACAGGACACGACGGGCAACATCTTGATTGTCAGCTTTCAGGCCGCAATACGCGCAGTTGTTCACGCAAAAATTCCCTAAATATAAAGGCGCAAAGGTAACGATGCGATTGTCATAAACTTTCTTCTTAACCTCAAGCGCTGCCTTTTTCATCTCATCCAACAGATCCGGATCGCGAACATTCATTAAAAGAACCGTCTCTTGGGGTGAGAGTGTTTGAACAGATAAGGATTTCGCCAAGATATCTTTTAACTCACGAAGATCAGGGCTGCGCTTGTTCTGCAAAAAGAACGTCATCTGGTCTTCGTTGATAAAATCTTTACCGTTATCGAGATACTTATCTATCTCATCTTGCTTAATAGGATTCTTGAACTTTGCTGTGACAGCTGCACTCATTTTACTACCTCTGTTTCTTTGCCTTTTCATCTTGAAACGCCTTGAGCGCCTGAGGAAATGGTGTTAAAACCCTTTCCAGAACACCCTGCAAAAAAGAAATGCATACACCATAATTGGTAACCGAAACACCAGCCTGTTGTGCATGATACATGCGCGATAACGTTTCTCGACGCGTAAGCATACAAGAACCGCAAAGAATTGCCAGCTTGTATCCTTTTAGATATTCGGGATAATCACGGCCAGCGCAGACATCAATTTTTAGGTCTAAGCCTGTGTATTTTTTCAACCAGCGCGGGATCTTCACCCGGCCGATATCGTCCTCAACCGCATGATGACTGCAAGACTCTGCGATCAAAATACGATCACCCTTCTTAAGGTTGTCGATGGCAACAACTCCGCGCGACATCTCGCTTAGATCCCCTTTCATACGCGCGAAGAGGATCGAAAATGTCGTGCAAGATACGTTTTTAGGAGTTTCCTTGACCATGCGGTCAACTACTTGCGAGTCGCAAACAACGATATCTGGAGGGGTTTTCAGATCGCCCAAAACTTTCAAATACTCAGTTTCTTTCACGATAATGCTCACGCCGCTCGCATCGAGCGTATCCCTGATAACTTGTACCTGCGGCAAAATGATGCGCCCTTTTGGCGCTTCCAAGTCAATAGGGATAATGAGCAAGGCTGTTCCGCCTTTGGGCATGAGATCTCCCACAAGAGCCGGAGGCTTGATAAAATCTTCCGGGCAACACGTCACAAGCTGTTCCTTGAGGCCATTGACAAAGCTATCACGTTTATCTTTCTGAACACTGCTCACGCAAACGACTTTTTCTGTCTTTTTTCGCAATCTTTCTAGAAGTGTCTTTTGAGGAGCCTCGACATCGATCTTATTAACAACAACGACATAAGGGATGTTGCGCTTTAGCGCCTCAGAGCAAACATAATCCTCAAAATCAGTCCAAATGTTTGGCTCTGTGACCAGCAAAATGATATCTGAGCGATCAAAGATCTTTTTTGTCTTCTTGATACGTAGATCTGAAAGCGTCGACACGTCATCTAGTCCGGCCGTATCTAAAAAAACCACCGGACCTAAAGGTAGAAGCTCCATAACCTTTTCGACAACATCCGTGGTTGTCCCTGGCACAGGTGACGTGATGGCGACATCTTGACCGGCCACCATATTCAGAAAACTTGACTTTCCGACATTCGTTCGGCCAAAAAGACCGATCTGTAAACGTAATGATTTTGGTGTTTTTTCCATAATTATCTTTTCTTTTTACGCTACTTTGACTAATGCGGACTTAACAGAAACACCCTTGATCTCGCCCAAGCGTCCTGTCAGAGCGCCGATTTCATCGGTCGTGGCATCCACGATCAAGGTGATCACACCGATATTTTTCTCTTTGTAGGGGATCCCCATGCGCCCGACGAACATCTTGGCATGCTGGTGCAGAATGTGGTTGACCGCCTCTGCGCTTTGTTCTCTGTCATGGATAATGATCCCAATAAAACCCAAACGATTATTCATGGCCTTCCCTTCCTTGATATGTACCAAACCTGCCGGACAGGTCGATCAATAAAAAATCCCGAACCGCCTAAAGACAGCAGCTCGGGATCAATACAAAAAGACCTTATCAGCAAAAATCTGTTGATATGGACTCCCTTGTCCTCAGGGCAAAATACCCCTCGTCTTTAGGCAATACGGAAATCTTAAGGTATTTTAAAGAGCCTTATATGCTTTACTTCTTCATCAACTCATCAATGGTCTGGTCAACCATTGTAACATACGTCATAGCGCTTGCGCCGCCCACCAAGACAGCGACCATGCACGCTTCCAGCATTTCTTCCTTGGTCCAGCCCTGCTTTAAACAGTTCGTGACGGCGCGGGCAAGGCAAACAGGACATTTCTGGCTAACGCTAGAGACAAGCATCAGCAACCATTTTGTTTTTTCAGGAAGACGATTTGATCTTAAAATTGTTTCTTTTTCTTTAATGAACGCCTCATACTCGGCAGGAACGGTCTTGCGAATATCGCTCATGCGTTCATTGAAATCGCTCAAGATCACCTTTGGGTCATAGACCATCGCGCACCTCTGCTGTTATCATGACTGGCCAACAAAATTCTTAAGCGTTAATCTATCAAATTTTATCACTTCGGTCAACATAATGTGTATGTAAAAGCTCATGGCTTTTATGCCCACAGGGCCCGTCCTTGAAAAACTCTTCATATAACTTTTTAACATCTGGATTTTCATGTGACTTGCGAAGACTCTTGCCCTCATCTTCTTTATAGATCGCTTGGATACGTGCCTGGCGCACCTCATCCGTTGTGAATCGTGGCTGTCCACCGCCACCGATACATCCCCCAGGACAGGTCATGACCTCAACAAAATGATACTGTGCCTTGCCAGCCTTGATCAGGTCCAATAATGCTGCCGCGTTCGATAAGCCATGAGCCACAGCGACCTTAAGCTCTACCCCTTCTAAGAAAGACCATGCGGGAAGGACTTTTTCAAGCTTAAGCGCTGCTTCTTTGATCCCTTGAAGCCCTGCCAGGGGCTGAATATGCAAATTCTCTGTTGGCAGCCCGCGTCCCGTGACAATCTCGTAAGCGGTGCGGATCGCGGCTTCCATAACGCCACCGCTGTTGGCAAAAATATCCGCGGCCCCGGATGAAAGCCCAAGGGGTGAATCCATCTGTCCGTCTTCCAATGCGCGAAAGTCAATACCAGCAGCCTCGATCATCTGACCCAGTTCCCGGGTTGTCAAAACATAATCAACATCCTTAACACCGCTGCTGCTCATTTCTGGACGAGTTGATTCAAATTTCTTGGCTGTGCACGGCATCACGGAAACGACCACCATATCTTCCGGACGCACGCCTTTTTTCTGGGCGTAAAATGTTTTGGCGATAGCCCCGAACATTTGCTGCGGAGATTTGCAAGAAGAAAGATTGGACAAAAACTCAGGATAAAAATACTCAGTAAACTTGATCCATCCCGGGGAGCAACTGGAAAATTGCGGCAACGCAACAGGTTGCTTATCCACCAAAGCTTTCTTTAATCTCATTAAAAGCTCTGTCCCTTCTTCCATGATCGTTAAGTCTGCGGTAAAATTCGTATCAAAGACCGCGTGAAAACCCATGCGGCGAAGAGCTGTGATCATTTTGCCCGTCACCAAAGTTCCCGGCGGATAATCAAAGCACTCTCCCAGCGCTGCGCGGATCGCCGGAGCTGTCTGCACGATGACATGTTTTGTTTTATCTTCTAAGGCGGCCCAAACCATATCGACATGACTTTTCTCAACGATCGCGCCCACAGGGCAGACAGCTGCGCACTGGCCGCACTGCACGCACGGCACATCATCCAACCCCAACTCAAAAGCAGGCCCGATCAACGTTTTGTATCCACGATTTTGAGGGAACAACGCCCCCACTCTTTGGATCTCATTGCAAACGGTCACACACCGTCGACATTTAATGCATTTTCCTGAATCACGCATTAATGCTGCCGTTGTCGTGTCTAAAGATCTTTTTGGTTTCTCACCAACATAATGCGATTCCCGGATCCCCAAGCTATAAGCTAAAGTTTTCAATTCACAGTCATCTGCCCGATCACAAATCTGACAATCCCCTTCATGCTCACTCAAAAGAAGTTCAACGACGAGTTTGCGCGCCTTACGGACACGCGGGCTATTGGTAAAAACAACCATCCCTTCGTTGACTGGTGTTGAGCACGAAGAGACCAAATTGCGGCCTCCTTGAATTTCTACAACACAGACACGGCACGCGCCAATAGGGTCTTTGCCCTGCAAATAACACAAAGTTGGGATAATAATGCCTATCTTTTTTGCCGCCTGTAGGATCGTTGTTTCAGGGGGAACTTCTACGCAGTTGCGATCAATCGTTAGCTTTATCATTATGCCTGACCCCCTTTCTGCTCAACGCACTTCCCATAGTCACAGCGCAAACATCTTTTTGCCTGGCGTCGGGCTACCCCTTCGTTCCAAGATTGTTCTACCTCGTCAAAATTATGCTTTCGCCGTGCAACGTCGATCAAGCGCAAAGGCTCCCGCGGATAAGGCACGGGATCCGCATCAGGATCAAAATCAACCTTGGTCTCTTTTTGCTTGCGCCAAAAGGCATGCGCTTCCCCTGTCAGGTACTGATCGATGCCAACGGCCGCACGCTCTCCAGAGGCAATAGCCATGACAACAGAGGACGGCCCTGTAGCCACATCCCCTCCGGCAAAAATCCCTTCTGCTGACGTCTTGCCCGATACAGGATCCGCGATAATAAAACTTTTTTCAGAAAGCTTAACAACAGAACCGTCAAGGATCTTTTTTGCATCCATCTTCTGTCCTATCGCCACGATCACTTGATCTGTTTCAATATCAAAAACATCCTCTGTGTTAGCTGTTGGCCGACGGCGCCCTGTCTGATCAAAATCCCCAAGCTTCATATGGATACACTTTAGTCCACAGACCTTTCCGTTCTTGTCTTTTTTGATCTCGATCGGATGGGTGAGAGGTAATATCTTAACGCCTTCATGAACCGCCTCATCCACTTCTTCAGCATAAGCCGGCATTTCATTCTGGCTGCGTCGATAAATGACCGTGACCTCTTGCGCTCCTAAGCGCAAGGCGCTTCGCGACGCATCGATCGCCGCGTTACCACCTCCAACGACAATGACCTTTTTACCAACGGGAACTGACCCGCGGATATTATAAGTCCTTAAGAAATCCAAGGCATCCACAACACCCTGAGCGTCCTCACCATCGAGACCTAAGCGCACACTCTCTGGAGCACCCACAGCGACAAAGATCGCCTCATAACCATGCTTCTTCAAGGATTCAATCGTAAAATCACGCCCTAAGGCCTTTCCTGTCTCAATATCAACGCCTAGCTGCTCGATCATGCGGATCTCCCTAGCTAATGTTTCTCTTGGCAGGCGGTAGGCCGGGATCGTCTGCACGAGCATCCCTCCGGGGCGCATCTCTTTTTCAAAAACCTTAGGACGATAACCAAGCCGTGCGAGAAAATAAGCGCACGATAGCCCCGCGGGCCCCGCTCCAATAATAGCGATCTTTTTTGTGGCATTCTTTTCATTCTGATGCATTTCAGGGATCTGGACAACGATCTCCTGGTCAACCATGAAACGCTTAACACCGCGGATGGAAACAGAAGTATCGAGTGTTGCGCGACGACATTTGTCTTCACACGTGTGAAAACAGACGCGAGCGCAAACAGCGGCGAACGGATTGCGTTCACGGTGCAGCTTTAAGGCCTCCGCATACCGCTCTTCACCCGTTAACGCGACAAATCCCGGAACATCAACGCCGGCAGGGCAAGCACTTTGACAAGGAGCGCGAACAAGATCCGGACAAACCCCCGCCTCACAATGCTTATCGCGAATATGTTCTTCATATTCCTTAGGAAAATGACGCAATGTCGAACGAACAGGATTCGCGGAAGTATAGCCTAAACCGCACAAGGCCGAATCTTTAATGCCTTCGCCCAGTTCTACGAGTTTTTTCAGATCAGCTGGCTCCCCTTCTCCCCGGCATATTTTTTCAAGGATCTCAAGCATACGCTTGGACCCTACCCGGCACGGCACACATTTCCCGCAAGATTCATCTTGCACGAACTCAAGAAAAAATCTCGCGACATCCACGATACAGGAATCATCATCCATAACAATGAGGCCGCCAGAACCCATGATGGCCCCAAGCTCAACAAGCGTATCGTAATCCAAAGGAACATTTAGATGTTGTTTAGGGATGCATCCTCCTGATGGCCCTCCGATCTGAGCAGCTTTGAACTCTTTTCCATTTTTAATACCGCCACCGATATCATAGATCAGCTCCCCTAAAGATGTTCCGATCGGAACCTCAACGAGCCCTGTATTGTTCACAGCACCTGCCAAAGCGAAGACCTTTGTTCCCTTGCTCTTCTCGGATCCCATTGAAGCAAACCAATCCGCACCCTTTAAAAGGATCACAGGGACATTGACATATGTTTCCACATTATTCAAAAGACTTGGCTTTCCCCACAACCCTTTGATCGCTGGAAACGGTGGCCGAGGACGTGGTTCGCCGCGTTTGCCTTCCAAGGACGCCATAAGCGCGGTCTCTTCCCCACACACAAAAGCCCCGGAACCCATACGAATATCAAGATCAAAAGAAAAATCTGTTCCAAGGATCTTATCCCCTAAAAGACCACAGGCACGCGCCTGCTCGATCGCCTTCATTAATCGTGAAACAGCCAACGGATATTCTGCGCGCACATAAACAAATCCTTGTTTCGCACCGATCGCTAAAGCAGCGATCATCATCCCTTCGATAACGCTATGAGGATCTCCTTCAAGAACGCTGCGGTTCATGAACGCTCCGGGGTCACCTTCATCCGCATTGCAAATGACATATTTCACATCCCCTAAAGCCTTACGCGCGAAATCCCACTTCATGCCGGTAGAAAAACCTGCCCCTCCGCGACCGCGCAAGCCCGATCTCTTGACTTCGTCGATGATCTGATCAGCTGTTAACGAGGTTAACGCTTTTGCTAATGCCTGATACCCGTCAACCCGGATATAGTCAACGATATTCTGAGGATCGATCGTCCCGCAATGACGCAAAACAACCTTTGTCTGCCGCTTAAAAAAATCAACATCCTTGATATCCTGAACAGCTTGGTTCGTTTCGTAATTCCGGTGCAAAAGACGCTCGACAACTTTTCCTTTGAACAGATGTTCTTCAAAGATCTGATCAACATCCTGAAGGGAAACATTCTCATAAAAAACATGTCCCGGGTTAACGACCATCACAGGCCCCTTCGCGCAAGGCCCTAAGCATCCGGTTTCCACAATATCGATCACGACACCATTTTTTTCTATTTTCTCCTGAAGCCGCTTCTTGATCTCCAACGCGCCGCTGGCAATACATCCTCCTCCCGTGCAAATGAGGACTTCCTTGTATATGCTTCGCCTTGCCTTTTCTGCAACAGCGGCATCCTTGATGCGATCCAACTCTTTTAGTGATGTGATCCTCTCAGTTAACATGCCGCAGCCTCCTGTGTCGGTTGTTTCGCGTCACGATACGCGCCCAAAAGCTCTTTGATCTTCGCCGGCTTAACGCGTTGGTGCACATCATCGTTGATCATGACAACGGGGGCTAAGCCGCAAGCCCCAAAACAACGCCCAACCTCAAGAGAAAACATCTTATCCTCGGTCGTTTCGCCAATATTAATCCCTAAGGTTTTCTGCATGGCAGATAAAACTTCCTTGCCTCCTCGAACATAACACGCGGTCCCTAGGCAAACACGTACCAAATTCTTTCCGCGAGGGTTTGTTGAAAAGAAAGAATAAAAAGAAACAACACCAGCCACCTGGCTATAAGGAATATGTAGTCGCTCACCGATACGGCGTAGGACATTTTTCGGAAGATATCCAAACAAATTCTGAGCAGCCTGCAAGATGGGGATCAACGCGCCATCCGTAGATTGATACGTATCAATGATCACGTCTAATCGCTTGAGCATCTCGCTTTCTGAAAGCTCGCTGCAACCGCAGGAAGCTGTGGGTGGATTCTCTGACGGGTTCTGATGTGCTTGCTTCACGGGACCTCCTTTATATAAATGCCTATCAAAAGAAAAACCGGTTTACCGTTACCGATAAACCGGAAAAAATAACTGCTGACGATACGCGAAGGACGCTCTACGCAAACAATGCTCCGTTTCTGAATACGTGTTCATCTTTTCGTTTTTGTATAGGAAACATTATACATAAAATGCCATAAAGCAAAAAGATTTTTTATTGATCACATTTTTAAGAAAATACATGCAGGATCATTTACGTTAAACGGATCACGACTTTCTTTTGATTCAAGGCTTGTTTTAAATGTGCCAACGATAATGTTGGCATCTCGATCTCGTTATAGACACAGCCAATGTCTTTCGGTAAATGCGCATCCGAGCTTGACACAAGGGCGTAGGGATGCTGTCCTAGGTCGACTGCGCTGCACTGCGCATGATACACCTCCAAGGCATCAACGATCGGCTCCGCGGGAATAAAACCAAGCTGGGAAACAAGGCCAAAGACCATCCGGTCGACATGCGCCGGAATGATCAGGCCGTTGCGCTTCCTGACGCTGGCGCAAAGATCATAAAAGCTGATCGTCGTCGCGTTGCCAAGATATTTTTCAACAAAACCCAGCACCTCTTCCTCCTCATTCACATAAACCTGATCCCCAAAGATCTCAGGCTGATTACGAACATCCGGTAAATGCGCTTCCACATAAGAACCAAACTCCTGGATCGTTTCAAGATCTTGAAAAAGACAAAGGACATGACATTCTTCGCGCGTTGTGACTTCTGCGCCTCCCAGGCAAAATAGATTTGATCGCTGACACAAAGAAAAGAAGGCAGGACAATTACGAGTACAGTTGTGGTCCGTCAAAGCGATCAACGACATCCCCTTCTTAAGCGCGGCAGCAACAATGTTCTGAGGAGACATCTCCAGGCTCGCGCAAGGCGAAACGGTTGAATGAATATGAAAATCCGCCTTAACGCGCATGATCCTTTGCCAGCAATTGGCCGATCAACACGGACAGGTCGAACTGATTAAGCGTTGAGCAAAAAATCGCGATGCGTTCTTTTTTAGCGGCCTGCGCCATATCTTCGAGGATCTCGCGATCGTTGGCAATGATCAACGCGCGAATACCAACTAATTTCGCGACAGCGATCGTATTGATATGGGCCTGGATAGTGATGAGCACGTTATCTGCTGCGGCATGCGCCATCACATCACTCAAAAGATCTGAGGTATAACCTCCAGTAATCACCGCGTCATCAAAATCTTCCTGGACAAGCTTCAGCTGCGCGCACCGTGTGAGGTCTTTAATGGTCATGCTCTTCTCCTTTTTTATTCTTAAAATAAATAACAGCCCGAACGGTCGTCCCTTTGCCTAAAGAGGATTGAAACTCAAATTCATCCGAAACCCGGCGGATATTCGCCAGCCCCATCCCCGCTCCAAAACCTAAGGATTTGATCCATTCGTTAGCGGTTGAATACCCTTCTTGAAGGGCAAGCTCTGGGTTTTCAATCCCAGGGGCTGCGTCCTTGGCGACGATCTCCGCGCGATCTTGATCGATCGCGACCGTCAGCGTCCCTCCTTCAGAATGGACGGTAATATTGATCTCCATTTCGTACATCGCGACAGCGACGCGACGGATATCCCGAGGATCATGCTTGCGTTCTGTTAAAAGCTTTTTGATCCGGTTAGAGGCGATCCCGGCATGCTCAAAATCATACTTACGGATGCGAAACACTTTACGAAAATTCTTGGCATCCACCGGCGCATTCTGAGCCAACATTTCTTCCATGCGCGAAACTTCTTTATTGATCGCCATGAGAAGCCCCACATTGATGTCGCGGCTTGTGATCATGCCGACCAAAAGATTATCCTTGTCCACAACAGGAAAACGCCCATACTTAAACTTATCAAAATAAGATATCGCGAACGCCAAAGGCATATCTTCTTCTAAGATCACCAACTTCTTGGACATATATTTCTCAGCTAACTCATCCATATAGCCATTATCAAGCGCCTTAAAAATATCATCAATGCTTAAAATGCCTAAAAGTCGGTCTTTTTTGACGATCGGAATGCCAGTCACATTCCTCTGTTTCATCAATGTTTTGATATGATGGAGCGTGTCTTGAGCGCAGGCAACGACCAGATCGCGGCTCATGACATCCTTGATCTTCAGCTGATAGATCAGATCAAGGATCAATGACGCAGAATCTTCGGCCTTGATCGGGATGTTCTTATCGATCATGCCGCGTGCTCCTTAAGGCGATGAATGATGCCGCAGGTCTGAAAAGTGGAAAGCTTGGTCCTTAATAACGTAATATCGAATTCTTTTGCAGCAGCCTTCATATCCGCAGAGACTGGTTTTCCATTGACGATCACAACGCCGATGGCGCTGACGATATCCGCGGTCCGGATCGCCTGGGCGGTCGATAAAGACGTGATCAGGATATCGATCTCATTATCGACCAATAACACATCGCTCATCAAATCTGAGGCGATAAACGATCTTAAATCTTTTGTCCCACCTTCTTTGCGCCGGTACAAAATTTCACAATCTAGCTCTTTGATAAGCGTATCACCCTTCATGAAGCAACCTCTTTCCTTTATGATAATCGTGGTCCTTGCTGAGCGCATTTACAAAATAAAACAAATTCTCGATCTTAAGCTCAATATTAACCGTATCGACAACCGTCCCTTCAGCTTCTCGAATGTAAACTCTGGCAAAATTCAGAACACCTTTAATGCCCGCTGCCGCCATCTTCTCATAGATCGTCGCGCAGTCGTTCTCAGGGACAGCGATAATACCGACCTTGATCTGATTCTTTTTGACAAAATCTTCCATTCTTTCAAGCGGATAGATCGGGACCTTCGCGTCCGGGTCCCACTTAGCCTTGTTGATATCAAAACCCGCCATGATCTTTAATTTTTCTCCGTGGAAACCGTTATACTCAATGAGCGCGCGGCCAATATTGCCACAACCTACAACGATCACGCGCTGCTTTTTGTCGCCTACAAGGATATGATCCAGCTTATCGATCAGCGCATCCACGCTATAGCCTCCACGCTTATTGCCGGTGATCTTAAAAGCGGAGAAATCCTTGCGCACTTGTGATGATGCCAATCCTGTGGCGTCCCCAAGGTTATCGGAAAACACCTTCACAAGCCCAAGTTTTTTAAAATTCGTTAACGCGTTCTTATACTTAAGCAATCTTGATATGAATTCCTTACTCTCAGTCACATAAACCTCCTTATTTCGTATATTTTATGTAATGATAGTATCATAATCTATTATGTTGTCAATTTAAATGTTATTGTAATAACAAAACATTTTTCTTGATTAATTACGCCCTTTCACTTATAATTTCCCCTATTCTTAAGCGTTGTGATCAGGAGGATAAAATGGAAACGATCAAAAACCTTGAACTAAAACCTTCCCTTATTGACTATATCGCTCAATGGAGAGATAAACCAGGAAACCTTATCATGATCTTGCATAAGGCCCAAGAAGAATACGGGTTTATCCCTCGCGATGTCGCTTTCAAGCTTGCTGAAGTTCTGGATGTTCCTCTGGCAAAGATCTATGGCGTTATTACCTTCTATCATTTCTTTAAATTAGAAAAACGAGGAAAGAATATCATTAATGTCTGTATGGGTACAGCCTGTTATCTAAAAGGCGGTGAAGACATCATTAAAGAACTTGAGATCATTTTGGGTGTTGGCCTGAACACGGTCACGCCCGATGGAAAATTTTCCGTTGAGGCTGTACGTTGTTTAGGCTGTTGCGGCTTGGCTCCGGTCGTATCGATTAACGGGACCGTTTATGGTAAGCTGTCCAAAAACCAGCTCCCAGAAATTCTTTCTAAGTATTAAACAATGCATTTAACGCTTTGTGATTTCTTAAGCGATATCGTTGAGAACGCGATCGCGTCAGACGCGACAATGATCATCGTGGATGTGATTGAAAGCGAGGAAGAATTTCGCTTTCTGATCGCGGATAACGGGAAAGGGATGGACCCGGAAACGCTGTCAAAGGTACACAGCCCTTTTACGACCGATGGCAAAAAACACCATCGGCCCCAAGGATTTGGCGTGTCGTTTCTAGCGCAAGCGGCTGACCATGGTTGCGGGACATGGGATATTCGGTCTGAAAAAGACCTTGGGACGTCGGTCATGTTCACCTTTCTTAAGGCACATATCGACACTCCCCCGCTGGGTGATGTGACCCAAACGCTCTTGCAGCTCCTCGCCTTTGACGGAAAGCATGATCTGTTGATCAATCGATCGCGCAAGGACAGAAAATATTCTGTCCTTCGCAGTGATCTGATAAAAACTTTAAGCGATTTGTCTTGCGCTGGCAATCTAATGTTAGCTAAACGATACATTGATAGCCTTGAGCAAGACATCAAAAAAACATAGGAGTTATTTATGGGTAAGCTGACACTCGACGATCTGCGCAAGATGCGCGAATCACTGAAGAACGAAATGGACAAGCGTGACGGCGAAAAGGATATCCGCATCGTCGTTGGTATGGGCACATGCGGTATTGCCGCGGGAGCGAAAAAAACCCTAGAAGCTTTTATCGAAGACCTCGATAAGCGCAGTTTAAAAAACGTTTCGGTAAAACAGACTGGTTGCATGGGCAACTGTAATGTTGAACCAACGGTCGAGGTCTTCATGCCAGAGATGCCGGCAACGCTTTACGGAAACGTTTCCGCGGATGTCGCCCGCAAGATCGTCCAGAAACACATCCTTGAGAGGACACTGCTCAACGACCACATTCAAGACAAACCTTCTATCGATATTGTTAAACACTAAAGAGGTTTTTTATGCCCTATAAACATTATATCCTGATCTGCGCTGGAACAGCTTGCGAGTCAAGCCACGCGCAGGAAATTCATGATAATTTTATCAAGGAGATCAAGGACCGTCAGCTGGAAAGCGACGTGCAAGTCGTTAAAACAGGCTGCTTTGGGTTTTGTGAGCAGGGCCCGATCGTCAAGATCCTCCCGGACAACGCGTTTTACGTCAAACTAAAGCCTGAAGACGTGAAAGAAATCGTTGATGAGAACATCATTAAAGGGCGCGTCGTGCAACGCCTTCTCTATAGCCCTAAAGAAGATAAAGGCCGTCATCAAATGACCGATGTCGCCAATATTGATTTTTATCAAAAACAGTTCCGCATTGTCCTCAGGAACTGTGGCATCATTGACCCGGAAAAGATCGATGAATATATCGCTCGAGATGGCTACAAAGCGCTGGAAAAAGTCCTCTTTGAAATGTCCCCAACTCAAGTTATCGATGAAGTTTCTCGGTCGGGGCTTCGCGGCCGCGGAGGCGCAGGCTTTCCGACAGGACTGAAGTGGTCTTTCACGCAAAAAACTTCTAGCGATGTGAAATACATTGTCTGTAATGCGGATGAGGGAGATCCTGGAGCTTACATGGATCGAAGCACTCTTGAGGGTGACCCTCATTCTATTTTAGAAGCCATGACCATCGCCGGATATGCGGTTGGCGCCCACAAAGGTTATATCTATATCCGCGCCGAATATCCTCTAGCGATCGAACGGCTTAACATCGCGATCGGACAAGCGCGTGATTACGGCCTACTGGGTGAAAAAATACTCGGTAGTAATTTCGATTTTGACATTGAGATACGCTTAGGGGCAGGAGCTTTTGTTTGCGGCGAAGAAACAGCCCTTCTAGCTTCTGTCGAGGGTGAGCGCGGGATGCCAAGGCCTCGGCCACCTTTTCCAGCCGTCAAAGGGCTCTGGGGTAAACCAACGGTCATCAATAATGTGGAGACTTGGGCCAATATCCCCGTTATCATTCTCAAAGGCGCTTCATGGTTCGCCAAGATCGGGACCGAAAGATCAAAAGGAACAAAAGTTTTTGCGTTAACCGGAAAGATCAATAATTCTGGCTTGATCGAAGTGCCGATGGGAACGACCCTTCGCGAGATCATTTTTGATATCGGCGGCGGGATCAAGGACGGCAAACAATTTAAGGCCGCTCAAACCGGAGGGCCATCGGGTGGGGTTATCCCTGCAGAATTCCTCGATACGCCGATCGATTACGACAATTTAACAGCGATCGGTTCGATGATGGGTTCCGGCGGCATGATCGTCATGGACGAAGATGATTGTATCGTTGATATTACAAAGTTCTATCTGCAGTTCTCTGTTGATGAATCTTGCGGAAAATGCGCTCCCTGCCGTATCGGTGGCTATCAGCTTCTGAACCTGCTTGAGAAGATCACAAGTGGTCGAGGAGAAATGGCTGATTTGAACAAACTTTTTAAGATCTCCCAAGCCATGCAAAAAGCGTCGTTATGCGGGCTCGGGCAAACGGCCAGTAATCCTGTTTTGTCGACGATGAAATATTTTGGTGAAGAATACCAAGAACACATCCAAAACAACAAATGCCGGGCTCGTAAATGTGCCCAGCTATTAAAATTTGAGATCCTTCCAGAAAAATGCGTCAAATGCGGCCTGTGCGCTAAAGTATGTCCCGTGGGCGCTATTTCTGGCGACCGCGAAAAAGGCTATGTGATCGATCAAGCCAAATGCATTCGCTGCGGCCAATGCCTTGAACGGTGTAAATTCAAAGCTATCACACGAGGTTAATCATGCAACCAAAAACAATTAGAGCAAAAATCAACGGTAAAAATATTCGCGTGCCTGCGGGGTTAAGCATCCTGGATGCTGCCAAGCAAGCACAGATCAAGATCCCGACTCTCTGCAAGCACCCAGACCTGCCTGCCACAGCGGCCTGTGGGCTATGTATCGTCAAGATCAAAGACTCTAAAAAACTTTTACGGTCTTGCTGTACAACCCTTGAAGAAGGCATGGATATCATTACCCACGATCCTGAAATCGTGGAAGTGCGCAAAACCGTTCTTGAACTCATCCTCTCTAACCATCCTAATGACTGCTTGCAGTGCGGCCGAAGCTATTATTGTGAGCTTCAGAAACTGACAGCAGATTTCGCGATCCAAGAAGAGCTTTTCGAGAAGATCGTTAAAAACAAGACAAAAGATACATCGACTAAAAGTATTGTTCTGGAGCCTGCCAAGTGTATCCGTTGCGGCCGATGCGTTGAAGTCTGCCAGCAGATCCAGGATGTTTGGGCCTTAGGATTCTTGTCCCGTGGCATCAACATGCGCATCGCTCCAGCCGGAGATCTGGAAACTGCTAATATCAACCTCGCAGAATCACCTTGCGTACGCTGCGGACAATGCTCAGCGCATTGCCCGACCGGTGCTATTTTTGAATACGATCAGACAGAAACGACATGGGCTAAACTCCGCGATGAGAACAATTATTGTGTCGCCCAGATCGCGCCCGCAGTACGTGTGGCTATCGGTGAAAGCTTCGGATACCCCATCGGGACCAATCTGACCAAAAAGCTTTACGCGGTCTTACGTCGTTTAGGATTTAAGGCGGTATTCGATACCAACTTTGGCGCTGACGTGACGATTGTGGAAGAAGCTACAGAATTTGTTCAGCGCTTCGCTCACAAAAAAGGGCCTTTACCCCTGATCACAAGCTGCTGCCCCTCCTGGGTGGATTTTATGGAAAAATATATCCACGGCGCCATTGATCTTTTTTCCTCGTGTAAATCCCCCCATGAGATGGTCGGAGCCTTAGCTAAAACATATTTTGCCGAGAAAAATAAGATCGATCCCAAGCGCATCTGCGTGGTATCCATTATGCCATGCACATCCAAGAAATTCGAGATCATCCGCTCACAAGAGATGTTCTCTTCCGGACAGCAAGATGTCGATCTGTCGCTCACAACGCGAGAGTTGGCCCGCATGATCCGCCAAGCTGGTATTGATTTTAAGAACCTTCCAGATGAAGAACCTGATCATATCTTAGGGGATTACGCGGGAGGTGGAACGATCTTTGGCACCACGGGAGGCGTTATGGAGGCTGCCTTGAGAACCGCTTACAATATGATCACGGGTGAGAACTTGAAGAATGTCGAGATCGATATCGTACGCGGGCTACAAAGGGTCAAGGAAGGAACCATTGATATCAAGGGAACAAAGGTGCGCGTAGCCGTGGCTCATGGGCTTGGCAATGTCCGTTATCTTATGAACAAAGTGCTTGAAGCCAAAAAGAACAATCAAGAGCCCCCTTATCATTTTATCGAGGTTATGGCGTGTCCCGGAGGCTGCGTAGCCGGAGGAGGTCAACCTTACGGCGTTACCGATGACTTACGGATCAAGCGCGCCCAAGGCTTGTATGAGGACGATCGCGACCAAAAAGTGCGCTGCTGTCACGACAATCCGTATATTCAGAAACTTTATGACGAATTCTTAGGTAAACCCCTTTCTGAGAAATCTCATCACTTACTTCACACAAGCTATATCGCGAGAAAAACATACCTCAAATAACGTGTGGCCTGCGGGATCCCTGCAGGCCGCTTAATATCCAAAAAAAGGGCCTCGCATTTCTGCGAGGCCCTTTCTGGTTACGCTACTCTATGTTTGCTTAAAGCTGTTAGGCTTTCTTGACACCTTTCGCTTTAAGGCCTTTATCGTCGTTGACCATCTCAAACTCAACAGCCTGGCCCTCATCTAATGACTTATAGCCAGAATCCTGCTGAATTTCACTGAAGTGGACAAATACATCCTCTCCGCTATCCGCTGCGATGAACCCGTAACCCTTTTTTGCATTGAACCACTTTACTTTACCCTTAACCATCTGACTCCTACCTTTTTAAAAGGATTTTGAGAATCAAAGAACGATACGTCTTTTCTTCTCCTACAAACTTAACCTAATAGTAGATTACCGCCCACGATAAATTTTGTCAATAAAGATTCTTACAAAACCTTTTAGAGAATGATCCTCGCGTCAACAGCAAAACTACCATCTTTATTCGTGATCAAAGGATTGATATCGATCTCTTTAACAAGCGGAGCCAGCTTCTGAATAGAATAGATCGTCTGTACGATCGACGCCTTATCCGCCTGGATGCCGCGAAATCCATCCAGGATCTTCGCCGTTTTAATATCATTGATCAGACGCCCTGCCTCCATCTTACCGAAAGGAACAATTCGAAAAGATACGTCCTTCAGGGCCTCAACAAAGACCCCTCCAAGGCCGAACATGACGACCGGCCCGAACTGAGGATCATTGCTTAAACCCACAATGCATTCGATCCCTTTCATCATCTGGATCAAATTCACTCCAAGGATGTTCGCGTCAGGCATAGCCGCTGAAACTTTATTCATCATTTTGTCATATTGCGTACGCAGCTGCTCCTCATTCTGAATATTAACGGCAACACCGCCAACGTCAGACTTATGGATGATCTCAGGAGATGCGATCTTCATCGCCAGAGGATACATGTCCTTGGCTTTGACAACAGCTTCCTCAATATTACGCGCAAAACCCCACTTAGGGGTTGGAACACCGCAGAGCTCCAAAACTTTACGCGCTTCATGCTCCAAAAGAACCGTACGACCAACCGACTTGATCTTCTCGATCATATCGATCGCCTCTTGAGGCGCGGGATCGATCTTAACAACTTCACTCTTACGATTTGCGATCTCTTTCCACTTATAAAGAGCTTTAAGGGCGGAAACAGCTTCGCTCACCTCTGTAAAGGCTGGAATATGGTGATCATTGAGATAGTGAAGCGCGGCCTGTGTACGCTCTCCTCCGACCATGGCAACAACCACAGGTTTATTGCGATGCACAGCCTGATACTCTTCGTTCATGGCCTTTGCGATATCCATTGGGTCCGTGACCGCTGTTTCACAATATAAAACGATCACAGATTTTATTTTGTCTTCATGCAAGGCGATCTTTACTGCTTCTCGGTAGCCGACCACTCCACCTTGACCAGTAATATCAACAGGATTCTTAGTGCTGCCAAAATCAGGCATCGTCTTTCTGAATTTCTCTTCCAGCCAAATGGGATCGTCCAAAAGGCTTAAGCCGACCGCCTCACATTCGTCCGTGGTCGCCACACCGATCCCGCCGCCATTAGTAATAATAACCGTTTCATCACCTTTGGGAAGAGGTAGTGAGAACGCGCGCGCCCAGTCAAACGCCTGCGTAAATGTACTTGCGCGCAAAAGGCCTAATTGCTTAAAAACACCCTCGTAGATCTTGTCTGATCCGGACAAGGACCCCGTATGCGAGGCAGCTGCCTTTGCGCCACGCTTTGAGGAGCCGACCTTTAAGATAACAACGGGCTTTTTGATCTCCGTCTCAAGGAATTTGCGACCTTCTTTGATCCCTTCCATATAGATCAAGATCGCGTCAACATTCTCATCATGATTAAAATATTCGATCAGGTCTTTCTCATCGATATCTGATTTGTTGCCAAGATTGACCAAGGATGCCAGGCCGATCTTTTCCATCGCGGTCCATCCCATCAAAGAGATCGCCAAGGCTCCGCTCTGGGAAATGAAAGCGATCTTACCTGGACGGATATCGCTTGGCCCAAAGCTCGCGTTGAGCTTAGAGGGCGTATACACATACCCAAACATGTTGGGGCCTAAAAGCGCGATATTGTTTTTATCCGCGATCTTCTTGATCTGAACTTCCGCATCAGTGTTGCCAACCTCAGCAAAGCCGGAGGTAATGACCGCGACAGCCTTGATCCCTTTGCGCGCACAGCCTTCCAGGGTCTGGATCACAAGCGGCGCCGGAATAGAAATAACGGCTACATCAACTTTTTCTGGGATCTCCTCAACGGTCTTATAAGCTTTCTTACCCAAAACTTCTGCGTCGTTGGGGTTCACAGGATAGATATTGCCCTGATACCCGCAATCAATAATATTCTTTAATATCTGATATCCTATTTTTCCGGGCTTGGATGAAGCCCCAACAACCGCGATGCCTTCAGGCTTAAAAACAGCATTCAGGTCTTTTTTGTGATTTTCATCAGTTTTCTGATAAAAACGAAACAGATCGGTGAACGACATGGAAGGGAACCTTTCTATATAGAAGAATTAATCTATGAAATTTAAAACATTATAACAAATCCATTATCTTTTGCAATGAAGTAGTTGTGCTAAAAAGGCTGCCTAGTTTCTAGGCAGCCTTAACAATGCATAGCGGATACCTGCTCTTAGAACGCGTAGCTGATCCCGGCAAGATAATTACGCTCAGCTGCCGGGTAGAAACCGACCGCATTCGATGACGAAGAATAAACGCCATAGGCGCTATATTGACGATCGAACATATTCTTTACGCCAAACCACATTTTAAGATCCTTTATCCGATAATCAAGACGGAAATCGAAAGTAACATAAGAATCTAGTTTTGCCTGATCATTCGCCTGGTCGCTGATCGCAAAGCATTTTCCAATATAATTCATTGAAAATGTCGTCTGCAAGTTATCCAAAAGATTAACGCTTACACCCGCTGAGATCTTGTTTTTCGGGATGAAAGGCACCTTATTGCCGGCAAACTTACCTCCCTTTAAAAAAGCATCCTGCCATGTCCAATTGACAAACGGTTCCAGCATTTTCCTGAACACATGAGCTTTGCCTTCTAGCTCAAAACCCAAATGGCGGGTTGTGGGATTGTAATTAGAATTCTTGTAAGTGATCGGATCGTAATAAATCTCGTTCTTTACATCCATCAAGAACGCATTCATGTCTGCCGTAAGCCATGGCAAGGACGCATCCCGAATACCGATCTCGTAATTATGCGAGATCTGGTGCTTTAGGTCTGTATTCAGCCCTCCTCCGCTTCCCCAAAATCCCGTATACTTATTCTGATAATACTCATCCGTCGCTGGTAAGCGAAAAGCTCGCGCGTAGTCAAAATAGACCTGCGAATTCTTATTGTATTTGTAGCCTATGCCACAGTTCATCGCCCCATCGGTTATTTTCTTCTTTTCCCTGTTAGAAACCGCTTGTGTCTGGTCAAAATCATAATCAGCCCAGACTGCCCGCCCGCCAAAGCTTAGAAGATATTTTTCATTCACCTCGAATCGTTCTAGTCCATAAAAACCAACGGTTTGCTTTGTAATATCCACAAAATCCTCTGCAGAGCCTTGATTGCCACTGCGCACCTTATCTTTGGCGTAGAAATAATCAAGGCCTACAACAGCATGCTGGGCAATGCTTTCGGATAGATCGCTTTGAATGTCTAGCTTAGGCCGTATCTCGAAAGAATTAATATGATGAGCTGTTTCATAACGACCCCACGAAGAAACACTCAACGACTTGTTGTAGCGTTCTCGAAAGGAATTGAAAAGCGACAGCTCGGTTTGCGTTCCCCAGAGATCGAGATCAACCTTTGGCTCAAAATTAACAAAGACATCTGACGTCCATCCTCTGTCCTGGTCGTGCGTGCTTCCCCGGCGCCCAACGGTCGCTATATCGGAAGCGAATAACGCACCCGGCATCCCGTAGCGATCGCGATGATACCCCGTGGATAGGTCCACTGAAACTTTATCTGTTGCCGTAAAAGACGCGTTGCCAAGAAAATCATTGGCCCAATAATCATTATTGACCCGATAACCGCTGCTTTCCTGATGGGAAAAACTAAAAAAATAATCCAAGGCTTTAGTCGTTCCGCCAGCCGAAACAGAACCTTTCTTGTACTTATAGCTTCCGGATTCCGTCTCAATCTTGACCGATCCCTGGCCTTTTTGATACCCCCGCTTTGTAACGATATTAATAACACCCGCGCAGGCATTATCCCCATAAAGAACCGTTGAGCTACCTTTCAAGATCTCAATGCGTTTAATAGCATCCAAACTGATCTGCCCCCAATCAACGCCAGATAGATCGACCTGATTGGTCCGACGCCCATCTACTAAGACAAGCATGTTAGATGCGCTTGTTTCTCCCAACCCGCGAACATCGACCAGCACACCCTTGGGGTTACCCAGATAGTTCGACACAAAGATCCCGCTTTGCGACCCGATCAGCTCGGGTAAAGAAGTGGCTGTTGATCTGCGAATATCATCCTCATCAATAATGCTCACGGCTTGGCTGATATCAGAAAGAGCGATGTTGCCGCGCATGGCAAGAACATTGATCTGCCCTAGATCCAAGACATCTTGCGCCCTTACCGTTGATACAGATAAAAATCCACAAACGATACTAACAGCTATCAACTGATACTTCATGCATCTCTCCTTTCGAACAATAAAAAACTCCCAGCCAGAAAAATTAGCTGGGAGTGCACCCGTTTTTATCGTCCACAGTTTTTGTTTTTATGTTGTCGTGCGCAACATACCAACAGTAAGTTTTAGGCAGGCATTCTGGCTTCTCTTGTACTGCGCTTCAAGCATCTTCTCGCTTGATGCTTGAAGCGCTCCGATGCGAAACGCATCAAAGCAAGAGCTACAGCAGCGGGACTGCTTCGGACTATCGGGAACAAAACCCGTTTCACCGAATTTCCCTTTTAAGCCTTAGCATGAAAGCTAAGACACCTAAAGTTTTTAAAGAACGCGCGCGTACGCGGTCTTTCTTAACCGTGACGCGATCAGCTCATAAAGGCCGAAGAAAACAAAACTATACACCAACGTACTGACAAACATCGTCCTGAAAAAAGGAATAGCTAAAACATAACAATCAACAAAACCTTTAAAATTCATAGGATAGTAGCCTGAAAGCCAGACACCAAAATTTGTCACGATATAAAAGAATACAGCGGACAAGCTACCTGTAAGCGCCAGACGTGCCCAACTAAAACGTTCACGCAGCCAAAGGCCCAAAAAGCTGATCAAGATTATGCTGCCCCAGGTGAACAAGACCATATCATGCAAGCCAAGCATCACATCCGTGATCATCATCAAGAACACAGGCAAGGTAAGGGCATATTTTTTATCAAAATAAACTCCCCCAAACAGAACCAAGGCCAAGACAGGCGTAAAATTAGCCGGATGCCATGCCAACCGCATAACGACACCTAAAATAAATAACGCGATAACGATCATATCCACTCTCCTTAATGATTGATAATTATTGTAAGTAAAAAGATGCGAAATGCAATATTTTTATTCACTACCCCAAACAGCATCATTGGGCATCAGCCATTCAACTTCCTGAAGGAGATCTTCCATCTTAAAAGGCTTTGTCATATAGCGCTGCGCGCCAACAACCTTGCCGATCAAGCGGTCCGCATCATCCTGCAAAGCCGTCAGCATGATAATAGGGATCTGCGTGTCTTTCTTTTCTCGGCGGATCTTACGGCAAACCTCAAAACCGTTCAGCTTAGGCATTTTAAGATCAAGCACGATCAGATCCGGCCGCTCTTGTTCATACCTTTGATATCCTTCTTCTCCGTCATTGGCAATGAGAACATCATATCCGGCCTTCACAAGATGGAATGACAATAATTGGGCGAGATCTTTTTCATCATCCACAACAAGAACTTTCTTTTTGGGCCTTTGTTCAGAAGCCACACGTTCATGATAAAAAGCGAACAAAATGGATTCATCTTCAGTTCCTGCCTTTGTCATTGTCAGTCCGACACGATAAAAACCTGATTCATCCTTTTTATCTGACCACGCGACATGCCCTTTGATCTGAACGCTTTTTTCCTGGGTCAGCTGTATTCGAAGATCGATATCCTGGCCTTGTTCGATCTTGACGTTCGAATAAAAACAAACTCCTTCAGGGCTCAGGTTCACAGCTGTTGTCTCATAAAAATCACCTGACACGCTGGAGATCTTGTACTGCCCCGCCAAGCTTCCTTCGATCCTTTGGCAGTTTCTCTTCTCGCTCATTTACGGAACATCCCTAAAACGAATTTCTCGATCAAGGGAATCAAACGCTCTGTCTGCTTATCCATAATGACCGATAAATTCTCATGTTTTAACAAGCTCTTCTTTAGTACGCCTAATTCGCTACCTCCGTACACAACAACGGGAAGATGTCGCAAGCTGAACATCCCTCGCAGCAACCCGACGATCGCATCGGCACTTAAACCCGAAACGATGCTTTTCATGAAAACAACATCAGGCGCATAATTAACACTTTCTTCGATACAGCGCGCCGCTGTAGTCGTCATCCTTACCAAACATCCACTCTTAAAAAGGACCTGCTCCAGCGCGTTGGCCATCCGAGAATCATCTTCTACGACCAGGACTTTATAACTTTTAGCTGTTTTTTCAGCGGGAATCGACACGGCTCCTTCGATGGCATGCGACATCTGGATATCCAGATATCCTTCAGCGACCGAAGTGATCGTTTCTGACCTATCAATATTGCGCGCGGGAACGCTATCCAAATTCTTCTTTTCTGACGGAATAGCAACATAGCCCGCAACGGATCGAGCCTCTACGCCTGCTCTCCCGAGAACCGACCTTATAGCGTCTACCAACTCCTGGACCTTAAAAGGCTTTTCGACAAATCCGTCAACATGAACGATATCAAAATAATCCTTCATGTTGCCATGCGCTGTGAGGACAATAAAAGGGATCTTTTTGCCAAAATCCGTCTTTCGCAGCTCTTTCAGCAGATCACTGCCGCTTTTATTCGGCATTACCACATCGGATATAATAACATCCGGATGACTTTCTCTGACGATGTTCAAGGCCTGCTGGCCATCAACAGCTTGATCCACGTGATAGCCAAGGCTCACAAGCTCTGCGGCGATCAAGCCGCGCAGATCTGCTTCATCTTCTACTAGCAATATTCTTTTTGGCTGTTCGTTCATCAGTTTCCTTATGAAATAGTTGGGTCATTGAGAACTTGACGGACGATCTCAAAAAGCACATCCCTTGAAAAAGGCTTCTCAAGGAATCCCTGAGCTCCAAGCAATCCTTTTAAATGACGCTCTTCATCCTGGTCCAATTCCTGCGGCAAAGGTAAGCGCCCTTCACCGTCTTTCACCACATGCTGATCCTTTTGAAAGGCTTTCTGCATATACACAGCCTCGCCTAAACCGCTTGTCACGATGATCGGAATGTCTTTCGTTCTTTCGTCAGCCCTCAACGATACGACCACCTCATCGCCGCGCACACGCGGCATAACATAATCCAAGAAGACAAGGTCGGGCTTTTTTTCAATGACAAGGTTGCGCCCCTGGTCGCCATCATGAGCATACAGAACCTCAAACCTTCCCGTCGCTTCTAAAAGCTGTGATAGCAAAAAGCAAAAATCTTCCTCGTCATCAATGATAATAACTTTCCATTTATTCATCATCCCTCCTTGCGGTCTTAGATGTGCTCCAGCAGACAAGGAAATGTGATCACAAATGTCGTTCCTTGCCCTGGCGCGCTTTTTACTTCGACCTGCGATTCGTGCCGCTTAAAGATCATATATGAATTGCTTAATCCTAAGCCTGTTCCAAAACCAATTTCTTTTGTGGTAAAGAAAGGGTTGAAGATTTTCTGCTGAACCTCCGGTGTCATGCCTTTGCCCGTATCCTTGATCTCCAAGACCGCGCATGTTCTTTTTCTCTGAACATCTTCCTTAACAGACGTAGAAAACGTGATAACACCCTTGCCTTCAATGGCATCCACAGCGTTGGAAATGATGTTGATCAGGGCTTGTTCGATAAGCAAGGGATCGATGGAAACAACGATCTTTTTGTCTCTGTAATATTGCCGTTGGATCGAAATATCTTTCACGCGAAGATAATGGTCCGCTAAGCGAATAGCCTCCTCAACTGTTTCGTTCAAGGCCCGAGGCTCCATCTGTATTCTTTTTTCCCTGGCAAAATTTAAAAGTTCCATAATGATATTGTTTGTGCGCACGGCAGCTTTACGAATGATCTCAACCTGACGGGTAACCGCGATGTTCGATGATGGGATCTCTTGCTTCAGGCAATCAACAGCCAACAGAATATTCGCCAAAGGATTCTTGATCTCATGGGCGATCCCTGAAGACAGCTGGCCTACAGCAGCCATCTTTTCGCTTTGCAAAAGTTGAGATTGGGCCTCCCGTAGCTTTCGTTGCGTTCTGCGCCGCTCAATGATCTCCTTGAGCAGCTTCTCTTTTTGTTTAAAGAAGCGAATGATCAACTGCGAAAGGCTGCCGAACTCAGATGAATTTTCTGACATTTGCTGTAACATCGCGCTGTCCTCTTTGGAAACCGCCTGCGCGATCCTCAACAGCGGACGAGAAATCCAAAAGAAACCAAAAAGAAAGAAAACGACAATAAAAATAAGCGCTGCGAACAGAAAAAGTTTACGGTATCCCAGAGAAAACTGCTCCATATAATCGCCGAGCAAAAAAGGCCTTTCAATGGAAAGCGAGGCAACAGGCTGACCATCGACACCTTTTAGATCTTTGGCAAAATACATTTTATTCTGCTGGCGCAATCTTTCGGCTGTTGATCTTTGCAAGGAAGGCGAAATTGGTCTCTGCAAAGATAGTTGCGCGTGCAACAACCCCGAGAACTCACTTAACAGATCTTGATCCCAAAGGCGTCCGACAAAGAAATACCCTTGCCGAGGCGTTTGCCGCTCAATGTCCGATGTGGGATGAACCGTCGCGGCGCGCATTTCTAAAAGCTCGTCTCCTGACCAAGCAAAAAAATGCTCTAAGGGTCTATTTTGAAAAAGCTTGAAAAAATCTTTTGCGGAAACCGGTAATGGCATATCCGGATAACCATCTTGTCGAGATTGATAAATAACGTTCTGACTGAGGTCAAGGACCCAAGCGTACTGCACGCCAAACGTTGATAAGGATCCGTGAATATTGTCATAGGCCCATTGCGCTTGCTGGGGATGTTGCGCATCTTGAACGAACGCGACCATCTCATCCCAGTAAGTGTAATCAAAGGCCAGCGCGTACAGCGAACGCCCCTTTAGATCAATGATGCCATCGATGATCTCGTCCATCTGATTCTTTTGGTCTTCAAAGGCAAGAAAGATCTGATGCTGCTGAGATCTGGAAATCCATAAAATCGCAATGCTCAAGAACATGACAACAAGCACTAACATGAAAAATAATTTCAGCTGGATCCTGGAATGCATATCTCTTTTCCTTGATATCGTTAACGTTTACACTAAAGGCAATCCCACAAAGAACTTGGTCCCCTTGCCGATCTCGCTTTCAAACGAAATCTTTCCGCCATGGCGCTCAAGAATGGTGTACACAATGCTCAAGCCCAAGCCGGTACCTTTGCCCTGCTCCTTGGTCGTGAAAAACGGCTCAAAAATACGCGTCCTCACCTCTTCAGGGATCCCTGGTCCGTCATCTTCCACAACAACGATCACCTCTTTACGTCTTTTATCGATCAATTCAATAACGTTAGTGCGAACGGTGATCTTCCCCTTGTCGATGATCGCGTCAGCGGCATTAGCGATCAAATTAAAAAACGCCTGCTCGACCAGTGTTCTGTCCACGTTGACCCATAGCTCACGGTTGATCAACTCTTTGCGGAATTCAATTGTTTTTCCCTTGAACGTTGTTTGCGCCAAAGAAATAACATTCTCTAAAATACTGTGCAAAGACTCTTTTTGAGCATGCGCCTTGGTAAATCGAGAAAAATTCAACAGCTGAACGACGACTTTGTTGGCACGTTCAGCCGCCTCTGTGATCATATGTAAATACTTCTTATTCTCATCTGTCAGGCCTTGCATCTGACTCTCCAAAGCGCTGACGCTCAAGAGAATAATAGCTAACGGATTCTTGACCTCATGAGCAACGCCTGCTGATAGCTGACCGATAGCAGCCATCTTTTCTGTTTGCAAAAGCTGATTCTGGGTTTCTTTGAGACTTTCGTGGGCTTTCTGCAAGTCTTGATACATGATCGCGAGTTTTTCTTCGGATCGCTTGCGCTCACTAATATCCGTTCCAATGCAAAGAACTTCTGGATCTCCGCGATCATTGATAATGGCTCTATTGGTCCAAGAGATCCACATGCGTTCCCCGTTTTTACGGACGTTCTGATTTTCATTGACCGCGTACCGCTCAGGCTGAGCGCAAATATTGTCGATCATGACCTTCAGATCGTGTCCCGCGTCATCATGGAAAGGAACGATCGTGCCGACAACACTTTTTCCAAGGATCTCTTCTTGGATAAAACCAAAAAACTTCTCCCCGAACTCATTTAAAAACGTAACACGTCCTTCTTTGTCTAAGCGCAAAATAATATTATTTGCGCTTTCAACTAAGACACGATATTTTTCTTCACTCTGGCGTATCATGGCTTCCGCTTGATGCCGTCGCGTAATATCGGTCATGGTCCCTACCATGCGATACGCCTTGCCTTCCATGCTAAAGAAATAAACGCCATTATCTTCGATAAAAACATAATTGCCGTCTTTTTTTCGGAAACGGTACTCCACATGATAGACCGTTCCTGCTTGGGCAGCTTGGTCAATGGCCTCGACCGCGCGCGCACGGTCCTCAGGGTGAACACGATTGCTCCAGTCATTAATATGGCGGTCCGAAAAATCATCAGGCTTATAGCCTAAGACTTTATCAATGGCGCCAGACCATCGGATATCGCCATTTGTCATATCGTAATCATAAACAAGTTGTCCTGTTTGTTCCGCGATCGCACGAAAACAATTTTCACTTTCTTTTAAGGCATCCTCTGTCCGGATACGCGCAATAATACTGCCTAAAGATGTGGCAAAAGTTTCGATCGCGCTGCGCTGTGAAAAATGAATATTTTTGACAACATGGGATGCGATCAAAAAGAACCCAACGAACAATCCGCGATCCATGATCGGAATGATCGCTGCTGCGCGTAAACCTTCTTGCCGGCGATCTTCTTCCAAAAAAGGCATGCTGTCTTCATCATCGATATAAAGCGGCTGCCCTTTCTTAATGAACTGCGATTCTAGTGAATCAACGTCAAAAAGATGGAATCTTTCGGCAAATCCTAGCGTGATACCCTTGGAGACGATAAGCCGCGCTTTTTTTATTTTTTCGTCAGCAACATACACCCCTCCGGAATCCAAACCCTGGAACCTCAGCAAAGAATCTAGCAATGTTTGACAGGCTTCTTTTAAGCCAACGACCGATGAAAGCCCGATCGCCAAATCCCTCTGGATCAACAAGCTCTTTTCCGCCTTCCGCCTTTCTGTGATATCCTCCCCAGAAGACAGGCATCCAATAGCTCTGCCGTTCTCATCCCTTAAGACAGCATTGCTCCAAAAGATCACGCGTTCTTCACCCCGATGAGTGATAACACTATTTTCAACAAAGCGCAAAAGATCCTCTTCTCCGGACATGATACGCTGGAAGATCTCTCTTGCTGAGGGGATAACCTTTTGGGGTAAAAAATGATCGAACCATTTTTTGCCAACCACCTGGTCCTTGGTATACCCTAAGATCTCGCATCCATAGTTATTAATAAGCTCGACATGACCATCCTCACCCAAAACAAGGATCATTACGCCCGCGACATCTAAATATTGCTGAGCCAGATCTTTCTGGCGTTGGAGTTCTTTTTGGGCACGCGCGCGTTCAGCGATCTCCTTGTTGAGCTCATCGCGGGAGGCTGTGATCTTCTTTAGATTCGCCGCCATCTGATTTAATTCTTGCGCCAAGACGCCAACTTCATCTTGAGAGACAATATTGGCGCGCGCATCCAGGTCGCCCTTACCCATTTCCAAGGCAGCATCTTTTAGGATCCCCATTGGCTTGGCGATGGAATTAGCAATCATCAACGAAACACCTAGAGACAAAAGAAGTGATAAAAGAACAAGGGCTAAAAGGATCTGTTTTAAATTAAAAACTGGAGAGAAAATATCTTCGATACGATAGCTTAAGGCTAAGGTCCACCCTAACCCCTGATAAAACCCGAATCCTTGTGAGCGCGCAAAAACAAGAAGACGAGGTTTTGCATCAGAAGCCGAAAGACGAACAATACGATAACCGCTAAATTCTGGTGCGTCCCTTAAAAATTCTTTCCACAGAAGACTTTCTTGTAAAGGTTTGAATCTTTGCGTTGAGCAAACGATCTGGCCGCTACGGTTAAACAGTTCGTAATCGATACGGCTATCGAAAGTTTCCCAGCTCTGTCCTGCCTGTGTTTCCGATGTCGTGCGAATAGATTTTAAGATCCTGGAGAACTGTTCAACACTTAAGACAACCTTGACAACGCCGATAAATTCATCCTGAGCATCAAGAACAGCCAAGCAGATCGCGATCCCGTAAATGCCAGAGCTAGTATCCAAGGCCACATCGTCGACAAAGAATCCCTTCTCTTTGGCTTCCTGCCACCAAAATTCATCGGCCTGATTATAATCTGTTGTCCGGCCTGTTGCCGCGACGATCGCTCCATATTTATTAGTAATGAACATTTCGCCAACAACTTTATACCTATATTTGTGCTCATAAAAACGCTGTGTATTCTTGAGCTCGCGAGCAAGATCATTGTTAATAGTTTTAATGATGGCGGGAGAAGGACTGTCGACAGGGGCCTGGATCCACTCTTGGTCGATACGCGCGATGTGCCGCGCTACGTCAACTATTTGAGAAAATTCTTTGTTGGAAGATGTGAGGGTCTGCTGAAGAATGGCATTATCAAGAAAACTTTCAAACAACTCTGCTTTGTTGAAGATCTCATGATCGATCTTGCGGATCGCGATCTGCGTGAGGACAACAGACCCCTCGCCGATCGACCGCTCCAAGGCGCGACGGCTAACGCTCATCGCGGCATAACCGAATACCGCTAGTAAAAGCGATATCACCAGGAATCCAAGAATAAGACGAATACCTATTCTCATGAACCCATCCCTAAAGAAAGTCCTAACAAAAATACGCAAGCGGCGACAGTGAACGCAACCAAGCTAACACAAAAAGCCTTCAAATATTGCATAGAAAAAAGAGATCTTATGTTCGTATTAAAGCCTATGGCCGCCATGGCCGAACTCCATAGCATATCCAGAAGAGGTTTTAAGGAAGGCCGCGCAACAACAGCAAAATCTTGAAAAAGAGAGAACAAGATACCCGAGACAAGAAATCCCCACAAAAACCACGGAACAAAGATCTTTCCCTTGATCATGCTGGCAAAAAATGGCACAAGAAACAACAAGCCTAAATAACGAACAGCCTTCACAGACATTGCCAGCGCTCTCGCTTGATCCGCAAGATCACCTACCGCAACCTTAACAAATCCTGTAAATTGAAGGCTTGCCCCAGCAAAAACCGCGTACTTCTCTTGGGAAAGGCCTAAAGAAGAGCGTAAGAATGGTAGCAAAAGAAAAAGAGCGATAAGACCAGCAAAAAAAACAGCTAAAAGACTGATCGAAACATCATCAGCCTCCGCGTCAACTGCTTGAGATGTCACTGTGATCGCTGAAGCTCCACAGATCGTAGATCCAGAAGTTAATAAATAAGCAACTTGTTCCTTAAGACCTAAAAAAATAGAGAGTGCTAGGGTCACGAGAATAAAGACCATAAAAACAAAAAATGTCAGAAAAAGAAAATCGATCTTGACCGCCGCAACCTGATGAAAATCTAGATTAATGGACCCATAAAGCAAAACACCGATAGGAATCAAAAGCGATGGTAATTCTTTGGTATGGGCAAGCAGTTGTGTTTGTTTGTAAAAGAGGGGCCGCACGGCTAATCCTAGGACCAAAGCGATCAGAAGAGGGTCTAGCCAATGGCTCTTAGATGTGTGATAAATAAAAAGAGCAAGAAATCCTATGCCCAGCGAGAGACCCAATCCCTTGATCCTCTCCATATAAAGTGACAAAACGTTCATACATCCTCCTTCAGGGCCGACTTAGAGCAATTTGTGACATTATTATACTGCGCTTTCAGAAAAATGGAGAAAATTGTTATTTTTTCTAATTATATTATGCTACTAAAAGATAATAAAAAGATTTACACGATAATAAAATATGTTAAAATCACTATCGAAATCAGCTATTTTTAAAGGAAAGGATGTGAACATGGCTCACAAAATTACTAGCAAATGCACAGCCTGCGGAACATGCAAGCCTGAGTGCCCCGTTGAAGCGATCGACGAAGGAGATCCTATTTACATTATCGATGCTGAAAAATGTATTGATTGTGGCGCATGCGCAGCCGTTTGCCCTACTGAAGCGATCGTTGCAGAATAATTCTTGATCGCTCCATAACAAAAAGGATAGCGTTTTACGCTATCCTTTTTGTTTTTCCCTACATCGCGTTACAGCGAAAAATCTAATCGAAGATCCTCAGACCGTTTACAACTTCGCTCTATAACTCCTCAACGGCCAGCGAGGCTAATTCTGAACGCTCACTCTTGGTCAACAGCGCGTGCCCAAAGATCTTATGCTCTTTTAAACGCTCTACCGTATAGGATAATCCGTTGGAATCCGCATCAAGATAAGGGTTGTCGATCTGCCCTGGATCCCCAGTCAGAATGATCTTTGTTCCCTCGCCCGCCCTAGAAACAATGGTCTTAACCTCATGCGGAGTAAGATTCTGCGCTTCATCAACGATCATAAATTGATTTGGAATACTGCGTCCGCGAATATACGTTAACGCTTCTATCTCGATCACATCGGAGCCCATCAGATGGTCAACGGTCAGATCGCTGGTCGCCAATCCGTTGACCTTGGCGGAAATAGAACGCTTGAGGATATACTCCAAGTTATCATAGATCGGCTGCATCCAATAGGTCAGCTTTTTTTCCTTGCTTCCTGGTAAATATCCAATATCTTTTCCCAAGGGAATAATAGGGCGAGCGACCAACAAACGCTCATACGCAGAATCTTTACCCATGACCTTTGACAGCGCGCACGCGATCGCCATCAAGGTCTTCCCTGTCCCCGCTTGGCCAACCAATGTAACAAGCTTAATATCATCGTTGAGAAGAAGATCGAACGCAAATCTCTGTTCTACATTAAGCGGCCGGATCCCCATCGCGGAAAATTCTTTTTTGATAGGGATGAGAATATTCTCCGCCTTATGATATCGGCAGGCAGCTGAAGAACTGGGATCATCGGCCGCTTTTAAAAAGACGTGCTCATTCTCGAACAATGCGTATCCCTTGACCTCTAAACGCTCCTGCAAATAAAGCCTATTGATCTCCTCTTTAGTCGAGCCTACCTCCCGCCACCCTCGATAGAGATTAGAGTACTCAACCTTTTGTTTTTCATAATCAGCGGTCTTGATCCCGAGCGCTTCTGCCTTGATGCGCGCGTTGATGTCTTTTGATATAAAGAAAACCGGCTGCTTTTTTCGCTGCAGGTCCCAAGCGACGGATAAGATCTTATTATCCGCTAAAGTAGAATCCATATCCGGCATGCGATCCTTGGGGCTAAACGCTATGATAAGGGTCCCGCCGTTACTCATGCGAGCGCCTTTATCTAAGGCGCCTTTCTTGATCAAATCATCGATCTCGCGCAACACCTGGCGGGCGTGCATGCCTTTTTTGTCAGGGCTGATCTTGAAGTGGTCCAGCTCTTCAATAACCGTTACTGGCAACACAACATTATTGTCCGCAAAAGAAAGAAGGGCTTGCGGATTATGGATCAGGACGTTGGTGTCCAGAACAAAATTCTTCTTCATGCGCGCGTTCCTTTTTTATGGGTTAGCTAAAACGGCACCAGTATCAGCGGATGTGACAAAGTGGGCATAGCGTCGCAGCCATCCACCGCGAACCTTAGACCGAAATGGCTTAAGCGCCTTAAGCCGTCGCTCGATCTCGCCTGCGCTTAATCTCACGTTCAGGGTTCCTTTATGGGCATCGATCTCGATGATATCGCCATTGCGCAATATCGCGATCTCGCCTCGCGCGGCAGCCTCAGGCGATACATGCCCAATGCAGAGCCCTCGCGTACCACCGGAGAAACGTCCGTCCGTGATCAAAGCGGCACGGATCCCCGCGCCTTTTAACGCTGAGGTTGGCGAAAGCATTTCTTGCATGCCAGGACCTCCCTTGGGACCTTCGTAACGGATAACAACGACATCACCGTTTTTAACCTTTCCTTTAAGGATCCCAGACAAGGCGTCTTCCTGAGATTCAAAGATCTTAGCAGGGCCGGAAAAAATGAACATATCATCATCAACACCGCTTGTCTTGACAACAGCACCCTTGCGAGCGATATTGCCAAACAGGATCTTCAAACCCCCTTTTTGAGAAAAAGCATTCTTTACCGTGCGCAGGATCTTTCCGTCAGGCTTTGGCGACTTGAGAACATAATCACCCAGCACGCCATAAACCGTTCTTGATCGTAAATTCAGCGGGGTTTTAGCACCATCATAGACAGCTTTCAAGATAGCGCCCATTCCACCAATGCGATGCACGTCCTCCAAATGAACATCCATACGGGAAGGAGAAATCTTGATCACATTAGGCGTAATGCGCGATAAATGATCGATACGCTTAAGATCGTAAGGAATACCTGCCTCCTGAGCCAAAGCCAAAACATGCAAAACAGTATTGCTCGAACCACCCATAGCCATGTCAAGAATGAACGCGTTATCAATGGAGTCTTTTTTCAAAATATCAAGAGGCCGCACATCTTTCTTAAGAAGTTCGATGAGTTGACAGGCTGCCTTTTTGCTCAAGTCAATGCGCTGAGGGTTAATCTTATAGCTACGCGTTTTTCCCGCCACCGGGACAGTTGCGGTGATCGTTCCGTTACCAGGAAGAGCGAAGCCTAAGACCTCTCCTAGGCAATTCATAGAATTAGCGGTAAACATTCCGGAACAACTTCCAAAGCTTGGGCAAGCGCACGAGGTCAGCTCCTGCAAGTCCTTGGTCTTCATCTTTCCAACGCTGTGCTGCCCAACACCCTCAAAGATAGAGATCAGGTCTGTACAGCGCGAGCCAGCGAGCATAGGCCCGCCGCTGACGTAGATAGCCGGGATATTAACGCGCACCATCGCGTTGTACATCGCGGGCACGATCTTGTCGCAATTGCCGATGCCGATCCACGCGTCACAGGGATGGGCGCCAATAATGGTTTCGATCTGATCAGCGATCAACTCCCTGGAAGCCAGAGAATATTTCATGCCGAAATGCCCCATAGCGATCCCGTCACAGATAGCGCCTCCTATGTTAGCATACCAGACATTAACACCACATTTCTCAAGTTCCGCTTTGACGATACGGCCGATCTCGTCTAAATGTGCATGCCCGGGGATCTGGTTCGTATAGGAATTAATGATCGTGATGAATGGCTTCTTAAGGTCCTGAAAAGATCTTAAAACGCCCTCAGCCATCATCAGCGACACATTAGGAAAACGATGCGCGCCTTCACGGAAAACTCCGCTTCCCCTCTTGCGGATATCTGCAATACCTTGATTTACAGCCTTGTGGGACATAAGAAACTCCTTTGATTAAAATGATGGGTAATAGACACAAAATATTGTAACGTGCATACGCAACAGAAACAAGGCAAAACCATATTTTTACATCTAGATTTTCTGAGAGCGATAATGGCGGTAAGCGATGAGCGTAAAACTTAAATAGGAAAAATTATATATGAAATCTTCAAGAGGGATTGTTCCAATCCGCCAGCCCAAAATAGCATCCGCAGCATACTCGACCACTGGAACGCCCGTTAATATCCCATTAAAGATCGCAAAAGGGACATAACAGATCAAAAGATAAATCCAGAAATTCTGAGTAGCAAGCGTTACATAAAAGTATCGTGTGGCTGCATAAAAGAACAGCGCAGCTGAAAAAAAGCTCAATGCAGTATAATGGCGCTCAATGAAAATAACACCCAGGATCAAGCCAAGAAGGCTAAGCGCATATCCTAACATACGCGGAAATCTTAATGATTTATCGCTATGAAAAAAACAAACAACCTCATAAATGAACAAACAGCTAAATGGTGTCGTGACGAAAAAAAGTATTTCTTCGGGAGGCAAAAAAAACAACTTTATGGAAGAAACATGCTGGGGATTAAACCACCAATGGCCCGTAGCGGTCGCGAGGGCATCCCAAGCGACATAAAAAAAACCAATAACGAGAATGGCGCGAAAAACATACGGCCATTTTCGATAAAACATAACGCGTCGCTCAAACGATAGTAAAAGCGGGATGCTGATGATAGCAATATTAATAAGAAGATAAAAACTCATAAATCTATGTTTATTGTAGGCGCAAAAAAACAAGACTGCAAGCGTAAATTTGTTCTTGGCTTATGATTTTTTTTCGCTACAATGAACTCTATGGTTCAACAAGGATTCGCAGAAGCTCAACGGATCACAAAACAAAACGCGCGCACGTTTTACCTCACGTCTTTCTTTCTGCCTGCTAAGATCCGCCAAGCTGCTTATAGTATTTACGCCGTGTGCCGCCTTAGCGATGAATCGGTAGACGATCTACGCCTGAATTTGGACGCGAAAGAACAAGCCTTGACACGCATACGGGAAAAAGTCGATCTTGCATTCAGCGCACACCCTGTCGACGATCCTCTCCTGAAAGCATTTCGCGCAACCCTTGAAGAATTCAAGATCCCGCAAAAATGTTTCCATGAGCTGTTGGACGGGATGGCGATGGATCTGACCAAAAAACGCTACAAAGATTTCCATGATCTTCATGTCTACTGCTATCGCGTGGCTGGCGTTATAGGCTTGATCATGCTCAGGATATTTGACTGTCATGATCTTGATGCCGAAAAATATGCCATTGATCTGGGTGTCGCCTTACAGCTCACCAATATCCTTCGGGATATTAAAGAAGACTTTTCTCGGGAACGGATCTATTTACCGGAAGACGAAATGAAACGTTTTGGAATTACAGAAGATTATGTGCGTGGTCAGATCGTGGATCAAGATTTCCAAGATTTTATGGTGTTCCAAATAAAGCGTGCCCGCGATCATTTCTTCCGCGCAAGCCAAGGATTAGAACTCATCAAGAACGGACGCTGCCGCTTTGTGGCTTTCCTCATTGCAGAGATGTATGCTCAAATTCTTAACGAGATCGAGAAAAACCACTATGATGTCTACACCAAGCGCGCGTTCATCCCAAAAAGCGCGCGCATTGCAAGTCTTTTCTTTCTCTGGATTCGTTTTATACGCAATGCCGTTACTTTTCGGCTGTGATCTTATCTGCCACGATCCGAGAACCAGCGATCACAACCGGCAGCCCGCCACCGGGTTGCGTACTTGCTCCCACATAAAAGATATTTTTATGCCGCGCGTCTTGATTGGCTGGACGGAAAAAAGCACTTTGCATTAAATTATGCGCGAGCCCAAACGTGGCACCATATTTAATATTGTAGCGATCGATAAAATCCTGCGGATAAAATTTATGTTCAACCTCGATCATGTCCTCGATCCTCTGGCCAGTGATCGCGTTCATTTTATCATAGACAATTTTTTTCAATGATGCTTCGTACGTGCTGGGGTCTTCTTGTTTATCCTTAAGATTGGAAACAGGGATCAACAAATAGGCGATGTCCTTGCCCTTAGGCGCCAATGACTCATCAGTCACTGTTGGCACATGAACATAGAACGATGGATCTTGTGGCGTCACATTATCCTGAAAGATCTCCCGCAAGTTCTTCCGCAGGTCCGTGGCGAAAAAAAGATTATGATGCGCGAGTCCATGCAACTTGCTGTTAAGCCCCAAGTACACAAGAAATACTGAACAAGAATAACGATAATCAGGGATACGACGCTTCAGCAGGTCCGTTTGCGCGTAGCAATAATCCGCATTAACAACGATTTGATCAAAATCCTGCCGCTCCCCGTTGACGTAGACCCCGACCTTCTTTCCCTGAGGGTTTAAAGCCTTTACCTCTGCGCCATAAAAAAACTTAGCTCCATTCTTTTTGGCTAAGCGCTCAAGCGCCTTAGGGATCTCGTACATCCCTCCCATCGGATGCATGATCTTCTGGACGTGATCCGCGTAAGTGATCACGCTGTAAAATCCCGGCGCTTGAAATGGCGAAACCCCCATGAACATAGCCTCAAAAGTGAACGCATATGCGAGTTCTTCCGTCTTGAAAAATTGACGCGCCAATTGCCAATAGGATGTGAACGGCTCTAACTCAAACAACAGCTTCCAATTCTTAGGGTCCAACAGATCCTTGGCCGTAAAACATCGGTAAAGAAGAGGAGCGACGGTTTTATAAAATTTCTCCGTCTTCTCCAGAAAGCGGTCAACGGCCAGACTGCTCTGCGACTCAAAGCGCTCTAAATATTGCTTTGTACGGTTTATGTCCTTGTAAACGCTTAATGTTTTACGGTTTGGATAAAAAATATGGTAATGAACATCCAGGACCTCCAGATCAAGATAATCCTCGAGCCTCTCTGAACAGTCTGAAAAAACTTCTCTAAAAAAATCCGGCATCAGAACAAATGACGGCCCCATATCAAATTTAAATCCCTTATCCTCGAGCAGTTGATTGCGTCCTCCGCATTGAGGCAGTTTCTCAAACACTGTAACATCGCACCCACGGTGTGCTAAACGCGCGGCCGCAGCTAAGCCACCAACGCCAGCCCCAACAACAGCAATTCGCCTCATTTCTTTACCTCCGAAGAAAAACAGATAAATTTACAGATCCCATTTTGAATATCTAATGCCAGCTCATTGCCGGGATCTAAGCTCAAGGCTTTCTGAAGATAAATTTGATATTTTGCCTCATCGCCCTGTATCTGATAGATCTGACCCAATCGCACATAGATATCTGCAAAGCGTGGATCTTTTTCCGCGGCCCTCAAAAGATATTGCTCAGCTTTCTTCAGATCTCGTCCAAACGCAATAGGGATAAGCAAATAATAGCTACCGACGCCAAAATTCACGACCGCTGAGTCGGGCGCAAGCTTTTGAATGATGTCAAGGTGCTTCCAGACAGAAGCGCCATTCACTGCTTTGGACCAAGGACCTCCGTAATGCGCGAGCATCCCTCGGGCCGCGGCATAAAGTCCGTGAGCCCTTAAAAAATTCGCTGCATCAACATTCCTTTTTCCTTGATTGATGACCTTGCCGGTTAAGGCGATGCTTTCCGTAAATTGACCCTGGATATAACGGATATATGCAAACGTGATATACGCGGGTGAAAAATCAGGGTATTGCTCGATGATCGGTCCTAAGATCGCAACGCTCTCTTCCTTTTTATGCTCACGACGCAAGCATTCTGCGATGCCCCAGCGCGCTTCAAAGCGAGAAGGATCCTGCCCTAAGATCGCTGAAAAAATATCTTTGGCTTTCCAGTGATCATAATCATTGAGATACACTAACGCTAATGTGTAAAGATCTTCGATGGACCCGGGACTACTTTCAGATCGAGCCACAGCTTCCAATACGGTCAGCTGATCAGCGCTTTCGTGAAGATCTTTCCAATCCATGGCAAAACAGATAGACCCGTTGATCAGCGCGATGAAAAAAACCATTATAAGACATATAGTTTTCATAATACTATTCTTTGGTCAGATGAATGTTCAATAATTTATTATTGACGATTTAAATATTTATCAGCAGACAGTGATCCGCCGCCTAAGTTAAGGAGCGCTAAAGCGCTAACCAGGACCATGCCTGGATAATTAAAATTATTGGGGTGGACTTTAATGATGGCCACGGCCATAATGATCACAACGATCACAGAAGCGAATCGAGTTAGAAGTCCCAGCAGCAACAAAATGCCGCAAATAAGCTCAGACCATCCAACGAATACAGCAAAAAAATCAGGATAAGGGATCCCGATCTTTGCTAACATCTGGGCAAATCCTTCCAGGCCGGATCCCCCCAAAAGCCCAAAGACCTTTTTGAGCCCAGCTTCAATAAAGATCCACGATAAAAAAAGACGCAAAAAAAGAATACCCCAGCTTCTCTGCGCGTAAAACATTCCTTTAGTCAGATCTTTCATTATTCCTCCTTGTAAAGATCCTAAGAAGTCCACAAGCCATGTTTATTGCAGAACTCCAAGGCTGTCACCTGCCCAGCATCGATCATGAACGTTGCCTCAGGAGCCATGCCTGGCTTAAGATACTTACGATGCACCTCATCAGCAGTACGCACCTCGATCAGTTCAATATAATGATCAGGTTCCATCGGATGAGGCACGGAGCCGATCTTAACCTTGATCCCTCCTTGGATCTTTTCGATCACAGGAACATGTTTTTCCTTACCCTGATCAGCCGTTTTTGGCTGAGCCTTAACCATAGGAGCCCCGCAACATGTCATCGCACAGTCTTCAGCGCAACAGCGTAGCGCCTCCACCAAACAATCACATTTTACTTCTTGAGAACAATGATAAAGCTCTGAACGCTCGCAACCCATAAAAACCTCCTTTGTTTTTAAATATACTGGTTATATTATCACGTTTTTATTTTTTCTTGTAGGACTTTGTTGCGCCGGACTTCTCTTTTTGCAGGGTCTCAAGACGCTTGCCTCAAGGACAATAAGATCCAAATGGATATGCAAGCAAAAAAGCAAAGGGCAAAAGTTTTAAAACTTTTGCCCTTTGCTTAATCATTACTTCTTTAATAATTTAACGACAGCAGCACTTTGCTTTTCGTTTTTTAGCGACTTTCTTTACGATCTTTTTCTTTGCTGTTTTTTTAGCTTTTTTCTTTGTTGCCATAACTTCCTCCTTTTATATTAATAAAAGAATTTACGTTAACTTACTTTTATCTTAACAAGATTCTATGTTTTGTCAAGGCAGGAGAACTTACTTTTTAAAAACATCTCATTTTTTTAGCCTTTCGGCATTCTTTTTCACATCGATAACAAATTTCGTTCTCAAGATATCCATCCTTAAAAAATTCCTCAACATTCTTTAAAGTCGTTGTCGCGATGTTAATCAACGCTTCATGGGTAAAGAATGCCTGATGCGAGGTAACGATCACGTTGGGGAATGTCAACAACCGCGCCAAAACATCATCGCTGATAACCGCAGCCGAAAAATCCTCAAAAAAATACTCACTCTCTTCTTCGTAGACATCCAGGCCTGCCGACCCCACCTGGCCTGCCTTGAGCCCGTCGATCAAAGCCTTGGTGTCAATAAGTTTTCCGCGGCCCGTGTTGATGATCATGACGCCTTTTCTCATTTTCGCGATACTACCTGCGTTGATCATGTGATTCGTTTCAGGCGTCAGAGGACAATTCAAAGAAATAATATCGCTTTGCGCATAAAGCGTGTCTAGATCAACATAACGAATATTGTTTTCCTTGGCAAAGGCTTCATCGCGAATTTTATCATACACCATAACCTCCATTCCAAAACCTTTGAGAATAGAGACCAAACACTTACCGATCTTTCCTAAGCCGATAACACCGGCTTTTTTCTCATACATATCGAAACCTAACAAACCATTAATGGAAAAATTGCCATCACGCACTCGATCATACGCTCTGTGTGTTTTCCGATTCAAAGCCATCATCAGTGCTATCGCATGCTCGGCAACAGCATGCGGTGAATAGGCTGGAACACGAACTACAGGAATGGATCCATAAGCCGCCTTGAGGTCGACGTTATTATAACCAGCGCATCGAAGCGCTATCAACTTAACACCACTGCTTTTTAGTTTCTCGATGACCCCAGCGCTGATGACATCGTTTACGAATGCGCAAACAACATCAGCGCCCTGAGCAAAAACAGCCGTGTTTTCATCCAAACGCGAAGGATAGTAGGTGATATGAAACCCGTGGCGTTGATTGACCTCATCAAAAAACTTTTGATCATAAGGCTTTGTATCAAAGAAGGCGATCTTTTTCATTTCACCCCTCCCTCATTTTATTGTCCGGCCATCATAGCCTTGACATCATCTTCCACAGCGCCTACAGGCTTAATGTGGAAATTCTCAACAAGGACCTTGACGACTCCCGGAGTTAAAAATCCCGGCAGCGTAGGCCCAAGACGCATGCCCTTAAAGCCTAAATGCAATAAGGCCAAAAGAACGCAAACAGCTTTTTGTTCGTACCAAGCAATATCAAAAGAGATCGGCAGCTCATTGACGTCTTTAACGCCAAAAACTTCCTTGAGTTTAAGAGCGATCACAGCCAAAGAATACGAATCGTTGCATTGCCCAGCATCTAGAACACGCGGGATACCATCAATGTCGCCTAGAGGTAATTTATTGTAGCGATATTTGGCGCATCCGGCCGTCAAGATGATCGTATCTTTGGGCAAGGCCTTCGCAACATCCGTAAAATAGTTGCGAGACGTGTGCCTGCCGTCGCAACCCGCCATAACAACAAAGCGCTTGATCTTCCCTGCCTTGACCGCGGTGACAACTTTATCCGCGACCTGCATAACCTGATGATGCGCAAATCCACCCACGATCTCTCCTGTTTCGATCTCTTGCGGCGGTGGACAGGTTTTTGCTAAAGCAATGATCTTGGAAAAGTCTTTTTTTCCGTTAGGCAATCTATCGGCAACATGCTCTACGCCCGGATATCCTGCCATGCCTGTTGTAAAGATCCTATTTTTATAAGAATCCTTAAGCGGGATAATGCAATTTGTTGTCATGAGGATCGGCCCATTAAAGGTTTCAAAATCCTTGTTCTGTTGCCACCAAGAGCTACCATAATTTCCGACGAAATTTTTATACTTCTTGAATGCTGGATAATAATTTGCGGGCAGCATCTCACTATGCGTGTAAACATCCACGCCCGCTCCTTCTGTTTGCCTTAAAAGCTCATCCATATCCTTAAGATCATGGCCGGAGATCAAAATACCAGGGTTTTTGCGCACGCCAATGTTGACCTTTGTGATCTCTGGATTTCCATAGGCCGATGTATTGGCTCCGTCCAAAAGTGCCATGGCCTTAACAGCTACCTCCCCAGTTTCCAGGACCAGACCCGTTGCCTCTTCTGCGGATAAGCTTCTTGTCATCGCCGCCAAAGCTTTATACATAAAGGTAAAGATCTCGTCATTATATGCCCCTAAGACCGCAGCATGCTCAGTGTAAGCGGCAACACCTTTAAGCCCATAAAGCAATAAAGACTTTAAGGAGCGGATGTCTTCATTCTGACTATATGACAATGGGCTTACGGTCGCAGCTTTCTTAAGCATTTCTTCTTTTGTGCTGCCTGACCATGCAAGCGCGTCCACGCATGCTCCGCCGCAGCATCCGCAAGAAGACTGCCTTTTAAGTTCGCCGCGCAAGTTCAATCCTTCCTTAATAAGGGCAACGATGCGATCTTCATCAAAATTTGCGTTGGTGATCGTCGCAAAAAGAGACTTCGCCACAAAAATACCGTATTTGCGGTCTAAGGGCTGAGGAAGCTCGCAAGCGGAAACTGACATCCCCTGGAGAACGTAGATCAAAAGATCCATAAGATTTGACGCGCGCTCATCCTTGCCGCAAACGCCCTTGACTAAACACCCCTGGTTTCTTGCTGTTTCCTGACACTGATAACAGAACATGCTCATGACTCTCTCCTCTCGATAAGTCCCGCCTTGGGCGGGACGAATTGACCCGGCTGATTTTTAGCAGGGCTTCCTTTATATGATTTCCCCTTGGATTGATATTGTATAATCCTTAACCGTTATGTTCTTTCCTGACTTTTTCAAAGCTTCTTCCACGATATACGTTGTTCCTGAGCAACATGGAACTTCCATATGAATGATAGAAATAGATTTGATAGTGTTTATTTTAAGAATTTCTGTCAATTTTTCAATATATTCCTCATTGGCGTGATCAAGTTTCGGGCAAAAAATGATCAGGACCTTCCCTTTTAGAAAACGTGCATGAAAATTTGGATAGCTAAAAGGAACGCAATCAGCGGCTACAACTAGGTCTGTGGTTTGAAAATACGGTGCGCGCGGATTAAGCAGTTTTAACTGTACCGGCCACTGCGCGAGCGCCGATCCGCTACTGATCTCTTGCGCATTTGCGCTTGATTTGTTATTCCACTGCATGGTCATCGACCCTGGGCATCCACCTGTGCGCGCATGAGATGGCTGGTGGGGAGCATGAGCTTTTTCCATATTTTTCCTTACTTCTTCCTCATCAAAGCTTTCAGCTTCCCGTTCTTCCACGACTAATGCTCCTGTAGGACATCGGCCAATACAAGCACCAAGACCATCGCAAAGGGATTCCTTAACAAGCTTGACCTTGCCATTAACGATCTTCAGAGCTCCTTCAGCACAATCAGGGACGCAGAGGCCACAGCCATTACATCTTTCCTCGTCGATCTTGATAATATTTCGCTTCATCGTTTACCTTTCATTTGCTCCATTAAGCTCTCGATCGTGATCGCATTGAATTCTTCAACAACTTTTCTTTCAACCTGCAAAATGTTCTGCCTTAAAACGCAGTTTTTTCGATTCGGGCAGATCTTATCGCGAAATAAACATTCTGAGATCTGAACCTCTCCTTGAAAAATTTGAATAAGATCAGAGAGCTTGATCTGGGAAGGCTTAAGGCGTAACTGAAATCCACCAGACCCTCCCTCTCTGGAAACGACGATCTTTTCCTTAATAAGACGGCTGAGGATCTTGCGCAAGAATTCATAAGGGATCTTTTGCTTGTCGGCGATCTCTTTGGCGGAAAGAAGCTCTCCTTGCGCAAAAGCAAGTTCAAGAAGGGCTCGGACCGCGTAGTCAGTGTTCTTAGTAAGTACCTTCACTTTTCCCCTTTCAACTGGGATAATTATAGTCCCAGTCATAAACAATGTCAAGAAATTTTTATTTGTTATAAATCATAAAAAATCGGCGCCTAGAAATATAGGCGCCGACCGTGATTAAGAAATCGTACGATCTTTTATTTCCCTCTACCCACCACTCCGCGCAATGTAGTGCTCTTGCGAAAGGTTCGTCTGCACATTCTCATACTTTCTCTGCTGTGGTGTAAAGGCGTATCTTGGCTTGGAGGGCGTGATGATGCCTGACCAGCCAATAGGCTTTTCAAAATGATACATGCCTTCAGCGTTTGTTGTGGCAACGACCGCGCCATCATTATCGCGTAAGGCAACACCTTCCAAGGGCATATCCTGAGGCGATGAGACGATCGTTCCTGATATCACGATGGACACTTTCTTAGCTTTATAATGCTCTTCAAGATGATTCGACTGAAGGTCGATATATTCTCTTTGTTGAGGATCAAAGACATGATTATTTTTAAAAGGTGTGACAACCGCAGACCAACCGTATTCTTTCTCGAAAGAATAGGACCCATCGGCAGCGGTTACTGCCAAAAGGTTGTTGGCATCATCTTTTAGCTGAACATCCGCCATAGGCCCAGATCCATCAGCGTATTCAATGACTCCTGAGATCGTATAGCTTTCAAGGATCGTTTTGTAGTTCATGTTGGCCTGATCAGCTATGACATTGGTGTAGACGTATATACCATTCTGCGGATCAACAACAATGTAGCCTGATTTAGCAGCTTGCACTGCACCATTCCATCCATAGGGAACGCTTAAGGCATAAGTTCCATCTGATTGGCTGACAGTGGATGCTACGGCTGGAAGATTCGGATTATTATTAGTGACGTTTATTGCAAAGCCTTCTCCCGGGCCGTTAGGTGTATGGACTACGCCAGTAATATTAAAATAGGATAAGTTCCCGATGAAATTCTGGATCATGTTGCTTGTAACTGTTAATGTCGCATTCGGCGGTGTGAACGTATAACCGATAGCCGATGGAACAAGAGTGATCACAGTTCCATAAGTAATGTTCGGGATCGAATATGCTCCTGTCACAGGATCAACAGCAACGCCATTGACTGTAGCACCTGGCGGCACCTGGCCTCCAGAGGTCAAGACGGTTCCAGAAACAGTGTATATATTGATGGTAAAGTTCGCCGTGACAGTTAGGTTAGCTGTCACGTTGGCATCTGTTCTGGATGCGGTCATGACACCGTCACTCCATCCAGCGAAGCTGTAGCCTGGATTGGCTACGGCTGTGACTTCTGTACCGCTGCCGCCGTAGTTGACGGTTTGAGGAGTAAGGCCTGAGATACTTCCGCCAGATCCTGCATTGTAGTTTAAGGTAAAGGTGTTGATGGTGCCTACGAAATTCTGAGTTTGATTGCTGGCAATATTGTTGAACGTTGCACTCGGCGGTGTAAATGTGTAGCCAGTTTTAGATGGCGTGATCGATCCAGACCATCCTGCAATCTTTACAAAAGAATAAAATCCATTGCTGTTGGTTGTCGCAAGAACAATGGCTCCCTCTTGAATATCAACCCCAGAAAGTCCTTGTCCTCCTGATGTTACGGTGCCGGAAATTGTCACATTGCTTCCGGGGCAAGCATCTGCTGTAAAGGGTGTCCCGATCGCAAACTCCGACCCTGCAAAAGCGGTATCAATGGCCTGTACACCCCAATAATAGGTTGTTCCGCAAGCAAGGTCCTTGACCGTATAACTTGCTGTATTCGCCGACTGACTGGCACGCTGATGCCCTAAAGCCTTAATCTTGCGCCAACCATCCGACATGCGGGACATCGGCGTTGCCACAGACTGCGAATTAGCGGATGTTCCAAGATAAATATTATAGTTAAGCCCGTTCTGCGGTGTCTGGGCATCCGTTGACTTCTGCCAGGTCAAGGTCACATCAGTGTCCGCGACACTCGCCAATAAAGATGAAGGCGCTGATGCCGGCGTGTTTACGTTCGTAGCCTTACTTTTGTAAAGACGCGTAATAAGTTGTTGAAAAGAATATCCTGTCACAGAATTGTAGATGTCATACCAACCTGTGACCATGAACTCCAGCTTGCCATCATTGTCATAGTCAACCCAGGACGTGTCACCATTATAAACCCAGTCAAATTCTGCATTGACCTCCGAGAAAGTACCGTTCTGATTATTGCGATAAACAACAACATCCCTATACTGCGCATTGCCTTTCACCCCTGACGCGACAATGTCAAGATATCCATCATTGTCATAATCGCCCCACGACATCTGCCCACCGCCGCCGCCAGGCAAAGAAACGGATGTCAGCGCAAAAGCGCCATTATTATTCTTGTACAACAACATCTTCCCTGACGGAACGCCGTTAGACCCATCGATCATGCCACCCAAAAGCACATCAAGGTCTCCGTCATTATCATAATCACCCCACTGCAGGTCACCGGCAGACGCGCCTGAGAATGGAGTTGTGATCTTGGTAAATACATTGTTACCGTCATTACGGTAGATCCGCGCATTATTATCAGCGGCGCCGTAACTCGAGGCCGGACCGAAACCTAGGATATCAAGCCGACCGTCATTGTTGTAATCTCCCCAACGGCTTTTGCCTGTGATGGCAAGATTGGTAATGCCTGAATCGACAAAAACCCCGTTATCGTTGCGCAAGACCCTAGCCTGGACTCCGTTAGGATGATTGACAGTATAACCCGAAACAAGAAGATCCAAATCTCCGTCATTGTCATAATCGCCCCAGGAAACACTGCTGCCATGGACAGGCATCTGCAGATCAATGGCTTGGGCGAATGTACCGTCCTGATTATTCCGGTAAAGTTTCGCAAAGTAACTGCCTGGCGCCGATTCTCCGGAAACAACAAGATCAAGGTATCCGTCATTATCATAATCGCCCCAGGCCAGGTCGCCTTCACCGGCACCCTGCAGTGCGGCATTGATATCAACAAAACTTCCCCCGTCATTGCGGTAGATCTTGGTCTGAAGGCCGCCGATCGGCATCTGTCCCATGATCGCAAGGTCAAGGTCTCCGTCATTGTCATAATCGCCCCAGTCAAACGATGAAAAATTGAACTGTCCGATACCGTTCATACCAACCGCCGTGAACGCCTCATCCAGCGGTATATTCCCCGCTTGGATCGCCTGCATCGCCGCGAGGGCATCTATTCTTCCCGAGCCATAACCTGATATTGTCCATGATGGAAAGAATGAGGTCTGCTTGATGACCTTCTCGATCTGATAAGGCGACAGTGCGTTGTTATACGACTTGAGCATCGCGCACAGCCCCGTAACAAGCGGTGTGGACATGGATGTGCCACTTAACATGCCATACGAATTATTCCCCACCGGTAGCGTGCTGAGCACATCAACGCCCGGAGCCGAAACATCAACCCGATTATTGCTCGTCGAAAAATACGCCGGCATGTCCATCTGGTCGGTCGCCGCGACGCTGGTCACATAAAGATAGCTCGCTGGGAACATGTATTCCCGCTGTCCGCTGTTGCCCGCCCCACCGACAAGCACAACGCCCGATTGCCGCGCTACAATACAAAGATCCTCGAATGTCTGCGAAAAACCAAGCCCTGCAAAAGACATATTAATAATATCCGCTCCTGCCGCGATAGCATAGGTCACGCCTTCCAGCGCCGCCTCAATATCATCACCCGGGCTAGCATCTTCCTTGGCTTTGACCGCCATCAGCCTGATCTTATTCTGTCCGCCCTGGGACAATGAAGCGACTCCCTTGGCATTGTTCGAGACAGCCGCGGCAATGCCCGCCACATGGGTCCCGTGCATAAAATAGCTGTTCGTGGCTGTTGATGGAGGATTGGGATCGTTATCATTCATAGCTGCATCCCAGCCGTTGATATCATCAATATAGCCATTGCCGTCATCATCAATGCCATTATTAGGAATTTCTCCTGGATTGATCCAGATATTGGCTTGAAGATCCTCATGTCCAAGCTTGACCGCGTCATCAACAATAGCGATCACAACTTCACTATTATTAGGATTAGCATTATAAATATCCCATGCTTGAGAAGCCTGAACCTTGTCTAAATGCCATTGAGATGCGTATTGAGGATCATTAGGCGTATAAAATGATTTCATTTTCGGCACACGCTCCGCATAAACAACATTAGGATCCTTGTTTAATTCTTCCAGAAATCTTGCGCTGTCATTGGTGTAGGAGATCAATGTAAATGTATTCTTCAAGGTAGAGGCCTTTTCACGGATACTTGATCTTGAAGAATCTGTTAAAGCAGCAAAAAGTCTTTTAATGTTTGAAGGACGGATATCATGCTCGGCTGCTATTTTCTTAAGGCTTGGGCTAGCGGAAAAAACCTCTCCTGCAGACAAATTATCGAAGAAACCCGGCTTATCGGCAGGGTTCTTGAACCTAACAAAGAATTGGCCTTCGACATAATCTTTTTCGTTCAAAGACGAAGCCTGCGAAGAAG
>JAKQPK010000049.1 GCA_029564765.1 Candidatus Omnitrophota bacterium
TAATATGTACCATTTTTACATTGTACGATATACACATAATAATGGTCATGTTGCCTCATATTTTTAATGTCAATGCTTCACTGAAACGTTCTGGAGGTTTTAGCTTATCCCCGTATCCCCACGCCTTGATTTGTCGAAGGCTAAAAACGAACGTGGTACAACCGTAGGTTTTAGGAAGATCTTTTTCTTGGTTACGTTCATATCATTAAAGTTGGAATTTATTTTTGATAACCATTACCGCACAAGTTATTTCGTCTTCCAGCGCTACATTCTCTTCTTTTTGCCTTTGAATATAATCCTTAAAAAGCGCGGCTTTTTCCGGAAATTTTTTAATCAGCTCAAGGCATCGTTTTTCTAAATTTTCGTAGATCGCGCTGTCTGATTGTTTTATGTCCTCTTTATTAAAAACAAGTTCGTCGATTAGTTCCATCCCAGAATCTAATACTTGTTGGTCAATCACATCTTTTCTTTGGACTAAGAGATGGAGGTAATCGTTGTCATTGGCAATATAGCCGTCATCGATCATGATGATCCCGCCGTCCGCCACACACGCTTTCAGCGCCTGTAGTGTTTGGGAATAATCGCCAAAAACAGGCCCGATGGAGCCAAGGATGATAACATTAAATCCCTGCAAACTTTTTACCTTTTCCCGAATGTCGCCGACTTCAAAATGACAAAGGTGGCCCACCTGATACTCTTTGGCCTTGAGGTTAGCTTCATCGATGAAATCCTTGATCGCGTCGATACCAAAACACTTGCATTTAAATTTATGAGCAATTTTTATGGATATAGCCCCTTTTCCGCAGCCAAGATCGAGTATTTTTAGATCAGAATGATCCCGCGCGTGCTTGCGGATAAGGTCGATCATGGTTTTGGGATCAGAGCCGATTTCCCAGCGATCCTGAAGGATATAAGGCAAAAACGGGATCAGGTCAAGATCTGAACCATCCATCGCCTCAATGATCGACTCTTCAAGTGTTTTTGGTTTTTTCGCAGTCATTTTATTTACGACGATGGCGAACGTTCAAGCCAATTCTGCGTCCGCAGGCAAACCTTTACCAGCATAAGCATTACCGGAACCTCGATCAGGACCCCTACGACTGTTGCCAAAGAAGCACCCGAGGACAATCCGAACAAGATCGTCGATGTCGCGATCGCCACTTCAAAATG
>JAKQPK010000061.1 GCA_029564765.1 Candidatus Omnitrophota bacterium
ATTTTCACGCCATGCAACAAATTGATTATTCTGCAGCAGCTCAATGCTAGTGAGCTTTTGAAGGGCATAGAATCGACGATCGCTCGTCAGGTTACGCTTTTTTTCGTCTTCAACGCGACCTAAACGATTCTTGAAGTGCAATTCAATATATGCTTTTTTGTACTCATTTTTGATTTCGCGCAGTCGCATGTTCAATTCTCTCGTTCTTGTATTCAATTCACTGACTGGTAATGTGCGATAGAGGTGCAGAATTTCTTCTTTTTCTTTTTCATATTCTTTGCGCCAGGGGCTATCTATCGGCAGGATTTCTGCAGCCTGAGAAAGATAATTGGTAAAGGTATACTGATCGTTGATAAGATTTGTAAGGGTCTCAAGCTTTTTAAGCGCGACAAGCACTGGCTCATGACGCTTTACTTCTTCAGCGGTCGATCGGAAGTTCTTGAGTTTCCCTGGTGTGGTAAATCCTTGAAGGGAATCTAAGAATTCTTGCGTCGCTCTGATGCTTTCTTTTAATGGCTTAAATTCTTCTTTTTCAATGAGGTCTGCTCCCCAAAATTCTAGCCCCTCATCAACGATTTTTTTGGCTTGTGCAAGCCTTGTTGTAAGCTGTTGCAGCTGATCCTGCATGTGACGGACAGGCTCTTCTTTTCCTTCTATGATGAGATTGACATTTCCGGGCGCTATTTGTAAAAGCTCGAACAATGCCTGCAGTCCAGGCTTGTTCCATTCTTTGGGTGGCTCGATATGCTTGAATGCAGAAAGCTCGTCGAGCGAAGTGGCAGCAAGCACCTGCAGGTTTGCTGCATCGAATTTTTGGCTGCCAACAACAAGGACTATCTGGCCTGAATAGACGAGGCTTGCGAGAATCACCACAACCCACTCGGGCTCTAGTCTAGATTGCAAAGGATCCATGAAGTCAATTCCATGGACACTTTCAAAAATCTCGTTTCTATTGATAACCTGGCCAGGACTCTTGCTTGTAAATTTATCGAGGATGTAGTTCGCATAGGGCGATTTTGAAGGATCAATACGATCATTATCGATCAGCATAAGTGCTTCAAGAACTGCTCGCGCTTGGCGAGTAAGCGATTGTTGCGGATTTTGTGCAATGGCGCGCAGCGCTTCTTGTGCTGCCTGTGCTCGGTTCTTCTGGGTAATCTTAATAGTAAAGTGCGGATAATTCGGCGCTTGCTCTTCGAAATAAGGTGATAAGCACAGAGAAGCGATGGTATTCACATAATCTCTAAAGTTAATTGTCTGGTCTACTCCGAGTCCAGCAAGATCGCGAATCGACTTACCTCTCATCCATTGGCTCATCGGCTTCGACTGACCACGATAGGTAACTTCAAATGCGGTGTCTATATTTTTTGTAAGCCATTCATGCAGATTTTTGCGAAAAGTTTCTGCCTTGGCTGTATATATCTGTTTTGGCTGTGCAGAAGATATTAGAGCGAGCTCATCCGCTCCAGCAAAGAGCTTTAGGTTTTCCATAAAAATTTCATCAGGCTTCTTGAGGCGGAAGAACACCTCATCGGGCTTTTTTTCGTCTCTAAAGGAAGGAGGATCATACGGCTGCAGAAAATAGAGATAAAAATCACGCGGGGGGACAGCAGTTGAACGCTCATTAGGAGCACCAAAGAAGAGATAGCCAAGTCTAGTCACATTGCGGTCGAGCCATACAAGTTCATGCTGCCAGATGAGGTAATGAGGAACCCATGTTTCTATATCTTGGCATTCCATGGCTATTCTCAAGACTTGGTAATAGTAACGGTCTAAAGTATCATTATCGAGGCTTTCCGCTCTAAGCCTTATGTTTTCATCGAAGTCCTCGGTTTTCTTAAGGTCGAGATAATACTGCCGATTTGAGGGGTTATAGGAAATAAATTGCCCATTGACGGTCTTGATAATTTCTCGAAGCACGGTTTCAATATGCGTGAGGAGATCTTTATCAGGCTCTTTTCCTCCAAGTTCTGCAGCATTCCTATCATAGAGGAAAAGCCGATCGCGCAATTCTTCAGGTGTGCTACCGATTGGCGCATAGATGTCGCCAGTAGTGAGCCTTTCCACAGAGAGCGCATGGATAATTCTCAATGCGCTTTCTTTATACAATTTATTGATAGAGCCCAATAGTATTCGGTCCTCAATTTTCTTACTTATATCAATCACTTGACGTACATCTGGCATTCCGCGGAAGGAGGCGTCCTCGCATATATTCTTCCAGTAGGCATCAAAGGCAATTATTCCAGGTTCATCTTCGGGAACATCTTGCTCAAGAAGCTCTCTAATACCTAGCGAAAGCGTTTTAAGCACCTCGCGCTTTTCTGCAATTTTTACGCGTTCAAATGTATCGATGTAGTCTGGATGTACAGGAAAAAGGCTCACAAATTCTTCCATTCGTTCACTTAAAGAGCCAAAAAATCGATTGAATTTTTGAAGATGTTCGCGGACAAGGTGTTGCTGTTCAGCATTTTTCTTCAACAGACGTTCAGCAACGACAAATTTGACATCGTTCCGCGCAATAATTACCTGCTCAAATCTATCTTTAACTCTATGAAGACTATCAGCAGCAAAACTAAAGCGTGGTGATTCAAAAATCGCCTCTTGAACTCCTGCAATAAACCGAAATCGAAGGTTTTTACAAACTTCACCTATCTCACGAAGAAAATTGAGATCGAGGATGAGCTCATGATCTCTACGGGTCCGCAGATAATCAAGAAGCTCATCCACTACAAGGAGATATCCTTTATCAGGATATACTCTTTCAAATGCTGCCATCATATCTTCAAATGCACTCTTGTTATTGGATGCTGCTGACATTTCGGGAAATCTAAAAGAAATACCAATTCCCCCGAGATGATCAGAAATC
>JAKQPK010000065.1 GCA_029564765.1 Candidatus Omnitrophota bacterium
CATCCCCAAGATTCCGACCTATGTGCTTGTCTCGGGCGAAGTATCGAGCCAGAATGTCGTGCTCTATAGAGATGGCATGACGGTTCGCGATGCGATTACTGAATCGGGCTGGCTCTCGGGCGAAGCGGATCTCGCAAAAGCGTACATTATCCGCGCCTCTGGTAAGCTCGAGAGCACTCAAGGCAAGGGTTTCTTGTTCTTTAAGCCGAATATCTTGAATTATAAACTTGAGCCAGGCGATACTGTGTATGTGCCGATGAAATCTGCAAAGGTCTCAGCGGCCTGGGCCTATGTGCGCGATAGCTTTGTCCTGGTGAGTAGTATTCTTACAAGCGCGCTCACTGCAAAGACATTGCTCGGTCTTTAGCAGGAATAGGCGTAGTATGGAAGGAGATACATGTGGCTGATCAAAACACCACTGAACCCGAATCGATATCCTTGATCGATCTTATTGCAACGGTCTGGCACCAAAAGTGGCTCGTAATCATCATCACCGCAGCTGCAGCAGTGCTTTCGGTGCTCTATTCACTCAGTAAGCCGAATATCTATACCGCAACAAGTACTTTGCTGCCGATTTCAGGCTCTACCTCGGCACTTTCGCAATACGCGGGACTTGCAGCAATGGCGGGCGTGAGCCTTCCAGGGGCGAGCTCTGCTGATCCTACTGTCAAGATTCAAGCAATTCTCAATAGCCGTGAACTTGCCACCAAGGTGATCAATGAGCTCGATTTGATCCCAAAACTTATCAAAGAACCAGAGAAACTAAAGACGATAAGCCCGCTCTCCGCAGCGCTTCAGACATTTCAGAAGAACGTTTTCTCCGTCTCCGTCGATACAAAGACCTCGGTGATAAAAGTGTCAGCGAAGACAAAAGATCCTGAGCTCTCCGCCCGCATCGTCAATACGGCGATCGACTTACTGCAGCAAGACCTTGCAAACCGTGTGCTTACCGCGAGCGGTAAGAACATTGTGGTCTTGGAACAGCAGGCTACCGAACAAGAAAGGAAAGTCCGCGAACTCCAGGACAAGATGACAGATTACCAAAAAAAGAACAAACTCATTGCACCGCAGACGCAAAGTCAGCAAGGGCTTGATCTGTATCGCTCGCTCATCCAGCAGAGAATCACCCTCGAGATCCAAATTTCGAGTCTCGAAAACGCCCTTTCCGCAGATAACCCAAAGATTTCCCAGGCTAGGGCGCAAGTAGCTGCTATACAAAAACAAATTGAAGATTTTGAAAGGACGGGTGGTGGTATCGGGCCTGCCATGACAGAAACGCCGAAGGCGCTCTTCGAGTATGCAAACATGCAGGCGCAACTAGAACTTGCAACGAAAATCTATGGAGGCCTTTTGAGCAGTATTGAAAATCTACGCCTGCTAGATGCCACAGAAAAGGTCTCTGTCGAGGTGATCGATCCCGCGGTGCCTCCTGAGCAAAAGAGTGAGCCCGCCCGTGCTACCATATGCATTGTTGGAACGCTCGCGGGGGGATTTGTGGGCCTCCTTTTAGCCTTTGTGCGACAGGCACTCCAACAACTCATCGCCGATCCAGAAGTCCGCGCTAAATTCGCAAAAAAGCGAGAAACGAATTCCCTTTGACGAAATTTATCAAGTCGTATCGCATTCATTTCATTAAAAATTTCTTAAAGACCCCCTTGCATCTTGACGATACTTCGTATATAAACT
>JAKQPK010000052.1 GCA_029564765.1 Candidatus Omnitrophota bacterium
GAACAATGAATGAGAAAAGAAAGCAAAAACCGCGCCGATGGTATATTAAATTTCCGCTTGATGCATATGCATTGGGGCCTGTCGATGGCATACACAACGAGCGCGAGGCGCGCGAATTTGCCCGGAAGTTTGAAGGCGTAAAAAGGCTTCCGCGAGGATTTCAGTGCTGGCCTGAATAAAAAATATACTCACCGCCGCGATGCGGCAGGACAATTGACGGGGGCGCTGGCTTTTGCTGGCGCCTTTTTTGTGAGGTGCGCGATGGAAGATCTTCCTGTCGTTGGTAAGGTCAAAAGGTATAGGGATTATTCGCAAGCCTTGCAGTTGTACGAGCGCTGGGCCGAGAGCCGGGCGGTTGCAGACTGGCAAAAACTGTGGCTTACCTTACAAGAGCACGCCGCGAAGACTGTGCAATCGCAATGCCGGGGCTTGGGCATCGATGACGAGCGAATCGAGGCGATGATCACGGACGCGACCATCTACCTGATGGAGCAAGTGCAGGGCTGGCCGGAGAGCGGCAAGCGGATCGATGCGGGCTGGATCTCATCGAGGGTTTGGTTCGCCTGCCTGAACACGCGGCAGCGCGACTTCCGCACGCTGAAAAAGCTGGAGCGGCAGGAAAAACGGCATCAAGCCTGACAAGCAGGATTTGCTGGAGATTGGCAAGGCAAAAAGAGAGGCCAATTTACTCATCGGAAAATATAAAAAAGAGCCCGACTTGTCATTTAATAACAAATCGGAGCAGCAAAATCGCTTTTGTCAAAAAATGACAAAACCGATCAGCCACACAATACGCGGGCAATCATCGCCGAGAGCCTTGGCATGAGCACCGGAAAGGTTGCGCAGGCCGAGCTAGTGCGCACCGACCTTTTATCAATAAATGACAAAAAGTTAGATCCGCTAAAGAGAGGCTGGCAATCCAGCTTGGGGTTTTATCAATAAATGATAAAACCCTAGAGCCGCCGCATAACACACAAAAGATCATCGCCGGCAACGATCAAGCATGATGCAAGAGCGGCAAGGTAAGCATCCTTTGGAAATGTTACGCTTTCAAAGCGTAACAGTAACATAAAGGTAACGTTTTAATTCTATATAATATCAATAATTATCGCAAAATGTTACGTTGTTACGCTTTATCTGGGAAGCTATAAAATATAAATACTAAAAAAAGAACAGTGATCTCATCCGGTGACAAGA
>JAKQPK010000075.1 GCA_029564765.1 Candidatus Omnitrophota bacterium
CTGAGATCAAACGTGATAACAGGTTCGAAGTTCGAAAGAAGACAAAAAGTTTTCATTCTTTGAAAAAAACTAAAAAACGCTACAAAAGAGTTGACGGAGAAAACGGTATTTGCGATGTATGTTTTCGCCTGAGACGGGCTCTTGAGCTGTGAGCCGCATAAAAGCTTGCCGCGAGGCGGTGAGTTGAGTAGATTCTTTTCGGGTAAAACCTGTTAAGATATAAGTTGTTCGTAGTTTTGGTGCCGGCAGTGGATGGTGCCGAAGATAATTGCTCTTTGAAAACTGAATAAAAACGAAAGATGAAGCCCCTGTTGAAATACAGGAAAAAGGTCAGTAAAAGTTAGGTTAGAACAAGACATCTCTTAGTAGATGGTAAAATATCTATAACGGAGAGTTTGATTCTGGCTCAGAACGAACGCTGGCGGCGCGTTTTAAACATGCAAGTCGAACGAGAACCTTGGAGCTTGCTTTGAGGGGACAGTGGCGAACGGGTGAGTAACACGTGAGTAATCTGCCTCTAAGTTAAGCATAGCTTCGTGAAAACGGAGGTAATTCTTAATAGTACCCTGATATCGTATGATATTTGGGTTAAAGGCCGGGACCGCAAGGCCGGTCGCTTAGAGATGAGCTCGCGTCCTATCAGCTTGTTGGTGGGGTAATGGCCTACCAAGGCATTTGACGGGTAGCTGGTCTGAGAGGATGGTCAGCCACACTGGGACTGAGACACTGCCCAGACTCCTACGGGAGGCTGCAGTCGAGAATATTTAGCAATGGACGAAAGTCTGACTATGCGACGCCGCGTGCAGGATGAAGGTTTTCGGATCGTAAACTGCTTTTGTTAGGAAAGAACATTCCACAGTTAATAATTGTGGAACTGACGGTACCTAACGAATAAGCCACGGCTAACTCCGTGCCAGCAGCCGCGGTAATACGGAGGTGGCAAGCGTTACTCGGAATCATTGGGTGTAAAGGGCAAGTAGGTGGCTTAATAAGTGAGAGGTGAAATCTCCCGGCTCAATCGGGAAACTGCCTTTCAAACTGTTAAGCTTGAGGATGGTAGAGGAAAGCGGAATTTCCGGTGTAAGGGTGAAATCTGTGGATATCGGGAAGAACACCAACGGCGAAGGCAGCTTTCTGGGCCATTTCTGACGCTGAACTGCGAAAGCTAGGGGAGCAAACAGAATTAGATACTCTGGTAGTCCTAGCTGTAAACGATGAGCACTAGGTGTCGGACCTTCACAGGTCCGGTGCCGCCGCTAACGCATTAAGTGCTCCACCTGGGAACTACGATCGCAAGATTAAAACTCAAAGGAATTGACGGGGACCCGCACAAGCGGTGGAACATGTGGTTCAATTCGATGCTACGCGAAAAACCTCACCAGGGTTTGACATACAGGAAGTAGCGAACTGAAAGGGGAGCGACCTGTCAAATCAGGAGCCTGAACAGGTGCTGCATGGCTGTCGTCAGCTCGTGTCGTGAGATGTTGGGTTAAGTCCCGCAACGAGCGCAACCATTATTTTTAGTTGCTATTGTTTTTAACCTTCGGGTTAGAAATGAGCACTCTAAAGAGACTGCCTGGGTTAACCAGGAGGAAGGTGGAGATGACGTCAAGTCAGTACGGCCTTTATGCCCTGGGCTACACACGTGTTACAATGGCCAGTACAGAGGGTTGCCAACCCGCAAGGGGGAGCTAATCTCAAAAAATTGGCCTCAGTTCGGATTGAAGTCTGCAATTCGACTTCATGAAGCCGGAATCGCTAGTAATGGCAGATCAGCACGCTGCCGTGAATACGTTCCCGGGTCTTGTACACACCGCCCGTCAAGCGATGGAAGTTGGGGGTACCAGAAGTCCTATGTAGATAGGCCGAAGGTAAAACCAATGACTGGCGCTAAGTCGTAACAAGGTAGCCGTACGGGAACGTGCGGCTGGATCACCTCCTTTCTATTTTTTTAAAATTAATTTTTTAAGAAAATCCGAAAGAAAACAATTTTAACCCAGACAAGCTCTTTGGTTAAACTTGGCTAAAAATTTTCATTGGAGCCACTCTAAAGGAAAGTAGGGCCCGTAGCTCAGTTGGTTAGAGCACGTCCCTGATAAGGACGGGGTCAGCGGTTCGAATCCTCTCGGGCCCACCAGATTCTCTTTGAGAACCAAGGACCCGAAATCAAGAGGAAGTTCTGAGCTGCCCACTATTTCTTAAAGGAAATTCGGGGCTGCTTACAATTCACCTCAGAAACATTTAGGGGAAATGGAAGCGTCCCATCTCTGTCCAAAAGATATTCTGAGGAAAGATGGGGCTGTAGCTCAGCTGGGAGAGCATCTGCTTTGCAAGCAGAGGGTCAGGAGTTCGATCCTCCTCAGCTCCACCAATCAAGGCTACCAATGACAATATTTTTTTACGCGTTGTATGCGTATCGTTCTTTGACAATTATGTAATTGCGGACAAACTACAGAAAAGAAGCCGAGTTTTAGCTTCATGCTGTTTACAGCGTGAAGCATTCTAAGTTTTGTCAAGCTACTAAGGGTTTATGAAGGATGACTGGGTAGACTGAGACGATGAAGGACGTGGTAAGCAGCGATATGCTCCGGGGAGTCGCAAACAGACTTTGATCCGGAGATTTCCGAATGGGGCAACCCATCCTGAGTTATGTCAGGATACCTTAGCGTGAATCCATAGCGCTAAGGAGCGACACGAGGCAAATTGAAACATCTAAGTAGCCTCAGGAAAATAAACCGTAAGGGATTCCCCCAGTAGCGGCGAGCGAAAAGGGAAAAGTCTAAACCTTGTTGCCTAGCAACAAGGGGTTGCGGGACCTCGATATGAGACTTGAGTGAATAGGAGAAGTGTCTGGAACGGCACGCCAAAGAAGGTGACAGTCCTGTACTCAAAATTCACAAGAGCTCTAGAGGTATCCCAAGTACTGCGGAGCACGGGAAATTCCGCAGGAATCTGGCCCGACCATGGGCTAAGACTAAATACTAAAGTCTGACCGAAAGGGAACGAGTACCGTGAGGGAAAGTTGAAAAGAACCCCGGCGAGGGGAGTGAAATAGAACCTGAAATCATAAACCTACAAGCTGTCGAAGCCCTATGCACATCGTAAGGTGTGAAACGGGTGACGGCGTACCTTTTGCATAATGGACCGACGAGTTACTGCATGCTGCAAGCTTAAGTTCTTTTGGAACGGAGGCGTAGCGAAAGCGAGTCTGAATAGGGCGACTAAGTAACATGCAGTAGACCCGAAACCACGTGATCTATCCATGGCCAGGTTGAAGCTCTGAGAAATCAGAGTGGAGGACCGAACGCATAACTGTTGAAAAAGTTAGCGATGAGCTGTGGATGGGGGTGAAAGGCCAATCAAACGTGGCAATTGCTGGTTCTCCTCGAAATAGTTCTAGGACTAGCCTCAAACAATAGATAGTAGGGGTAGAGTTACTGAATAGGCTAGGCGCCTTACCAGGCGACCAACCCTAACCAAACTCCGAATACTGCTATCCGTACTTTGGGAGTCAGACTCTGGGGGCTAAGCTTCAGAGTCGAGAGGGTGAGAGCCCAGACCATCGGTTAAGGTCCCTAATATAAGCTAAGTGGTAAAGGAAGTGAAGTCACATAAACAACCAGGATGTTGGCCCAGAGGCAGCCATCATTTAAAGAGTGCGTAACAGCTCACTGGTCGAGTGATTTTGCGCCGAAAATGATCGGGGCTAAAGCTTATAACCGAAACCATGGGTCTATTCTAACTTCGGTTAGATTGGGCGGTAGAGGAGCATTCTGCTCTACTGTGAAGGTGTACCGTAAGGAGCACTGGAGAAAGCAGAAGAGACTATGTCGGTACGAGTAGCGAAAACTACGGCGAGAAACCGTAGCGTCGAAAATCCAAGGTTTCCTGGGGAAGGTTAATCCACCCAGGGTTAGTCGATCCTAAGTTGAGGCCGAAAGGCGTAAGCGATGGATATCCGGTTAATATTCCGGAACCGGCTATGAACGTTATTAACTTAAGATGACGCAGGAGGCTAAGTGTGCGAAGTGTTGGATGTCTTCGTCCAAGCCCGTAGCTTCACAGAAATGTGAAGTGAGAGGTGATGGGGACCCCGCGGCACGCCAAAGGGGAAGCCACTGATGCCATGCTGCCAAGAAAATCTCTTAAGTGAGTATCATAGCCGTTCGTACCGTAATCCGACACAGGTAGATACCCACGAAAATGGGAAGACGCTCGAGATAACTCTCTTTAAGGAACTAGGCAAAATAGCCTCGTAACTTCGGGATAAGGGGTGCCTGCGAAGTGAAGTCTTTTACAGATGGAGCTTTGCTAGGTCACAGTAAATATGCCTGGCTGACTGTTTAGTAAAAACACATCACTCTGCAAAGTCGCAAGACGACGTATAGGGTGTGACACCTGCCCGGTGCTAGAAGGTTAAGGGAAGGGGTTAACCGTAAGGTGAAGCCTTGAACCGAAGCCCTAGTAAACGGCGGCCGTAACTATAACGGTCCTAAGGTAGCGAAATTCCTTGTGGGGTAAGTTCCCACGCGCACGAATGGTGTAACAAGTTGGGCGCTGTCTCAAAGAGGGACTCGGTGAAACTGTAGCAGCGGTGAAAATGCCGCTTACCCGCACCAAGACGAAAAGACCCCAGAACCTTTACTGCAATCTGGTATTGAATTTGAAATCTGTCTGTGTAGGATAGGTGGGAGACTATGAAGTTTCGGCGTTAGCCGAGATGGAGTCATCGGTGAAATACCACCCTTATAGTTTTTAGATTCTAACTTTGACCTCTGAATCGAGGCAGAGAACAGTGCCAGATGGGCAGTTTGACTGGGGCGGTTCCCTTCTAAAATGTAACGACGGGGTCCAAAGGTCTCCTCAAGACGGTCGGCAATCGTCTGTAGAGTGCAAAGGCATAAGGAGGCTTAACTGTGACACTGACAAGTGGAACAGGTACGAAAGTAGGGCTTAGTGATCCGGTGGTTGAATATGGGATTGCCATCGCTCAACGAACAATAGGTACTCTGGGGATAACAGGCTGATCGCGCTCGAGAGTTCATATCGACAGCGCGGATTGGCACCTCGATGTCGGCTTATCGTATCCTGGGGCTGTACAAGGTCCCAAGGGTCCGGCTGTTCGCCGGTTAAAACGGTACATGAGCTGGGTTTAGAACGTCGTGAGACAGTTCGGTCTCTATCTGGTGTGGGCGCACGATACTTGAAGAGGATCTCTCCCTAGTACGAGAGGACCAGGAGAGACGAACCTCTGGTGTTCCAGTTATCCTGCCAAGGGTAGTCGCTGGGTAGTCATGTTCGGAAGGGATAAGCACTGAAAGCATATAAGTGCGAAGCTCACCTCAAGATTAGGTATCGTTCTTCAGCAATGAAGTGAAGGCACCTTGTAGACTACAAGGTTGATAGGCTGCGTGTGTAAGATCCGTAAGGATTTAAGCTGAGCAGTACTAATCTGCCGAATGCTTGACTTTTAATAAATTTCAAGCTCGCGTTTCTTAATGTGGTTTGTTTGCAATTACATAATTGTATATTTTTGGATATGTCCAGTGACATTGCCGAAGAGGAAACACCCGTTCCCATACCGAACACGGAAGTTAAGCTCTCTGGGGTCGATGGTACTACCTTCGCAAGGAGGCGGGAGAGTAGAAAGTTGCTGGGCTAAAATTTGCCCCGTATTCTTTTAAAAAAGAATACGGGGTTTTTTATTTACGATCTATTTGGAAACAATTTGTCGCGTTGGAAGGCGTAGCAAAATCCAGCGGTAAAGGATGGCAGTATCAAGAGGATAAATACGAGTGCGACCGCGAGCGCTGTGATCGGGCTTGCGTGGGTAAATGCGCAAAGCGTTTTCCACTCGTAGGAGCGGCTTGCTAAAAGAAGTAATATCCTGGCCTCAAAATGTATTTGCCAAACGATCGCTGGAAGCCAACGGACATGGAATGTGAACAAAAAGAGTGGAATGATGGACAGAAGCTCAGCGCCAAGGCTGATCAGGTTGAGATAGTACATGATCCCATAGGTTTGATTAAAAGCCATTAAGACGCGGTAATATTTTTGGGCCATAGATTCGTCAACAAGGAATGTAAGAAAGATAAACAGCATACCTAACGTGTAAAGCACGAAATAGATCTTCCAAGCCCAATGTGTTTTATTTTTCATAGGTATTATTATGCCATAGCTTCCTAAAATCAGTAGTAGTTTTCTTGAATTCTCAGAATTCAATTTCTTTTTGGTGTTATTTTTGCGATAATACATGGTAATCAAAGAAGGAAAAGATGAACCAAAATTTTTTCTCAGTCGTCGATACAATTTGCGAAAAGGATACACGCTATAAGCGTGAAGCCTATGAATTTGTCATGGAGGCGTTGACGTTCACTCAAAAGCGTTTTCGCCGCGATAAGCATGTGACCGGTGAAGAACTTTTAGTTGGGATCAAGCAGCTTTTGCAGCGAAAATTCGGCTTAATGACCCTGACGGTCTTGCAGCACTGGGGTGTGCATGCCACAGAGGATTTCGGACATATTGTTTTCAACCTCGTCCACCACAAGGTCCTTAGCAAGACGGATGAGGATACACTGGAAAGCTTTCGCAATGGATACGACTTCCATGAAGTTTTTCATGTTGGATACCGCAAGCGATTCCACCGGCAGATCAGCCGTTTACGCAACGTTTAACACAAAGGAGGATGTATGATCATTGCTATGGTTCTTTTTGGATTGATCGTTTTGTCTTTTTTGTTTTCGGTCAGCATTTACAATCTTTTGATCGCGATGCGCCAGAACGTGAAGAATGGATGGTCGCAGATCGATGTCCAGCTCAAGCGTCGCCATGATCTGATCCCCAATCTTGTTGAGACCGCCAAAGGATACATGGCGCATGAAAAACAAACGCTTGAAAATGTGATCAAAGCCCGTCAACAGGCTGTTGACGCCAGCGGTCTCAAGGATAAACAGCAAGCGGAGAATTTTCTTTCTAGCACGCTGAAAAGTCTTTTTGCTGTCGTTGAGAATTATCCCAACCTGAAAGCCGACCAACACATGCTTAAAGTTCAGGAAGAGCTTACGACAACGGAGAACAAGATCGCTTTTGCGCGCCAGTATTACAACGATGAAGTCGCGCGCTTTAATACCGCGGTGCAAACATTTCCAAACAATGTGATCGCTGGTTTGTTCCATTTTACCAAAGAAGATTTTTTTGAGATCGTCAATCCAGCTGAGAAAGAAGCCCCGCAGGTCAAGTTTTAAACGATTGATCCGATAAATTTCTATGCCTTATTCTTTCACGCAGATCGAAAAAGAGAAAGGACGTGTGATTGCCTTTGTCTTTTCCGCCCTTCTTGCCTTTTACTTCGTCACAGCTTTTATTTTGTACGTCGCATGTAAGAATTTATTTTTTGCTCAGTATACCCTCAAGCAATATCAGGCGCCGTTTCATTGGCAATGGATCTCCGGCACCGAGGCGTTATCGCTGTTTGCGATAGCATTTTTTTGCGGTATCGGTCATTGGGTTTTTACGGTCAACGGCCTTGTTGAAAAGATCCTGGGTATCCTGAAAGCAGAGCGTCTTAATCCGGAAGACAAATACCATGCTGTATTTCGCAATATTATCGATGAGGTTTCTGTGGCAACTGGAGGAGTAAGGATCGAGGGTGTTGTGATCCCAGTTTGCGCCATGAACGCTTTTGCGATCTCGGATTTTAGCGGGCGCAATGTGATCGGCGTGACAGAAGGGCTTTTGGCAAGGCTTTCACGCGCTCAGCTTGAGGCTGTGGTCGGTCATGAGGCCGCGCATATCGTCTCAGGAGATTGCTTATCCACGACCGTTACAACCGCGATGTTCGAGATCTATCATTCGATTCGGCAGATCCTCGGCCATCTGATGACCAAGGGAAGATCAAGCAAGAACGGTGATTATGGTGTGATCCCTGGCATTTTTGTGATATACGTGTTGCTGAGCTTTGCCTCGTTCATGGGGCATCTTCTGCGTCTTTTTGTTTCACGGCAGCGCGAGCTGCGTGCGGATGCGATCGCGGTAAGATTAACGCGAGATCCTTTAAGCCTCGCCGAAGCCCTTTACAGTGTTTCATCTCGCTGGAGAGGCGCGGGACTTGCGGGTGAGGAATTGGAAGCCATTTTTATCGTTAATCCACGATTTGATCAGCTGGACGAGAAAGAAGGATTGATCGCAAATATATTTTCAACACATCCGCCGGTATCCAAAAGACTCAAGGTGCTTCTGGATATGGCGCGCAGCGATGTGTCTGCTTTGGAAAGAAAATGGCAGGAGCAAAGGGGTCGTCCTCGCGTTCTAGCCCCAGAGACACGTTCAGCTCGGGCTGATCCATTGTCAGCCGATCAAGAAAAAAAGTGGATCGTCAACAAGGAGGGTCAATGGCAAGGGCCGTTCTCTTTGCCGGATCTAATGAATCTTGGATGGATGCGATCCGATACGTGGATCAAGAAGATAGGAGTGGGAGAAGTCCAGCAAGCGTTTGAAAATGCTGAGATCAGGGATTTTTTGTGGAAAAAAGAACAGCAGACAGGTTTTAGTTGTCCTCACTGTCGTGTGGGTCTTTTTTCCGATCGCTATGAAGGGGCAAGCATTTATTATTGTCCTAGCTGTAATGGAGCGTTCGTGAAAGAAAATAATGTTCATCGGATCATAATCCGTCAGGACTATGAGTTCTCTGAACGGATCAAGGAAGCCGCGCGTAAATTTTATGCGCAAACACGCAGGGATCTGCCGAAGGTTGATCTGACTCCTGCCAGTCTTTATTATTGTCCGCAGTGTCAGAAACCGAAAGTAAAGATGATGCGTATGCTTTATACGTTAGCCTATCCGGTGATCGTGGATAAGTGTAGCTTTTGCGGATTTCTTTGGTTCGATAAAGATGAGCTGGAGATCTTGCAGTGTATGATCGAGGACGCCAATCGTGAAAACGCAAAGCCCGCTTAAGATTTCTATCCAACGCTTGAAGTTGTTCGAAGTCGCCAGAACAACCGTTGCCGTTGCGATTGCGTGCATTTTCTTTTTTTATCCCGCGACAGTTTGTTTTAAGATAATCTTCGACCCGTCATTAAGAAATGGAGGGATTTCAGCTTATACTGTTGCGCAGTTTCCAAAGGTTTCTGATCGATTTCGGAAATGGGCTGTTGCATATACAAGTTCGCAGCGGGCCGAAAAAGTTGATCTTTCGAACTGCGCAGCAACAGAATGGCCGATATTTGGCTCAGTTTTTTATTTGTTAGCCGCGGAAGAGATCCAGAGAATAGTCCTGGATCGTCACGATCCCGATGCTGACAAAATACGGCTGGCGATCAAAAACGCCTCTGAGGCGGCCATCGAGGTTGTTGTGGATCCGAAGACAGCTTCATGGGTTAAGCAAAAATGGGGTGAATCTTATCTGAGCAAGGAAAATGTTTTTTATCGGATGCTTTTGATTATGGGTTTATCAAGCTATGAGAATGTTACAGCAGATAGCAAATATCGATTATTGTTGAAAAGCCAAGCTGAGTCCCTTGCCGCTGAGCTTGACGCAGCGCCTTATCATGTCTTAGATGATTATCCTGGTGAATGTTATCCGAGTGACGTGCTGTGGGCCGTTGCCGCTATCCTTAGGTCTGACCGTATTCTTGGATCTGATCACTCGCATTTAAAAGACGGCCTAATAAAAGCTTTTTTAGCAAGATCGTTGACGAAGGAAGGATTGCCGGCTTATGCGGTTGATAAGAACACAGGCTTTCCTACCGCTGTCGCTCGAGGTTGCGCAAACTCAGGAATTCTTATTTTTGCCTCAGAACTAAACGCAGAGATCGCACAGCAGTGGTATGGAAAGCACGAAAAATATTTTTGGCAAGAGAATCGCTGGATCAGGGGATTTCGTGAGTTTACGCGTGATCATAGTGGCGAATGGCGTGATGTCGATACGGGCCCTATCATTGGCGGCTACGGCTCCGTTGCGTCATTATTTGGCATTGGGGCAGCACGTACTGTTGGGAGGATGGATCATAGCGTGCCGTTAACGATGGAGGTCTTTGCTTTATCTTGGCCGTCACCGTTCGGGCTTCTTATTCCAAGCTTTCTTTCGTATGTAGGGACAGGTGCGGAATGTCTTGGTGATGTTGCGGTTGTCTTTTTAATGACGCGCCCTATTGCATCAGAATATTTTGTGTCTTTTGACGGAAGCATTCCGCTTATTGTTTGGATAGCCTTGGGTTTTTATGTAGCAGGCGGCGCGCTCATACTTGTTGATCAATGGTTTTATTGGGTAAAGATCTTGCAAAGAAAAAGGAGGGAGTGATGGGGAATATTCTTATCACTGTGTATGCGCTAAGCACCATCGTCGGATTGGTTGCATGCCTTAAGGCTCATCAGAAGTTTTTAAGGTCTTTTGATTGGGTCATTTTGTCGGCGGGAACGCTTATCGGGACGACATGCGTCGTGATTTTAGTATATTTTTGGTTGCGAATGAGCGGTGGCGGAGGAACAATAAGACTTTTTGTCGGCTTATTCACTTTTGCCTTCGGATGGGCCGTTCCTTTCTTAACATTTAGTTATATTTTAGGTCATGCAGCTAGAAAAAAAGCGATGCAGGAGGGAAGACCCTCATTTTTTCCGGTAGTGATAGCTTTTGTTTTGTCAGCCTTGGCAGCGCCAGTGCTGAATGGTATTTTTATGATCGCTGTATCCTTTACCACGCTGCCCTTATTGCAAATGTTAAGACCGTTCTTAAGGCCACTGGAAAATATTTTATTCAGTTAATTTGTTGAGAGGAGGTAAGAAATGAATTATGTTCTTTTTGGCATGATTTATGTTCTAGCCATCATTGTTTTCGTCAGGGTGTGTTGGGCGCACAGGCAAATCCTGTCATGGCCATGGGCCGTGGCCTTCTTTTTATACTACTATCTTCAATTTGGTTTTAATGTCTTTGGCCGGATGACCGGATATCATCCGCCATCTGGCCTGTGGGGTGTGCTTATCGTTTGGGGATTTTATTCCTTAGCTCCTTGGGGCGCGCTGGTTACGGCCATTGTGATGCGATATCAAAGAGCAGGGGGTATCAGAAAGAATCTTATCAAGATCACCGCAGAAGCTTTATTATTGCTCCCGGTTGTCCTGATCATAACAGCTATGATGTTCCAGCTGAGCATCCTTCTTTTTTATCCACGCTATGACTATATGGGTTGATGATCCTGAGTTAGGGAAGTAATCATGAAAACGCAAAATCTGTCTGATATTTCCATCCAATATTTAAAAGGTGTCGGCCCTCAGCGCAAAAAGGTGTTTGAGCGCCTAGGTGTTGAAACCATTGAGGACCTTTTGTATTTCTTCCCTCGACACTATGAAGACCGCCGCCAAATGACGCCGCTGGCGAAACTTAAGGTCGGTGAGTGGCAGACCGTGACAGGCAAGATCGCAAATCATTCTGGCCGTCGCAGTTGGTATACCAAAAAGCATGTTTACGAAGTGGAGGTTGGCGACGCAACCTCGCGCGTTTTTTGTGTTTGGTTCAATCGTCCTTATCTAGATCGATATTTTAAGGCAGGTCAGCAGATCGTTGTTTACGGCAAGGTCGATATTTATAAGGATCGCTTTCAGATCGTTTCTCCGGATTATGAGATCATTGCTGATGATGAAGAGGATCGCGCGCTAAGTGTTGACCGCATTGTTCCCGTCTATCCGATGACGCGAGGCATGACCCAGCGATCATTGCGTAAAGCTGTCAAGCAGTGCCTTGAAAAGTACGCGTCAAGCCTTCAGGACATCCTGCCGTATGATATTCGCACAAAATATGCGCTGCACAATCTTGTAAAAAGCCTCTGGAGTATCCATTTTCCAGACAAGCCAGAAGATCAGGCAGTAGCTTATCGCAGAGTATCATTCGAAGAATTCTTTTTATTCCAGATCTCTGTATTATTGCGCCGCCAGAGTATCGTGACCAAAGACGGCATCGCCCACGCGATCAGCGATGAATTCTGTCGGGATTTCGAACGCTTATTTTCTTTTGTGCTTACTCAGTCCCAGAAAGATGTCATCAGGGAAGTTGCTAAAGACCTTAAAAGCAATTCTCCGATGCACCGGCTTTTGCAAGGGGATGTGGGTTGCGGTAAGACCGTTGTGGCTTTTTTTGGGTGTTTGGCTTCTGTGCGCAATGGCTATCAGGCTGCCATCATGGCGCCTACGGAAATTTTAGCCCGGCAACATTACGAAAATCTTGTAAAGACGATCGCTGGATCGCCGTTTCGCGATATTCGTCCTTGCCTTTTGATCAGTGATCTTGATGTGAAAAGCCGTGCGCAGGCACTTGCCGCGATCCAAGAGGGAGCGATCGATATTGTGGTCGGAACGCACGCGCTTATTCAAGATGCGGTCAATTTTAGATCCTTAAGCTTTGTTGTGATCGATGAACAGCATAAATTTGGGGTGCGCCAGCGCGCCCTTTTGTCCGCTAAAGGCAAAAATCCAGATGTCCTGGTCATGACCGCCACGCCGATTCCCAGAACCCTGTGTCTAACGCTTTATGGTGATCTGGATGTGTCAACGATCAGCGAGATCCCTCCAGGACGAGGAAGTTTATGCACGACGTTGTTCGCCCAGCAGGATGCCGGGAAAGCGTATGAGATCGTTCGTCAAGCGGTTGCGCGTGGAGAACAGACATATATTGTTTATCCGATCATTGATGAATCTGAAGATCTTGACCTTAAATCCGCTCAGGAAATGTATAAGACCTTGCAGAAAGGCGAATTGAAGGGTTTTCGGCTTGGCCTTCTGCACGGGCAGATGAAAAAACAGCAGACTCAGGATGTCATGCGTCAGTTTTTGAACAAAGAACTTGATGTATTAGTCGCGACAACAGTGTTAGAAGTCGGCGTTGACGTGCCTAATGCCACCGTGATGGTCGTTGAGCATGCGGATCGCTTTGGCCTGGCTCAGTTACATCAGCTTCGAGGGCGTATTGGCCGAGGAGCGCTAGATGCACAGTGTGTTCTCGTTGCGGATCTGGCGACTCCCCAGGCCCAGGCGCGCCTAGAGGTCCTTTTGTCAACGCGTGATGGCTTTCAGATCGCCCAACAAGACCTTCTGATCCGCGGCCCTGGAGAATTTTTTGGCCGTCATCAGCACGGGCTCAATGAGCTTAGGATCGCTAATCCGCAGACGCAGCTAGATATTCTAGAAGAAGCCCGCCAGGAGGCGATCGGCATCTTAGCAAAAGACCCCAAGCTTTCAGACGTCAATCATGCTATAATTCAAAAAACAATTTTGAAGCGGTACCCAAGTTATCTGGGGAATATATTGTCGGGATAAAATAATTAAAAATTCAAAAGTCAAACGTCAAAATTAAAAGATGAGAAAAAAGTAAAAAGAAAGGCGCTAAATTCGCCGATGTTTTGGCGTTAGTATTCAGCGAAATGAACAACATAGTAACTGTTGTTGATCATTGTTTTTATTTTTGACTTTTGAATTTTAAATTTTGGATCACTATGCGCATACTATCAGGTCGTCTCAAAGGAAAAAATTTTTATATGCCTTTTGGCATACGCCCCACATCTGATGTGATGCGTAAATCATTATTCGATTTTCTTGACTCTTATATTCAAGGATGTGATTTCATTGATATTTTTTCTGGAAGCGGGGCTGTTGGGCTGGAGGCGATGTCCAGAGGCGCGAAAAATGTCACGTTCGTAGAAAAAGACCTAAAAGCTGCTAGCGTTATTGAGGAAAATCTGATGCTTTTAGCGCTACCCCTGGCCGAGCGTAAGGACCGCTATTTTAACGTTTTCAAAAAAGATGCGCTATCCGCTATTAAAGAATTATTTTCCCAGAAAAAGGCCTTTGATATTGTCTTTATTGACCCTCCTTACGGCAAAGGGCTGGTAAAAAAAGCCTTGAAAACCCTCGAGGGCTATGATATATTGAAACCCAATTCATTGCTGATTTTTCAACACGAAAAACATGAGGCTTTGCCGCAGACGCAAGGCCGTTTTTCTGTTATAAGGGTAAAGAAGTTCGGGTCATCATTGCTGACCATCTACAGGAGAACGAGTGATGTCTAGGTTGGCCATTTATCCAGGCACGTTTGACCCCATCACATATGGGCATATCGATATTATCGCGAGAACTCGCCGTCTTTTTCCACAGGTTGTCGTTGCGGTCGCTCAAACATCCCGCAAGAATTTACTTTTTGATATTGATGAACGCGTACGCATGGTCCGTCAGGCCGTCAAGGGCTTATCCGGGGTTCGCGTTGAAGCGTTCAACGGCCTCGTGGTAGATGTCGCGAAAAAATACGATACGAATATCCTGATCCGTGGATTGAGGATGGTATCGGACTTTGAGTATGAATTTCAGATGGCCTTAACTAATCGCCGTTTGGCTGGCAAGGTCGAGACTGTTTTCTTGATGCCGTCCGAACAATATTCGTTTATTTCATCGACCTTGCTCAAAGAAGTCGCGCGTCTTGGGGCGGACATCTCAACGCTTGTGCCAAAGCATGTCGAGAAAAAGCTTAAGGCAAAGCTTGCATCATGAAATTTGATATTCGCAGTATTTCTTCGACAGGATGTGCTGTTGAAGGTTTCTTGAAACAAGAAGATTTTTGTGTTCGTATTCATGAGATCGAATGCCTTGCGCCTATTCAGCTTTCCGGCAGAATAGAAAAAACTTCAGCAATGGTCAGAGCGCAGATCAATGTAAAAACAGTCTTTCGTTATATATGTGGCCGCTGCCTAGAAACGTGTGATAAAGAGTTTTGTGAGCATCTTGATCTTCATTATCCTGTTGAGTCGCAAGAGAACTACATTGATATCGGCGAAGATGTTCGCCAGGAGATCCTGCTGGGATTCCCGGACCGCGTCGTGTGTCAAGACCAATGCAAGGGCTTGTGTCCAAGGTGCGGCGTGAATTTAAATCAGGAACAGTGCGGGTGCGGAAAGAATGAGTAAGGGGGTAAAGGATTAAAGGATTTCAGGGCTTAAGGTTTATTGGGTTGACTCAAAGAACTCAGCAAACCCTATAAATTTTGTGAATTCTTTATTCCTCTAACCCTATAACCTTTTAACCTTTTATCAATTTACTTTTAAAATAGGAGCCTAATATGCCATTACCAAAAAGACAACATTCTAAGCAGCGTGGACGTAAGCGTCGCACGCATTGGAAGATCGCGATGCCGAATCTAAGCGTTTGCGGCCAGTGCGGTAAACAGGTTTTGCCGCATCGCGTTTGTCCTTTTTGCGGATCTTACAAAGGACAACAAGTTATTGTCATTAAGACAAAAGAGAAGAAAAAGAAATAGGTCAAGATTTAAAGTCAAAAATCAAAGCGATAGCACAAAAAATCATTGAGTTGGTGGAGTTCTTGCGATTGCTGAACTTTGAAATATTTTCTCGCTTAGATTTGACTTTTAATTTTTAAACGGAGCTCAATATGAACATTATTGTCGACGCGATGGGCGGGGATCATGCTCCGCGAGAAATTGTCGATGGAGCGATCCAGGCGGTTAACGAATTCAACGTTAACATAACGTTTACGGGCGTTGAAGCCAAGATCCGAGCTGAGTTAGCCAAGTACGATTATCCGAAGGAAAAGATCAAGATCATCCATACCGATGAAGTCGTGGATATGCACGATCCGGCTACCACCTCGATCCGCAAGAAGAAAAATTCTTCCATTTCTTTGGGTATCAATCTTCTGAAAGAATCCACAACCTATAACGCGTTTATTAGTGCCGGCAACACGGGAGCGGTCGTGTGCGCGGCCACATTCTTGCTGGGAATGCTTCCGGGCGTGGAGCGTCCTGCTATTGGCCTTGTCATCCCAACCTTAAATAAATTTTCTTTCTTAATCGATGTGGGCGCCAATACAGACCCGAAGCCGGAGCATTTATTGCAGTCCGCGATCATGGCAAAGGTATACGCTCAAGAAGTCATGGGCATCAACGATCCGCGCATTGGTTTGCTGAATATTGGCGCCGAAGAAAGCAAGGGGACGGATTTCGTCAAAGACGCGCATAAACTTTTTCTGGAGCGTTTGTCCAATTTTGCTGGCAATGTCGAAGCTAATGAGATTTTTGCGGGCCGCTGTGACTGTATCATTTGCGATGGCTATGTCGGTAACGTAGTCATCAAGATCTCAGAAAGCCTGATGGAGTCCGCCTTAACGTTGATCCGGCGTGAGGTCAAAAAAAGTCCTATGTCTATGCTGGGAGCCATGCTCATGCGTGGATGCATGCGTGATATCAAGAAGCACGCGGATTATACCGAATACGGCGGCGCACCGCTTTTGGGTGTCAACGGCCTTGTGATGATCAGTCATGGGCGCTCAAACGCGAAAGCTATTAAGAACGCGATCCGGGCGACGATCCACGAGATCGAAAACAATGTCATTGACCATATCATTCAAGAGGTTGTCTAATGACGCCTGTCCAGATCACTGCTGTTGGCCATTATGTTCCTTCCCGCAAGTTGACCAATGCTGATCTTGAGAAGATAGTCGATACATCTGATGAGTGGATCGTCACGCGCACAGGCATCAAAGAGCGCCGCATTGCCGGCGAGCACGAAAAAACAAGCCATTTAGCGATCGAGGCTGCCCGCCAAGTTTTACACAACGCCAAGATCGCCGCGAGCAAGATCGACCTGATTATCGTCGCGACAACGTCCCCAGACAGTAATTTTCCTTCTGTCGCATGCCTTGTTCAAAAAGCCTTGGGCGCAAGATCCGCGATTGCTTTTGATGTGTCAGCTGCTTGCACAGGATTTATTTACGCGATCTCAGTGGCGCATCAATTTTTATTGGCGAAAACATACAAGAATGCTCTTGTGATCGCCGCGGACCGTTTGACGACCATGATCGACTGGCAAGATCGCAATACATGTGTTTTGTTCGGTGATGGGGCGGGGGCGTGCCTGCTGGAGTCCGGGGATAAAAAGGGGATCTTAGCAGAACATCTTGAAAGCTACGGTGAGTATGGTGAGCTGATGAAGATCATCGTTCCTGAAACACGGCACCCTTTAAAACCAAAGCATGCAAATGGAGTTTTACCTTATATTCAGATGCAAGGGCCTGAGCTATTTAAGATCGCGGTTAATTCGATGGCGGACTGCGTCGAGAAAGCCTTGGAAAAAGCCAAGATCACGATCAGCGAGGTGGCGTGCGTTGTGCCTCATCAGGCCAACGACCGTATCATCAGCGCGGTCGCGAAAAAGCTGGACATCCCTAAGGAGAAGTTTTTTATCAATATCGAGAAGTATGGCAATATGTCAGCAGCTTCAGCAGCGGTAGCGCTTTTTGAAGCAGTTGAGTTGGGGCGTATTCGCAAAGGCGATTACGCGGTCTTGGTCGCGTTCGGGGCAGGGCTTGTCGCTGGTGCGATCGTCATCAAATGGCAATAAAGGAATATTGTTTATGATAAATGTGGCATTGATTTTTCCAGGTCAGGGCGCTCAAAAGGTGGGCATGGGAAAGGAGTTGTACGATGCGATCCCAGCGGCCAAAGCTATTTTTGATTCTGCTCAGGCAACACTCGGCAATGACCTTCTTGATGTTATTTTTAATGGGCCCCAGGAAAAGCTGACACTTACATCCTACTCACAGCCGGCGATCGTTTCTTGCAGTATCGCAGGATTAAAGGCGCTTCAAGCGCATCCGAAATTTGGCGAGCTGAAGATCGCTTTTACGGCTGGACTTAGCTTGGGGGAATATTCGGCCTTGATCGCATCTGGAGCGCTCTCTTTTGAGGATGGTATTCGCTTGGTGCAAAAACGCGGCGCTTTTATGGATGAAGCCTGCAAGCTGCAACAAGGTGCCATGGCGGCCATTATCGGATTTCCTAAGGACAGGCTCAAAGAGATCTGCCGCGAAACCGGAGCGCAAGTCGCTAACTTTAATTCTCCAGAACAGATCGTCATTACAGGTCATGCTGACAAGGTCCAGGCTGCTGTTTCCGCGATCGAAAAAGAAAATCCAAAGAATATCGTTATGCTTGAAGTGGCCGGAGGATTTCATTCAAGCCTGATGAAGTCTGCCGCGGAAAAGTTTTCTGCGGAGCTTTCAAAATTTAATTTGCAGACATTGAGCATCCCCCTCGTTGGCAACGTCAAAGGTGTGGCCGAAACAGATCCTGAAATCATCCGCCAAAACCTGCCTTTACAGATCACCTCATCTGTTCTCTGGGAAGATTCTGTCCGTTTTATGGCCGCGCAAGGTGTGAAGTATTTCATTGAGATCGGCCCTGGCAAGATCCTCAAAGGCCTTATTCGTCGTATCGATCCTACGTTAACTGTCTTTAACATTGAGAAGCCGCAGGATATAGAAACAGTATTTAGCATTTAGTCTTTAGTGTTTAGCTTTTGCCGACCTATCGAAATACTGTTTGAAGATACTAGATATTTTTCATTTTTCCCGCCAAAGATTTTCCATATTTTTAATGAATCACTGATATAAACTATGTATACTAATATATATTTATATATAAGGACGTTATGCCTTGCCTTGGGACCAAAGAAATAGAAGCGATCCTGCCACAGAAATACCCATTTCTGCTCATTGATAGGGTTTTAGATTACAAAGAAGATGACTATCTTGTTGCTATTAAGAATATCACGGGTAACGAATGGAGTTCTGTTGACAGCGTCAGCCAGCTTGAATGTTGGCCGGAGATGTTGGCTGTAGAAGGAGCTTTGCAGGCTGCAATTATTTTGTATCATAAAAGTAAGAATTTCCCCGGAGAGACTCCGGTATATTTTATTGGAAAAGTTATTTCTGAGTTTTATTGCTTACCTAAAATTGGTGATTCTTTAAATATTGTAGTTTCCGCAGAAAAGCTAATGCGCATTGGTGGATATGCGCGTATCGATTTAAAGAATCAAAAAGAAAGAATTTCCAGCATCGAAATCTTTTTTAGCGTAAAGAGATGATTAAACAAAAAAAAGACGAACGACGTGTCGTGGTCACAGGCTTAGGCGTTGTTTCGTCTATTGGTATTGGCTGGCAGGAATTCTGGAAAAACCTTCTCGCTGGAAAATCCGGTATCAGCAAGATCACTTCATTTGACACATCCTCCTACGACCGTCACTATGGCGGTGAAGTCAAAGATTTTAATCCCTATAAATTTATTGATAAGCGAAAAGCGGACCGTATGGGCCGGGCTTCACAGATGGCTATTGCTAGCTGTAATCTTGCATTATCTGACGCAGATTTCTCTTTTGCAAGAGTTGGCAGAAGAAAGGTGGGGGTTTTTATCGGTACCACAACAGGAGAAATTGCACGCCTAGAGCAATACTACAAGACTTGGCATAGCACGAACAAAAAAATACCAGTTCCTATGAACCTAATTACTTTTCCAACCTATTGCCTAAGCTCACATGTTAGTAGATATTTTCGGCTTTCTGGACCAAGCGTGGTTTTTTCTAATGCATGCGCTGCCGGGAATTATGCCATTGGTTACGCGTATGATTTGATAAAGAATGGGCGTATTGAACTTGCTATCGCTGGCGGAGTTGATGGCATTTCAAATATTGTGTTTACTGGCTTTAGTCGTTTATTAGCTATAGCTCCAGAAAAATGTCAACCTTTTGATAAGGATAGAAAAGGGATGATTCCTGGGGAGGGGTCTGGAATTCTTTTTCTGGAGAATTTAGATAGCGCATTAAAGAGAAAAGCTAGAATCTATGCTGAAATTTATGGATATGGTCTTTCTTGCGATGGCCATCATATGACAAGCCCTTCTCCTGACGGAGTAGTTCTTTCAATAAAGAAATGTTTAGATGCTTCAGGAGTCTGTTGCGATGCTGTAGATTATGTCAGCGCTCATGGGACCGGTACAATAGAGAATGATCGATTGGAATGCCAAGCTATAAAAACTATTTTTGGGGCACGGCGGAGAAAAATTCCCGTATCATCTATTAAGTCTATGATTGGTCATTGCATGGGAGCATCTTCTGCGATAGAGGCGATTACATGTTGTCTTGCGATAAAAGATCAAAAGATTCCACCAACAATTGGTTTTAACGAAAAAGATCCTGATTGTGATATTGATTGCGTTCCAAATAAATCCCGAGAAGCAAAAGTAGGCGTTGTTTTGAACAATTCGCTAGCATTTGGTGGTAATAACGCTAGCTTGCTATTAGGAAAAAGAAAATGAATGATGAAAGATATCAGGTAATCATTATTGGGGCTGGAATTGGTGGCCTAGTTTCTGGATGTCTTCTTGCGCTTGCAAAGAAGAAGGTTTTAATTGTCGAAAAGAATGATGTTCCAGGAGGATACTGCACATCGTTTAAGCAATTTGGTCTGCATTTCGATACTTGTGCCCATTCATTGGGAGATTTATCGAAGCAAGGCAAGTTGTTTGCGATACTAAATAAGATTGGAGTCTTAGAAAAGGTAAAGAGAGTCCGGTACGATCCAGGAGACATCATTGTCACAGAAGATTTTGAAGTGTGTTTTAATAATTCTTTGGATAAGACAATAAGAAATCTTTCAAGCATTTTTCCAAAAGAAAAAGAAGCAATTTCTGCATTCTTTAAGAATATTGTATGTCGACAAGATTTTGTTCAGGCAATGCAGCTTCATAAACAAACTTTTAGCATGCTTCTTGATGATTATTTTGTTGATTTGCGACTTAAGAAAATTTTAGGTCTTTTTCCGCTTGGAAATCTCGGAACTCCGGCAAACCACGTCTCAGCGTTTATTGCCGTGAAACATTTCAAGCAATTCATTGTTGATGGAGGTTATTATTTATCTAGGGGGATGGATGATTTACCAAGAGCTTTGATGCGGCGCTTCACAGCTCTTGGCGGAAAGCTTAGCTTTGGATCAGAGGTTGCCTCGGTGAAATGCAGAAATAATACAGCTGTAGGGATTATTTTACGAAATGGTCGTGAATTTTCTGCAGATTTTATTATTTCTGCTTGCGACCTAAAGAGTGTTTTCATGAGAATGTTAACTGATTTGAAAACAAGGAAGCGTGCAAAAAATATTATTCGAGAAATGCAGCCATCCCTTTCTTTATTTGTTGCGCATGTTGTATTGAAAAAGAAGCTATGCAATTCTTATTCTCCTGGGACAAATGTCTGGCGTCTTCGTAATTATGAATATGATCGAGTGCATAAACGGCAAATTAATTATTCTGATATGTCTGTAGGGTGGATAATGCTTAGAATTGGTATCAGAAAAAAGACTGTAACGCTATTTACGAACGCTCCTTATCGGGGTAGTTCGTTTTGGAGGAGGAATAGGGTTGATTTCTTTAGCAGAATCCTAAAATTAGCCTCAGATGTAGTCCCTGGAATAGATAACAATGTAAAATCAGTTCAGCTTTTAACTCCTTTTGGGCTAAACAAGATGACTGGAAATTATAATGGTGCAGGATATGGATGGGCCAGCACTCCGAATCAGTCTTTTGTAGCTGACCTCTTAAGCGACGGAGTCGCTAAGAACCTTTTTTTATCTGGTCATTGGGGTTCAGTTGCCCAGGGAATCCCTGGAGTGGCTATTGCAGGAGAGCGTGTTTCAAGAATAATTTTAGCTAGAATGAAAAATGTCAAGATCTAATAATCGAAAAAAAGTTGTGGTAACTGGCTTAGGACCAATTACATCAGTTGGAATTGGAGCTGATGCATTATGGCAATCGCTTTTTGAGGGAAAAACGGACATTGTTGAACATAAGCATATTTTGTCAGGGGAGCTAATTGATACCTTTCCTTTGCATATGATTCAATCGTTTAATCTCGATGATTTTAAGATTCCTGAGAATGGGCTGAAATCTATACGAGACTGGAAAAAAGACGCTATAGATAGAGAGTTGAGTCTTTTTCTTGCTTCAATTAAGGTTGCTCTTGACGATAGCAAAATAAAAAATTCTTATCGTAAGGATATCGGTTTTGTTTTTACTCAAGAAATGCCAGGGGTAGAAGATTTTTTTGAAAAGGTCATCATAAAGACAATTAATTTTAGTCGTACAGGTAAAAAAATGACACACAAAAATGTTAGCGAATACTTGTATGAAGCATGCGAGGCCCAGGGATACGATCTCCAGACTTTTATGTATATATATTTTGCCCTAAAGTGTTTTGGTTGCCACGGATATTCTTTATTTATCAACAATGCATGTGCATCAGGATCCTATGCGATTGAAGAAGCTGCTCGGATTATTCGTTCTGGCCATCAGAAAATTATAATTGTTTCCGGGGGAGACTCTCCGATAAAATCTTTTAAATATAATTGGTTTAAAAAGCGTGGCCTGTACTCTAGCGATGGTCTTGTAAGACCATTTTGTCGTAACTCTAATGGAATTGTTTTTGGTGAAGGCGTTTCATCTCTGGTATTGGAAGATTTTGATCATGCAAAAAAGCGTGAAGCTAAGATTTACGCGGAATATCTTGGAGGGGGTTTTTCACAGGAAGCATGGAAGGTGACATTGCCAAATATCACCGAGAATTTCTATTTGTCAGCCTTTCAGAAAGGACTTAAGGAGTCGAAAGTTGATATTTCGGAAATCGATTTTGTTAATGCCCATGGGGTAGGCATTAAAATTACTGACAATTATGAGGCTCGTACGATTAAGAAAGTTTTTAGCAGGTTAAAGAATAAGCCTTTAGTTACCGCGTTTAAACCTTACATTGGTCATAATTTAGGTGGGAGCAGCTTGATCGAGAGCGTGATATCTATACTTTGTTTAAAAAACAATTGTATTCTGCCAACTTTAAATACGGAAGATTATGATGAAAATCTTGGGATAAATCTTGCAAGAGAGAAAGTTGAGAAAGATTTACGCATTTTTGCAAAGATGTCGTGTGGTTTTGCTGGGTTTAATTCGGTTATTTTCTTTAGAAAGTAATTATCCATGGCTCAATCATTTAGTTTATTGCGAATACTTTTTATCTTATCTGGCCTTACGCTGTCCCTAACCTGTTTCGCGCTTCTTTTTATAATTTTAAAATTTGGAAGAACCAAATTAACAAAAGTTTGGGCTTGTTTTAATTTATCAGTCTTTGTTTGGGGATTAGGTGTTTCGATGATTGGGTTTGCGAAAAATGATAGCGAAGCTTGGTTAGCTTGGAAGATTGGTCATGCGGGAGCGATTTTTATTGCTGGAACGTTCTTTCACGTCGTCAGCGTCCTGACTGATAAGGGGTTGCGGCGCTTTATCGCAGTTGTTTATAGCTATTCTTGTGTTTTCTTGCTTTTGAATATCCTAGATCAACTTAATATCAGTATCATTGAAAAATTTGATGGAATATATTTTATATTTCCAGAAAACTTTTTGTACCCATTCTTAATTACAGCTTGGGTGGTAATCGTTTTATTTGCATTCATTATTTTAATACAATCTTTGCGGACTGTCAGCCAAAGATTATACAATCAGCTTCGGTATTTTCTGATTGGGACGACAGTCGGATTTCTTGGCGGTCTTAGCAATTTTCTCCCAATGTTTAATGTAAACATTTATCCTTTAGGAAATTTTTTGATATCATTTTATTGTTGTTTCTGCAGCTATGCAATCTTGAGGCATCGCCTTATGGATGTCAGCATTGCGATAACTCGGACGGGGATTTTTGTTTTAGTCTATTCGCTCGTTCTTGGCATCCCTTTTGCCATCGCTTTCGGACTGAAAGATTATTTATTTTCTATTCTTGGAAATATTTGGTGGATTATTCCTTTATTTGCCTCAACCATGCTGGGCACTGCTGGGCCATATCTTTATTTCTTTATCCAGCGCAAGGCAGAAGAAAAGTTATTAGCCGACCAAAAGCGCTACCAATCGACCTTAAAGCAAGCGTCGGCAGGCATGACGCGTATCAAGGACCTAAAAAAGCTTTTAAATTTGATCGTCTATATTCTCTCTAGAACGGTTAATCTAACGCATGCATCTCTGTATCTCTACAATCCAAAAAGTCGTGACTATACCCTTGAGGCTGTGAGAGGCGAGAAGCTTTCGAAGAAGAATTATTACATTAGCCGTCGCTGTGCGTTGATTGATTATCTGGAAAAAGCAAAGCTGCCTATCGTAGCTGAAGAGATCAAGCAGCAAAGTCAAGATTACAACAATGAAAACTTGAAAGAAGTCTACGCGCAGCTTAAGGAAATTGGCGCGGAAGTTGCTGTTCCGATCCTTACGGAAAAGCGCTTGTTGGCAATAGGTGTTCTCGGTAAAAAAAATACAGGATCGATGTATACACCGGATGACTTGACAGTTTTCTCAATTCTGGCAAGCCAGGTCGCGCTTGCTATCGAAAACGCTCAGTTCTACGAAGAGTCCAAACAGACCCAGGAACAACTTTTCCAGGCGGAAAAAATGGCGACGATCGGCACGATGGCTGACGGCCTGTCACATCAGATCAATAATCGTCTACATACGCTTGGCTTTATTGCCGGAGACGCTTTGGACACCATCAACCTGAGCAAGGATGTTCAGGATCCTTCAAGGTTCCAGTCGATCTTGGCCGAAATATCCAAAGCACTTGTAAAGATCCAGGAAAATGTCCGTCAAGGCGGCGAGATCGTTCAAGGATTATTGCGCTATACGCGAAAAGGCCAGGAAGGCTTTGGGGAGGTGGTCTTTGACAAGCTTGTCGATGAAGTTGTTGAGATGGCGCAATTCAAGATCAAAAAAGAATATGTGGCGATCGTTAAGGACTATCCTCAAGATCTGCCTGGGATCCATGGGAATTTTACGCAGCTGCAAGAAGTCTTTTTTAATATCATTGATAACGCGTATGACGCGATCATGCAAAAGAAACATGAGATCGCGGATGAAAATTTTAGCGGCAAGATCAAGATCTCAACTCGCCAGACCGAGAAATTTTTGGAGGTCAATGTTCTCGATAACGGCATGGGCGTTAAAGAAGATGACCAGACAAAGCTCTTTACACCATTTTTCACGACAAAAGTGTCAAGTCGTAAAGGTACGGGATTGGGGCTTTATGTGATCAAGAAGATCGTTGAAGACAACCATCAGGGAGAAGTCTTCATTTCCTCCGAACATAAAGTAGGGACATTGTTCATTGTCAGGCTACCGATAGGAAAGAAGGGATAAAGGGGCAAAGGACTAAAGGGTTAAAGTGATTGAAAAAAGAAAATTGAAAACATATAAAGATCTTATTGCTTGGCAGAAGTCTTACAGTTTGTGCTTAGAAATATATCGGGCAACGAAGATATTCCCGCAATCTGAACAATATGGCCTGACCGCACAAATGAAGCGAAGCGCCCTTTCCGTTCCGTCAAATATTGCTGAAGGGTATGTGCGGCACGGAACGCGAGACTATATTCGTTTTCTTTATATCGCTTACGCTTCGCTTGCAGAACTAGAAACACAATTGCTTCTTGCAAAAGATTTGGGATATATTAAATCTGATGACTTTAAGCAGATCATTGGTCTGCAAAACGAGGTTCAGAGGGTTATGCGCGGGCTAATCGAGTCGCTTAAATCAAGATCTTCACAAAATGCCCTGTAATCCTATGATCCTTTATCCCTGTAATCCTATTAATATAAGGACTGCCTATGCCAAAACTACTTATTGTTGATGATGAAACGGATATCACGGAGTTCGCGAAGCATTTCTTCGAGAAGCGGGGGATCGAGGTAATTACAGCTTCAGGAGGTCAGGAAGCACTGGATCTGATAAGCTTAAGCAATCCTGATCTCACGCTTTTGGATGTGCGCATGGGAGAGGTTACAGGTGTTGATGTCTTGCGTAAACTTCGCGAATCAGGTAATATGATGAAAGTTGTCATGGTAACTGGCGTAGAGGATCCCGCTATTATTAAGCAAGCACAAGATCTGGGCATAAGCGGTTTTATACATAAACCCTTAGCCTTGGATGAATTAGAGCGGGTTGTGATGAAGGAATTAGAAGGATAAAAAGTATTTAGTCGATAGTCGTTAGTATTTAGCGCGCTGACACCAGATACTATATACCAACAACTGACACAGCTATGTCACTCAATTACAAAAAAGAACTCGAACGTGCAAGCCGTGTTATGATCCGGATCCATGATCCGAGCATCTTGATACGTTTGATCATTCGCTTGATCGTGCGCAAGGTTGACGTTAAGCACGCTGGCGTTTTGTTGTTTGACGCTAACCGCGATTGCTACGTTCTTACTCTCTCAGGCGGGGAGAGCGGGACCCGTATCCCGCAGGGGTTCGCGAAATTTGTTAAAGAAAACCCATTGATCAAATTCTTCGTTGATAAAGAATATCAATCGCTTATAAGGCGCCATGGGGCTTTGACCATCGAAGAACTTAACCGCATGATCTGGAGCGAAAATGTCTTGCCGCAGAATGAACAGCATAAAGATTTCTTGCACAAGATCGCTCAGCAGATGGAGATGTTCAATGTAGCGGTCTGTATCCCAGCGTATTTTCGTGAGCATCTTGTAGCGCTTTTGCTTCTTGGCGAAAAGACAAACGGACATGTTTATCAGCAGGAAGAGTTTGATTTTCTAGCGGCGCTGTCTTCGGATGTTGCCATGGCCATTCAGAACGCGCGGCTTATTGAGGATTTGCGCAAAGAAGTTGAGAAGAATAAAGCGCTTTTTATCAACACCGCTCTTTCACTTGCTTCGGCCATAGAGGCTAAAGACCGTTACACACGTGGCCATACAGAGCGTGTTACAAAATACGCGTTAGCGATTGCCGATGAGCTTGTACACAACCGCGCCTTTCCTCTTTCGAAAAATTTCTCTGAGGATCTGTACATTGCGTCTTTGTTGCATGATGTAGGGAAAATAGGCGTTCCTGAGAGCATCTTGAGCAAAGAAACAGGCCTTACGGACCAGGAATTCCAGCAGATACGTCTACATCCGCTAAGAGGAGCCGATATTTTAAAAGCTATTCCGGAATTTGAAGAGTGCCTTAAGGGTGTTAAATATCACCACGAGCGCTATGATGGCCGAGGCTATCCGGAGGGCTTAAAAGGCGAAGAGATCCCGCTCGTTGCTGCCATTGTCGCTGTCGCGGATAGCTATGACGCGATGACCTCTGATCGAACTTACCGCAAAGCCATGTCCAAGGACGCTGCTATAAGCGAGATCGAGAAAAATATAGGTATTCAATTTCATCCGGTGGTGGCAAAGGCGTTTTTGGAGGTGTTGAGGAAAAGCGAAAAAGAGTTAATAAAAGTTACAAATGGTTACTAGGGGTTACGCTTAAAGCGCGTCTTCCATCTTCCTTCACGGTCTAATTTATATAATGCGTCAATAAACCTGTCCATTTGAAAGCATGCGGTTTTGATGAGCGTTGTTATTTTCTTATGGTCTTCTTACGGGATCAGGTTATCTTCAAGGCAATCATCCATATCGCCTCCTAGTTCTTCCAGCGAACCTCTGCTGATTTTGATGGAATGTGCGAATTCACCAACGCTATCTTTTGCATAGCCCTCGCGGATATTCTGCTTTGCGCTTCTGGCCGCATCGCATATTTGACTTACCAGTCGCAGTCGCGACTTTTGGAAGGCCCCTGTCATTTTATTGATAAGACGCCTGATCTCGCAAACATTCTTGTAAAATTCCAGATTTTCGTAGGCTCGACCCATAAGGCAACCTTTAGTAACCAATAGTAACTTATCATAACCTTTTAGTAACTCATCTTTTCTTCTTCTTTCCCGGCAATTCCACAATAAACTTTGTCCCTACTCCCGGCTTGCTTTCCACTAAAATCTTCCCACCATGATCTTTGATGATGCGTTGGGTGATTGAAAGACCCAGACCGACACCATGGTCTTTTTTGGTGTAGAAGGGGTCAAAGACGTTTTTTAGGTCTTTTTTAGCGATCCCTGTTCCTGTGTCTTCGATAGATAACCGCACATGATCGTTAACTCTATCTACGCTCACTGATAATCTGCCGCCTCTATTCATCGCGTCGATCGCGTTAATAAATATATTCAAGAACGCTTGGCGTAATCGGTTTGCATCGGCCGTAAGGCGTATGTTCGCAGAGGGGCTGTAGTTTTGATCGACCGTGATGCTGTGCTTGATAAATTTGCTGCTTAGAAATGCCAGGGTGTTATCAATGAGGCTTGCCAGATCAACCTCTTTAAGCTGAAGAGGGGATGGCTTAGCAAATTCAAGCAGTTCATGCACCAGGTTATCAATACGTTCCACTTCGTGTCCGACAATGCGGGAGAAATTACTCAAGAATTCCTTATCATTCATTTTGCGCGGGAGATATTCTGCAAAGGTTTTGATCGCAGTAAGAGGATTTTTGATCTCATGAGCGATGCCGCTTGCAAGAATGCTTATGGATTTTAGCTTTTCAGTCTGCTCGACCTCTTGTTTAAGTCGTTCATTCTCTTTCATGATCTCTTCGTGCGTGCCGTGGAAGAATATTCTGTCTATTATTAGATTAATGAAGTTTCGCAGGGGAAAAAATATGATTCCGATAACAAATGATATAGAAACGCTAAGAATTAAAGATTTGTATCCAACGATCCCCTTGAGAAAGTTTTCGAACAGGATGATGGCAAGAAAGTAGAGAAATGAAATTATAGTTATTAAGACCGAGTAGACAATACTCTTCTTAATTACAATATTTATATCGAGGAAATGATATTTAAATATGATGTGAGTTATTATAAAAGGTGGTACTAAAATTGCAAAATTTCCATATGGGTAAATATTTATTCCATACCCCGGTAGAAAATCAAGAGTTCCTCCAGCGAAACCAATGCACGATAGAATCAATCCGAGAATCTGGCTTTTTTGTTCAACATAAACATTTTTCCAGTATTTGATTAGCAAAAAGTATCCAGCCGAGACAACAGTGAGCCAAGTGATAAACGATAAAGTGTAGTAAGCGCTCCCTTGATGATAATAGAAAGAATTAAACATAAATTTTGTTGTTGGAAACATTTTATTGTTAACTATGGTGTAGAGAAAATAAAAAGCTTGTCCGTAAATTGCTATTAGGAGAATTTTTCTTTCTTTTTTAATGAGAATTAAGACTGAATGAAGAAAGAAGACTGCAATAAAGAGTGCTGACGGATAAGCAATTTTCCATATTGTGAAGGAAAAATTCTGGCTTGTATTAATCCCAATAAAAAAGGATCCAATGCCCCACATGGCGATTGAAAGAATGTGGAAGGAGTAGACAATCGAAAGCTTTGATTTATTATTGATTAAGATTAGGATGAAAAGAGGAAAATATGCAAACGCAATCAATAATCCTGATATCGCAAAAGGATTTAAGCGGGAAAGGTCCATTCTTTATGCCTTTAGGTGAATTTTTTTACGGCTTTCAATATCTCATCCGACTTCAACGGTTTTACGATGTATCCACAAGCCCCAAGCTTCGCTACCTCAGCAGGGCAAAAAATTATTTCGTTTCAGGCTTGAGCGACTTTATGCAATATTTCAGAAATGAAAGTCTGGTATTTTATACCGAGCTTTTCCGCTTTTTGTTTGAGCGTTTTTATATCGTTACTGTTGACGCGAATATTGAGAACTGCGTCTTTTTTGCGCGATTCGATCGCTTGGACGATATCTTTGTGTTCATCCGCGCTGACAGGGGTGAACTGCTCAATAGTTTCTTCGATCAGTTTTTCTTCGTGAGTTAACTTTAGTTTTTTCATAGCTTTTTCCTTTGCCGATAAAATTTTGTTAGCTTACGGCTTGGATATATTGTTTTTAGGAAGATCTGGCTTCCGTCGTACACAAAAGGGACTGCCCAAAGATAGTTTTTGTGCTCAAAGATCATGATCTGCTGATGGCTTTTTTCAGGGTGGCGACATATATCCACCAAACGGGTATTGATGATCTCTTCAAAGGATACCCCGCGTGCACGCTTCAGCCGTTGGCTTTTAACAGGATTCCAGGTGATCTGTTTCATCGTTTCGCATGTATATACAATTGTAATACACTAATATCGTATTGTCAAAGAAACTATTTAAGTACGGATTTTACCTTTTTCAATATTTCATCCGATTTGAACGGCTTGACGATATACCCGCAGGCGCCAAGCTTGACGGCCTCGGCGGCTGTTTCCACGCATTTGTATCCCGTAATCATAACGACGGGTAGGGTGGGATATACTTTCTTGATCTCAGCCAAGACCTCTAGCCCGTTCATTTCTGGCATTTTGATATCCATCAGGATAAGCCCGATATCCGGGGCGTTCTTTAGGCAGTCAAGCGCCTGGGCCCCGTCTTCAGTCAATATCAAATTGTAATGGTCGCCTAGAATAAGCTTGAGTGATTCACGCACGCCGAGTTCATCATCGACAACTAGGATCTTTTTAGACATAAGGCCTCCGTATTTAGTATCTAGTTGCTAGTATTTAGTCGTTAGTGTTAAGTAGTTAGTTGTTAGGCTAAAAATCATATTAATCAACAAGGTTAAGTTTTTTGATAAGGTTACGAATCATCTTAGATTCAAACTGAATTTTCTCAATCAAGCGAGTTTTAAACTGGTTTTCGATATATTTTAAGTCATAACAAATTTCAAGTTGCGTTTCAAGCTCGGAGCAGGACCCAAGCGCGTGAAAAAGGAATTGTCGATATTCTTTATTATGATAACGGCTAAATCCTTCTGCAATATTTGAAGGTATTGAGATTGCGGATCTGCGCATTTGAGAAACAAGAGAAAAGAGTTCTTCTTTTGGAAATATTTTTGTTCTTTCGTATATTTCTAAGACAATATCCTTCCCCAGGCTCCAGATTTTTAGTTCCCTAAAGCTTTTTATCTTATCCATTTTTTCCTCTATCGACTAAATGCTAGATACTAAATACGTTTTCTTATTGTCATAACCCCACCGGTGTCGCGACGCAGATCAATTTTGTTGTTGTTTTTCCTTTATTCGTAAAGATATGGGGCAGGGAAGAATCGAAATAAAGCGTGTTACCCTCAGTAAGGTCATAGGATGTTTCGCTGATCCTTACCGACACCTGTCCCTGGAGAACGAAAATAAATTTTTCTGAACCGACCGCGTTTTGCTCTTTATTGGTCGCCCCGCCTGGCTCAATCTTAAGAAGTGTTGGCATCATTTTTTTGCTGAGGACCTTGCTGGTTAGGATCTCATAGGATGACTTATCGCTATAATTAAAGATATCCGCTTGCGCATCTTTCTTCTGAACCTCGACACGGCTCTCTGACGCTTGGACTGCGACATCCTTGTAGAGCTCTGTTAAGTCCACTTCCAGTGCTTTGGCGATCTGCATATGGGATTCCAGGGTTCCAGTCATTTTCTGGTTTTCCATGCGGCTTAAGGTCGCGATCTGAACGCCACTCTTTTCCGAGAGCTCAGTTAAGGATATTTTCTTTGTCTTGCGAAGCTCCTGCATTCTTTTGCCGATCAAGGTATACCTGCCTTCCTATATATAGGGTGTTTTAAGCACCCAGTTATTCAATAGATAATTAATTACATTAATCATAACATATATTGATGAATAGTCAATATTATATTAATTTATTTTCAAATAAAATGATACATTTTGACTGATAATCAAAATTATATTGACAAATCATCAAAGTAATGCTATATTCTGCACTACATCATCCAGGAATTAAGAAAGAACTTCGCTTATGAACAACTCAAAGAACATTTTCTTTCGCACACAAAATATCGTTGTCATCTACACCGCGCTTCGGATCTTGTTGGCGATGCAAAAACAGCTTGGCTTAGAAGCGATGCTGGAGTACCGCGGCCAGTATCTACGCTCTATTGAAAGCAGCAATCCTTTGCTTAAACATGCAGTGACACGCGCATTATCATTGATCGATGTTGAGAAAATTTACCGGGAGGCATTTCTGAATGAAGCTTAAAATTATCATTTTTGTTAGCTTTGTCATTGTATTGACGATACTGCTTTATCAAAGATCCTTTGCCCCAAGACCACATATTCAAGCACCGGCTTACGTTGATCCTGTTGCCGAAGAGGCCTCAGCGCCGCCAGCCGTTTGGAAAAAGATCAGCCACGGAATAAGCGAGACAGAGGTAACTCGAATTGCCATCGCCCCTGATGACGCGAATGCCTTGTTGGTGAGTACGCCGCGGGCGGTTTACAGAAGCCACGGCATTTCGGGTTACCTTGCTTCGCTTTACCTGGAAGGAAACAAACGCGCGGTTAACGATATTTATACTGACTTTATCCAGAAAGTAGCTTTTATCGCAACGGACAAAGGGCTTTTCCAAAGCCGGGACGCAGGAGTTTCATGGCAAAGGATCTATGCCTGCGAAAGGTCTAGGGAAGAAGAATGCTTATCCGTTGCCATGTTCGAGACAGAAATTTTCTTAGGAACAACGCGTGGCTTATTTGTTCTTAGCAAGGATGAGTCCCGATGGAAAATTTTCCACAGTGTTTTCCAGGATAAGCCAATTGTTCATATTGCAAAAGATGGACAACATCTTTACATCAGCACAGATCGTGAGGTTTTTCGTATCGAGCCTTTAGGCGGGGATGTTCGAGAAATATTTTCTGTCCTCTCGCGTGAAAAAGAAGAGAGCGATGATGAAGAAACAACAGGCCTTGCCAGGTCGATCTATGGCATCGCTGTGGCAAGCTCTCGAGGCCTTTCCAGGATCTGGATAGCATCATCGCGCGGTATATTTGTTTCAAGCGATTTTGGCAGAAGCTGGCAGAGCATTCCTCGCGATAGTATTCCTATTGGAGAGATCACGAGTCTGACAGCTTGCCGTGACGATCTTTTTATCTCAAGCAGCAAAGGTGCTTACCGTTTCCACAATGGCCAATGGCAAGATCTTCGCGCGGGTGCTGAAACGCAAAGGTTTTCTCAGATAATTTGCGATCCTTCTGATCGTATTTATGCCGCGACAGACAGGGGAGTTTTTATGCTGGCCTTTGATCAACAGCCGTTAGCGTTAGCGGGGGAAGATGTCCTAGAGATCAGAAAACGTATCGATCAAGAGCCAAGTATACAGTCTGTTCACAGGATGGCGATCGAATACGCGGAGGTCCATCCACAAAAAATACAGCAGTGGCGCAGCCAGCTGGTTAAAAGGGCTTTGCTTCCCAAGCTTTCTATCAGCGTTGATGGTGATAAGAATAAAACAATATCTGACAGCGTTTACGGAAGCTACACGAGCGGTGGACAGTCATATATCGGTCCTGATGATAAAACTTTTTATAATAATTTTGGCTGGGGTGTGTCCGTGTCATGGGACCTGGGGGATTTGGTATGGAATTCCAGCCAAACATCCATCGATACCCGTTCTAAACTCATGGTAGAGCTTCGGGAAGACATTCTTAATGAAGTGACCCGGCTTTATTTTGAAAGGCGACGGCTTTTAGTACAAAGCGTACAGCCTGCTGCAGGCGAGAGTTCGCTAGTAGAATTAGAAATGCGCGTCGATGAATTGACAGCGCTGATCGACGCGCTTACAGGGGGAGGGTTTAGCAGGGAAATAGAAAGGGGAAGCAAAGATGATGGAGCCTAGGACACAACAAAAACCTAATGAAAGAATTCAAAATTCAAGATTCAAAAGTCAAAATGAAATAAACAAAGTCAAGAAATATAAGAAAGATCTTAAAGATATGTCGCATAGTCTTGCTTTGCAGGCCATTGATCTGATCGATAGCCTTCCGAAAAACATGAGCTGTCAAGTTATTGGTAGGCAGCTGTTGAGGTCGTCGATGAGTGTTGGCGCAAATATCTCGGAAGCTCGGTCGTCGGGGTCAAGGAAAGATTTCGTTAACTTTTTGACATATTCTTTGAAATCCGCTAATGAAAGCATCTTTTGTATAGGACTGCTGAGCGATAGTGGTAAGGTTTCTCATTCTAGCTTACAGGTGTTTCGAGCAGGTTTTGATGAGATCGCGCGTATTTTAGCAGCGAGTATTATTAAGCTTAAACAAAAGGATAGCGATTAGTTTTTTAGTTTGAGCTTTAATTTTTACATGTTTTATTTTGAATTTTGAGTTTTGAATCTTGAATTACGACATGTTTTCACTAACGGTGCCGGGAAAAGGAGGGAAAGCGTATGGTGAAGAAAGTATTGTTGATGGTCGCATGTGTATTGTTCTTAGCTGCCAATACTATGGCATTCGCTGAGGACGTTTACGTCACGGCCAACGGCACAAAGTATCACAAGGCTGATTGCCGGTTCATTAAAGACAGGGAAACCCAAAAGTTGGATAAAAAAGCTGCTGTTGAGCAGGGCTATGTGCCATGCCAGCGGTGCAGCAAAGAAGATCTGGCTGAGCAAGCGCCAGGATCTGACAGCGAAAAGGTTTCCAAAAGCAAGAAGCCTAAAGCAAAGAACGAAGGCTAAGAAAAAAAGCGTATCGAGTGAAAAGTCTTGGCTACCGTTAGTGAAAAATTGGTATTTACAGCAAGGGATTAAGGGTTGCGTTTAATACTTTGAATCGGGAGGATGCGATGAATCGAAGCTTTGGGTTGGCTATTGTGATTTTTTCATTGTTTGTTGTTGCGCCGGTCGTGGTATGTGCATCTGAGAATGAGACAGCTCAAGGTTCCCAAGGTTCGTCCCTTGACACTAGCGAAATGACGCGCGCAAAGGAAGATCAAGAACTTTTATCGCGATCAAAAGGTCCTTCTTCCGGCCAATCATCAAAAACCACCCTTTATACGGACAAGGCATTTCAATCTGTGGAAAAACTTGATGTCGATCCCGCTACCGGAACCGCAACCGCAGAGATACCAATTTCGGTCCCGTCAGGCCGCGCAGGGATCCAGCCAGCCATTTCTTTATCGTATAATTCAAGTTCGCCGAACGGTATCGCTGGTATGGGCTGGAGCTTGGAATTCGGCAGGATCAGCCGTTCGATCAAGTTTGGAACGCCAACGTACAGCGCCTCTGATAAGTTTGTCTTGGCGCAGGCAGGATCGCGGCAAGAATTGGTCGATGTCAGCGGTAACGGAACATTGTTTCGTCCTGAGATCGAAGGCGCCTTCATGAAAATTGAATTTGTCAGTAATTCGTATTGGTGCCTGACCGATCGAAAAGGTGTTCGTTATTATTTTGGTCAGACGAATGATTCGCGAGTGTTTGATCCGAGCAATAGCGCGAATGTCTTTGAATGGTGCCTGGATAAAGTGGAAGACCTTTATGGGAACTACATGACGATTTCATACATGAAGGATCAAAGCCAGATATATCCTTATCAAATTCTTTATACAGGAAATTCTCAAAATAATTTGTCGCCGTTTGCTGCGGTCGAATTTGAATTTGAGAACCGTTCAGACACCATGTTCTCTTATTTCAGCAAGTTCTTGATCAGGACGGAAAAACGTTTGTGCGCTGTCAAGGTCTTTGTCCAAGGCGCGCTTCAAGGTAAATATCAATTTTCGTATACGTTAAGTCCGATGACCCAACGCTCGCTTTTAACCGCTGTGACGCAGTATGGAGCGGATGGCGTCAGTAGTTTACCAGCGACAGTATTTTCGTATCAGCAAAGCGACAAGGGATTTCAGGCGGCGACAGGATGGACTGTACCGGCTGGCGCTCGATTTTCTGAACATCAGCAAGGCGGGCGTTACGCAGATTTAGGATCGCGCATGGTAGATGTTAACTCGGATGGGTATCCAGACATTGTCAAATATCATGAATATCATGGCGGAGGAGTGACGAGAGAAACATTTTTGCATGACAAGAACCAAAGCTGGGTGGCATCGCCCGCGAACTGGAAATTCCCGACGAATTTGAGTAATTTTTTAGCAACCGCTCCAGAGATCGACAGAGGGTACGGAGTTTCTTTAGCCGATATTAATGGAGATGGATGGGTCGATCTTGTGCGACATTTTCAGGATCATCCGCCGGCTAACGGTGGAGTGATAACCAACCAAGTATTCATTAATAATCATTTAACTGGTTGGAATCTTGATGTTAATTGGCCACTTCCCAATGACGGTGTTCTGCCGATCACTTGGGCCCTTGGGCAACCGGTTTATTCGTATCATGAATATACCGGGAATATTTTGGACGATGTTAATGGCGATGGATTTACAGATTATGTGAAATCAAAAGAAGAAGGCTGGGGTCCTCATACGCACATGACGTTCATTAATAATATGCCGACAGCTAACGGCTGGACTTATCAAAGCAGCTGGAATACACAGGCATCGGTTTATATGGATTTTGCGCATGGTGCTGTTTTGCTTGATCTTAATGGGGACAATCTTAAGGATGTCATGTATTCCAAAGATGGAACAAAAAAGGTTTTTATCAATAATGGTACGACATGGGTCGAGGATGCAAGTTCACCCTGGCTTAACGAATTCGGTTACACAAATTTTAACGACGGTTCTACGCAGTGCGCGGATATTAATGGCGATAACCTACCAGATCTGATCGTTTCAGATGATAATTCGCAAAAGGTTCTTTTAAATAATGGGCATGGCTGGGTCTTAGATAATTCATGGGTTGTTCCAGGAAACCTAAAGAGCAATGGGGCAAAGCTCGCCGATGTCAATGCCGATGGCATGCTAGATCTTGTGAAACATTTTAACGGCAACACACCGGAGGTGCATATTAACAAAGGGAAAGTCCCGGACCTTCTTGTTGCAATGGACAATGGAATGGGTGGGATTAAGGAGATCGTTTACGATTCCGCCTGTCATTACAGCAATACGTTTTTTCCGTTCGCGGCGCAGGTCGTTAAAACATTAACCTTAAGCATCGGTGTAGGCGATTCTTACACGACGACATACGACTACGCGAATGGGTTTTGGAACGCGGAGAAAAGAGAATCGCGAGGATTTGGTTATATTAAGGTTTTAGATCCAGACGGTAATTATAGCGAAACCTATCTGTTGCAGGATGATGTTTATAAAGGAAGGATTGACCGTCAGGAAAATTATAATGCGGTAGGTCAGCTTTTTTCAAAAACAGTTTACCAGTGGAACGCGCAACAACTTTTTTCAGGGGTGAATTTTATTTACTTAGCGCAAAAGGATGATTTTATTTACGATGGCAATGCGACGGGCGTGCGCACGCAGGAAAAATATTTTTACGAAGGATCGCCGCAGTACGGGAACCTTACCAAGGCTGTACAGCTTGGAAAAGTTGATCTTCTAACAGGAAGCGACATCGAAGCGGACAAGCGCAGCACGGAAACGACATATCATAATAATGTTGCCGGAAATAATTGGTTGCTGGGGTTGCCCAAAGAAATTCTTTCCAAAGACAACGCGAGCGCACAAGTGCGCAAAACGTGGTTTTATTATGATGGAAGCAATAACATCAACACGGTCCCGACCTTAGGACAGTTGACCAAAAAAGAACTCTGGGGAGGAAGCCAGCCGGGCGCGGTTAATCCCGTGACGGAATATGCGTATGATGGCTATGGCAATCTTTTGACGACCAAGGATCCTAATGGCCATGTTTCAACGATTACCTATGACAATGATTTTTATTTCTTCCCGCTTCAGGTCAAGAATGCCAAGAACCATGTTGTTGCTAAAGAGTATTACGGGGTCAATGGGATTCCTCTGGATAACGGCGCCGGATATCATGGGCTTTGGGGCCAGGTAAGATCTATCAAGGATCCTAATAGTCAGACAGGCGGCAAGACCTACGATACTTTTGGCCGCCTTGTCGCGACGGTATCACCTCTCGATTCGATCGCTTTCCCAACAACAAGCGTGGAATACGATCTGACAAGCTCGGGCACAAAGGTCATAACACATCAGCGAGAAGCTCATGGAAAACCCGGGACGATCGATACAGTGTCGTTCTATGATGGCCTAGGACGCCTTATTCAATCCAAGAGTGAAACTGGTTATATGGGGCAATTTGTCGTTAGCGGCCAGACTGAGTACAACTCTCGGGGATTGCCACAGAAGAAATATCTGCCACGTTTTACAAATACATCGATTACAACAGCAGACCCAATTGATACAAGCGTTGCACATACGACCATCGCCTATGATGCGATGGGGCGTGCCGTTCAGACGACAAACCCAGACGGGACTTGCGCTACAGTTATTTATGATGATCTGACGACGACCGCTATTGATGAAAATGGCCACAAGCAAGCTTCTATCGTGGATGCCTACGGCAGGTTCGTCCAAAAGCAAGAATACACAGGCGCTGACGGTCGCAGCCTTTATTATCCGACGCAAGCCTACAGTCTTTACACGACGACAAATTATTCGTATGACAGCGAAGGAAACCTGACGCAAGTCCAGGATGCCTTAGGCAATGTGACGACGATCTCCTATGATGCACTGGGTCGCAAGATCGCCATGGATGATCCGGATATGGGATACTGGGAATACGAATATGACCCTGTCGGAAATCTTATTTGGCAGAAAGATGCGAAAAATCAGGTCATTACTTTTACGTATGATGAGATTAACCGTCTCACGAACAAAACGGATGGCGCGGCGCTCAATGTCAATTACACTTATGACGCGACATCACTTATGCCGATAGAAGCTCTTGCCGATGATGATCTTCAAGTCTTATCGGCATCCGTGAATTTTTCTAAAAGCCTTTCATCTTTGGAAGGCTTGCCGCCAGCACCACCGACGATGGAACCAAATTATGGTATTGGACGCTTGACAAAGGCAAGCTATCCTACGGCGGATCAAAGCCGATTTGTTTATGATGTTTTAGGGCGGGAGAAGTCCTCGACCAAAAAGATTGACACGGCAAGTTATCAAGTTCGTCGCAGCTATGATGCCGCGAACCGTCCGATAATTTTGAGCTATCCTGATCAGGCAAAATTAATTTATACCTATAATAACGCAGGTCAAATTGATAGCGTTAGTGAGATCTTACCAGGAAACTCTCTTTCGTCCGCAAAAGAAGAGGGAGGGAGGATCCAGGATCCTGCTCGATTAGACATGAAAAATTTTTATAACCACCGATTAAAAAAGAGCAGTCCGGATATCAAGCAAAATATTTTGCAATATCAAAATTCATTCTTTCACAGAAAAGCAGGACAACAGTCTCAAGATAAAGGTGAAATGAAGTTTCTTGGGCCTGGCGGCAACATCACCTTGACCGTCAATCCTCTCAATCCTGTTCGAGGCGTGAAGCAGCATTACTCGCTTAATGTTTCTTGGTCAGGAGCATATTGGGAAAACTGGCAATACAGTATATTTGTTGCTCTGATAGGAGGATCCGTATATCCTCCTCCGCTATCATCGAATCCTCCCGGGGCGCTCAACTGGAGTGTATCGCCTCCAGCCTCATGGAATGGAGATCAAATTAATATTAATACAAATTCTGGATCCATGACGATCGTAAAAGAATTAGAAGCGTATGCATCTTTTAATGAATTTATTTGGAGAGCTCAGCTTGTCTGCACCCCTCCATGGCCAGGCGCTACATATTTTCCGAGCTTTAGCCAGATCCTTGTCTCTGCGGCTCCAGATCCTGATATAGTCTTAGGCGTGACTCCTCAAAGTCCTCATCCAGCTGTTCTTGCTCGGTATGATTTTGATATTTCCTGGTCCAATTTGCCGATGGGGAATAATTATGATTACCGTTTATTTTATACATTGGTTGAGAATAATACGGGTAGCTATTACGGGGCCGCCCAGGATCCCAGCACGTCAAATACATGGCTGGGAGGCGATATCGATATCTCGGATGCGAATGCAAGCGGGAATCATATATCCTCAAAGGAGTTGGTCGCATTAAGTCATTGCAACGGTAGCCTTATTACAAGCTATCGATGGATGGCCCAAATTCGCCGCGTCATATCCGGACAGGCATATGATCCTCATGATCCTCAAACATTCTATACTGTCGCGGAGAAAACCGTTGAAGTCCAGCCGGGAACAGGGTTAAATATTTCATTAGGTATGAATTACTTCAGACCGATCATTGACCTTGAGAAGCAATATGAGATCGCATTTTCTTGGTCTGATCTGATCCCTACATTCGACGATCAGAATTATGATTATAAATACTACGTGACCATTCTGGACGCGGATTCCAACTTTTTGGCCGCGACAACAAGTAGCGGCCAGTGGTGGGAAGAGATGGGGCTAATAACGCAGGCCGCGCCAAGCACGATCGCGATCACAAAAAATTTAACTGTGCAAAATAACGACAGTTCTTCCGCTAATACCGATCAGTTTACGTGGGTTGGAGAAATTCGCCGTTATCCACAAGGAGGGAGCACGATATACGATGTTTTGTCAACAGTTACAGAAGCAGTTAATGGAAAAGATTTGGGTTCGGGTATCTATGTTGTTGATGTTCGATACAGCGCGGCGGGCCAGATCCTTGAGGTTGAGTTTGGTAACAATACCAGAACGACCTACACGTATGACCCCAATAGTTTGCGCTTGACGCAGCTTGTAACAAAAAACGTTCAAAACCAGTCCATCCAAGACTTCAGCTACAGCTACGACAGCTCTGGCAACATTCGCGCGATCAGCGACGCCGTCAATACCGCAACTCAAAGTTTTCAGTATGACGCCTTAAATCGTTTGATCTGCGCGCAGGGAAGTTACGGCACAAAATTCTTTCAATATGACAAGATCGGCAATATTCTGCAAAAAGACGGGATTACATTTACCTACGGGCAGAATGGAGCCGGGCCGCATGCCGTCACATCATTATCCGACGGGACAACATTCCAGTACGACGCCAATGGTAATATGAAAAAGAAAACGGATACCAATGGTGCTGTCTGGGATTATCTCTATGATGCGGAAAATCGTCTCATGGAAGTTAAGAAAAGCAACACGACGCAAGCCAAATTTTATTATGATGGGGACGGCGGCAGGGTCAAGCGTGTCAATTACGACAACGGCAGTATCGCCGTTGACGATAATGTTGGGCTTTTTGATGTCTCAAGGTTTTCCTACGCGAAAAATTTGACGATCAGCAGCGTTCCTGCCGTAACGACAACAACGACAAAATATATCGGTTCGCTGTATGAGGTCAATGGTTCTGCGCCCACACGTTACATTTATCTGGGCGATACGCGCGTGGCCCAAGTCCAAAGTGGTCAGGTAGTGTATTATCACGGAGACCATCTGGGCGGGACCAATATCGTCACCAACAATAGCGGTGTCGTGAAAGAGCTGTGCGAATATCTGCCTTTTGGCGGGTTCTCGCGTCATGAAAAATATGGTAATAGCGCCGAGGTCGCGCATTTCTATTTTACAGGAAAACAGCTTGATGAGAAAACCGGGCTGTATTACTATGGAGCGAGGTATTATGATTCCGCACTGGGGAGATTCTTAACCCCGGACTTTGTTGTTCAGAGTTCAGTTAATCCGCAGATGTTGAACCGATATTCGTATTGCGGAAACAACCCGGTCAATATTACCGACCCTACTGGGCATTTCTGGTTTTTTGCGGCTATTGCTGCTATTTTTAAAGCGGCGAGTGCTTATGCGGTGGCTCATCCGATCATCGCAGGAGCCGCAATGGGCGGATTTCTTGGCGGTGTCAACTCAGCAATTCAAGGGACAAATATCGCACAAGGCATTGGCCTTGGGATTTTAAGCGGATCCGTAGGAGGTGCCGTTGGCTTAGGAGTAGGAGATTTTCTTAGGGGAGGCGGCATAGGGAAGTTTTGGGCTGGCATGGCTGCGGCCGGGCTTGGCGGATCTACGGCAGGCGCGGCTGTCAGCGGCGTTATGGGATGGGACCCTGGAATGGGCGCGTTGGCTGGATTAGCAGGAGGTATTGCCGGTTTTATGGGCAGTTACAATGTTGCGCCTATTGCAGGTGATATTCTAGGCAGTGCCGCATCAGCGGCTGTTAGCGGAGGCAATATCGGCGACGCTGCCTTAGGAGGGCTCATGAACGGCGGGATTTCTGCGACTGTTGAAATGATGTTGCCCGATCCGACTATCGGCGATCAGAAACCTCAAGCGGGTGACTTAATATTTTATGAAGGCGGCGCTGACCCTTCAGGAGCTGTTTTGGGCGCTATCCAAGGTGCTTCAAAAGGACATATTGCGATAGCGACGACTGACATAAGACAGGTAGATGCGCATATTAATGGAGGAGTTAAGGATCGCGCTATTGATTTTTCTCGTCAAGGCCGCGTTGTCAAATGGGCAGGTTCGGGAAATCAAAAATTCATAGCCCTTGCTGTTCAATACGGCAAAGAAAACAATATCAAGTATTGGCTAGGTCCTGGTAGAGAAATATGCTCTACTTTTGTTGGCCGAGTCGCTGGGCAAGCCGGTTTATCTGTGCCTGGGTTTAGCCCGTCCTCACAGTACAATAATATTCAAGGTATTCAATATCGTAATACGTATACTTATGGGGTGCAGAAATGAAAAAAGCGCTTTATTTTTGTTTAGCATTTTTAATAACGGTTATGATTTACGGTTGTGCTACGGCCACAGAGATTACTTCCTCGAAAGGAACAATAAAAATCGGAATGACCAAGAATGAGGTTTTGACTTTGTGGGGGGAGCCTAGGCAGAGAACTCCTCCTGAAAAAGAAACATCGATAGCTTATAATGAAAATCGTTATGAATTTTTCACATATCCACCCCCGGGGTTATTTGGCAATAGTGTAATTGTTGCGTTCAACAAGGATGGCATAGTTACCGACATTGAAACTCTTTATAAATAGAAAACCTATATAAAAAGCGTTTAACGACTGAAAAAAGTTGAAATATTTTCAGTAGATATCAAAATAATATTTTTGAAGAAGGGTGCTAAGAAATGAACGGTATAAAATTAGGAAATACTTTACGGAGATTGCGAAAGGATCGGCAATTATCGCTTTCGGAGGTCTCGAAGGTATCCGGAACACCCCAAACGTTTCTATGTAAGAATTTGTGATTGTGTGAGTTACGATAGAAGTGTCCTATGACGGCGCAGCGAAGAGTGTATTACCGTCACGCGATTTATCATATTGTCTCACGTGGCAATAACAAGCAGAAGATCCTTGAGGGCGATCAAAACAAGACTTTGTTCATTGAAATCCTGGAAAAATATAAAAAGCGTTTTTCTTTCAAACTTTACGCTTTTGTTGTGATGGATAACCATATTCATCTTGTTGTTGAGGCAACGGACGTTCAGCCGATTTCCAGGATCATGCAGTCGATCCTGTTATCTTATAGCTGCCATTATCGCAATAAGACAGCATATGTCGGCCATGTTTGGCAGGGACGCTTTCGGAGCAGTCTGATCGAAGGGGAACAATATATTATCGAATGCATTAACTATATTCATCACAACCCTGTTAGGGCTAAGATGGTCAGCTTGGCAACGGATTATTGCTGGAGCAGTGCGTGTTTTTATGATAACCTAGGCAACAGAGAAGTCAGTGATAGACTAGGTATTGACCGCTGGACACTTCTACCAGAAGCCAATGAAAATAAAGAAGATAGATAGAAACGCTTTGGGATTTTAAGAAGATAGATAGAAACGCTTTGGGATTTTTGGTATCGTTAATTTTTGTAACGAATAGAAAGTTACCCTATACAAAGAATTTGTGATAGGACATCGAGGGAGGAAAAATGAAAAAACTTATTCTTGTATTAGCAGCAGTAGCATTGATTAGTGGATGTGCAACAGGATATCAGAGCAAGGGTCTCGCTGGAGGATTTACTGATACAAAGATTCAAGATGATATCTATAAAGTTAGATTTGTTGGAAATGGTTACTGCGGTTCAGATAGAGCAGAGGATTTTGCTTTGTTGAGATGTGCAGAACTTTCCTTAGAGAATGGATATAAATATTTTATTATAATTGATGAAAAATTAGAAACACAAACAACTTCAACAACCACTCCTGTAACAGCAAATACATATGGCAGAGTCAATATGTATGGTAACCAAGGCAGTTATTCAGGAACAACCTATTATTCTGGCGGAGAAACTTATACTTTTCATAAACCATCAGCAAGCAATACTATCAAATGCTTTAAGGATAAGCCGCAAGATTCAAATATGATGGTATATGACGCTGAACAGATAAAACAGAACATACGAAAACAATATAAATTAGACGAAGAAGCAAAAGAAGAATCTGTTGAAGTAAAAACAGAAGCTCCAAAACCAACCCAGAATTTTTAATGAACAAAGAACTCTCTTCCCAAAGACGAGAAGAATAAGTGAGATGCAGAAATGAACATCGATAGTTTAAACCTGAACATACTTAAGGAAATTCTTGAATTACTAGAAGAAGTTGAGGAAAAGTGCCAACGGAGAGAAGCCACATTTGAGCATCCCAGAACGTTTCTGAATAAGTATTTGTGATTGAGTGAGTTACGATAGAAGTGTCCTATGAAAAGTAGTGAAGTATGTTAAAATGTTAAATTAATTTATGAAACTATTTAAACGTATTATCTTATTTTTTGGCCTTATTTTTATTTTACTGTTCGCCTTTCTAACGACAGCCGTATTCGTGACCGCAAACCTGCGCATTAAGGATATCGTCGAGCAGGAGATCGAGCAGGATATTGGCATTGATATCACAATAGAGCATGTGAGCCTTTCTCCTTTGTTGGCGCGTATTTCCGTGCAGGGGATCACAGTCCATAATCCGGCAGGATTTACAGAGCCGGAACTTGCTTATATCAATGTGGTGCATTTTGTTTTTGACCCCATTGAGATCATTGTCCAACGTAAACCCAATATCTATTTGTTTGCCATTGATGTCGAACGTATCAATATCGTGCGTAACGCCCAAAAGAAAATAAACGTTCAGGAGATCATTGCGAACGCAAAAACGAAAGCTACCAGCGAGACTCAGACTCCTTTTTATTTTGATGTTGCGGTGATCAGTATTGCTAAGGTCCACTTTCTGGACTATGCCTCTGGCAAGAAAAAGATGTCGACCTACCCTGTCCGTATCAAGAACGCGACATTTTTTGACCTGAAGAATGGTAACGAAGTCGCCCGTATGATCATTGCTGAAGCATTGCGCCATACTGAGATCGGAAAATTGCTGCACATGACGGTCATTCCGGTTGTGACACAGGTCAACAGTACGATGTCCGCGATGTGGGGTGCGACAAGAACAGGAGCTAAGGGTGCCTTTGAGATCATTGCGCTGCCTTTTAATCTGCTGACAGGGCGGTAAAAGATCTTGGTATAAAAAATTCTATTTGACCAGGGCCGATATGTGAGTATAATACGCCTAAAGATTAGAACGTCCTAACGCCGCCAAGGAGATAGCTAACCTTGGCGGTTTTTATTTTAGCTAAAAAAAGAAAGATAGAAGGTGTTTGATGAACAGTAAAACAGGGAACATGAACCAATTCTCATTACATCCCCTGGAGCAAGGCCAAGGTTTTTTCGGACTCGGCATTGCGCCTAAGATCCTGGATGTTTTGGAGCGTCTTAAGTTCAAGGCGCCAACGCCCATCCAGAAAAAAGCGATCCCCTTGGCGATCGACGGTAAAGATGTCGTTGGAATCGCCCAAACAGGCACGGGGAAAACGCATTCGTTCGCTATCCCGATGATCCAGCGCTTAGCCCAGGGTGGAGGCAAAGGCCTTGTTTTAGCTCCCACACGTGAGCTCGCGGTCCAGATCGATGAGGCTTGTCGTATCCTGGCGCACGCGTTTGGGATGCGTACCAGCTGTCTTATTGGCGGCGCGTCCATGCACGATCAAATACGCGTTCTAAGAAAAGGTCCACGGATCGTGATCGCTACACCCGGACGCTTGTTAGACCATATCGAGCAAAGAAATATTTCGCTTAATGATGTCAGTATGCTTGTCTTGGACGAAGCGGACCGCATGCTGGACATGGGGTTTGCGCCTCAGATTAACCAGGTGCTACGCCTTGTCCCTCGCGAGAGGCAAACCATGCTTTTTTCAGCAACAATTCCAAAAGCGATCATGGAGATCGCTAGCAAATACATGAAGCTTCCTGTTTCGGTTGAGATCGCTCCGTCAGGAACGGTTGCTGAGCGCGTGACCCAGGAAGTCTTTATTATCCCTAAGGATTCCAAGGTCAAACTCCTTGAAAAGATCCTCGCTCAATATCACGGCTCGGTTTTGCTTTTTTCGCGCACAAAGCATCAAGCGCGAAAGCTGACCATCGCGATCCGCAACATGCGTTATAGCGCGGCAGAGATCCATTCGGACCGCTCCTTGTCTCAAAGGCGGGAGGCCCTAGAAGGATTTAAGTCGGGAAGGTTCCGTGTACTCGTAGCGACAGATATCGCCTCGCGAGGGATCGATGTGGCGGGTATCGAACTTGTAGTCAATTATGATCTTCCGGAGGATATTGAGAATTATGTCCATCGCATTGGCCGTACGGGCCGCGCTGGACAAAAAGGACACGCGATCTCCTTCGCGACTCCTGATCAACGCAGTGATGTCCGTAATATTGAACAGCTTATCAAGGCAACATTGCCGATATCCAAACATCCAGAATTTCCTGATATTTCCTTCACTCCAGGCGTTGTTATACAGACTGGGCGCAGGCCGTTTACGCCGCGCGTGCGCCATCAGAAGGTTCAGCCGCGCAGAGGCTTCTCGCGCAGTTCACGGCGGAGGCCTTGGTAGAGAATATTTGGAGTTTAAAATTTTATTAAGTTCTGATAAAATTAATGATCAAGGAAATTTGCGCCTTGCTCACAATATCTCCTGAATTGACAATAAGGGAAGTTGGAGCAGGTGCATCTTTCCTTGAAAAAATAGATGTAGATGCGCCTGTAGCGTAACGGATAGCGCATTGGCCTCCGGCGCCATACGTGGCCGTTCGATTCGGCCCAGGCGCGCTTTCTTTTTCAGCGATTAAGGTACGCGCCACGAGAAGGTCTTTCGAGGCGCGCTTTTCTTGAAAGTAACACTAAGGTAACGCGTCCGCTTCCTTGAAGAAAAGATCTTTGTTGAAGCAGGGCGCGCTTTCTCTTAAAAGTAGATCGCGGTAACCGCGCCCTTCTAAGGTCAGGATAGGGCGCATTTTCTTATCGTAATTCCCTTAAAAATCAGTAGAATTCAACCTGTTTTCTTAATATAATGAAAAAAATCGAAAGCAGGCACTGATCCCATGTTCAACCGTTTGAAATCGTTTTTTAAGAAGGCTCAGCTCTCGTCAACCTCTTTGTCGGGTCGCCGCATCCTCGTTGTTGAAGATGAAACCGCGCAGCGATTGACGCTGGAGCGTATCTTGCAAAAAGAAGGTGTTCATGTTGTATCCGCGGAAAACGGCGAGCAGGGATTGCGCAAGGCGGTTGAATTTTTTCCTGATGTCATTTTGTTGGATGAGCGTATGCCTGTTATGAGCGGCGCAGATATGTGCCGTGAATTAAAAAAGCATGAGGTGACGAGGGATATTCCGGTCATTTTTTTGACAGCGGCAGATTCTCCTGAAGATGTCGTTGAGCATTTCGAGCTTGGCGCGGAGATCCATCTTGCCAAACCCATCAACGCCAAAGAGCTTATTTCTCAGATATTGATCAGCTTGAATACTGTAAAGGAATAAAAATGTTAGATCTAAAGTTTGTTCGCGAAAATGATAAGGCAGTCCGCAGCGCCTTAGCAGCTCGCAGCGGTTATCGTGTAGATATTGATCTTTTTATGGACTTGGACCAAAAGCGGCGCAAGCTTCTGACGAAACTTGATGAATTGCGCGAAAAAAGAAATGTCGCCAACGACGAGATCTCTCAATGTTTAAAAGAAAAAAAAGACGCTAAGGCCAAGATCGAGGCCATGAAAGAGGTGTCGCAGAAGATCAGCGAACTTGAGCCGCAAGTAAAAGAGCTTGAAGCGCAAGTGGAAGCGATCTTGATGGGCATTCCTAACATGCCCCACATTTCTGTTCCTATCGGCAGTCCTGAAAAAAATCAATATGTCCGCCAAGTCGGTGAACCGGTCAAGTTTGATTTTAAGCCTAAAGCCCATTTTGAGATCGCGGAAGCGCTCAACATTATTGATTTCAAAAGGGCATCCAAGATCACAGGGTCGAACTTTATCGTTTATAAAGGCGCGGGCGCGCGGCTTGAGCGCGCGTTGTTAAATTTTATGCTGGAACTGCATACCCGCGAGCATGGGTACGTGGAAATTTTTCCGCCGTTTTTGGTGAACCGTGCTTCCATGACGGGAACCGGACAGCTGCCAAAGATGGAAGAGGATATGTATCGGCTCAAGGACGAGGATCTTTTTCTGATCCCAACAGCTGAGGTCCCTGTAACGAACCTTCATCGAGATGAGATCCTTGCAGAAGAAGACCTGCCGATCCGCTATGCCGCCTATACTGCGTGTTTTCGACGAGAGGCAGGGTCTTACGGCAAGGATACCCGCGGTTTAATGCGCGTGCATCAATTTGACAAAGTAGAACTTGTAAAATTTGTTAGGCCTGAAACATCCTATGACGAACTTGAGAAACTCCTCGGTAACGCGGAGAAGGTTTTGCAGCTTTTAGGACTTGCGTATCGCGTGGTCATGCTGGCTACTGGAGACCTAAGCTTTGCAGCTGCCAAGTGTTATGACCTAGAGGCGTATGCGGCTGGGTTGGATAAATGGCTTGAGGTTTCCAGCTGTTCGAATTTTGAGGATTTTCAGGCCCGACGCTCTAACATCAGATTTAAAGGCAAAACGACGTCTAAGCCGACATATGTCCATACGTTAAACGGTTCTGGGGTCGCTTTGGCGCGCACGATGGCCGCTATTTTAGAGAATTATCAGACCGCAGACGGCAGGGTCGTTATCCCGCAAGTTTTGCGTCCGTTCATGGGAGGGGAGGAATACATTGGTCCAGCGACTCGTTAGTGTTTTAAAATTTGCCTTGTTCGTTCTCGCGATCCCTCTTATTTTTGCCGCGGTCACGGGCTTTATTAATGAAATATTGCTTTTGGACCCCTCTCAGAGCAATTGTTTCTTTTGGGGTATTATCAGCTACCTGCTTTTTCATCTCTTTATTGCTGAACCGACCGCTGTTTATCAATACGGCAAAGGACTTGTGGCAGATATCTTTAAATTTTTCCAGCCGCTTGTTGTGGTCGCTCCTCTGATCCTGCCTATCTTCGCGATCTTTTTTTTGATCTTATTGTACTTAGCGCCATTCGTTATCAAGACAGTTGACTTATCGTTATATTTCTTATTTTTTGCCAGCTTCACGTTCGCGATGCACTTAGTGTTGACCGCGAAAGAGTTGCGCGCTCAAGACGCGCAAACTTTGAGGTCTGATTATTTTTTTTCGATGACCTTGGTCTTTTTTGTCAGCGTGCTTGCCATGGCGGGAATGATCGATCTATGCTTGAACCGTTTTTCATTCATCCAATTCCTGAAAACAACATTGACCATCGCAAGCGATATTTACCAAGCGATCTTTAATCAACTTTTTATACCCCGATAACTTCAAAACAAAAAGGACCTATAACCTCATGATCAGGAACAAGAATATTTTTCTTTTGTACGCGTTGTCATTTTTTTTCTTTTTGTCAGGGGCCTGCGGCCTTATTTATGAGATCATCTGGGTGCGAAAGCTTGGCTTGATCTTTGGCAATACAACCTTGGCGATCAGCACGGTCTTGGCGGTTTTTATGGCTGGCCTTGGACTGGGAAGTCTTTTTTTTGGGCGCTATATCGACCGTCATAAGGATCCGTTGCGCTGGTATGGCTGGCTTGAAATAGGGATCGGTATATTCTGCCTGGCAACGCCGAGCATCTGGGCCTTTGTTGAAAGAGGCTATGTTCTTGTCTATCAGGGGCTGAGGCCAGGGTTTTGGCAGTTCAGCCTTATCCGCTTTGCCGTGTCTTTCCTTGTACTCTTTATCCCGACCTTTTTAATGGGAGGGACTTTACCGGTCGTAACAAAATTTTTAGTCCGTGATTGCCGAGAGACGGCGAAGACAGTCGGATTTCTTTATGGTGTTAATACCTTCGGGGCCTGCGCAGGTGTTCTTATTTCAAGTTTTTTTGCCATTTATTATTTTGGCATCAATCAAACTGTTTTTATTGCCGCGGCAATTAATATTTTTATTGGGTTAGCCACATTTTTTATATTGAAATTAAAGAGGTCTTGGCAGGGGACAGGCAGTATCGAGGAAGATGTTTCAGAAGGTCCTTTGCCCCAGGCCCAGGCCGATATATCACCAGGACGCCTGCCTCACGCCTATCTTGTGAAGTTGTTGTTCTTTGTTTTTGCGCTTTCTGGTTTTACATCGATGACATATCAACTGTGCTGGACAAAAGTTTTGGCGCTGTGTTTGGGTAGTTCGGTTTACTCTTTCGCGATCATGTTGGCAACTTTTCTCGCTGGCTTGTCAATTGGTAGCTTTTTTCTAGGATGGTTGGCGCGGCATATCAAGATCGGTTATTCTTTGGTCGGGTTAGTGCAGGTCTTGATCGCCTTATTCGTAGCATGGGGCGTGACCATGTTCGATCAGCTTCCGTTTTATTTTTTACATTTTTTTAGTCTTTGGAAGACGAACCATTTTCTATTTAATTTATCAAAATTCTTGCTCTCTAGCCTGATTATTCTTCCGCCGACGATCCTCATCGGCTGCATGTTCGCCATGGTCACGCATATCCTGAATCGATCAGTTGCGACCACCGGCAAAACGATCGGACACGCATACTTGATCAACACCATAGGATGTATTTTAGGTTCGGTGTTCTCTGGATTTATTCTTGTTCCAAGCATGGGGATCTACCGAACATTGATCTTAATGGTCGTTCTTAATTTGATCGCAGGTTCTCTGTTTGTGTTTGTGTCAAGCAAGGGTTGGAGAAAAAGACAGGTCATTGCAACAGCGGGGCTTATTATAGCCGCTGTCCTTGTTTTGCTGCAGGCGCGCCCTTGGTCTAAAGGCCTTTTGACAACGAATATCGCTATTGATCCAAAAACTTATTTAGGTCATAGCAAATACGAGATCCTTAGCAGCACCGCTCAAAATGAGTTGCTGTATTATAAAGAAGGCCTAAGCGGTACAGTTGCCGTTAAGCGTCATCATGAAGTGCTTTCTCTCGCGATCAATGCCAATATTGACGCCTCAAATGGAACAGACATGTATACTCAGCTTTTGATCGGGCATTTGCCAAGTCTTTTTGCGGATAAGCATGATAAGGCCTTGGCCATCGGCATGGGAAGCGCTGTCACGGTTGCTGCCTTAGCTGCATATCCCTATAAGGAGATCCACTGTGTTGAGCTTGAGCAGGGAGTCGTGGAAGCAGCCAAGTTTTTTGCAAAAGAGAATCGTGGTGTTCTTGATGACCCTCGCGTTAAAAGTATCGTAAATGATGGGCGAAACCATTTGCTAGTGGAAGATGTTTTGTATGATGTTATTGTCTCAGAACCCTCTAGTCCCTGGATGGCTGGCGTGGCAAATTTGTTTACGGTCGAGCAATTTCGCCTTATCCAGAAACGCTTAGCGCCTCAGGGGGTCGTTTGCCAATGGCTCAACACCTATAGCATGTCATCAGATAATATCCAGATGATCATCAAGACATTTCGCAGCGTCTTTGCGCACACGAGCTTGTGGCAGACTATCGGCGCAGACCTGTTGTTGATCGGGTCAGATCATGAAATCGTGTATGATCTTCAGAAGATAGACCAGAGGATCCAGACTAATGACTTGCTGAAAAAAGATCTAGGATCGTTCAAGGTCTTTAATGCGGCGGGACTATTGTCTTGTTTTATGCTGACCAGCGAAGAGCTTGGGCGGGTGGGCGCGAATGCGCAGCTCAACACTGACAACTTGCCATTATTAGAATATTCTGCTCCCCTTAATTTGTACGGATACGAACAGGTTGTTTCTCAGAATCTTCAGATGATCAACTCTTATCGAGTAAGTCGTTATCCGAAGATCATGAATGGGCCCCGGTCGGCACAGGAGAAGGTAATATTCCATAATGCGATCGCAAGGGCGGCGCTTGAAAAAGGGGATTTTACAACAGCCACAGCTGAGATAGCTTTGTCAAATAAAGAGCAGGCTTTAAATCCGGGATCAGTTCTTAACTATGGTATTTTTCAGTTTCACACCAGAAAGATCCCTGAAGCGATCGCGAATCTTGAAAGTTACATAAGCCAAGACAGTGGCGATCCGGACGCTCAATTTTATCTTGCCAGAGCGTATATGGCCAAAGGAGAGATCGATAAGGCCAGCATGCTGTATGCGAAGGTGGTCTCTATGGCCCCGGATAATTATGACTACCTCATCACTTATGGCCAGGCCTTGATTCAAAAAGGCGAGATTGACAAAGCGATCGAGATCATACAGAGGGCAATCGACACAAAAGGGTTAACCTTTTCCAATGGTCTTTTGTTGGCCAATGTTCTTTTTGCTGGAAGACAGATGGAAAAAGCGATCGCCATGATCGAGCATGTGATCGGTCTTTATCCGCACTCCTTTGGGGGTTACGACACTCTTGCGAGAATGTTTGAATTTGCTGGTGCGTTACCTGAGGCGGTCGCGATATATCAGAGGGCATCGCGCATGATCCCATTTGATGCCAGAGTGTATTATGCATTGTCGACCTTGTACGAGAAGACCAATGATAAGCGTTCTGCGCGCATTATGGCGAAACTATATAAATTTTATGATAACGCACCTAAAATAGGTGGGAGTTCTCAGAAACAGAAGTAGGCGGGTGTCGATAGAGTGAGGATGTCATGATGAGAAAAAGGATGCTTTTGATGGCCATGCTCATGTGTCTTTGCTGTTCTTCAGGCCTTTTTGCTCAAGGCTTAGAAGGGCAGAGCCCGCTTGATATCGTCAAAGGTAGGGTGGTCGAAACAGATTGGGTTGCTGGGAAGCTGGTTGTTAGGATCGACGATGCTTATCAGCCGGACCAGATTACATTGTTCGCAACTCGAGACACAAAGATCACCAAGGGCGCAAGTGATATCTCCTTAGCTGATATTTTGCAAATGGACTATGTTACAGTTCAGTATTATGTGAATTCTTTTGCGGGATTACGCGCTGTTAGTGTTGAAGTTCGCCAATAAACTAACCCAAGGAGGTCTATATGAATCGGATCGTTAAGCCTGGCATGATCGTTTTGGCAGCGATTATTTGTGTTTCTTTCTTTTTGCCTTGGATTTCTGTAGAGTCACAAATGATCGGGAGTCTTTCAAAAGTCCTGACAGGCAAACGTCAGGCTGCGATCGACACGGTCAGCGGCTTTAGCGTTCCTATTATGGCCAACAGCTCAGAATCACGATTTATGATCACTGTTATTCAGATATTTAATCCTGGGATAAAGGATGCGGATAAGAAAAGTTTCTTGATCTGGGGTGTTCCTTTGTTCGCAGTGCTCTTAGCCATTGTGATACGATTTTTTGATAAAAACCGGTGGGTTAATCTTGCGATCGGTATTATAGGCATTGGTATATTCTTAGGCGCGACGTACAAGATCTTAACGACAGATTTGGACAAGTTAGTTTTAAAGGTAAACATTGCTTTTGGTTTATGGCTTATTCTAGGGTCTTATTTGCTTATGGGTCTTTTATGCCTTGGTCATTTTCTTTTTCTTGCAAAAAAGAAGCGATGAATACGTCCTTCTTTAAGATCATTAATAGAAAAAGCGAGATATCACAAATATAGGCATAGAATGTCTGTTGTAATATCCTGAGAAATTATAGGACTTGCCCGACATTTTGGCGCTTTATATGCTATACTTTAATTGCTCAAAGTTGTTTATATATTTGATCCTAGAGTTTATAGCTAGCCAAAGAAAAATAATCTATTCATGGGCCTAGCTGTTTTCTCTCACATCGAAACCTTATATAAGGGAAAGATTAATTTATCATGACTATCAACAATAATAATAGGATCGTTATCTTTTTTTTCTTACTGGTGATCGTTTTCTTTAGCTTTTGCCGGGTAAGCGAATCCGCTTTTGACCTTAGCGTCAGCCCACTTCGGGGGGGCAGCAGCCTGAGATTTGGTCGTGTTACTTCTGCTCAGACAGCAAATCAAGAAGTTCGTCTACGCATCAACACTAACCAAGGGGTTCAGTATCAGGTATTCCAATCTATGATCGAGCCGCTGATCAGCGAAAAAGGAGAGCCTTTGCGGGCTTCAGCATTAAAAACATATTCCATCACAGGCTCCAATGCTTTGGGAACGCTTTATTTGCAGCAAATGGGTTCCATGAAAAATATCGACGATCTTGTCTACACATCGAATGGCGCTGGACAAAGTGATTCTTTTACCATGGTTTATGCCATCGATCCTGCGCAAATCGATGTTCCAGGCCGCTTTTCTGGAAAGATCTTGTATACGCTTAGACCTGTCTCTGGGGGAAGTCAGATCCAAGCCTATTTGGATGTTTTTCTTGAGATACCCCAAGACTTTAAGGTTCAAACTCAGGCATCTTCAGGGTTAGACACAGTACGTCTGAATACAAGAGGTGCCGCAGGGCTGGAAGGTTATTTCAATATTTCTTTTTCTGGCAATCTAGGCGACAGTCTTGTGATCTATCAAGATATTGATCGCTTGCCGGTCAATGATCGCAATGAAGAAATCCAAAAAGACATGCTGAAATTCTTTGTAAGTACGAGCCAGGAGGGGGCCGCGAAGTACCCCAGTCCCACAAACTTTGCGAAGCGTCTGATGATCTACACATCAAAAAATACAAGCGATACGGTGAATGTGAGATTTTCGTTAGACCAAGAAGTCGCGTCTAAACAAAAGGCAGGTGTTTATCGTGGGCAAGTGAAGTATTTCCTTGAAAAACAAGGCATCGCACAAACTGTTTTGCTAAATTTAGAGATTACGATCGATCCTGTTTTTCAGCTTGATGTCAGTTTTCCTGAAGGGCGTGAGCCGCGCTTTGACGATGTTCTGCCCAATAGCCCACCCCAGGTCAAAGAAGCGATCATTGATATCAAGACGAATCTAGGAAAACCTTATATGATCATTCAGAAAATCGCATCCCCACTTGCAAATGTCAAGGGTGCTGTTTTCAAGCAGGAATTCTTTGATATGAAGGTTGAAAATATGAGCGGGCAGGGTAAAAGTAGTTTTGAGGACTTTACGGTTGTCCCGAAAGAGGAGAGAACCATCTTCCAGTCGGACGCCAAGGGGGCGCCTTGCAGGGTCAGGGTGTTATATCGTTTGAAACCTTATCCGGGAATGGAGCCTGGTAATTACTTAACATCGATCGTTTATTCATTGGGCGAAATATAGAAAGGAGGAAGAGCCACGGAACTAAAAGCTGTTTGTTAAACTAAAAAAAATAAAACAAAAGGAGAGTTAAAATGAGAAAAATAACCTTGATCATAACGTTGCTGTTAGGCGTTATTTTGATCGCTGCGCCAGTTAGTTTTGCGCAAGTGAATGCAACAAAGACATTCACGGTATCTGCGACGATCCCTGGAGCGACAGGCATTTCGATTAACGCTTACAATGTGACTGGAAATAATAATCCAGTTCTTGTTTCTGGCCTTAACCTAAGCTTTGACCCGCTCACGTATGATCCGGTAAATTATATCTACATGCCAGATCATTATTTCTACATTGATGTGCAAGCGACTGGCGGTCCTGGCACTCCAACAACCACCTTGACCTTTACCCAGGGCTCAAATCCTAACGCCGCTAATAGCGGTAACGGCCTTGGATGGAAGGGTGCGCTGACATACGCCAAGGTAGATTCTCTTGGAGCTGTTAATTTGTTGCCCACACATCCTAAAGAGCTTTTCAAGGATGTTAACGGGGATGTCGTTTTGCCGGCTGAGCTTGGAGCAGGCAGTTTTTTTAGGGCATATTTAGGTCTGAACGTTGATAGTACAATGCCTGCAGGCGGTGAAATGTTTACCTTGAACGATGCCGCTGGTGTTTATGACGGGACATTATTAGTCACAGCAACCATACCGTAAAACGACCCTGTTGTCATTTGCCGATATTGTCAAGACTTGCTGAGAAAGAACTTCTCAGCAAGTCTTGAAGAGAGGCCTTGCATGAAAAGAATCTTATTGTTCTTGGGGCTATGCCTTGCTTTCTTGTCTTTGATATCCTTAAAAGAAGCTTCTGCTCAATTGCTTCTTGAAACCGGAAAGATCGCGCTTTCTCTAAAGCCTGGAGAAACTGCTGTTGGCGAAATAAAGATTAACAATATTACGGATAAGGAAGTAGCCGTTAAGGCTTATTGGCAGGATTTTGTTTATACACCCCCGTTTGACGGTAACAAAAAATTCTTTCCCCCCGCGACGACTCCGCTCTCTTGTTCACAATGGGTTAGCTTTAGCCCCCAGGATTTCCAGCTCAAGCCATTTGAGAAAAAGACCATTTCTTACAATATTAAATTCCCTGCATCAGCCCAGGGAGGATATTATGGAGTTTTATTTTTTGAGAATCATAGCGCGCAAAAAGATTCAAAAACAGGCGTCAGCGTGATCGCTAGAGTTGGATGTCTTTTCTTTCTTGAGACAGCCGCAAGCCCCAAGGATGCCAAGGTGCGAGATGTGAAGGCTGTTGGAAATCGTATTGAAGGGGATATTCAAAATAATAGTCAAATCATATTGATACCCAAAGGGATTTTTTATATTATGAATAAAGAGGGGCTGATCGCTGATCGAGGTGAGTTAGGCGCTTTTTATTTGCCCCCAGGTCAAGATGTCCCGTTCTTTATTAACGTTTCGGATAAGGTTTCGCTAGGGACATATACCATGGTCCTTACTTTTGATCTGGGCGATGGCGACAGCTTGGTCCAGGAAGTAGATTTTACGAAAACCGAAAGATCAAATCTTGTGATTCTTCAAGTGCGGGACTAATGAAACGAATATTTTATGCACAAAAAAATAATTTTCGTTGCCGCAGGATTAGCCTTCCTATTTCTTTCTTGCCTTGCCAGCACATCACGTGCTGAAGAGCTCGTTTCTTATGATTTTTTTGAAAACAGAGGGATGCTCGAATTAGCGCAAGGGCGCTATGCGGACGCGATTGTCTTCTTTAACGAAGCCTTAGCGCTCAATCCGCAAGCCAAGAATTCGTTACGCTTTCTAAACGCTATTAGACGGCTTTTGGAAGGACGCTACGGAGTTATTGAATTTCGCGAAAAGTCCCAAGGCTTAGAGTGTGAAGCTGCAGCCGTATGGACAGCAGCCAGTCAGGGACAGACGGTGGATGTAGCCCTGCCGGAATCTTCGAGCGAGGATGATTTTCTTTCTTCAGTTTCTTTCCAAGCAGATCCTGTCTATGTTAGTGAAGGCCGTGTGGCAGATAGGCCAGAAGACCCCGCACAGTCAAGAAAGCAAGATATTTCTGCCGCACTTGACATCATTGAGTCAGCTGCCAGACAGAAAGTTTCTGCAGAGAAAGCAGCGACTATTGATGGTAAAGAAAGCAATGCTCAGCATAAGACGCTTGTGGCAACATCAAGCAACCCTGTTGCTGAAGATGATACCAAAAAAGACCTTTCCCAGTCGAAGACTGATGTTTCAGATACGATATATTTAAATGATGAGCTTTGGAGCTTGCCCGTAAAACCTAGACTTGAGATCGAGATTGATCATGCGATCATTCTAGAGGGGGATAATGTTGAACGGTTTTTGGTCGTAACCCCCGGATTTATTAGCATTAAAAAAATTGATCGTAATAAAATCCTTCTTATGGCCGAAAAAAGGGGGTCCACGATCATACTTGTTTGGGATGCGCATGGACGTTGGTCCTTTAATGCTGAAGTTATCTTTCCATCTCAGAAAGCAAGTGCAAAGACCGCTCCGGTGCTTCAAGAAGAGTCCAACCCGTTTCGTTTTACGTATGCAGCAGATTGGAGCCAGTTTTACTCCAGTGAAGATGCGGATATTTTTGAGCGGCGGTCGCTGATCTTTACACAGCGCTTGATGCTGGATGGAGAAACGCCTTATGGTGACATTGATACATCTGTGATATTTAATAAGTTCGACGCAACGACCAAGGCCACGGGGTACACCATTGGCTTAAGCGATGGCTCGATCGGTCCGCTGTCGGATTTTCGCTTACGCGGCTTTGATGCGCGTAAAACTTTTTCACCTCTTACCCTGTCTTCCAAATATTTTCGCGGTATTCTTTTTGAAAAAGATTTCTTTGATGAAAACATGGAAGCGACATTTTTGTGGGGTCGTGATCGTTCAGCGTACGGTTATCTGCTTCCAGGCGCTGTTGATAAAAGGGATTTCTTTGTGACAGGGGGGCGTGTACATCTTTTTCCTAAGGGAAAGCATCAGTATGCTTTTAATTATACGGCGAGCGATGGAAACGACCGTCCGTCGTATGTCAAGAACACGGTCATGTCCGTGGAAACATTTCAAGATTTTGGAAAGATGGACTTTGCGGCTGAAATCGCATACGGCGATAAGGATCTTGCCCGCACAGCGAATTTTGGTTTTGAGCTAAACCCTCAGATGGATTTTTCAATTAATCTTCGAGATATTGATAAGAATTATGCAACGGCTACCTCTAGCGTTGGAAGCCAGGGAGAAGCGGGGAGTATCCTTTCTTTTGTTTGGCGCCCTGAAAGTTTTAGTTTTGATTCGACCGTTGATATTTATCGTAATCGATACATCTTTAACCCTCAAAATGAAGCAGCTATTAACTATGATTGGTCGACCTCCATACGCAAAACGTTGACCAATCTATCCTGGTGGAACACGAATATTTATTATTCGGATACTCCGGGGCTTGTTTCGCCCCACAGAGATTTCCGGATCTTTAACACTTATTCTAAGAATTTTAAGATCACGGATATAAAAATGTTGTCGCTCCATTTTGGCCAATCCTACCAAAAAAGCCGGTACGCATATTCACCCGCCTCTGAGTTTGATCGCGTTGGTCTTTCAGCTGGCGCGCGTGTTCCTCTTTTGAGGGATTTCACTTATTTCTGTAATTATGAATATTCCTGGGTCCAAGAGGTCATGACGGGAAAGAGCATACAGCCCAATGTGCTTACCACAGGATTCGATTTCTCAAGGAACATCACGCAATATATTTCGGGGAATGTAAATTTATCCTATCGTAATGAGCAGAACGCCCAAGGGACCTTGAGCTTTTTGGCGGGAGAAGACAGCGCCGCGGCCACGCTTGGTCTTTTTTATCGTCCCAGCTCGGACCTTGACCTTTATTTTGAGGGGACTGTTAGGGAGGTTTGGCCGGATGATCAAACGCGTGATAATTTCTTAGAGGGAGATTTTCGCATGGGAGTCCGCGTCGCTTGGGATATGCCTTTTCGATGGAACCCCCAAGGATATGCTGGCGGCGTTGTTTTTAAGGACCTTAACGGTAACGGCATTCAAGATCCTGGAGAAGACGGTATCCCGGATATCGTGATCAAGGCTGGAAAATCGCGCGCGGTCACTGGCTCTCAAGGATCGTATTTGGCCAAGGTTAGCGGCAAGAAAGTTCAAGTTGGTATTGATTTTGATAGCGTTCCTGCAGGATATGTTTTTACGACCTCACCCAGCCAGCATATTACAATTGCTCCTGATAAGGTTGTTAAGATCAACTTTGGCCTTACGACGCGTTCGGAAATTTATGGCGTTGCTTTTGTGGATAACAATCAAAACGGGAAACCCGATGGCCGCGAGCCAACGATCGCTGATATCACGTTGATCCTTGATGGCAAGCAGAGAACAACAACCGATTTTGAAGGTTCTTATTCGTTCTCTGGCATTACAGCTGGAAAACATGTTCTTTCGATCGATGTCAATTCAATACCGATCGAATATTTACCAGCAGTTAAAGTGCAAAGCGAGATCGAGGTCCAGGAGGGTACAACGTATATCTTTCACATTCCTTTAAGAAAAAATATTAGCGTGTCAAACGACAAGAAGATCCCTCAAGAGAAGGTCGAGTAAGGGACCTTATTTTGCAACGACTGTTTTGACCAAGACTTTTTCGTTATTGCGAATATCTTGCTCCATGGCCACCTGAAAGTTATTCGTGTTAGGCTGTATTCGTGCTTCAGGCTGAATGGACGCATGATAAACAGCGGGGATCGTCACAGAAACTTTGTAGCTTTTACTAGCTCCTTGGGCAGCTTCTAGTGGTGAGTAGAAAAGAACGCTGATGATCAGCAGGCTAGTGATCTTTTTCAAAGAAAAGTTTTTCATTTTGTGCTCCTTTCATAAAAAAAGCCCTTTGACGAAAATCAAAGGGCTTTTTAATTACGTAATCAACATCGAATCATTTTATGATTCACGGCAACCAGACAACCTTTTACTGGCTAACGTCAGCAGTCAGGCTCACGGCTTTGTGCCCTACACTTTCGAGTAGTTTACCTTTCAGTCTTATGAAAGAGCGAATCACAACATCACCAATAAGAATATAGCATGGTAGAAAGCGTTTTTCAACGTAGGGGTAATAATATAACGCTTTCTTTAGATTTCATAACAATATATATTACAGGTATTTACGTTATATCAAGAGAAGAATTATATAAATTTTATGCAAAAAGTCTTATGAGCCGCAATTTGTTCTCTAAATCAGTAATTTTTCGGAAACAGTTAATTGCGCATTCTAAGATTGACTCCCGCTTTATAAAATAGTATCATATCGTACTTAAAAGTTGTTTCGGGGAAATCTACAGGCCAATTATCCGGAAATAAGCCTGATGTTCTTTTTTGAGGAGAAGAGGCAGGCCAATCGCCTGAAGATCAAATTGAATGTTTTAGGGGAATTGGCACGCACCTTTACCTCTAGGAGAAAGTTTTAGGGAGAAGTGGCAGGCCAATCGCCTGAAGATCAAATTGAATGTTTTAGGGGAATTGGCACGCACCTTTACCTCTAGGAGAAAGTTTTAGGGAGAAGTGGCAGAGTGGTTGAATGCGGCGGTCTTGAAAACCGTTAGGGGCCTTGCGGTCCCTCGAGGGTTCGAATCCTTCCTTCTCCGTTTTTTGCTTTGCAAAAAAACAGAGCAATTGAGCAATGGACAATAGAAGAACCGATGCTCAATTGCGATTTATTTTTTATTGTTCGATTGTTTTCCGGAGCACGGAAGGTTAAATAAAAGGAGTGGTGTATGCGGATCAAATATTTTACTAGTGTGGCGTGTTTTGTTTTTCTGGCTGGATGTCTTGTAAGTTGTTCCTCTGTGAAGGTAGCGCGTACCGACTCATCAAGAACAGTTGACCTCAGCGGAAATTGGAATGATTCAGATTCACGCTTGGTTTCTCAGGAAATGATCCAGTCCTGCGTCGCGCATGCTTGGTTGAGCGAATTCGATCGAAAGAACGGAAGGGTTCCTGTGGTGATCGTTGGGACGATCATGAATAAGACCTCAGAACACATTGATCCTCAGGTGTTCGTTAGCGATCTCGAGCAGAGCTTGATCAATACGGGACGTGCCAAATTTGTTGCCTCAAGCCCGCAGCGCCAGGAACTGCGCACGGAAAAAGAAGATCAGTCTTTGCACGCTTCCCGAGAGACTGCCCGAAAGATGAACGCAGAAACAGGTGCTGATTTTATGCTGCAGGGCATTATCAGTTCTGTCAAAGATGAGATCTCTGGTAAGTACGTTATCTTTTATCAAGTCAATCTTGAGCTTGTCGATCTGACTACAAATGAAAAAATTTGGATCGGTCAAAAAGAGATCAAAAAGATCGTTTCGCGTAAAGCCTTTGGGTTGTAAGCGAGCATGACAGAAAAAAGCAAGGGATCCTCGATAGTATTTCTGATCGTAGGATCCCTTTTTTTATTATTGTTACCTTCCTGTGCGAGCCCTTCCGGGATCTCCTCCAGCATCCATAATCTCGCCGCGCGCAATGACTGCGCTCGCGCTAAGGCCTTTCTTGAGAAGAATCAGCGTCATTATGGAGCCAACAATCGATTGCTTTATTTTCTAGACCGGGGGATGCTCTTGCATCTTTGCAAGGATTATCAAGAAAGTAATAATGCTTTTGAGCAAGCAAAGAAAGAATACGAAAAACTTTATACCAAATCGGTCACGGGCATTATTGGCTCATGGCTTTTCAATGAATATACGCTTCCTTACGCGGGGGAGGATTTTGAGCGGGTCTTGATCAATATTTTTGGGTCGATGAACTATGTGATGCTCAATGATCTTCAAGGCGCTTTAGTAGAGGCGCGCGATGTTGACGAGACGCTGCGCTTGATCAACAGCCGTTATGATCCCGGCCGCTACAATGTTTACCGAGAAGATGCTTTTGCGCGCCTTCTAATAGGCGTGCTTTATGAAGCGAGCCTTAACCCTGAAGGCTATAATAACGCGTTTATTTCGTACAAGAAATCAGCGCAAATTTACGCGGATGATTACGCGCGTCTTTATCAGGTTCCAATGCCTTCTGTCCTTAAAGAAAATCTATTAGCAGCCGCTCAATGGATGGGGGATGAAGAATTCACAAGAACGAAAGCCGATTGCGGCGATATCCCTTTTCAAAGTCTTGCCGAAAAATCCAAGAAAGCAGAGGTGTATCTTATTCATTATAATGGTCCAGCTCCTGTTAAGACCGAGATCGTTGTTCCGATCCCGCTGCCGGATGGCAACATTGTCACACTGGCGTTAGCGAAATACGACCGTCATTATCCGGTCGTACGTTTTTCTGAGTTGGTGGCAGAGAAGAACGAGAATGCATCATTTAGGTCAGCAACCGAGATCGTCCAAGATATTAACGCGATCGCGATCAAGAATTTGGAAAACAAGCGATCACGTATCGTTGCCAAAGCTGTAGCGACATCTGCCGGGAAGTATCTTTTAGAGAAAGCCTTGCAGCAGAAGATCAAGGAAAAATTCGGTCAAACCGCCGAGATCAACGCCATTCTCCTGAGCAGCTTATTTAATATCTATACTAATCGCGCAGATCTTCGCTCGTGGCAGACAATACCGTCTAAGATCTATCTTGCGCGATTGTTGCTGGATCCCGGGGAATATTCGCTACGCGTGGATCATTTTAATTTTCAGCATAGTGCTGTTGGCCAGAAAGATCTTGGAAAGGTCCACTTATATTCTGGTGACAAGCGATTTTTTATCATTAAAACAGTTCCATAGGCAGCATAAAAAAGATTTTTCTTGGGAAGTTATTGACATTACTGTCGAAATTCTTTACGCTATTTATAGATATACATATATTATATTTTAATGAACAGGAGCCCTTGATATGTTTTTCTCAAAGCCAAAAGAAGAAGAGGTATCTGGACAGCTTGAAATCGATTTGATCATGTCCATGGTCAAGGCTGTTCAGAAAGTCGTTCTTCAGAAATTTGAAGAGAATTTTAAGGAAAAGCCTAAGATCGAGAAGAAAATGGTCGTGCAGTGGCAGGGCAAGATGAAGATCACGCGCCCCGCGGATTGCGTGTACACATCGGTTATCTTGATCGAACGGCCCAAGGCCAAGGATAACGGGATCATCATTTTGTATATTCCGGAGATGATCGCTGAAAGCGTCGCCTTGGCGTGTGGGGCGATGCGCAGCGAAGGCATGGAAGGCCTCTTGAGAGGGTGCGGCGTTTTCTTAAGCGATGTTGCTAGCATGTTTCAAGCCTATATGAATAAGCTTGGTTATGAGGAATTAAAGTTTTCTCAGACAACAAATTTCGCCTCTAACCCAAATCAGTTATTTGACTATTATCAATCAACAAAGTTTCAGATCACATTTATAAAAGATGATGAAAAATTTGTTGAGTTCGATGTAGGTATCGGGCCGATCAAGAAGACAGCGACCCCAGCAGGTCCGCAAACAACAGTTCTATAATCAATGATAGGTTTGACAAGGAGGCTTTATGTGGAGAATTTTGGTCGTTGATGATAATCCAAATAATTGCATGCTTTTAGTTTCCACCCTTGAAGGGCTTGCGGAATGCGATGTGGCGGAGAACGGGGAAGAGGCTTTGGCCGCCTATGATAAGTCTTTAGCTCAACAAAAGTTTTATGATGCCATTCTGCTTGATATCGCAATGCCTGGTATCGATGGAGTTGAAGTCTTGCGGCGTATCCGCTCCAAAGAGGAGCAGGCCGCTACGCCTCAAGGCAAGGCCATTCCGATCTTTATGGTCACAGCCCATAAGGCGCCCTTCATGGATTCATTTAATACCGGATGTGATGATTATATTTTAAAGCCTATCGAGCCGGATAAGGTCATCATCAAGATCAAGGATCGGCTTGAGAATCCAGCATCTTAACATGACCCTTTCTTACCTTCTTATTAATTGTGCCCATGATAAAAGATCTTAGGTCGATAAAAAAGTTTTTCTTAATTTCTTTAGAAGGCTTTGGGCTTGCGTGTGTCGCAAGCCTTATTTTTTGGGTCTTCCAAAAGGTGCTGAGTAGATCGCTCTCTCAAGACCTTGGAGAGCTTTGTTCTGTTATCGCAGCTGTTATTTTTCTCGCCATTAATTTTCTCAAAAGGATGCCAAGATCTTCCCGTGGCAATTTTAATCTTACTATAGAACAACAGAAGGCCTTGCAGTCTATCTTGCCGGCTGGGATCTTTACCGTAGACCTTAACCGCAATGTTACAAGCTGGAATATCGTTGCAGAAGAAATAACGGGTTATCGCGCGCAAGAGGTTGTGGGCAGGCCATGTACGATCTTTGCCAAGAAACCATGCGAAGAACGTTGCGGATTATTTGACCCTAAGACCAGCAAGCCGTTGCGTAATTATGAATGCGTTATCCGTCGCAAAGATGGTGCTGAACGGCATGTCCTTAAGCGCGCCGATCTTTTATATGATGCTATGGGTCATATTGTGGGTGGAATCGAAAGCTTTGAAGATATTACAGAGCGCCGCGAATCTGAGCGAAGGCTTAAGGACTCCGAAGAGCGTTTTCGGACTATTTTTGAGAATTCAGCTATCGGTATTACCGTTGCCGATAACCAAGAGCGTATCATTTCCTGGAACAAGTATGCCGAACAGATCCTAGGAATGGAAAATAACGAGCTATACCTGCGATCGGTCAGCTCATTATATCCTGCTGAAGAATGGGAAAAGATCCGGGCGATGAATATTCGCGGCGAAGGATTTCGCCTGAATTTTGAAACAACGATGCTTCGCCAAGACGGAGCAACGATCGATGTGGATGTTTCGATCAGCGTTTTGCGTGACGGGGATGGCAATATTTCCGGATCGATTGGCGTTATCCGCGATATCACCGGGCGCAAACTGCATGAGCAGATCTTGCGCGAGTCGGAGTCGAAATTCCGTTCTATTTTTGAGAATTCCGCGATCGCGATCATTGTCACAGATAAGAATAACCGCCTTGTGTCGTGGAATCATTTTGCAGAGCAATTTTTGGGGAAAAGCTACGATGACCTGTATTTTCAACACATCAGCACTCTTTATACGCCTGAAGAATGGAAACGTATCTGTGATCTAGGTCTTCGCGAGCGTGACTCAGATCATCACTACGAAAGTCAGATGATCGGCCGCAATGGGAAGGTTTTGGATGTAGAGGTTTCGATCGCTATTGTTCGCAATGAAAAAGGAGAGCTTACGCGTCATGTTGGTTTTGTGCAGGATATTACAGAGCGTAAAAAAATGGAGAGAGATCTTCGCGTTGTCAATGAAGATCTGAGGGCTAATGAAAAAGCGTTAAGAACACTACTTGAAGATCTCAACAAAACACATGAAGAGTTAAAAGAAGCGCAGGAAGAGCTTTTGAAGAGACACAAGGAAGAAGTCGCTCTTCGCGAGGAAGCTGTCGCTGCCACAAAAGCAAAAAGCGATTTCTTATCGAATATGAGCCATGAGATCCGTACGCCCTTGAATTCGATCATTGGATTCTCTCAGCTTTTACGCAAGATCGTCGCAAATGACAAAGAGAAGAAATTTCTATCGATCATTGAATCAAGTAGTCAACATTTGTTAAATATCGTTAATAACATCCTTGATTATGAAAAGGCGATCGCGGGCCGCATTATGCTTGATGAAAGCCAGATCGATTTTAATGCTCTTGTTCAAGAGTCCTTTAAAGTCGTTGCCGGCAATGTCGCTAACCGTGCGATCGAACTTGGCTTTGAGGTGGATGAGAAGATCCCAGCGATTCTTTATGGCGATGATATGAAGATCAAGCAAGTATTGATCAATCTTGTTGCCAATGCTGTTAAATTTACAAAACAAGGGCATGTCAAGTTGTATGCGCATTTAAGCGATATTCGCGAAGATGCCTCAGGTAAGGTCTTTGATCTCTTGGTTCTCATTGAGGACACAGGTGTCGGTATTCCTGAGCAGGCGCAGAAGAAGATCTTTGAACAGTTCACTCAGGCGGATAGTTCGACAACGCGTCATTTCGGCGGAACAGGGCTTGGGCTATCGATCTGTAAGGCTTATATTGAGTTGATGGGGGGCCGTATCTGGGTGGAGTCCACAATGGGGCAGGGGAGTAGATTTTATTTCAATCTTCCTTTGCGGGACAGTTTAGATAAAAAGAAGAAAATGGAATATCAGGAGCGTTTTCTTTCTTTTGAGAAAATTCACGTGTTGATCGCGGAAGATGACCCTGCTCGGCGTCAAAAATTGACGCAGCTGCTCCAGGACTTTAAATGTCCGTTTGTCTGTGTTCAAGATGGCCAGGCCTTGCTTGATGAAGTTAGGTCAAAGCAATATGATATTTGTTTTGTGAATATCAAATTGCCAAAAATGACAGGGACAGCCGCGATACAAAAGATCCGTAAGGAAATGAAGAAGAATATCCCCATTATTGCTGTTACAGCAGCAAGTTTTTTTGCTGATAAGTCGAATTGCCTCGATGCTGGGATGGATGATTTTATCGCTGTCCCGATCTGCGCGGAGCAGGTCAAGGAAAAGATCTACGCATATGTCAAGGGTGTTGCTTAAGGAGCTTCTTCCATCTCGTTCTTAAATCTTGTCCAATTAATATCAAAGACAAAGAGTTGCGTTCTGCCCGTCATATCCTGCTCGCTAAGAAAAGGTGTGATATAGCTTAGCCCTTTGGCCTTAAAGAAGAAAAGCCTAGCGAGGATCGAATCCGCGATCGCTTCATCCATGAGTACGCATGCATAGCGGTCTTTGCTGGCAGGAAAAAGAACGACAACGTAGGAAAGGCTTGGATAAGAAAAGTTCTTCCTAACGACATCTTGATCTGTTTGGTACATAAGCGCCTTTGGGATACCCTTGCCGAAAACCGGTGAAGAAATAGTACACGTTAATGCGCTCAGGTCAATCGCGATACCGTTATCAAAGAAGAGCACATCATTGTGACGGCCGATCTGGTCAATGACCTGCGAGTAACGCAACATTCCTCCCTGGAGATTCCACAGAAGGTCAATAAAGTCTTCTCTCTTCATTTTCCGGACCTGCTCTAGGATTTCCGGAGCCTCATTGATCTCCTCGATCTTTTTTATGTTCCATCGTGCCGCGAAGCCAATGCCGATGTTCGTTTCCATCATATCATTGTAGATCAAGGCATAGGATGGCGGAGGATCGCCATGCGTGAGGGCAAGCAGCTCTTGGGTTTGCTCAGGCGTAAGACGGGTGGCAAGTATGTGCTGTGCCTTTTCCTGTGAATGTGCCACGATCGAGCGGGTCAATTCGATCGCTTGCGAAAGCCTGAATCCTTGACTTAATAAATATTCCGTCGCCTTGTTCGCGCTGGTATTAAGCATTCTCAGTATCCCAAGCGTGTATTTTTCGTCAGAACTGTATAAGGCTTGCGCCATCCAATAGGCTTGGGGAATATTGATCGTTGCTCCATCGAAGGTCACGCGTCTTTTCGCCATAGCTTTTATAAAATGTCCAGGTGGCCACCAGGTATTGATAATGCTATCCGGTGGAGTTTTTTCTCTGATCGCTGTCAGGGCCTTATCCCATTGTTCGTTGAAGATAGGACGGATCCGCATAGCCCAGTCGCTCGCTTTTATAACGGGATTGATGAGCAAAAGGATTCCTAGCGCTATCCATAGAACAGCAGTGCTTATGCCAGAGAATTGTGAGGGGATGCGGATCTTACCGATAAGAACATTTGCGCCAAGAAATATCTTCTGTAATCCATAAGCACCGCATAAGCTGAAAGGTACGAGAAGTAAGATAGCAAAGCGTTGGGCTTTTAGGGTTAGGATCATCGCGCTTAAAAGGAAGATCGCAAGGAAAACAGTTTTATAAAGGGTTTTTATCTTTGTGCTTCTAAGATTGTCAACGAAAAGAAAAATAGCGCCAGCCGCTACAACAATAGCCCAAAAAAGATTCCCGCAAAGGTCGATCATCTCACGTAATGTTGTGCGATGTAGCTCTCCGACACTTAAATAAATATCGGGCCAAAGACTTAGCTTGGAGGAGGAAAAGAATTCATTTAAGACCTGCCATCCTTCTTGGAACAAGAAGAAGAATTGCCGGATGCCGAAAGACGCGACGATCCCCGTGGATGTTATCACAAAAGCCATCGCAAAGAAAAGCAAAGGGGCCGCAAGTTGTTTTCTGTTGAGCCTTGGCAGAAAAGTGATGGCCGCGATCACGGTGCCTGCCGTTAGGACAACGCAGAACATATAGACCCATCCCTGCCAGAAATATGCGTATGTGGCGATGCTCACACCTGTCAGGATGGCGAGAAGAGACCTTTTTTTTGTGTGTTCAAATCTTTCGATCCCTAGGAAGACTAAAAGCGTGATCAAAAGAGGAAAGAGGACATTATAAACATCGTTGTCATACCAGCCAAAGAAAGTCCTTCGGATAAAGATCGGACTTAGCGCAAAAAAGGTTGCTCCTAAAGCTGTGATCCAGGGCGTGATCATCAAAGAGCGACAGCAGAAAATAAATAAAAATATACTGATGATCGTTAAGGCGATGGGTGTAAAGCTTACCGCCTTCATAGGAGAGATGTGAGGATCGAAGGCGTGAATAAGCTTGTAAAAGAGAAATCCAATATGTGGATGATAATTGATCTTTTCCCAGTAACCTATAGGTGCCTGCATGAGAGCATTAAAGTATTCTGCTCCTTTTCTTTTTTCCATGATCTTTTTGCCGTCAATAAGGTCTTTTGTCAGTCCGTAGAAGTAATAAGAGTCAGAATCTGGTAGATACATTTCAGGAGCTTGAGCCTTTGGGTCATTCAAAATATCTTGGCGGTAGATCTTTTGCGATAGGTTGAAAATAAGTTTCTGGAATCGAGGCCTATTCTTTTGAGACCAAGCGCTGAACTGTTCATTGACCATAGCTTGTTTCTTGGCTGGATCCAGTCCAGGATATAGGCGGTCAATATTTTTGGCGATATTTGTCCGTGTCTGCATGACGACCATCGCCGCAGCCTTTTCTTCAGAGGACGAAGATGTTGGAAAAAGGATCGGATACAGGCGAAAATAGCATCCCAAGATCGCCGCCATGCATGCCGCGAGGCAGTATTTGAATATTGCCTTATTCATGATTTCTCGCTTTAAATTCTTCAATGAGCTCAATGTATGCCTGGATGATCTTGTCTGATGGAATAGCAAAACTCATGCGATCTTCCTCCGCCTGCTTGGCGACCATCAAGCCTATGAGCTGGCCTTTCTTATTGAACAACGGCCCTCCGCTGTCTCCGGGATAAATATTGATATTAAGCTGAAAGAGGTCCGCTGGCGCTGAAGTGTATGGATTGCCATGTTTTGCCATGCCTGTGACCCTGCCTCCCGAGAGCGTTTGACGCAAGAAAGGAGAGCTGCCGACTGTAATGACTTCATCATCAAAGTTGACACTCGAAGATGGAGCTATCTCGACGCGCGAAAGGGGATAGGGTGGATCGATCTTTAAAAACGCCAAGTCTTGGGTTTGAATAATTTTTAGCGGTTGAGCTTGCACTTGGGTCCCATCCATAAGGCTGATCGTGATGCGTGCCCCTTCAGCAACCGTATGGGCGTTCGTTACGATGACGCCAGCCGGATCAATAATGACGCCAGAACCGTTACGATTATATTCAGCAGCTTTTAGTCCTTGGACTTGGACTAGATTTCCGCTATCTTTATCGATAAAAGCTGATCCTGGGACGCGCACTACAACAGCATTTTTTACATTGATCTCTACGATCGATGGCATAACATAATGAATGCGCTCAATAATGGAATCTTGGGCAAACGCTTGGCAAGAGACAAGGAGAAAGCCAAGGATCCACAAGAAAGGTAGTGATCTCAAACTTTTTAAGAATGGCATTTTTAGACCGTTTAGTAATCGTTAGGATAAGTTGTTTAACATTCTACATAGGGTGCCTGAGAAATTCAAGACAAACTTATTATCGAATGCGGCGATCTTGGTATTCAGGCCAGAAATATTCGCATTCGTCAGCTCATGAAGATTGTTGTAAGCACTTGAAATGATTAGAATAAAAATATATAAAAATATATTGACGTACAAAGATTAGGTGATAATATAATTTTATTATTAATCGTATTTTTTATTCTTATCTTAGCGGTTTAAATTTATGCTTAAAATAGTTTCTGAAGATGACCTACCTAAGCAAGACCTCTCAATAAAATTTTTACGCTTTTTTCTTATTTTTTCTTTTTTATTTTTGTGCTATTCAACCCCTTCTTTTTCTGCAAGTAATAATGAAGTTATTTCTTCCAAGAAACAAGAAGCCCTTGCTCAAAAAGCAAAAGCTCAAGCCCAAGCTCAAGAAAAAGCCGAACTTGCCAAACGTCAAGCTGAAGCCAAACGCCAAGAAGCCTTAGCCAAGAAAGCGCAAGCAGAAGCTCAAGCAAAAGCA
>JAKQPK010000008.1 GCA_029564765.1 Candidatus Omnitrophota bacterium
CCCTTATATTTGTTCACGTACTTTTTTTCTGATCCGTAATTCGCAAGCTGGCGAACTACTTCCGCAAGCGCATCATCATTCGTTGTTACTGCGCCTGCATCTCCCAGCGCACCAAGATTCTTGCCAGGGTAAAAACTAAAACCTGAGGCATTACCCCACGCACCTGTCTTAATGCCGTTTCTTTGTGCGCCGTGCGACTGGGCAGAGTCTTCAATTATAAGCAGATTATATCGATCTGCTATCTTGCGAATTTCCTCCATGTCACAAAGTTGTCCGTAGAGATGCACGGGCATAATTGCTTTTGTTCTATCCGTTATCGCAGCTTCGATTTTGGCAGGATCGATGAGATAAGTTTCAAGCGAAGGCTCAACCGGGACAGGCAGTAGATTGTTCGCACTTACAGCGAGAATGCTCGCAATATATGTATTTGCAGGCACAATAACCTCATCGCCTTCATGCAGAAGGCCCATCTCTTTATAAGCCCGCATGATAAGCGTCAACGCATCGAGCCCATTTGCTACACCAATGCAATGCTTAACGCCACAATAGTGCGCGAATTCAGTTTCAAATTTCTTGACTTCATCGCCAAGCAAATACCAACCAGAGCGCACCACTCTTTCGATTGTTTGGCTTAATTCAGGTTCAAACGACTCAGAAACATCTTTTAGCGACAAAAATGGTACCATGATCGCCTCACCCTGCCCTATGGATCGATCTTATATAGATCATGAATTCATCATAATTTCTTATATAGTCGTTCTCATTATAGAAGTCGCTCGCCAGCACCAAAAGCACCGCGCCTTCCGAGAAATCCTTCATCTCATGCCAGATATTCGGACCAACGTAGAGCCCAGATGATGGATCAGAAAGTACTACTTCATTTCGATTTTCCCCATCATCCAGGACAATCGTGCAAGAACCGCTGACACAGATGAGCATTTGCTCGAGTGTCTTATGCGCGTGATGACCACGCACCACACTAGGTTTGGTATTGAAAATGTAATAGATGCGCTTTATATCAAAGGGTATATCCTTATTTGATTCTATAGCGATAAGAGAACCGCGAGAATCGCCTTTGATGGGAAAATGCTTTTTTTGCCTCATCATATTAAGACCACGCTGAAAAATCAGTTCTTGATTTCTTGTAGCAAACCATTATATAATGCATATTTTCTTCCACATTCTTCGCATTTTAGTCTATCGTCCAATTTAAAACCACAATTACATACATAACCATGAAACCTTGCAGGATTGCCAT
>JAKQPK010000010.1 GCA_029564765.1 Candidatus Omnitrophota bacterium
TAAATGATGCCGTGATCTTCAAGGACACGCTTTACCTCTTTTAACGTTGACTGATGCGCTTGGTGCATCTTCTTAAAACGGCCAATATCATTTCTTGAAAGACGCATCTTCTGACGGCGCATAGCGCCTTCTTTGTCGAGAAAACAGAATTCATAAAATGTTTTCTTATTGATAACAATAACGCGTGGCATCATGATGTCGGCCTTTTCAGTTTAAAGCAAAGACAACTAGTCATCTCTTTGTACGATGAAAATACGCGATCCGCCTTAGATAGATACGCGCGCGGCAAGGATGTCTCAAGCGCCAGGCATCGAAGCCCTGCGCGCTTGGCGGATAAAATACCCAAGGGCGCGTTCTCAATAACGATCGCGTCGCCTGGATGGATCTTTAATGATCGCAACGCCTTGATAAACGGCTGAGGGTGCGGCTTACCGTATCGAACATCGCAGCCTGTGATCACAACAAAAAATCGCGCACGCAATCCTGCGGGCAAGATCTTTTCCACTTCCTTAAAAGAAGTTCCTGTAACAAGAGCTAAACGAAATCCTTTCTTCGACAGGTCTCGGACAAAACTTCTTGACCCTAATATAAAGCGTTTTTTAAATATCTTCTGGAATAGCACTTCTTTGCGCGCCAAAAGCCGTTGGGCGGTCTTACGGCTGATCATAATGCCTTTATCCTGGCACATCCCCTGAATGCTGGTCAGCCCGCGCTGGCCTTCCCGCCGATAGACATCAAGACGCGTGACGCGCACACCGACCGAGGCAAACACCTTTTTCCACGCAAAGTAATGATAACGCATGGTATCGGTAATAACCCCATCCATATCAAAAATAACTGCCTTAACATTAATAATACGATGCATTGAGCAAGCCTTTTTTAATGATAATAATGACATTAGTATATAGATATATTTTTATTATTCAAGTTGAAAGATGGCAAGATTATGCTAAAATTTAATCAAGATGAAAAAGTATTTTTGGTTTTTATTCCTCACTCTTCTTCTCTTTTTTTCGCTTGCGACGCGATTATTTGCTGGCAACGTTCAGATCACCAATTTTGGACCATCTGGATATGATGCGACAACAGGATTGGTAACTTTCCGTGCTGATTTTGCCTGGAGTAAAGCTTGGCGCAACGAGATCAATCATGACGCGCTTTGGGTCTTTATGAAAATTTGGGTCCCAACGAGTGGGGTTTGGCGCCATGCCACAATGTCCGCAAGCGGTATCAATCCAACAGGTTTTTCTGCAAAGGGCGGATATGAGATCATTGTCCCGGAAGATAAGGCAGGTTTTTTCTTGAGGATCGGGCCAGGTCAAGCTTCATCAACAGCTCAAACTGTTGACACATCCACTATGGGCAACGGCAGTGTTACGTTTACCTGGGATTATCTAAAAGCCCGACAAGCTGGCATTGCAGCAGACTTGGGAAGCTCTTCCACAAAATTCCGCCTCTTTGCGATCGAAATGGTCTATGTTCCGGAAGGGTCATTTATGGCAGGTGATGCCTCCTCTACTGCCGCTGGCGCTACCTATGGCTTCCAATACGGATTTGCGACTACAAGCGCTGATCCACCTGGATTCTCTCGAAAGTCTGGATGGCCGATTGATAGCGAAAGCGCGATCAATCTTCCAAGTTTTCTTGGTGGAAATATAAACGTTGGGCCTCACTATTATTACAAATCCGGTTCTGGCGGCAACGAATCTGCTACAGGGGCAGCCTTTACGATCCCCAGCGAATTTCCAAAAGGCTACAAGGCGTTTTATCTGATGAAAACAGAGATCTCGCAAGGTCAATATCGTGATTTTCTAAATACACTCTCAAGGGATGAATATCAATACCGCTGCGCAGGCGCTCAAACGCCAACAACAACAGGCCGGTACTGTGATTCGGTTGGAACAGGTGCTGGTTCATCAGCGCGCCAAGGTGTTCGTTACATATCGTCAACGGCTTATACCGCTGGAACCAATGCCTTTGCCTGCGCGATGAGCTCAGCGACTGGCAATGACGGCTCTGATGACGGCGAGTGGGTCGCCATGAACTACCTTTCATGGATGGACTTAGCCGCCTATCTGGAATGGGCAGGCCTTCGCCCGATCACAGAGCTGGAATTCGAGAAAGCAGCTCGCGGACCCGCCGCACCGATTACTGCTGATTATCCATGGGGCAATACTACTGACCCAACAGCAACGTCAAGCTACACAGCGCTAAATTCCGCGACGGAAGTTGGCGATGGTTTAGCGGCTGAATTTGATTCCGCGGCCGGCACATGGCCTGTTCGCGTAGGTTCTTTCGCCAACACCGCTGCCCTTGACACAAGCCCATATTCGCGAGGAAACTCAGGTGCTGGATATTACGGTAATCTTGATCTGGCAGGAAATGTCTGGGAAATGGTCATCAATGTCGGCACCCCTGTTGGACGCGAATTCCAGGGATCTCATGGACAAGGTTTTCTGCATAGCTCCAATAGAGGCAACGCTGATCGTTATGATTGGCCGGGAATGTCTAATATCGGCGTAGCTTCATTATCATCCGGCGGTGTTGGCGTACGCGGCGGCAGTTGGTTTACGGCCCTCAGCATCCTTCAGACATCGAATAGGAGCTCTGCCTGCTCTTCCGCCTGGGTGGCCACAAGAACCAACGATGTGGGCGGCCGCGGCGGCCGCACAGCCCCTACCTTTGCCGCGCCAACAAAACCTCAATAAATTATTTTCTTAAAATAGTCGCGATATGATACGCGGCGATCCCAAAGGCGACCGATACATTTAAGGAATTTTTCTTTCCTCTCATCTCGATCTCAAGCGCGGTATCGCACAGATCCAGCAGCTCATCGTTAATGCCGGATATCTCATTGCCTAAAACAAGGCAGATCTTTTCTTTTGGGCAAAAATCCTGATAGGGAATACTCTCCTTGATCTGTTCAAGTAAAACGATCGAATAGCCTTGGATCTTAAGCTCCCGAATAAGGGCTTTGGCGTCTTCTCTGTGCTCCCACGGCAAAACATCCTCAGCGCCTAAAGCGGTCTTGGTGATCATCGCTTTAGGCGGACATCCTGTAATGCCGCAC
>JAKQPK010000047.1 GCA_029564765.1 Candidatus Omnitrophota bacterium
TGATTAGCGCCATGATTATCTGCCCTGCGCTTTCGATGAACGTGGGAGCATATTGGATTATAAGCGCGGCGAGCTGGTTTATTGCGTTTCCAAATGTGGTCATTATCGCCGGTAGGTTCTGGATAATGCCAGATAAAAAACTTCCGATCATCTCGAACGCTGATTTTAACCATACAGGAGAAAGCGCGAGGTCAACCGTGAAAAAGTTTTCTAGCCCGGAAAGAAACTCCTGCAAACTCGCAAGCATGGCGTTCGGGTCGAACTTTGCAAGTTTTGAAAGCATGGAAAATCCTTTCGAGAAAACGCCTTTTACGAATGAGAATCCTGATCCTATCACGTTCGACATTTTCCCCATCATGACTTGAACCTGGTTCACAATGCCGGATGACTTGTCGCGTATCGCTAGAAGAACACCTCGCAGACCTTTCTCCGCGACAGGAGCAACGTCGCCAGAGACTTTCTTCAAGCGGTTCATGCTCTCTATATACTCACGCAATGCCGCGCTTTTTTCGTCGCTTCCGTCAGATGTTGCTCCCATTTGGTAAAGCGCGTCGATCTGTGATTCGAACAGTCCTACAAGAGCCTCGCGCTCTTCTTTTTCTGAGAGGATGCCTGCAAGTACTTTGTCGTTAAGAATTGCCGCTTCTTTATCGGTCTTCACGCGTATCGCCGCAAGGGCTTCTTCCTCTTCGCTTAGCTCCTGAGTCTCTTCGCTTAGCTCCTGAGTCTCTTCTGTCGTGAGCTTAAGATGTTCGCGCAGCTGTTCGAGTGCTTGCCCTCCGAGCGTGGTCATGTCTCCAAAACGATACCCGAGAGAAAGAAGCGTATCCATATATCGCTGCGCGGCAGAATTCACATTTTTGGTGTTTTCTTCCTGTGTAATCAATCCGGCGTTTGCTTTCGCGTTTGATATATCAATAGCTTTTTCGTATTCTGCCTGCGCCGCCTTGCGCGCTTCGATCATGCGCGTGTAGGTCTCGTCAAGCGATCCCGCGTCCCTGTTGCCACCGGCAGGAGCGGTTCCTTCTTTTGGAGCGTCCTCTATCGTTTCATTGAGTAGTTTTTGCGCCTCGGCCGATGCCATGATGTCATCATAGAGAGCGCGGTTTGTCATTTTATATTTATCTATGTTTAGCGTTCCATCGTTTACCGCCCGAGCTATCTCTGCTATTGCCTCCGCCTGTTCTGTTGATACGGCGGTTAACTTGGTTTGCGTCTCGATGAGGTTCATGTTTAAAACCTCGAAAGTCCGCGCCTCTGCTGCGTAAACTTCGCGCGCTGATTCTATTGATGTTAGTCCAAGATCAGCACCTGCGTCACGCGCGGCGTCTGCCGGGCCGTTTATAATATCCTCAAGCTGTTTCATGAGCAAAGATTGCCCACTAAGAGCGGCGATCCTGTCCGCCTCTTCTTTCTTGAGCTTCGCAACCTGCTCTGTTGTTTTCGCGTATCCCTTCGATGTTTCTGCAAGAGCTTTTTCAAGAGCAAGCCGAGCGAGTTCCTTTCTTCCTTTCAGGAGCGTTCTTTCGGTGTCGGTTATATCTTTCTGCGCACTGTCAAGATTTTGAACCGCAACCTTATAGTTATTCGTTGCCTCCATAAGCGTTTTGGTTTCCCTTGAGAGTTGTGTGTGAGTTGTTACTGCTGTTGAAACATTCCCAGTAAGCTCCATCATCCAGTTTGCGACGTTTTTTACAAGAGGCGCGAAAGGGGCGAATATATTACTTATAAGTGTTTTTCCTGATAATTCGAGTTCATCAAAAGCGTCGCCCAAAGCCTCTCCGGCTGATATTGTTTCATCAGAAAGAACAAGGCCGAGCTCTCCGGCGCGCTTTGTAAGCTCTTCAAGGTTGCCTGCTTCTGCGTTCAAAATCGGCATAAGCTCTTGCCCAGAACGCGAAAAAAGCTCCTGTGCGAGCATTGCTTTTTCTGTTCCGTTCTCCATCCTCTGGAACGCTGATATAGTTTCCCTGAGTATATCTTCTTGATTACGCATCGATCCGTCTACATTTCTTATAGACACACCAAGCCGGTCAAAATCTTTGCTGCCGGACTCCGCTTTCTCCATCAATGCTTTCATGCCCATCTGCATGGAATCAATCGATGAGCCGGATAACTTCAAAGCGTAATCTAATTCTTGAAACCCTCTTTTCGAGAGCCCAAGCGCCTGCGACATATCAGCTATGCGTCCTGTTGTATCAGCAAACTTCTTTGACGCTGCTGCGATTCCGGCAATACCAGCGGCGACCCCAGCAAGCGCGACGGTTGCACCTTTAGCCGCCTTCTCTACGCCGTCTTTGAGTGATGCACTGAGCTTCTTTAAATCCTTCGAGACGTTTTCTGTTCCAATCTTTGTATCAATCCGGATGCTTCCGTCGCTCATTTCCACGCTCCGTAAATATCAATCTTTTCCGCCTCCAGCGCGACGGCCGCTTTCGCAAGAGCCAACTGCTTCCGGTATTCCGGGTCGGCCTTCGGGTCTATCTTCTTGCCTCGTATATCCATGACGGTATGGAGCGTAGTTCCCTCCGGAAGATTTTTGAATAGTTCAAGAAAATCCCACCAGTGCGCTTCCCATGTTTTCAGGTCAATCCGGTATACCTGGAAGAACGCCGCATACAACCGGCCAGCGTCTACGTTAAAATCGAACACCCTTTTTCCGGAAGATTCTTTTTTCTCTCCTCCGGAAACATACAGACTGATAAAATCAAACACACCCTCAAGAGGCGGCGTGGTCTCAAAAAAAACCCGGATATACAACCAAGCCTTTTCATTATCATCAAGCGTGTCGTCTTGAGCTATCCGAAAGAACTTCAGTCCCTGTCGGAAGTCCGTTCGGATAGCGCACCCGCCCCATGCCACCGGAGCGTTATCGAGGAGCGGGTTATACATTAGATGAGATCCTTATACATGGCGTTGAGCTGTTCTTCAAGCCAGCGAAGCAATGCCATGAGAGTACGAAGAAGGACGATTGGGTTTTCACCGGATGCCTGCCAGAAAAGATCCCAGTCGCCTAACGTCGCAGTAATGATCTTCTTTTCCATTGCTTCGACTTCATCAAGCCCATCGGGCGAAGAAAGTTTTATTTCGGCGAGTCCAGAAAGCTGTTCAATCCATCGCTTCAACTCGGTCTTGTTTCCGACATTGATTGATTTCGTCGCGAGGACGTTTCCGTTCGTGTCTGTAATATCAACGGTTTTTACGCCGCTTCCGATCTCAAGTTTAAAATCTGCCATTGTTTCCTCCAATGATTACATAAAGGGCGGAGCCGAAACCCCGCCCATCCAATTAAGCCTTAATGTCGTCGGCTTCCAGAGCCTCTTCGGCAAACTTTACAACGCGTTTGTTTGCGTCGAGT
>JAKQPK010000067.1 GCA_029564765.1 Candidatus Omnitrophota bacterium
AACCGGATTCTCAATTCCGTAAAGACTTATGGCAATATTGTCTGCTTCAGGAATCTGCAAAAAGAAACTGATGAGGCGATTGCGCTGTTCGGCGACAAGGATGCCGGCAGTATCGTGCTCTTGAAAGACTATGACAGCTACTACCATGGCTACGATGATGAACACGGCAAGCATCAGCCAGGCTATGTCGAGCTGATCGAAGAATTGCAGACAAAGTTCCCCCTTGGCCAAGCCATCACAGGAGAAGCCCGGAAGAAAGAATTCATCAAACTGTATGGCATAATTCTGCGGCTCAAGAATATCCTGACGGCCTTTGACAATTTTGAAGGCAACGAAATTCTGGCTGAGCGAGACTTCCAGGACTACCTGAGCATCTACCTCGATCTATATCAAGAATTCAGCAAAGCGAAAGAAAATGAAAAAGAAAAGATCAATGACGACATCGTCTTTGAAATCGAGCTCATCAAGCAGATCGAAATCAACATCGACTACATCATGATGCTCGTTGCCAAGTATCATGCCTCCAACTGCAAGGATAAAAGTATTCTGGTATCGATCGATAAGGCCATCGGATCCAGCACCCAGTTGAGAAGCAAACGCGAGCTCATCGAGCACTTCATCGAAACCATCAATTCGTCCACCAATGTTGATGAGGATTGGCGAGCTTTCGTCCTCAAGCAGAAGGAGGCGGACCTCAATGCGCTTGTCGGCGAAGAGAATCTCAAATTCGAAGAAACGAAGAAATTCCTCGACAACGCATTCCGTGACGGTGTACTGAGGACCACCGGAACGGACATCGACAAGATTCTGCCGCCCATTTCCCGTTTTGCTGTTGCTGGCAACCGTGAAGCAAAAAAGCAAGGCATTATCACAAAGCTGATGAGTTTCTTTGAGAAATATTTTGGGCTGGTGTGAGGAGGTGCATATGGGAAAAGCGGAATCTTCATTTGAAAGTATCGAAAATGATGTCATTCTCGAAAAGGCAATCGAAATTGCATGTAGAGCGCATAAAGGTCAGCGCGACAAAGCAGGAGCCC
>JAKQPK010000069.1 GCA_029564765.1 Candidatus Omnitrophota bacterium
CAGGACAATCACTTTCTTGTCCTGTATGTCGCACAGTACTCTGTAGTCTCCAATTCGATATCGCCAGAATCCGGCCCGATCTCCCCTCAACGGTTCTCCAAAATGCCGGGGGTTTTTGCATCCCTCGATCCGGTCGTTTAGCCAGCCTAAAATCCGTTCTTGAACCGGCCGATCCAGTTTTCTCAATTGCCGTTCGGCAATGTCACTGATTTCAACTGTCCAGGCCAAGTTCTCTTCTCAGTTGCTTCAGCGACTTGCTGCCGCGAGTTTGCGATTGGGCCTGTTTGAGCAGATCCAAATCCTCGTTGTCCTCCAGATATTGCAGGATCGCTTCCCTTACCAGCGCGCTGCGGTTACTGCCGCGGATATTGGCAAGGAGGTCCAGATCCTCCTCAATTTCTTTGTCGAGTCGTATGGCAAGCATGGCGTTTCTCCTTTTGTGTTATACAATGTATAACGCAGCTGAGAAGATGTCAAATTGTTCTTTTAATTAGGGACAGCGCCCTATTTATTTGAGTTTTAAGATTTAAAGTTTTAAGGGTTAAGATTTAAGTACGTTAGGCTATGGGCGATGGGCCAGGGGCGATAGGAAAAAAGCAACGAGCAACGAGGCTGTAGGGAACGGTTCCCAACCGTTCCGCAAGGTAGACAAGCAACGAATGACCTCCCCCTACCCCCTCCAGAGGGGGACATGGGGGATCTGTGAGTTGATACAGCTCCGCCCTCTGAGTTACAGGAAAAAGAAAGTTTTAAGTAATTAAGTTTTAAGGGTTAAGGGTTAAGTAATTAAGGGGCCTTAGCGCTTAACTCTTATACAACGCGCGGTGATTCCTTCTAAATGAATTTCAATGTCCTTCGGGAACGGAGTTGTCCAGAAGGTCAACTTCTTTCTTCAAATGCCGGATTTCATTTTCCAGCTTTTCGTATTCTTCCATCTTCCGCTTCAAAAAGCGGTAGGTTATTTTTGTTTTTTCCTCGATCCCCGCCGGGGTCAGCAGGTACAAATAGGAAATTTTGTTGTTGGAATTTTTGAAATTGTCGGCTTTGATGAAGCCTTTCTCGATCAATGATTTTATCAGGAAATTGATCTTGCCCAGGCTTAAGCCCATGCGCGAGGAAAGGTCGCGCTGGGTCATTTGCGGATTTTCGTTGATGACCCGCATGAGGATCAGCATTTCTTCGGTTTCGATTCTTTTTTTCTTTTCCGCAGCTGTCATGGGTTTTATA
>JAKQPK010000072.1 GCA_029564765.1 Candidatus Omnitrophota bacterium
GGAGCAGTAATGTTCTGGTACAAAGGCATCTACGGCGTAAAGCTCGCCGGTTTGTGGTGTTTCCAGATTTCCGGCTGTGTCCATCAGGTGAAGGCTTTGGGGAGAGTGTGGGAGATTATTGACGAGGAGGTCAAAGAATGAATGTTTACCAATCTATCTGTAATGCAATGGCAGATATAGAGCCGATTGCAAAAGCGCGGGAAAACAAAGAACAGCGGTTCAAGTTTCGCGGTATTGATGAGGTTATGAACGAACTACAGCCGGTATTAAAAAAGCACGGTTTATTTGTGGTTCCAAAAGTAGCAAATGTCATAAGACAAGAAAAGCCGACAAAGTCAGGCGGAATGCTTTTATACTCTATCGTGACCATGGAGTTTACGATGTACGCGCAAGACGGCACAAGCATCACAGGGTCTACAGTTGGAGAGGGAATGGACTCAGGCGACAAGGCAAGCAATAAAGCTATGGCAGTAGCCTTGAAATACTTTCTGCTTCAAACTTTCTGCATCCCGACTGAGGACGAAAAAGACCCAGACCAGACCAGTTACCAAGTAGCACCGCCTGCACCAAAACAAGCACCTGCACCAAAACAGACGCCAGCAGATGTAGAAAAAGCAGAAAAAGAATTTTTTGCAAAGTTTAATGAGCTTAATAACAAGCTCTCAAAATACCTTAACACGAAAGGGCTGTTTGATCGTCCAGATGTTGTAAGGCAGTTTGTGGCAGCGAAAGACATAAAAAAAATGGAAGCAGCGGTTGCGCAAGCAGAAGAAAGAGAGGCAGCGCAAAAAAAGAAAGAAGAGCAAAAAAAGCAGGCAGAACAAGACACCAAGCCTGAGCAATTCCCAATTTTCTAGGAGGCAGAAAATGGCAAGAAATATTGAAGCAGGAGAGTTATCGCTTGTAGTCGTAGAGAAAAAAGCAGGGTTCTTAACTACGAACATCGAAGCACTTGAAAACTTTGTCATGGAAAGGCTTGAAGAGTATAAGCCCGAAAACTATCAGGGAGATGCAGATGCTGCTAAAAAAGACCGAGCGGAATTGAACACGGCTAAGAAGCAGATTGCAGACGAACGCATACGCATAATGAAAGAATTGATGAAGCCGTTTGATGAGTTTATCGAAAGATGTAAAGGTCTTGAAAAAAACATCGACGGAGCATCTAAGGCACTTGATGAGATAGTCAAGATACGTGAGCAGGCAGAAAAAGAAGTGAAGCGTGCAATCATTGATGAGTACTGGAGAATTAAAGAGTTTGAGCTTGTCACTCTTGACCGCGTATTTGACCAGAAATGGCTGAACAAAACCGTAAAGATTGCCGACGTTAAAAAAGAGATTGACAGCATAATCGAAAAGATTATTGCAGACCTTAAAACTATTGAAGCGTTCGGGGTTGATGTTGACACTCTAAAACCTTTATACCTTGAAACACTTGACCTTGGCGTAACGATAGCACGCGGGAACGCAATGAAAGCAAACCGCGAGCGACTAGAAAAAGAAAAGGCAGAGCGTGCTGAAAGGGAGAAAAAAGAAGCCCTGCAGGAAGCACAGAAAGAACTGATACAGGAAGAGGAAAAAGCACAGCATGAAAGCCTTGCAGAAACCTTGGCATCACAGGCAACAGGGACAGAAAGCGAATCAGACCCGATTGAATCATTCCGTATAGAATTCACCGGCAAGCGTTCTGCACTTTTTAGGCTCCGCCAGTATATGCTGAGCGAAGGAATCACGTACATAAAACTATAAACGCCAGCCGGAGCGGATCCGGCAAGGAGACAAAAATGGCAGACACAAATCACGTTATAATTATCGGTAGACTTACGAAAGACATCGTTCTAAAGTACACAAGCGGAGGTATGGCAATAGGTAGCTTTCCCATAGCCGTCAACCGTCGCACAAAGAAAGGCGAGCAGTGGGTAGAGGAGGCATCATTCTTCGATGTTTCACTATTCGGGAAATCAGCCGAAGGGCTTGCACAGTACTTGACTAAAGGCAAACAGATTGCGGTAGAAGGCGAGCTTAGACAAGACCGCTGGCAGCAAGACGGACAGCCTAGAAGCAAGGTGACAATCGCAGCAAATAACGTGCAGTTACTTGGCGGTAATGACGCTAAGGGGCAGCAAAAACAAGATGCAGGTTATCAGGCTGATTATAGTGCAGATAACTTTGTTTCTGAAATACCTTTTTAGATGACTATCTTAATCACAGCCGACGGCGAGTTTGTAACCGTCGCCGGTGGAGAACCAAAGGTAGGGCGGAAATACTGCCTTGAGGACGCTACTACAGGCACAAGCGCACAGAATAAAGCCTTCCATGCCTTAGTAGGCGAGTACTGGAAATCCGGAGCGCATAGCTATAACGCGTCAAACTTTGAGCAGTTCCGCGACGTGATAAAGCTAAACCTTGGCGCGGGTGCTGAGTGTTTCGTTTACGCGACACCGGACGGGATCCAAAAGGTTAAGACATTTGAAGAAATACCTGCAGAATATCGCGAGCCGAAGTATTGCATGATGAAGTTGAAAAGCTGGACTGACTACACAAAGACAGAGCGTACAAGCACGATAGACAAGCTGATAGCAGAAATGCACCAAGCAGGAGTGCAGACAGCGAAATTTTACGAAATCCTAAAAGGAATGGAGGAACAATGAAAAAGATTGGCGAAATGGTAAAAATAAAGCAGATTGACGGATTCAAAATCCAAGAGCGCACGCTCACACCTGAGAAGAACCGCGGGGAAGGACTCGGCACTCACAAGATAAACCTTGTTACGGGCTCTACTACCTTCCAGAATCCGCGGGCAAAGTACGAGGTCTGCGTATCAACAGACGAGGCTATCGTACTTATGCGCAAGGCAGACGGGCGCAAGATAAAGAGCATCCAGCGGACGGAGACGGCGACGGGCTTCACTCTTAGCGTGGAGGTAGAATAAGCGAAAGGCATCCGAAATGGTGCTTTCCAAGAGGAGGACAAATTGAAAGATAAGAACGGTGTATTGCTTAAAACTGGTGATCTTATGGCAGAAGTC
>JAKQPK010000073.1 GCA_029564765.1 Candidatus Omnitrophota bacterium
CAAGGAAATGGCCTTAGAAATATAAGAATTCTTATATATATTCATAAAAATATGCATGTTCTCTACCCTTATCCCTGACAAGGTAAAGTATAAAATATATATAAAAGGTTTAAAGGGGGAAAAGGGGGATTTGGGAAAGCGGTTTCTTGAGCCCGCACATTCCCTAGCGGGCGAAAGACTCCGAACATCAGAAAATGTGAGGAGCCTGTGAGCTTGATGATCATTTCCCTAGCGGGCGAAAGACTCCGAACATCAGAGAATGCAAGGAATTATTAAAAGGCAAGACTTATTTAGAACTACTTTTCTGTCTGGACTTTAGGTTCTGCTCTTAACTTCTCTTTGGTCTTAAAAAGCAGCTTCCAGGGATTACGCCTTAGATCATCACTAAATTCAACAAAATTCTCAGATGTCACTTCAAAATTCATCATGGTGGATTTAAAAGGTTTCTTGTTCTCTTCAACAAAGCTGTTCACATTGCTGATCAAAACGGACAGATCAACATACGGCTCCCCGCGCAAAATGCTCCCGGGCCCGATAAATTGCGCGTCATCAGAGGATATGATCTGAATATATTTCTCTCCCATGAGACCCATCATTTGGATGAAAAACTTTGAATCTTTACGGATCTTAGCTTTTTCCTCAAGCCAAATCTTTAATAAGATCTCTGTTTTATTACCGTCATATGCTGGCTGGATCTCATCAACCTTACCGACTTCCAAACCGTTAAGCATGACAGGCGCCTTGATCTCAAGGCCAGCAGCTTCTGGGAAAATAACGTTGATGACATACCCCTTGTGTCGAAAGCTAAGCTTTCCCGTGCTATAAGTCATGTACACCAAGCCGGCTAAGCACACAACAACAAATAACCCCACGCGCAGTTCATTGAGCCGTTTACTTTTAGTCATATCGTCATTCTCCTATTGTTCAATAGATAACTTTTGTTCTTTAAAAAGGTCTATCGGCCCCGTAGGGCTGCCATGAATGAACTGTTGGACATACGGGCTGATCGAATGCTTGATCTCTTCAGGCGTGCCGATCGCCACTAGCTTTCCCTGATGGACCATGGCAATACGATCCGCGATCTTAAAAGCGCTGTTAAGATCATGGGTAACGACAACAGATGTGATCATCAGCTTAACGCTTAAGTCCTTGATCAGCTTATCCGTGATCCCACCCACCACAGGATCAAGGCCAGATGTCGGTTCATCATAGAAAACAATATCCGGATCGAGGGCAATAGCCCGGGCAAGCCCGGCGCGCTTGCGCATCCCCCCAGAAATTTCCGATGGATAATAATTCTCAAAACCTCTTAAGCCAACCAATGAAAGTTTCATCTTAATAATGATATCAATGATCTCATCCGCGAGCCTTGTGTGCTCCCGCAACGGTAACGCGACATTTTCTTGAATGGTCAAAGAATCTAAAAGCGCAGAATACTGAAATGACATGCCAAAACTTTTGCGCACATCGTCCAGCTCTTCCTGGGATATCTGCGCGATATCCTTACCCTTGATCAAGATGCTTCCCTGGTCAGGACGGATCGCTCCTGTCATGTGACGTAACAGCGTACTTTTTCCTGATCCGGAACACCCCATAATGACAAAGGTCTCTCCGCATTTGACATCAAAGGACACATCATCAATGACCTTGCGCCCTTGAAAAACCTTTGTGACATTGCGCAAAGAAAGGATCGTTTGTCCATGACAGATCTTAATGCTCATAGGCTACCAATTGATAAAGTAAAAAAGAGCCGTGACCAAGCAGTCAGCGGCAATGATCAAGATAAAGCTGATCACAACACTACGCGTTGTCGCGCGTCCAACACCCTCGGCGCCACCCTTAGTCATCAACCCCTCATAGCAGGCAACAAGCGCTATGATCACACCAAAGATCACTGCTTTTAGAAGGCCGGTATAGATATCCTTTAACTCCAAATATTTAAACGTGATCTGCATATAGAGATCCGGATTGATGTTCAAGCTTCTCGTCCCGACGAGGAATCCGCCAAAGATACCTGCCAGATCCCCTACGATCGTTAAGGCTGGAAGCATCACAACAAGCGCGAGAAACCGCGGGACCGCCAAAAAACGGATCGGATTGATCGCCATGGTCTCCAAAGCTTCGATCTGCTCTGTCACTTTCATTGTGCCCAGCTCCGCGGCAATGGCTGAGCCGGCACGGCCAGCGACAACCAAAGCGGTCAAGACAGGACTGAGCTCGCGGCATAACGAAATAGAAACAAGGGATGAAATATAAAGCTCTGCTCCCATTTTTTTCAATAAATAAGCGCTTTGCATCCCCAAAACGATACCCGTGAACAGGTCAACAAAAAACACGATCACGATGGAGTTGATCCCGACAAAGACCATTTGTTGAAAAATACTTTGTCGATGCGCGGCCTTTCCTTTAAAAGGCCCAACGATAGACCAGTACATAGTTTTATAAAAAAGCAGGGCGACACCTTTAGACCAGATGGAGTACTCAATAACAAACCGCCCTAGATAACGGATCGTTGGGATCATATTAAAAAGCCTTAGCTGCTTCCTCTTGCGTTGGGTAAATGTCGAAAAGTTGACATAGCTTCAGGATCTCGAACATCTTTTTGATGTTCGCGTCCATATTGCTTAATTTCAGTTGACCCTGGTGTTTTTTTAATCGATGATACATTTCGATCAGTGTCGCTAGGCCTGCAGTATCGATGTTGGGCACACAAGAAAGATCAACAATTACCTTGTGGACATCCTGTCGAATAAGTTCGCTGAACGTTTTGCGTAAATGCGGCGCATGATGGATCCTGATCTCACCTTGCGGCTTACAGATAACGATATCTTGTTGATGTTCTATCTGGATCTCCATCCCCTCACCTTGCTTGAAAGAATTTTATCATCCTCAGGCCTCTGCCTTCATCAAAAAAATCAACTTTATCCATATTGGCCTTGATCAAAAAAAAGTCCCCGCCCGTGCAGCTTGCGAAGATTATGCTCTAAGGTCGGGTCTTCAATATGGCGAAAATCAAAACCTTCACCTTGATTAATGACGCTGATCTCCAATGCGTTATCTAAAATGCGCAACGAAACCTCCACAGGAGAATCTTTTTGCGACTTATTACCGTGAATGATCGCGTTGGCGAGGGCTTCTTCTAGCGACACCTTGATCTGAAAGATCACCTCCTGCGAGAGCCCCAAACCCTTGATCTGATCAATCATGCGTGCCAAACAATCCGGGATCAAATGCGTTTGAGACGGCAGCGTCTTGGATATCTTCATACCAGAGGAATCATTTCTTTTTGATGGGTTTTGCTTTTTTAGTCATGCTGATCTTCTTGGGCTGAGGACACTCTCCTGTCCAGCAATAAAGACAAAGCTTTTCCCTGGGAAGCCCGATCGCCTTGACCATATCCTCCAGGTCCTGAAAACGCAATGTTGTGACCTCAATATCGCGAGCGATCCATGCGACCATCTTTTTATGTTTCTGAGTAGACGGATCCATATACTCGCGGACATCCTCAATATCCCTTCCTTCGATCGCCTTGATGGCCTTACGCGCCGCAAGTTCATGGATGCTGCGGGTCGACAAGCAGAACTTGCACGGGAACATCAAAGGAGGACAGGCTGGGCGCACATGGATCTCCTTGGCGCCCGCGTTCCAAAGTTTTTTAACAGTATAGTTCTTTAGTTGTGTGCCGCGAACGATCGAATCCTCGCAAACAACGATGCGATGGCCCTTGATGATATCACAGACAGGGACAAGCTTCATGGTCGCTACGAGATCGCGCGTTTCTTGACTGGGCGGTGTATAGCTTCGTCCATAGCCAGGCGTATATTTAATAAGCGGCCGTCGATACGGTTTTTTGGATTCCATCGCGTAACCGATCGCGTGCGCTGTTCCTGAGTCAGGAACCCCCGCGACAACATCAACATCCAAACCCTTATCTTTTTTGGCCAAGGCCCTGCCACAACGCTCGCGAACGACCTCAACGTTGATATTTTCATAATACGAGGCCGGGAATCCGGTGTATATCCACAAAAAAGAACAGATCTGCTTCTGATCCAATCCTTTCTTGCGAACGGCTAATCCCTTGTCAGTGATCAGCACGATCTCCCCTGGCTCAAGATATTTTTTGATCTCAAATCCAAGATTGATCAAAGCGCTGCTTTCGCTGGCAACAGCCCACTGATCCTCTTTTTCTCCGATCACAAGGGGCGTATAGCCTGCGCGGTCGCGAATCGCGTAGATGCCCTCATGGTTCAAAAGAAGGAACGAGCATGACCCATGGATCAGATCGAACATCTTTTCAACGCCAGCGATAAAATTATCTTCCAGACTGATGAGCTTACCGATCAGTTCTGTGGTATTAACACCTCCAGGGCTCACCTCACAGAAAGAGACGTTCTTTTTAAAACAAAAAGAACGCAGATCTTCCTTGTTCTCGATAAGGCCGGCCGTCACCAGACAAAAAGGGCCCAGCTTTGAATTGAAATAGATCGGCTGTTCATCGGAATCACTAATAACACCGATGCCCTTGCTGCCCTGCATATGATGGTAGTCCTCAAAAAACTTTGACTTAAACTGTCCTTGGGCGATATTATGGATCTGTCTTTTGAAATCTTTACCCAAAACCGCCATGCCGCCGAATTCCGTACCCAAATGTGAGTGATAGTCCACTCCATAAAACAATGTCTGCGTGCAATTATCGCCCTTTTTGGATACAACACCGAACAATCCGCTCATCTTTTCTACCCGTCACTTTCTATTAAAACTCAATATGTTTAAAACAAACCGCGAGATGCTCCTTCGGCATTTTCTTTGTAAAAAGGCTCACAACAATAGCGACAACAAAAGAGATCGGCAGGATCGCCACGATCGGATCAACGACCGTCCACGGGAACTTCACAAGGGTGGGCTTTTGAAAGATCATATTGCATAGGCCGATCGCCGCGGATTCTTTTTCGTGAATGAACAAAAGCCAGAAAGCTGTTCCAAAAAATCCTGTCAACATGCTCGTGACAGCGCCGGCCCTTGTCATTCCTTTCCAGAACAACGCCCCAATGTACATCGGCAAGAACGTGTTGGCGCACAAGCCAAAAAAGATCGCTGTTGCAACAGCGATAATATTCATAGGAAGCTTAAAGCTTAAGATCGTCGTGATCACAACCCCTAAAAGGATGCCTAAGCGCGTGATCAGGATCGTATGCTGGGAGTGTTTACTTTTTAAGATCGCCTTTTCAAAGAAATCCCGGCCAATCCCTGTGCCGATCGCATGCATCTGCGAACTGGATGTGGACATGGCAGCGGACAAAAGTGTCACCATAAAAAGATAAACGAACCATACCGGCATAGCGCTATTAATATACATAGGGATGATCTTGTCCACATTTCCGCCAGCGACCTGTAGCGAGATCTTCCCGAACGCCGGATTATTAAAAAAGTATACGTTCGATAACGCGCCGACAACGAATGCGATCCCGGTCATCGCCAGAATAAAAACACCTCCAACAGCAACAGCGCGGTTCAATTCCTTATTGCTTTTTACGGTCATGAAACGGACCGAAAGCTGCGGTTGCGTCAAAACGCCGATACCGACTCCCATCACGATCGTTGACACAAGCGTCCACCAAAGACCTGACCCAAGAACCGGCATATGCGTCCAACCTAAATGCCCCTTGGCTGATAACGCTTCAGGGACCTGGCTTGCCATCTGAGCCAAAGCATGATGCGCCGGCACGATACCTCCAAGCTTGACATATGTAAAAACTAAAAGTACGACCATGCCCACGAACATGATCGACCCCTGCAACGCGTCTGTATACATGACCCCTTTAAGCCCGCCAGCCAGAACGTATCCGCAGATGATCAATGTATAGATCAAAAGGGCGACATTAAAATCAATATAGCTGGGAAATGTGGCCTCAATAAAGCGGGCTGCGCCGATCGACACCGCGGCCGCGTACAAAGGCATAAAAAGAAAAATAACGATCCCCGCAAATCCCTGGATAAAGCAGGAATTAAAACGTTTTCCGATCAACTCAGGAAAAGTATGCGCGTCAAGACTATGTCCCATCTTGCGTGTCCTTTTACCAAAAACAATGAACGCGATAATGATCCCTACAAATATATTAAGGAATGTCAGCCACAGGACACCCATTCCCATCATGGCCGCGACACCGCCAAAACCAACGATCGCGGAAGTGCTGATAAAGGTTGCGCCATAGGACAATGCCATGACAAAAGGATGGATGCTTCGTCCAGCCACAAGATAGTCTAAGGCGTTCTTTGTTTGGCGATAGCCATGATAACCCAAAAAGCTGATCGCCAAAAGATAGATCACAACGACAATGGTCAAGAGAAAAATATTTTCCATGAAGCGATCTCCTTTTTTTATATATCTTCTTCAGCTTGCTTTTCTTCCTCAACCCATTTTTTATCTTCGCTGTGAATAGGCTCATCTCCCTTATTCCAATTCACAACTCCATAACAAACAGCGCATAAAGCGCTTACAATGCATAAAACATATGCCAGCCAAACTTGAGGGTCATCAATACCGAACATATACGCCTCCTTATAATTACTGGGCCTTCTCGCTCTTTTTCGATAAAGGAACTATACCCGCCAACTCCCCGATCACGTTCACAAGTTCTGTGTTCGTCGGAACAACGATCTTAGCGTTATCTTCCAACGCCGATTCAACTGCTTGTAATTTACGTAAGAGCTGGGCATTGCCGACAAAATATTTATCCGCGGCCTCGTTCACAAGACGAATGGCCTCTGCCTCGCCTTGGGCCTGCAAGATCCTTGCTTGACGAATACCTTCAGCCTGCTTGATCTGCGCGCGCTTCTCGCCATCAGCGGCTGTTTCTCGCGCTGTCGCAAAATCGATCGCCGCGATCTTTTCATTCTCTGCCTTGACGACCTTGTTCATTGTTTCTTGGACGTCTTTAGGAGGGTCGATCTCTTTAAGCTCTGTACGCACGATCTCTATGCCCCAGCTGTTGGTCTCTTCCCGCAAGGTCGCGTGCAACTCTGAGTTGATCTTTCCGCGCTCGCTATTAGCGGACTTTAAAGTCAGCGTTCCGATAATATTTCTTAAGGTCGTCCGCGCGAGATTAACGATCTGCCATTGATAATTGTTGACATGATACTGAGAATTCTTAACGCTTGTTTCATCATCTTTTACCTTAAAATAGACTTGCGCATCAACGCGGGCGTTAAGATTATCATTGGTAATGATCTCTTGGGGTTCGGCGTTCACCATTTGTTCAGTAACATTGACAAAATACATCTCTTCGATAATAGGGATGATCCAATGGAATCCTGGATTAGCAAAGCGAGCGTATTTACCTAAACGTTCGATCAACCCGCGATGCGTCGGACGAACAATGCGGATACCAGAAAAGAAAACAACGACAGCCATAGCAATAAACCCGATCATCCAATACATAACCCCTCCTTTGCTCTGTTTGCCTCTTTGTTATTCTTGTAGCGAATTTAATAAAATATTCACTTGATTGTCGTAGGCTTCCAAAAAACCTTTGGAGGATGCCTGGATTATTTTTGTTGCTAAACTGCTGTCCTTGATCGTGATAGGCCCGGGGATCGTCGCCGAAATAAGCGGCGCGTGATCGACCAAGATCCCCATGAACCCTGTCGCGCCGGGCGCGATCAACGAGACCACATCCGCATCGAACAAAGATTCTTCTGGGGTACAAATACTAAGCCTAAACGTTCTTGGCATCGCGTGCTTTCATTTGTTCGTTCTTCTCAAGAACGTCATCAACGGTCCCTGCCATAAAAAATGCCTGTTCAGGGACTTTATCCATGTCGCCTTTGATGATCATCTGGACACCTTTGATCGTGTCTTGCAATTTTACGTATCTGCCTGGGATGCCGCTAAATGTTTCCGCGACAAAGAACGGCTGCGAGAAAAAACGCTGGAGCTTGCGGGCACGCGAGACGATCAGTTTATCCTCATCAGAAAGCTCATCCACTCCCAAGATCGAAATGATGTCCTTTAAATCTTTGTAGCGCTGCAGAACACGCTGAACACTTAACGCCGCCTCATAGTGTTCCTCTCCAATAAAATTAGGGTCCACGATACGTGACGTCGAATCCAGAGGATCCACCGCCGGATAGATCCCAAGCTCAGAGATTTGACGTGAAAGAACGATCTTGCCATCCAAATGCGAAAAGATCGCTGCTGGCGCTGGATCGGTCAGATCATCCGCCGGAACATAAACAGCCTGAATGGAGGTGATAGATCCTCGTCTCGTAGAGGCAATTCGTTCCTCAAGCTGAGCAACTTCTGTAGCAAGATTAGGTTGATACCCGACAGCGGAAGGCATACGTCCTAACAAGGTGGACACTTCCGAACCAGCTTGAATATAGCGAAAAACATTATCAATGAACAACAAGACGTCTTTACGTTCTTGGTCACGAAAATACTCTGCCATCGTAAGCGCAGAAAGCCCGATGCGAAGACGCGCGCCAGGCGGTTCATTCATTTGGCCGAACACCAAAACACTGCTTTTAGCGACCCCCGATTGATTAAGTTCCAACCAAAGTTCATTGCCCTCGCGAGTGCGTTCTCCGATGCCGGCAAAGACCGAAACGCCGCCGTGCTCTTTGGCGATCGTCCGGATCAACTCCATGACGATCACTGTTTTACCAACGCCAGCCCCGCCAAAAAGCCCGATCTTGCCTCCTTTAGGAATGGGTGCCAATAGATCAATGACCTTTAAGCCTGTTTCAAGGATAGAAGAAATGGAAAGCTGTTCTTCAAAATTTGGTGACGGTTTATGGATAGAATCGTGCATATCCGCCTGCGCCATCGGACCCTGGCCGTCGATCGGCTCACCCAAGAGATTAAAAATGCGTCCGAGCGTCTGCTGTCCTACCGGAACCATGATAGGCGCCTTGGTATCCTGCACTTTCATGCCCCGCGAAAGGCCATCCGTCGGGCCCAGCGCGACGCAGCGCACGGTATTATTGCCAATATCCTGCGCTACTTCTAAAGTAAGGCGAATATGGCGTTGAGGATCCTCGACCTTTAAGGCATTGAGAAGTTGCGGCACTTCGTTCTCAGGAAAAACAACATCCACGCTTGGCCCGATTACCTGTATGATCTCTCCGATCGACATAGAACTTATCCTTTCAATGCTTGTGATGAGGAGATGATCTCCAGCATCTCCTGGGTAATGTTGGATTGACGGATCTTATTGTGAACAACAACAAGCCTGCTTAACAGCTGTTTAGCATTATCTGTGGCCGCTTTCATGGCGATGCTGCGTGAAGCATGCTCCGAGGTGAACGCCTGCAAAAAAATGAACCGCATGCGCGTCAGCAAAAAACGCAAGACAACCTGATCAACGATATTGTCCAGGCCATCTTCGAAGATATAATTGATCTTAGCGTGCTGCTCACTGCGAAGATTAAGGAATTTTTCCACAACAGCGTTCTGCAAGATACCCTTTCGAAAATAAGTATAGGCTACATGAACTTCATCGGCTTTCTTGGCTAAAAAAAGCTTCACAAGGATCCCGGTGATCTGGTCAGCGATCAAATGCCCATAGCCGCCATGTAATCCGGCATAGGTATTCAGGATCTTGATTCCTTTGTTCTTGAAATATTTTGAGGCTCGACGGCCGATAACGATCAAACTAACTTTCTGAGCGCCGCATCTGGCAATGAATTTTTCCGCTTCACGCAAAACATTCTGGTTGTAGAGCCCGCACAGTCCACTGTCAGAAGTAATGACGCACAGGACAAAATTCTCTTTTGTCAAAGGCTCCTGAAAACATGGATGCTGAATATTCTCCCGGCAGCTGGTCAGATTGAACATTAGCCGCTCAAGGCCGCCGTAATAAGACCTGAGCTGGAACAATTGTTTATCGACACGGCTCAGCTTGGTAGCTGAGATCATCTGCATGGCGTTGGTGACCTTCATCGTGTTGCCAACGCCTCGGATCCTGTTCTTGATCTGCTTAAGCGATTGAGGCATAGATCACGGGTTTTCTTTAAAAGACGCTTTAAATTCTGCGATCACATGATAAAGGCGATCGGTCAACTCCTGAGTAAGTTCTTTCCGCTCTTCGATCTCCTTCTGGATCTGGCCATGATTTTTCTCAACATAACAATAAAGTTCACGCTCAAATCTTTTAACAGAGGAAGTTTTCAGGTCGTCTAAAAAACCATTGCTGCCTGCGAATATGATCATTGTCTGTTTTGAAACCGGCAACGGCTGATATTGCAATTGCTTAAGGACTTCGACCATGCGCTCGCCACGCGTCAGCTGGTCTTGAGTTGTCTTGTCGAGCTCGGTCCCGAACTGAGTGAAGGTCACAAGCTCACGATATTGCGCCAGTTCTAGGCGTAATTTGGATGCGACCTGATGCATCGCCCGTGTCTGAGCTTTACCGCCAACGCGGGAAACAGAGAGCCCGACATTGATCGCCGGACGAACACCCGCGTTGAACAGATCATTCTCAAGATAGATCTGGCCATCGGTAATGGAAATAACATTCGTTGGGATATAGCTTGTGATATCACCAGCCTGGGTTTCAACGATCGGGATCGCGGTCATGGAGCCACCACCCAAGGTGTCGTTTAATTTCGCGGCCCGCTCCAGCAGACGTGAATGCAGATAAAAAACATCTCCTGGATATGCCTCGCGTCCCGGCGGTCTGCGCAGCAATAATGATAATTGACGATACGCTTGCGCATGCTTTGAAAGATCATCATAAACCACCAGCACATGCTTACCCGCGTACATCAATTCCTCCGCCATAGCTGTTGCCGCGTAAGGAGCTAAATACTGCAAAGACGCGGAAGACCGGCTGGAAGCGCTGACAACGGTGGTGTATTCCATCGCGCCGTACTTACGCAATACCTCGGTCAATCCAACGATGCTAGAAAGTTTTTGTCCGATCGCGCAATAGATGCAATAAACATCTTTGCCTTTCTGGTTAATGATCATATCTAAAGCGATAGCGGTCTTGCCTGTCTGACGATCGCCAATGATCAATTCGCGTTGGCCTCGGCCGATCGGCGTCATAGCATCAATGGCCTTGATCCCTGTTTCAAGCGGTTGGGCGACAGGCTGACGCTCAACAACATTCGGGGATCCTGCCTCGATCAGGCGGAATTTTTCTGAAAGGATAGGCCCTTTGCCGTCGATCGGCGTCCCCAAAGCGCTGACCACGCGACCGACCAACGCGTCTCCGACAGGAACCTGAACGATCTTGCCGGTGCGTTTAACGACATCACCTTCTTTGATCAAGCGGTCAGGATTATCGACGCCAAAGACAACAACGCCGACACTGTCTTCCTCCAAATTCATGACCATACCCATGACATGGTCAGAAAACTGAACGATCTCCCCCATCATGACATCATCAAGGCCATAAATACGCGCGATGGTGTCGCCAACTTGGATAACCGTTCCAATAGATTCCTCTTTGGAAGAAATTTTATAACGATCAAGTTCTTTTTTGATGATCTCTGTGACTTCTTCTGGTCGTAATTTCATATCAATTCACCCGTATCGCTTGTAATTTTTTCTTTAGATCGTTGAGCCGTCCACGCACTGAACCGTCCAAGACACGATTGCCGACAACAACCTGGATCCCGCCCAAGATACGGCTGTCCAGCTCAATATAAAATTTACATTTTTGATTCAATTTCTTTTCTAAGGCCTGCTCGATCTTGCGGATCAGGTCCAGGTCCAATAAATAGGATGTTTTGATCAAGACTTCCTGCTCGCCAAAATGAGAATACTTTAGTCTTACGTATTCGACAATATCCTCTAAGTGCGTAATACGCTTATGGCTGATCACCAACTTGAGAAATTGCACCACCTCAACGGCCAAGTCTTCTTTAAAAACGGCATCAGCAACCCTGCCCTTATCAACAAGGGAAATACCTGGATTTTCAAAGAAAAGTTTCAGATCTTGATGGTCGCGGAGTATTTTCCGTAACTTCTTTAGGTCTTCAACGATCTGCTCCGTACCCAAAGCAGAGCGCGCATATTTAACGAATGCTTCCCCGTAACGGGCAACGATCGCGCGGTCCTTGATCATGCGGTTTTGTCCAATTCGCTTAAAAATTCTTCAACGATCTTTGCGTCTTGCTCTTCAGAAAGTTTTTCCTCGATAATATTTTCTGCCGCCTTAAGCGTAATAGAGATCAGCTCATCTTTTAAAGCCTGCCTGACCTTTGTCAAGTCCTGCTGCATGCTGACCTTTGTATTTAAGACAATGGTCTCCGCATCCGCGTAAGCTTTTTTCTGGATCTCCTCAGCAGTCTTGCAGGCTTCTTTCTTGGTCTCATCTAGGATCTTTTTTGCCTCCTGCTGGATCAAAGAGATCTTTTCTTCATAATCACGCTTAAGTTGCTGGGTTTGCGCCTTTACATCTTCCGCTCTTTGCAGCTCTTGCTCAATATGCGCCTTACGGTCGTCTAGGACATGAAGGACTCGAACCCAGAAGAATTTCTTCAAAAGGACCAAAACAACAAAAAAACACAAGATCTGAGCAAAAACTTCGCTGGCGCTAAGCAGCTTCAATAATTCCATGGATTATACTTTCCCCGACATGACAAAGGCGAAAACCAAAACGTAGATCGTGATCGCCTCGATAAAAGCACAACCGATCGTCATGTTGATCAGGATCTTTGTTGAAGCCTCCGGCTGACGGCCTGTAGCGTCCATGGCCGCGGCGACTGTCCGGCCCAAAGCCAGGCTAGAGCCTAAAGCCGCTAAGCCCAAACCCGCGGGCAAACCCAAAGCTAATGCTGCATGTACATCCATACTCCCTCCTTATTGTTAAAACTCACATTATTGATTTTTACTCTTCCGTGAGAACTGACGCAAAATAGATCGTGCTCAACAAGAAAAAAACAATAGCCTGAATGAACGCCATTAACAAAGCTGATACTGTATTGAGGAACAAAAGAGGAAACCCTTGCAAGCCAAAATGGGTCAGAACAGCCAACAAAAGATCATCCCCCCAAATATTACTGCGTAAACGCAACGATAAACTGATCGGTTTTAAGAATTCAGAGATAAAATGAAGTGTGAACATAAAAACAGGAAGAACAATAGAAAAAGCTAAGGCACCTCGAGGCTTACCGGCCAGATGGTCCATGTATCCCCAAAAACCCAAATGGCGGACAGCCGTATACTGCACATAACCAAAAACACACAAAGCTAAGGCCAATGTCGTGGACCAGCTGGACGCGGGTGACTTTAAGAAAGGAATAAGCCCCATAAGACTAATGGTCAAGATATAAATAAAAAGCGTCCCAAGGAACGGAACATATCTTTCTCCCTGAGGGCCTAGCACGCCTAAGACCAGACTGCGCACACCTTGCGCGATGATCTCGGCAAATGACTGCAAGCGCCCAGGAACAAGCGACATCTTCTTGGTGGATAGACGGGCAAAGATCCACAAAAAACCGATCGCGATCAGCGCGTATACCACACTTTGCCACTGACTTAAGAACGCAAAGATCCCATTTTCTGGAAAAAGCTCTTTGAGCGTCGTCAGGATATTGGATAGCTCCATCTCCTGCGGATCTTGGGGTGCCATGATGCTTACTCCTTGAACAAAAATTTGATCACGCGGATCGTTTCGGACACGCTCGCCAAAAAACCTACCGCAATACATATAAACAGCACATAAACCGGCAAAGCATATTTTTGCATTAAGAACCGACCGGCAAAGAATCCAGTCAAAGGCCCAACAGCCAATGAAACCGGGATGAACATCGCGACTCCCAGCGCCTTGATCTGATGATGCAATTGAGGGTCGTCAAGCTTTGACATTTTATCCTTTACTGCGTATCGGGCTCTTAAAGAACGCGATGGCGCTAAAATGCGCTAAAATTTCCTGCTTTTGATTCGTTATCGTTCCGGCGAACGTTCCTAACCGCTGGCTGCGCGTAATGATCTTTATTTCCGCGAAGATCTCGTCTCCTTCGACTGCCGGCTTCGTGAACTGAATATCGGCCTGAATGGCCACACCCGTTTCTCCGCTTGTATTTGCCGCGAGAGCAAAAGCGTAATCCGCTAAAGAAAAAAGGATCCCTCCATGAGCTGTGTTGACACCATTAAGAAAATATTTCTGGATCTTAAGGCTCGCCTTGGCATAATGCTCTTTGAGCTCAACGACTTGCGCGCCTAAATGTTTCGCGAACTGATCATACGAAGCGATATTGTTGACCATCCCATCACCTCTTAAAGTTCCATGACCTCTTGGTCCGTTAAGATCTTATATCCCTTGCCTTGCAAAAAGCTTGAAACCTGACCGGCATCCTTGACCTCAATAAAGAAAACAGAACCCTTGATCGTTTCCGCGGCAAATCCATACGCGTCGAGGATATTCACATTATCCTCCGGAAAGCTCTTTAACAGCTGGTATAATCCGCCTGGCTTATCCTCAATCACCACCGCGAGCACATCTTTTTGTTTGCAGGCAAAGTTATTTTTCTGCAAAGCCTCAACGGCACGCTCTGGACTGTCAACGATCAACTTCACTAGGCCGAATTCACCGCGATCTTGAATGGCCATGGCACGAATATTGATGTTCTCTCGGAACAGGGCTTCTGTGATCGACTGGATACGCCCGATACGATTATCCACAAAAACGTTGATCTGTTTTGCCATAGATCCTCCCAAAAGTTATAATTTCTCTCGCAAATCCACGACACGCTTAGACTTTAATTCAAAAGATGGCAGGCTTCCAGGTTCATGCAATTCAACAACAGGATTGATGATAATAGATGCCTTGAGCATGTCACGGATCTTTGCCTTTAATTTTTCCAGCTCAGATAGATCGCCAGCGAACAACTTGGAATAGATCTCAACCTTCACGGTCAGCCGATCCAAGGCGCCCTCACGCGTCAAGCAGATCTGATAATTATTCCCCACCTCCGGAACGCGCATGATCACCTGTTCGATCTGCGACGGGAACACATTCACGCCATTGATGATCATCATATCATCCGTGCGTCCTGTGATGCGGAAGATCCGTCGGTGCGTACGTCCACAAGGACACGGATCAGGCATGATCATCGTCAGATCGCGCGTGCGATAACGCAAAAGTGGTGTCGCCTGACGGCATAACGTTGTCAAAACAAGCTCTCCTTCTTCTCCATCCGGGACCCTTTTTCCGGTCTGAGGATGAATGATCTCCATGATATAGGCGTCTTCCCATAAATGCATATTGTTCTTTTCAACGCACTCAAACGCCACTCCGGGACCGTTCATTTCACTTAACCCGTAAGAATTATAGACATCGATCTTAAAAAAATCCTCGATCTTGCGACGCGTATTTTCCGAATAAGGTTCAGCGCCCAAAAAAGCTTTCTTTAAAAATAGATCTTTTAATGTAAATCCAAATTCGCCTATCTTTGTAGCAAGGTGGAACATATAGCTGGGCGTAGCGTGCACAACTGTAGTCTGAAAATCCTTCATCAACTGCAATTGCCGTTGCGTGTTGCCGGAGCTCGATGGAATGACCAGCGATCCCAGGCGTTCCGCCCCGTAATGCAGGCCTAAACCGCCGGTAAACATCCCATAGGTCATCATGTTCTGGAAAACATCTTCATCACGCACGCCGCACGCGTAAATAGAACGGGTCACAAGTTCTGTCCAACAATCAAGGTCATGTTGTGTATGATAAATGACCGTTGGAATGCCTGTGGTCCCGCTGGAAGTATGGATACGGACCACATCCTTGATATCCACGGCGAGCAGTCCACGAGGATATGACTCACGCAGATCATCCTTGACCGTAAAAGGTATGCGATCAAGATCCTCCAGGCTTTTGATCTTATCCGCGCAAGAAATCCCTGCTTTTTTTAATCTCTTTTGATAAAAGGGCGTCTTCAAGGCCGACTCAACGCTCTTTCTAAGGTAGGTCAACTGATACTTCTCTAAAGCACCGCGCTCGATGCTTTCGACAGCCTTATCGCGAAATAATGTTGCCATCTCTTAAAGTCCTTGGATATCTTTCTTGCCAACAACACGGATGTTGGCGTTGGTCAAAGCGGTGATCGCCTTATCAATATCGTCGAAACGAAAAACTAAAATAGCTTTATTCTCAGTCTTCTCGACAAAGGCATACATGTATTCAACGTTCAGGTCATGATCGTTAAGCACGGAAAGGACCTTGGCCAACCCTCCAGGGCTGTCTTCAACCTCGACAGCAACGATCTCGGTCAATGAAGCGACAAAACCGTTTGCCTTTAAGGCCTGCAAGGCTCCTTCGGGATCGTTAACGATCAGGCGCAAAACACCAAAATCCTCGTTTTCCGCGATGGTCAAGGCCTTGATATTGATACTGGCCTTGCCAAGGGCGACGGTGGCATCCAACAATCTTCCTTTTTTATTTTCTAAGAAAACAGAGATCTGGGTAATCTTCATGACATCCTCCTTTAAAGCGTGCGCTTGTCTAGCACACGCTTGGCCTTGCCTTCAAAACGTGTCAATGTTTTTGGCTCCACAAGACGCACCTTAGCGCCGATGCCTAAAACGGTTTCGATCTCACGCTTGATCTTCGTTTCGATGTGCTGCAATTGTTTCACTTCATCAGAGAAGAAAGATTCTTTCAACTCTACCAAAACCTCCATCTCATCCAACCCGCCATGTTCACGTGTAACGATGATCTGATAGTGCGGCTCTGTCCCCTCAATATTCAGCAACACTTCTTCGATCTGCGAAGGAAAAACATTAATACCGCGGATAATGATCATATCATCCGTGCGCCCGCTGATCTTGCTGACACGCGGTGACGTGCGGCCGCAACGGCATTTTTCATAGCTTAGAGAAACAATATCCCGTGTGCGATAACGGATCAGTGGCATGCCGATCTTCGTGATCGGCGTCAATACAAGCTCTCCGACTGATCCTGCGGGAAGCTGTTCACCGGTCTTGGGATCAATGATCTCTGGATAAAAAACATCTGCCGCGATATGTAAGCCGCATTGATGCTCACATTCATTAGCAACGCCGGGCCCGATGATCTCAGACAAACCATAGATGTCCGTCGCGCGCATATTCCACAGCTCTTGGATCTCCTTGCGCATCGCCTCTGACCACGGCTCCGCCCCAAAGATCCCTATCTCCCAACTGCTCTGCCGCGGATCGATCTTCATCTCCCTAGCGTCATCGATCATGAACAACGCATAAGACGGTGTGCAAGCTAGAATGCGAGGCTTAAAATCATTCATCAGCTTCAGCTGTCGCTTAGTTTGCCCCGAAGAACATGGAATGACCGTTAGCCCCATGGCCAACGCGCCATAGTGAAGCCCCAACCCTCCGGTAAAAAGCCCATATCCATAAGCAATCTGGATCATATCCCCAGGCACAGCTCCCGCGCAGCCCAAGCAACGCGCG
>JAKQPK010000004.1 GCA_029564765.1 Candidatus Omnitrophota bacterium
CATATTATGAACGCTGGATCAGGCGATTTCCTAATATAAAAAGTTTAAGCAGCGCAAGAGCTTCAGCTGTCCTTAAGGAGTGGCAGGGCCTGGGTTATTACAGCCGGGCGCGCAATGCGCACAAGGCGGCAAAAATAATGATCCAGCGTTTTCAGGGCCGTATCCCGTGTCAAAAAGAGATCTTGCGTCAATTGCCAGGATTTGGGCCTTACACGACAGGCGCTGTCTTAAGTATCGCTTTTGGCCAGCGCGAACCGATCGTGGACGCGAATGTCCGTCGGGTGATGATGCGCCTTGCGGCCATGCGGGGCGCTGCAACCGCGAAGCAGGATATAAAAATAGAGAAGCTTTTAATCCCTATTTTGCCTAAAAAAGATATGAGCGCGTTTAATCAGGGGTTGATGGAATTAGGTGCGCTGATCTGCCGTCCGCAGGAGGTCTTGTGCCTGCAGTGTCCTTTGCGATCTTATTGCCAGGCATACGCGCAGGGCATTCAGGAGATCATCCCTGAGCGAACAAAAAAAGTGTTGGTGCGCAAGGATGTCGTGGTGGCGATCCTTATGAACGGCGAAAAGGTTTTTATCCAAAAGCGGTCTGCAAAAGGGCTTTTGGCGAATTTCTGGGAGTTTCCAGGAGGAAAGAAGGAAAAGAACGAAAGTCTTTTAAAGGCGCTTGAGCGTGAGATCTTTGAGGAGATCGGCGTAAAGCTTCTTGAAGCAAGACCATTGCCAAGCGTTAAGCATTTTTATACAAAATTCTGTGTTCGTCTATATCCGTTCATTTGTACTGTTTCTGCGGGTCCTAGGATCGATCAAGCACATCGCTGGGTTTCTCTTGAGGACATCAGCAAATATCCTGTGGCATCCGGAACGGTCAAGATCATTGATATGCTCAAAGAAAGGATTTCATGAGGATCTTATTAACGAATGATGACGGGATCCAGGCGCCTGGATTATCCGCTCTTTTTAAAGAACTTATTCAGATAGGGCAGGTGACCGTTGTCGCGCCGGATTCGCAGCGTAGCTCTGTCGGCCACGGCATTACCCTCGGCAAGCCGATCGGCGTTAAATGGATGAGAACGCGCCAGGGAGTAGAAGGTTTTGGGCTTACCGGGACGCCGGCTGATTGCGTGAAATTCGCGCTTAAAGAAGTTTGCAAGCGCAAGCCGGATATTGTTGTCTCTGGAATCAACCTTGGGGCCAATGACGGATGTAGTGTTTTTTACTCAGGGACGGTCGCGGCAGCACGTGAGGCATCACTTTATGGGGTTTGCGCGGTCGCATTTTCTTTGGATACATTTGTTCATCCAGATTTTGATTATCCCACTCGGTTTGCAGCAAGATTCATTCGCGACATCTTTAAGAAAAAACTTGCACGAGGAACATTTCTTAATGTTAATATTCCGCATGCCAAGGAAGAGAAGATCCGAGGTATCCGGTTTGTCAGCCAGAGCGTTGTGCCTTTTAGAACGCGATTCATTCGCGATCGAAAAACTTCAGCCAAGCAGTTTTGGTTGTCTTGCGAGAACCGGTCATTGGAGAAAAGTCTTGATATCGATACATATGCTCTGGCAAAACGTTTTATCACGGTCACCCCTATCCAAAATGACCTTACGGATCACAAAACCCTAAAGGCCTTAAAGAAAAAGGCTTGTGAGTAAATTGATTTTTAGTTTGATTCTTGTCTAAAAGCCATTAAAATACTAATAGTATTATTATGGAGAAGATATGCTTCAGGAAAGAATCCTAGACGCGAAAATCTTAATTATTGATAACAAAAAGCTTCATATCGGCTTGCTTGAGGACATTTTACGTAAATTTGGCTATACGAACGTGAAAAGTACTGTTAATGCTCAAGAGGCGATCGAGCTTTACCGTGAGTATCAACCAGACCTTGTCATTCTTGATCTGGATATGCCCAAGATCGATGGCTTTACGGTTATCGCGCAATTAAAAGAGATCTCTAAAGACGAGCGTTTATCGCTTTTAGCTGTTGCTCCAGGCCGCGGTCAAGAGTTGCAGGCGCTTGAAGCCGGAGCCACAGATTTTTTGACAAAGCCGTATGAGGGGATCGAAGTTTTGGTCAGGATCCACAACATTATTGAAGCTCGTTTGTTGCACAAGCAGGTCCGTGATCAAAATAAGTTCCTAGAGGAGAAAGTTAGCGAGCGTACTGAAGAGCTCAGCCGTACCCGCCTTGATATTATTCAGCGTCTTGCCCGAGCGGCTGAATATCGTGATGAGGACACTGGCGCGCATATCGTGCGCATGAGCCGGCTGTGTATGAAGGTCGGTGTGGCCTTAGGGTTGGACACCCATCAATGCGATCTTCTTTTGAACGCCAGCCCTTTGCATGATATTGGCAAGCTTGGTATTCCGGACAGTATTTTGTTGAAGCCCGCGAAATTGACGCCAGAAGAATGGACGATCATGAAAACGCATACCACGATCGGCACAAAGCTTTTAGCCGGCAGTGACTCGGAATTGATGAAAATGGCTGAAATGATCGCTTTGTCTCATCATGAAAAATGGGATGGCAGCGGATATCCTCAAGGATTAAAGGGTGAGCAGATCCCTTTGGTCGGCCGCATTGTTTCGATCTGCGATGTTTTTGACGCCTTATTATCACGACGTCCTTATAAGAAAGCATGGACATTGCAAGAGGCAGTGACAGAGATCCAGCGCTGTAGCGGTACGCACTTTGACCCAAAGGTCGTTGAGGCCTTTTTGCAAGTGGTCAACGCAGAGCGCCCTGAGATCGCGGAACAATATGCGCTTGAAGGTGAAAAACCATAGACTATATGACCCAAGAAAATCAAAACGACATATTTACTCCGCACGTTCCTGAGTTAAACCTTGAAGAGCATGGGGAGATGCTTTCAGAGTTTACGACTGAGGTCCTTGATCTTCTGATCGAGGCGAAGAATGCGGTATTAGCCTTAGAGGCGATCCCTAATGACCAAGAATCACTTCATAAGGCCTTTAAGGTTTTTTATACGATCAAAGGATTAGCGACGTTCTTGAATCTGTCTGATATTTATCAACTCGCAAAGAATGCTGAAGGGTTATTTGACGCACTGAGAAAAGGTTTGCTGCCGTTTGATGAGATGGTAGCGGATGTGGCGCTGGAGGCGATCGACAGCTTACGCGCATTGCTTGACCTGCTCAATGAGCAGATCGCGAACCATGGCAAATTGTCGCGTGAATATTTAGATGTTTCCGCTGTCGTTCTCAAGATCCAGGCGCTCAACGAGAGTGCTATTCCAGGAAGGATCCGCAAGGTCATTGATGACAAAAGATCAGGGAAGATCCCTTTAGTGAGCCTTCCGGTTTCTTCCGAAAGTGACAGCCGGGTCAAGATATTAAAGCGTCAGCAGGAATTGATACGAGAGAGGGAATTAGCTATTCGTCTAAGCCAGCAAGCGCAGAAAATGGCTGCTGAAAAAAGTGATATGCTGGCCAGCATGTCGCATGAGATGCGGACATTGATCAACGCGATCATGGGTTTTTCCGATCTTCTTGTCAAAGGCGATCTAGAGGAAAAACAGAAGATATTTTTGCGGTCGATCAGTTCTAGCGCGGAATTGCTATTGGATATCATCAACAATATTTTGGATCTGGCCAAGATCGAGCGGGGGAAGCTCAAGCTTGAGGCGATCAGCTTTAATCTGCGGGACCTTGTGGAAAGCGTGTTCCAGATCATCCGCGCGAGATTAGAGCAAAAACAGATCTTGTTGTTCTTTAACATTGATCCCGAAGTGACCTTGGGCCTCAAAGGAGATCCGACGCGTTTTCGTCAGATCTTGATCAATCTTTTAGGGAACGCGGTAAAGTTTACGGAAAAAGGGGAAGTCGGTCTGACCGTCAGCCTTGATCCGCATGTTGATAATACGGCGGCCATGGATCGCAGCCGTGCCTATCTTCGCTTTAAGGTTTCGGATACAGGGATCGGTATTTCGGAAACGAAATTAAAATATATTTTTGAGCCCTTTATGCAGGGAGACAAGACTATCGCGCGTGAGTATGGAGGAACAGGCCTGGGCCTGGCGATCTCCAAAAGTTATATTGAGACGATGGGTGGAAAAATATGGGTGGAGTCTTCTGTTGGCGATGGAAGCGATTTTATTTTTCAAGTATCCTTTCCTGTGGATGAAGCGTTTGGCCATGAGACAACTCAGGATATGACAAAAGTTTTCGATCTGGCCGCAGGCAAGAGCGTTGCGGTTATCGATAAAGACAAGCGTCAAGCGTTGAAATCCTTGTGTCAATCTTATCATATGCAAACGATCGATCTTCCGCTGATCTGTGAAGAATCGTTCAATGTTTTGACCGCTCACGCGCAGCAGGGGAAGGCGGTTGATATTATTTTCATCGATACGATCGGCTTTAAAGATGATGCCTATCTTTTGGCAAATAAATTGCAGCAGGATGAAAGGTTCGCGCAAGCAAAGATCATCGCTGTGACTTCAGATATCAAGATCGGCGTTTCCAATGAGGCATACAAAGCGTGTTTTGATGACTATCTTCTGCGGCCGGTCATTCGCAGTGAATTTTTTAATTTGATCCAGAAAACTTTTGACCGCTCTAGCTCATCGCAGGACGCGACAATAGTTTCTTCTTCTGAGACCACAAGTTGTGCGGGGATCGAGGTTTTGATCGTTGATGATAGCGCGACCAATATTGAGTTGATCAAGGCGTATTTTGAATCGATCGAATGTGTAGGTGATTTTGCAGTGAATGGGCAAGAAGCCATTGAAAAGATCAAGCAAAAACGGTATGATATATGCTTCATGGACCTGCAAATGCCGGTCATGAATGGTTTTGCGGCGACACAGATCATCCGTTCACAGATCAGCCAAGATTTGCCTATCATTGCCTTGACCGCTGCGGACGCCCCAGAAGACAAGGAAAAGTGCCAAGAGATAGGATTTACCGATTTTCTATCAAAACCATTTAACATGAATGAATTTAAGGATAAGATCATACGCTATGGCCGACACAAACACTAAAAAGATATTAGTTATTGATGATTCAACCCTTGAGCGGGAATTGTTGATCGAGATCCTCAAAGGTTCCGGGATCAAAAATGAGTTCCTGCAGGCCCGCAGCGGCGAGCAGGCGATCGAGATCTTGGGCCGAAATTATAAGGATGTTTGTATTATCTTGTTGGACTGGCAGATGCCTGAAATGTCAGGGTTAGAATTCATGGAGGGCGTTGTCAAGGTTCCTGCTGTTGCTAAGATACCGATCGTCATGGTCACGGCATCCGGGTCTGATGATAATAAGCGGCAAGCCAAACAGGTTAATCCTGCCTTGGCTGGGTATGTTGTTAAGCCGTATGAGCCGGAAGTCTTGGTGGACGCGATCAAGCCTTACCTTAAGTAGCTGAAAGGATACGATGTTTTTCGCTGGAAGCGTTAATAAAGACCTCGATCAGTTTGGGCAGATGCTTAATCGCAGCGTTGAAAGAATGTTCTTGGAGCGTAATGAAATACGTTTTTCTAAGGATCCCGATATGGAAAAACGACTGATCATTGAATATGGCGGGTTGATGCGCGCCGATGGATTAGAAAAATACAACGAGTCCTCTTTTATTTCTTATATCAATTATTATTTGAATGCTAAAGATATGGAGAAAAATAAAGCGATCGGCGCGATCGTCGTTTATATCGAGCAAACTTATGTGGCGACATTGTTGAAGTTGTTAAAATATCCTTTAGCGGATGACGAGGATTTGGATGCCTTGGCGGATTGCTGTGGAACGCTTTGCAATATCATCGCAGGGGCGTTTAAGACGGAGATCTCAAAGGCTGGCTATATTGAGCTTGAGATGTCACATTTTACAAGTTACCGTAATAGAGCTGTTGTCGGGGTGCCGTTCTGTTTTAATGAGCGGGAGAAGATCGAGTCGACCTTTTTTATTCAGAATCAAAAGCGCTTGATCGTTGAAACGACCATGGGGATTGTACCTAAAAGATAGAAGGAGAGCGATTATCAATGTCAGATCCAGGATCTTTCGTTTATGATTTAAATGCTGTAAGTCAGGAATTGCATGTGCGGCCTGAGATCCTTTCGAGATTATTGAAGAGTTTTTCAGGGACCTTGGCGCAGAAGATCGCTCAGCTGGATGAAGCCTTGCCAAAAAATGATATTGTTTTGGTGCGCGCGATCATGCATGAAGTGAAAGGAACATCTGGAAATCTACGGCTAAATGATGTCTACCGATCGGCAGATGCGATGCATGTCGCGGTTAAGGCAAGCGATCCAATGGAGAAGGTAGGGCCGCTATTTGATACGTTTCGCGCGGAATCTTACAAATTTATTGACCATTTTAAGAATGTATAAAAGGAGATATGTATGTGGAAGATCTTGATCGTTGATGATAATTATGAAAACCGCGAATTGATCGCTGAGATCTTGCGTGATGTGGCTCGCTGTGATGCGGTCGCGAACGCGAAAGACGCGATCGACAAGTACAATACATCGTTAAAAGAAAAGCCGTATGACCTGATCCTTCTCGATATCGAAATGCCGGAGATCAATGGGTTGGAGTTATTGCGCAAGATCCGCCAAAGCGAAGAAGCAGCAGATATTCCGTTAGGCGAAGGGGTTGCGATCATTATGGTCACAGCGCATAAAAAGCCTTTTCTTGACGCCTTCTATCAAGGATGCAACGACTATCTTATTAAGCCTATCGATCCTCAGAAGTTACTTCAAAAGATCGAAAAGAAGCTTGGCAAGCCTACAAAATAAAGCATCCGCTTAGAGCCGGATCCGTGGAAAGCCGGCCAATATTAACCGAAACAAGGAGTTGCGATGGGTGATATTGCAAAGATCATTTTAAATGGAAACGAATATGAATTTCCTGTTCTGACCGGCACCGAGCAGGAAAAGGCGATCGATATGCGCACCTTGCGCCTAAAGACGGGGTATATTGCTTTTGACCCTGGCTACGCGAATGTGGGGTCCTGTCAAAGCGCGATCACTTTTATTGACGGTGATAAAGGCATCCTGCGTTATCGAGGTATTCCTATTGAGCAATTAGCTGAGCACGCATCTTTTGTGGAAGTCGCGTATTTGTTGATCTATGGTGAACTGCCTAACGAAAAAGAGCTCAACAAGTGGTCAGCTGAGTTTACAGAGCATTCGATGATCCATGAGGATATGAAGAACTTTTTCGATGGTTATCCCGCGGGAGGGCATCCAATGGGTATCCTGTCAGCGATGGTATGCTCTCTTTCTGCTTATTATCCGGAGCTTGAACGCGTTGAGCTGACAAGTATGGATTTTCGACGGATTTCAGTAGAGCTTATTTCAAAAGTGCGCACGATTGCAGCGTTCTCATATAAGAAAAAGATCGGAGAACCTTTTGTTTATCCGCGTTCAGACCTTAAGTATATTCCCAATTTTCTTAACATGATGTTTTCGTCCCCGAATCGTGTTTATGAAGTGCAGGATTGTGTCGCTAACGCTTTGCGTACACTTTTTGTTCTGCACGCGGATCATGAGCAAAATTGTGGCACCTCAAGCGTACGCATGGTGGGCAGCAGTTTAGCTAATCTTTACGCTTCAGTTTCGGCTGGGATCTGCGCTTTGTGGGGTCCACTGCATGGCGGAGCGAATCAAAGAGTTACAGAGATGCTTCAGAGTATACAGCAGTCAGGTGGTGATGTGGCTCATTTTATCACTCAGGTTAAAGATCGTAAAAATAATACAAAGCTGATGGGATTTGGCCACAGGGTTTATAAAAATTATGATCCACGTGCCAAGATCATTAAACAGCGCACGGATGTGCTGCTTAACAAACTTGGCATCCACGACCCCTTGCTTGAGATCGCTCTTAAGCTTGAGGAAGCGGCGTTGAAGGATTCTTTTTTTGTGGAACGCAAGCTGTATCCTAATGTTGATTTTTATAGCGGGATCATTTATCGGGCGATCGGCATTCCTGTAGATATGGCACCTGTCATGTTCGCGATGGCACGTATGGCGGGGTGGATCGCGCATTGGAAAGAGATGCGTGATGAAGCAGATCTGCGCATTAGCCGTCCACGTCAGGTCTATGTTGGTCACCAGCAGCGCGATTTTATCCCTATGGAAAAACGAGGTTAGCATCCCCATGATCGATATCAGTTTTAATCCGCGCTTAATGGTGGGCCAGGGTGTGAGCCTTGCTTTGCTGACACAAGAGCAGGTTTGCCAGGTTGGGCTTTTAAAATTTCTTTCAACGGCTGATCAAAAGCATTTAAAATGCGTGGTTGATGCCAAGCGATTTTCCGGGAAGCATCAGGAGATCTTTCCGTTGTCTTCAGATGGAAAAGCCTTGATCCTGTGCGCTGGCCTTGGCAAAAAAAGTGATGTCACAAAAACAGCGTTCTGCAGAGTGGTCAAGCAGGCACTGGAATCCAGCTATCTTAAGCATGAAAAACGTGTAGATATATTTCTTCCATGCGCTGACGATTTGCAGATCATGTGGCTGATCGAGGGTGTTAAGATCGCAGCTTATCGCTGGAAAAAATATATTCAGAAAGAGGATAAAAACAGTGGGTCGCGTATTACGGTCCATGTTCAAGAAAAAAAGATATTTTCAGACACGATCAAGATCTGCGATGGTGTGAATTTCGCGCGGGATCTGGTCAATGATAATGCGGATGTGACGCACGCGGTTTTTCTGGAATCACAACTGCGTCGTTTAGTGAAAGGTCATCCACGTATTCGCCTTGAAATTTTAGGTGAAAAAGAACTTAAGAAAAAAGGGCTAAATCTTCATTTGGCGGTTAATAAAGCCAGCCAGTATCCTCCTAAGTTGATGATCGTCCGCTATCATGGGTTGCCGGCAAAGAAAGAGTTTGTGGCCTTGATCGGCAAGGGGATCACGTATGACACTGGAGGATTGAATCTTAAGCCCACAGGCAGCATGGAGACAATGCGCTGCGATATGTCAGGCGCCGCGGCGGTTTTGGGGACGCTTAAGAACGCGATCGCTCTTAATGTTAAGAAAAACGTGATCTTTGTTGCCGCGATCGCGGAAAACGCGATAGGTTCGGGAGCGTATAAACCAGGCGATGTGATCCGCAGCTATGATGGGAAGACCGTAGAGATCGGGAACACAGATGCGGAGGGGCGATTGGTCTTGGCAGACGCGATCAGCTATATCCGAAAGAATTATAAACCATCAAAGATCGTTGATATTGCTACGCTGACCGGCGCGTGTTCCGTGGCATTGGGTCATGATTATAGCGGTTTGATGACCAATGATGATACCCTTGCGGAAATCTTTCTAAAGTGCGGCTATGAAACCGATGATCGCTTGTGGCGCTTGCCGCTGTATCCGGAACTTAGAGATCAATTAAAATCACAATATGCTGATCTGAAAAGTACGGGATTGCCTCGGGGTGTTGGCGGGACGATCTCTGCGGCGGAATTTTTGCGTCAATTTGTTGGCAAAACACCTTGGGCGCATTTGGATATTGCAGGAACGGCTTTCGTTGAAAGCGCAGGGAGGCTGTATTTTAATTATGGAGCGACTGGTTCAGGGGTAAGGCTTTTAACAGAATTCTTGCTAAGGGTGTAACGTATGCACTATCGTATTGAAAAAGATGTTTTAGGGGAAGTCCAAGTTCCTGCAAAACGATTGTATGGGGCACAGACAGCACGATCGCTTCATCATTTCGCGATCGGTAAGGAACGATTTGATCCTGGCTTCATTCAGGCGTTCGCGGTTGTCAAAAAAGCCGCCGCCCTTGCGAATAAGAAATTAGGTCTTCTTGCGGCCCGAAAAACATCTTTGATCGTTCGCGCGTGTGATGAGATCTTTGCTGGATATATGGCGGATGAGTTTCCTCTTTCTGTTTGGCAAACCGGTAGCGGAACGCAGACGAACATGAATGTTAATGAAGTGATCGCTAATCGCGCGATCCAACTCGCGAAGGGTAAGCTTGGCAGTAAAACGCCCATTCATCCCAATGATGATGTCAATCAAGGTCAATCTTCCAATGATGTCTTTCCGACGGTGATGCATATTGCTGCAGTTGTCGCTATCTGTGACCAGCTTCTTCCTAGTCTTGTGCAGCTACAGAAAGGTCTTGAGGCGAAAGCACGTCAATATAAAGATCTGATCAAGATAGGGCGCACACATTTTATGGATGCGACTCCGGTTACGCTTGGCCAAGAGTTTTCTGGGTATGCGCATCAGGTCGCGTCCGCGGCCAATCGCATTCAAGCAGGCTTGCCGGGTCTAAGAGAGCTCGCTCTTGGAGCGACGGCTGTCGGCACAGGTATCAATGCGCATCCGCGTTTTGCCGCGTTGGCGATTAAGGAGATCTCTCGTTTGACCGGACAACATTTTACGCGGGCATCAAATCCATTCTCCGCTATAGCTTGTCATGACGCGATGGTCGAGGCCAGTGGCGCTTTGAGAGGCCTTGCTGTGACCTTGTCAAAGATAGCTAACGATATTCGATTTTTATCGTCTGGACCGCGCTGTGGCATCGGTGAGATCGTTTTGCCAGCGAACGAGCCAGGCAGTTCCATTATGCCGGGAAAGGTTAATCCAACACAATGCGAAGCGCTTTTAATGGTTTGTAGCCAGGTCATTGGCAATGACGTAACGATCGCGATCGCGGGCGCGAGTGGGAACTGTGAGCTTAATGTTCAGAAGCCGGTCATGATCCACAATCTACTTCAGTCTATTCGATTGTTGTCGGGTGCCTGCAGAAGTTTTTATAAGCATTGTGTCGTAGGCATCAAAGCGAACAAGGCTCACTTACAAGAAAATCTTGATCGATCCCTGATGTTGGTTACAGCTCTTGCGCCATCGCTCGGATACGATCAGGCTGCCATGATCGCGCAAAAAGCCTATCGAGAGAACCTGACCTTGCGACAAGCGGCGATCGCCAGCGGTTTGATCGACGGGAAAACATTTGATGTTCTAGTCGATCCACGAAAGATGGTTTAATGTAATGAATATTTTTATCGAAACGGTTATCGTTATTATTTTGATCCTTGTTGTTGTCGCGGCTCTCGTCATTCCTGCCTATCTTCTTTTAAGAGGCATGAGAAAGAAGTAGGGCGATCAGACCAAATGATAGGTTGCATGACAGGTTTTCTTAAGGAAGAGGTTGCAGGTCTATGCTAGGATCGATCGCGCATCCAGGCATTGTGGTTGACGCAAGAGAAGATCGCATCAAAGTTAAGATCGAGTCAGCTTCCGCGTGCGCGGCCTGCCATATCAATGGTTCTTGCACAACGGCAGATAAGGCTGAAAAGATCATAGAGGTCAAGCCAGATTTTCGGCTGTTCCGTGTCGGGGATCATGTTGAGATCGTTATGAGTGAAGTTCAAGGGTTGCGGGCTGTTCTTTTTGCTTATGTTATACCCGCGGTTTTGATCTTTTTAATTTTATTCTTTGGAATGTTGTTGGCGCACAATGAATTGATCGTAGGCGGCGTGATCGTTCTTGCGCTAGCAACGTATTATACGATTTTATTTCTTTTAAAAGATCATATAAAAAAACAGATCTCTTTTTATATTAAGAAATGATACATTCTATTCTTTTATCGGTTCTTTTGCTTTCCGGTGTCGGTGTTTTATCCGGCATTATTCTTTACGGTGTTGCAAAGAAATTCCAGATCACAGAAGATCCTCGTATTGATGACGTTCAAGCGATACTTCCGGGTGTCAATTGCGGTGGTTGCGGATACCCCGGGTGTCGTAGTTTTGCGCAAGCATGTGTCGCGGCAAAAGATCTGGAAAAGCTTTTTTGTCCTGTTGGCGGAAACGCCTGCATGCGTCAGGTCGCTCAGGCGCTTGGGATCGAGATCATCGAGCGAGATGCGCTGATCGCTGTGGTGCGATGCAATGGCTCTGTGCAGAATCGTCCGCGAACCAACGCCTACGACGGGACGACATGGTGCAAGATCGTTCATAATCTTTACACAGGTGAGACTGGGTGCTCGTACGGCTGCCTAGGTTTTGGGGACTGCGTTAAATCCTGCAAGTTTGGGGCTATAAAGATCGACCCCGTTACGAAACTTCCTTTGGTGGATGAAGAAAAATGTGTCGCATGCGGGGCTTGCGTGAAAGCCTGTCCACGTCAATTGATCGAGCTTAGGGTCAAGGGAAAAGATGGGCATCGTATTTTTGTTTCTTGTCGCAATCCAGAAAAAGGGAGCGTTGCGCGTAAAAATTGCTCCGCGGCTTGTATCGGTTGCGGCAAGTGTTTTAAGGCTTGCGCCTTTGGCGCGATCACGATGGGAACAAATTTGGCCTACATCGATTTTCAGAAGTGCACATTATGTCAAAAATGCGTTGCGCAGTGTCCAACAAAAGCGATTCATGAGGTCTTGCATGGAAAAAAGATCTAAGATAAAAACGTTTCCTTTCGGAGGTGTTCATCCGCCGGATCTCAAACATTCTGCGCAGCGGCCGATCGAATCGTTGCCATTACCGACAACCGTATCCATTCCTGTATTGCAGCATTTTGGCGCACCCTCGCAGCCGATCGTGAAAGTCGGAGACAAGGTCAAGGCTGGACAGGTTATTGCTCAAGCGCAAGGATTTTTATCGGTCAATATTCATGCGACGATCTCTGGAACAGTTACGCGTATCGACGAGGTAATGGATGTCAGCGGCTATAAGCGTCCAGCGATCACCATTAACGCAGAAGGCGAAGAATGGGTTGAAGGGGTTGATCTTTCAAGGGCGCTTGATCGAAATATTCGCCTTAACCGTGAAGAGATCGTAAAAAAGGTCCAGCAAGACGGCCTTGTGGGTCTTGGCGGGGCAGGATTTCCAGTCCATGTCAAGTTAACACCTGTTGCTGGTAAGCAAGCGGATATTCTTTTGATCAACGGGGCTGAATGTGAGCCGTACTTGACCTGCGATCATCGTCTTATGATCGAAAAAGGACCTGAGATCCTGGTCGGAGTTTTGATATTGATGAAAGCGCTGAATGTTGCCAAGGCGGTCATTGGTGTTGAGTCAAATAAGGTGGATGCGATCGCGCATTTGACAGCGATCGCGCGTGATTTTGATGGCATTAAGATCGTGACACTTCAAACACGATATCCCCAAGGAGCGGAAAAGCAGTTTATTGAAGCCTTAACGGGCCGACAGGTCCCTGTCGGGGGTTTGCCTCTTGATGCCAAATGCGTTGTCCAGAATATCGCGACCGCGTTTGCGGTTTATGAATCTGTTCAAAAAAACAAACCGCTTATCGAGCGTGTCGTGACCGTGGCGGGTGAAGATCTTAAGAAACCGTCGAATTTTCGGGTTCGTATTGGGACTTCCATGGCATATTTGATCGAGGCGGCAGGCGGATTACCAGAAGGCACGGGAAAAATTATTAGCGGCGGGCCCATGATGGGGAAGGCCTTGAACATGATCGACATCCCAGTTGTTAAGACGACATCAGGAATTCTTGTTTTTGGACAGGAGAAGTCAAGAAGAGACCCTGTCTTGAATTGTATCCGTTGCGCGCGGTGTGTCGCGCACTGCCCGCTAGGCCTTGAACCATATTTATTAATGAATTTATCTGAAAATGAGCGATTTGATGATGCTGAGCGTGAGATGGCGATGAACTGTTGTGAGTGCGGGACCTGCGCGTATGTTTGTCCTTCCAAAAGGCCTCTTTTGGATTATATCCGTCTAGCAAAAACTTTCATTACTCAAAAAAGGAAGGAAAAGGCGGCAAGATGAGCGAGCAGAAGCTGACCGTTTCATTGTCACCCCATGTCTCAAGCCCTGATAATGTGCGCAGGATCATGATGGATGTTCTTTTGGCTTTATCGCCGGCAGCGCTCTGGTCCGTTTATCTTTTTGGTTTTCAGTCGTTACGTGTCATATTAATCGGTATTGGCGCGTGCGTTTTCTTTGAGTATGTGGCGCAAAGATTTATCCTGAAGGTTAAGCCTTCGGTTGATGACGGCTCAGCCGCTGTCACTGGATTGCTGTTAGCGTTCAATTTGCCAAGTCATATCCCTTCCTGGATGATCATTGTCGGAAGTTTTGTGGCGATCATTGTTGCCAAAATGACTTTTGGCGGGCTAGGTAATAATCCTTTTAATCCGGCACTGGTTGGGCGTGTTTTTATGTTGATCTCGTTTCCAGCCGCGATGACAAGCTGGCCTGTCCCGTTGCTTAACCGCTGGAAGTTCGTTGATGCGGTAACTGCCGCGACGCCTTTATCGGTCGCGCAAGAGGGGCTAAAAAACGGTACGACCTCACAGCAGCTACTTTCATCATTGCCGAGCTATCAAGAATTATTTTTTGGTTATCGGGGAGGATGCCTGGGAGAGGTTTCAGTTTTCTTGCTTTTGTTAGGAGGGTTGTATTTGCTGTATCGCAAGGTGATCCGTCTTCAGATCCCACTTGCCGTTATTGGTTCTGTATTTGTTTTTAGCGCCGTGCTGTGGTTCTTTAATCCCGGCGTGAATATGCCGCCTGTTTTTCATATCTTGACCGGAGGTGTTTTTTTAGGCGCGATCTTTATGGCAACGGATATGGTCACATCCCCAATGACGGTGACCGGGATGGTTATCTTTGGGATCGCGATCGGTATTCTGACGGTGATCATTCGCGTTTTTGGGGCTTATCCGGAAGGCATGTCCTTTGCGATCCTTATCATGAACGCTTTTGTTCCCTTGATCGATAGCTTGATCAAGCCAAGAAAATACGGGATGATATCTCATGGCTAAACCATCAACGTTTTTTAACATGGTCAGCACACTTTTCGTGATCTGCCTTGTTTCCTCGGCAGCGTTGGGTGTTGCTAGTGCTTTGACCAAGGAGCCGATCGCAAAAGCGGCCCTTGCCAAGCGCATAACTGCCATCAAACAGGTCCTTCCCGAATTTGATAACGAACCTTTGAGCGAATCATCAACGATCAGCGTTGATGGCGGGAGCGTGACAGTGTATCCTGCAAAAAAGCAGGGTAAGATCGTTGGTATCGCGGTGGAGACGTTTACGCTAAAAGGATTCAACGGGCAGATCAAATTAATGGTCGGGCTTCTGCCCAGGGGGACGATCGATAAGATCGTTGTTCTGCAAGCCAATGAAACACCAGGGCTAGGTGATAAGATCACGGCCGAGAAGTCGGATTTTTCCAAACAATTTTTTGGAAAAGATCCAGCGACTTTCATGTTAAAGGTCAAAAAAGATGGCGGCAGCGTTGACGCGATCACCGCGGCAACCATCAGCTCCAGGGCATTTTGCGATGCTGTTACCCGCGCATACGATATTTATCAGCAGAGGTTTCGAAAATGAGCATGTGGAAGAATTTTACAAAAGGATTCCTTAGAGAAAACCCTGTTTTTATTTTGGTTTTGGGAACCTGTCCGACATTGGCGGTTACGACATCGCTGGCCAATGGACTTGGCATGGGGTTATCAACGACATTTGTACTGGTGATGTCTAATCTTGTAATATCCGCTTTAAAGAATCTTATCCCTGATAAGGTTCGTATCCCGTGTTTTATCGTGGTGATCGCGTCTTTCGTGACGATCGTGGACCTTGTTATGGCGGGATATTTCCAGGCGATCCACGCGCAGCTTGGGATCTTTATTCCGCTGATCGTTGTTAACTGCATCGTTTTAGGTCGGGCAGAGGCTTTTGCGGCTAAAAATAGTCTGAGCGCTTCTTTTGTTGATGGATTAGGCATGGGGTTTGGCTTTACATTGGCCTTAGCGGTTCTCGGCGTTGTTCGGGAAGCTTTGGGGGCAGGTTCGTTTTTTGGGCATAAATTTATTTCGGGTGATGGCATACTGGTCTTTGTTCTGGCCCCAGGAGCTTTTCTCGTCTTTGGTTATGCGATCGCCTTTGTTAACCGACTCAATAAAATGATGAGCGGGGGTAAATAATCATGGCGTATATTTTAATGATCGTTTCTGCTGTTTTTGTGAACAATATTGTCTTGACGCAATTCTTGGGTATTTGTCCGTTCCTGGGCGTCTCTCGTCGATTGTCAACCGCGATGGGAATGGGGGGAGGCGTTATTTTTGTTCTTACGCTAGCAACGATCATTACTTATTTAATTCAGAAGTATATTTTAGTGCCAATGGCGATCGAGTTCATGCAAACGATCGTTTACATCCTTGTCATTGCCGCGTTAGTACAGATGGTCGAAATTGTTCTAAAGAAGGTTAGCCCCGCGCTCTATCAGGCGCTGGGCGTGTACCTACCTTTAATTACGACAAATTGCGCCATTCTGGGCGTTGCGATCTTGGTTGTGCGCAAACAGTTTAACTTGACCGAAAGCGCGGTCTTTGCTGCGGCTAATGGCTTTGGGTTCACTTTCGCGCTGATCCTTTTTGCGACGATCCGTGAACGACTTGAGCTTCTGAATATCCCCCATAGCATGAGAGGAGTACCTATCGCTCTTATTTTAGCAGGATTGCTATCCTTGGCATTCATGGGTTTTGCGGGGATCGTGCGGTAAGCGGTTTCAAGAAGAGTGGCAGGGGAATTTTATTGACAATCAAAGATGATGTGTTATTCTAACGATAATTTATCAGGAGAAATGGTTCTCTGCAGGGAAGACGCAGAGAAGGAAAGATCGACGTTTTTTGGTCACCCAGTCAATATGTATTTGGCGCAGGATACCGAAAAACGTTTTTTATTTTAATGATGAGAGGAGGTGAAACATGAAAAAAGGTATCATTTACTTATCCTTTCTAGGGCTTATTTCTTTTTGTTTTTTGGCGACAAGTTTATTTGCCCAAGGTGTCATGGATGAAGAAGCAACAATAGAAACAGAAATGTATTTTGCTTCTGGCGTTGTTGATTTATCATCTGCGGATCAGGTCGTTATCTTAGAGTACGATTTTGACGCCGGACAAGAAGTAAAAGTCGCGTACCATCTTGATGGGCAGACGCAGTTCGTTGGTGTCTCAGGATACGCGGATATCCAGCCTGGAGATGATGTGGAGATCGAATATCAGATGGCAGGAGACAAGAATATCGCTATTCGAATCGAGAAATACACCTCAGATATGATGGAAGACCTCGACAGTACGCTGGACGCTTCAACTGATAGAGTTCAGGCCGCGACAGCAGATCGTTTGAATGCTGAGAATGCCGCTGTTGAGATGGGAGAAAGTCCGTTTGTAGGCCGGTAAAATGTATTATATTTTCAGTAAAAAAGCGGAAAGCGTTTGTTTTCCGCTTTTTTCACGTCCATGACAGACATTAGTCATTTATCCTCATATCCTGCTCGCTGGTGGACAAGAAGCAAAGGGCGGATTCAATGTGTTCTGTGCCCGAGGCAATGCGTCTTGAAAGATGGTGAGCGAGGCTTTTGCTTTGTTCGCCGCAACGTCAATGGGGCGTTGCGAACATTCAATGGCGTATTTAGCAGTATTGCGGTCGATCCTATTGAAAAAAAGCCATTGTACCATTTTTTTCCAGGCAGCAAGACTTTATCGCTGGGAACGATCGGCTGTAATCTGGGGTGTGTGTTTTGCCAAAACTGGTTCATTAGCAGGCCAGATAATGAAGGCCTACTAAGATATACGATGACACCCCAGGAGATCTGCGCCTGTGCCGCTAAGGAACAATGTTTGAGCGTCGCTTTTACCTACAATGAACCGATCGTTACGGCTGAGCAGGTCATCGATATAGCCAAAGTTTGTCATGAGAATGATATAAGAACCATTGCCGTTACAGCAGGATATATCCAAGCCGAGGCGCGTAAGGAGTTTTTTCAGCACATTGATGCGGTCAATATCGATCTGAAGTCGTTCTCAAGATCATTCTATCAAAAAGTCTGCCATGCAAGCCTCGCGCCGGTCTTGGATATGATCCTTTATTTGAAGGACAAAACTAAGACCTGGATGGAAATAACAAATCTTTTGATATCTGGACATAACGATTCAGACGAAGAGATCGAAGCGATGTCAAGGTGGATCGTAAAGAATTTAGGCGTTCATGTGCCATTGCATTTTAGCGCGCTTCATCCTGACTACCATCTTTTAACCGCTAAAGAAACATCCAAGTGCGTTCTTTTGCGCGCTAGGGATATCGCTTTGCGAGCTGGGATGCGTTATGTATATACGGGCAATGTTATTGACTTGGAAGGCACGCGGACTTTTTGTTGTAATTGCGGCAAAGTTCTCATTGAGCGTAACGGTTATAATATAAAGGCAGCGAACATTCTCGAGCACCGTTGTAGGTTTTGCAAAACAATTTGTCTAGGACATTTTAGAACTGAGGTATTATGATCATTTTGAGTTGGAACGTAAATGGTATCCGCGCGATCGCGAAAAAAGGATTTCTGGATTGGCTGAAGAAAAGTGATCCGGATATCCTTTGCCTGCAGGAAACGAAATGTCATCCAAGTCAGCTGGGCGAAGATCTCTTGAGCCCTTTAGGCTATCAGAGTTACTGGTCAGCCGCGGAGAAGAAAGGGTATAGCGGGGTCGCGGTCTATACAAAAAAACAGCCGCTCAGCGTTGTGGATGGGATCGGAAAAAAAGAGTTTGATCGTGAAGGCAGAACCCTAGTCCTGGATTTTAAAGATTTCATGCTTTTTAACGTCTATTTCCCAAATGGCGGCTCTGGTAACGTGCGCGTTCCTTACAAAATGTCATTTTATGACCAATTTTTAAAGCTTGTTGAAAAACACAAGAAGAGCGGCAAGAAAATAGTTATTTGTGGAGATGTTAATACCGCGCATCAAGAGATCGATCTTGCGCGCCCCAAGGAGAATATCCGTAATACCGGCTTTCTTCCTGAAGAACGTGCCTGGGTTACAAAATTTCTTACCAAGGGTTACATTGACACGTTCCGTTATTTCCATCCAGAAGGTGGTCATTATACGTGGTGGGATTATTTTACCGCAGCGCGCACACGGAACGTCGGTTGGCGGATCGATTACTTTTTTATTAGCGCGAACATGCTTTCTGCTCTTAAGTCCGCGTTCATCCTTAAAGACGTGATGGGATCAGATCATTGTCCGATTGGCATTGAAATTAAATAAGTTTTTTATCTTGGAAAGGTTTTATTCGATCGATCTTCATCGGCAAGAGGCAGGATCAGGGCATTCTTCGCATTGAGCGCTTTGAAGTGTTTTAGGGCGTTGGGAAGATCCTCCTGCGGATAGATCGCCTGAACGGGGCATGTAAGGATGCAGGCTCCGCAATCAAGACAAGTTTTCGGGTCAATAAAGAATGCTTCCTTGCTTTCGTGAAACGCATCTACAGGGCATACGCGAAGGCATTTTCTGCATTTTATGCATCCTCTGGTCACTACACACGCCATAAACCAACCTTCTTATTGGATATTTCTTTTTAACTTTGTCTTATTCTATGTTAAAATCAACTAAATTTTAAGTATTTTTATAGAAAGGAGTTTTTGTGGACCTGCAGTCTGTTCAATCAACGCTTCGTACGGGGAATCGTCAGCTTGCGTATGTTAGCCTTCAAAGATTAACACAACTTGGTTTCGAAAATGTTGCGACATTGCCGTTTTCAATCAAAGTTCTTCTGGAGAGCGCGTTACGTAATTGCGATGGTTATAAAATAACAAAACAGGATATCGCGACGATCACTCAATGGTCAGCTCAGGCAACTGAAAAACGCGAGATCGCTTTCAAGCCCGGAAGGGTCATATTGCAAGATTTTACGGGTGTTCCGTGTGTTGTTGATCTGGCAGCCATGCGCGATGGAATGAAGGCGATGGGGGGTGACCAAGGCAAGATCAACCCGCAGGTTCAATGCGATCTGATCATTGACCATTCCGTGCAAACTGACTTTGCTGGGCATAAGACAGCTTTCAAGCGTAATCTCGCGAAAGAATTTCAGCGTAATCACGAGCGCTATCGTTTTTTAAAGTGGGGACAGCAAGCGTTCAAGAATTTTCGCGTCATTCCTCCATCTACAGGGATCATCCACCAGATAAACCTTGAATATCTAGCGCAGGGTGTTTTGCAGGAGAAACGCGATAAGATCTCTTGGGTTTATCCTGATAGCCTTATCGGAACCGATAGCCATACAACAATGATCAATGCCCTTGGTATTGTCGGTTGGGGTGTTGGCGGCATCGAAGCCGAAGCGGTGATGCTTGGAGAGCCGTTGAACATGCTGATGCCGCAGGTCATTGGTTTTAAGCTGACAGGCCGTCTTTCTAGGTCCGTTACGCCAACAGATCTCGTCTTACATCTTGTGCAGATACTGCGTAAGGAAGGAGTCGTCGATAAATTTATTGAATATTTTGGGGATGGCTTGAAGGATTTACCTTTACCGACGCGCGCGATGATCTCTAACATGGCTCCTGAGTATGGCGCGACAATAGGATTTTTTCCTGTAGATGCTCAAACGCTTAGCTATTATCGTTTAACAGGGCGAAGCAAGGCCCAGGTGGAGCTCATAGAGGAGTATTATAGCGCGCAAGGTATGTTCTATGACGCAAGCAGCCCTGCGCCTCGATACACAAAAATTCTGTCGCTTGATCTGGGCGATGTGCGTCCATGCATGGCAGGGCCCCGGCGTCCTCAGGAAAAAGTATCGCTGCCCCAAGTGCCAGAATCTTTTCAAAAAGTTTTTCAGCCAGCGTTGATCGGTAAGAATGAAGAGCTGAGAGATGGATCAGTCGTGATCGCATCCATTACAAGTTGTACGAACACCTCCGACCCTTTTGTGCTTATGTCTGCAGGGCTTTTAGCGCGTAACGCAGTCAAACGAGGTTTGAAGGTCAAATCTTTCGTCAAGACAAGTTTTGCCCCTGGATCTCGAGCGGCAACGCTTTATTTGAGGTCATCAGGGCTTTTGCGTTACCTTGAAAAACTCGGATTTCATGTCGCCGGTTACGGATGCATGACCTGTATCGGCAATAGCGGTCCGCTTGACCAAAAAACATCGAAGATCATCAAGGAGTGTTCTTTATCTGTTGCCAGTGTCCTGAGCGGCAATCGCAATTTTGAAGGGCGCATCAACCCATTGGTCAAGGCAAACTATTTGGCAAGTCCGCCTTTAGTGATCGCCTACGCCTTGGCTGGTAATGTGCAGATCGACCTGACCTGCAAGCCGCTTGGACAAGGAAAGAACGGTAAAGATATCTTTTTGTCTGATATTTGGCCCTCTGAGCATGAAATACAAGCCTATATAAAAAGATATGTTCGGCCTCAGGTGTTCCGTCGCGCCTATAAGGATGTTCTATCTGGACCTCCGCAGTGGAAGAAAATAAAAGCTAAAAAATCGGAATATTTCCCCTGGGATCCAAAGAGTACGTATATTCAAGAGCCACCATTCTTTGAAGACGCGCAAAGAATATCAGGCAAGATCGGCAACATCGAAAACGCTCGTGTTTTAGCTGTTCTCGGAGACAGTATAACAACGGATCACATATCGCCCGCAGGGAATATCGCTGTCAAAAGTCCCGCAGGACAGTATTTACTTTCATTAGGTGTATCTGAAAAGGATTTTAACAGCTATGGCGCTCGTCGAGGAAATGATCGCGTGATGACGCGAGGCACTTTTGCTAATATTCGACTTAAGAATTTGCTTGTTCCCGAGACAGAGGGATCTTGGACAATATGTTTTGTGAACAATAAGCCAATGGATATATTCGCAGCCGCTATGCGTTATGCGAAAGATCGTATCCCTTTGATCGTGATCGCTGGTAAAGAGTACGGAACGGGCTCTTCGCGAGATTGGGCAGCCAAAGGCACGGCCTTGCTTGGTGTCAAGGCGATCATTGCTGAGAGCTTTGAGCGCATCCATCGCAGCAACTTAGTCGGTATGGGTGTTTTGCCTTTGCAGTTTCTGTCTGGAGAGAATCGTCAAACGATTGACCTTGGAGGAAATGAGATCTTTGATATTCAAGGACTCCATGACAATATCAAGCCTCAAGAGCAGATCGAGATCCGCGCCAAGGATCCTTGTGGGCAGGTAAAAGTGTTCCGCGCTGTAGTTCGCCTGGACACTCGTGTTGAGATCGATTATTATCGCCGAGGAGGGATCTTACCAACCGTTTTACAACATTTTCTTAGATAGGAGGAGTTATGCAACGGCATCATTCTGTGGCTACCATTCGAAAAATTCGCGCTGCTCAGATGGGTAAAAATAATTCATTTTATGGTAAGGCCCATACAAGAGAGGCAAAAGCAAGAATTTCTCGCAAAACTTCAGGAAAGAATAATCCTATGTACGGGAAGCGACACTCATTACAGGTTCGTCGCAAGATCAGTTTGGCCATTCGTCGCGCTCGCCTTAAAAGGGCATGATCCATGAAGAAAAAAGAGGCCCCGTCATTCGTTTGGCACAAGCGACAGGGAAAAATGCTGTCTTCCAAATTCCTTGCTGCTCAGGGATCTCCTAGCGCAAGTAAAAAAGGTGCTGAAGACGAGGATCAAGATCGCGCGCATCTTTTTTTGAGAAGTCTTAAGATACAGATCAAAAAGGCGTTAAGTATTGTTATTGTGATCGTGTTGGCGATCAGCTTTTCTGGATGTCAACCAGCATCTTCCCAGCCACCATTTGGTATTTGGCAACGTCGTGGAGTGTACGTCAATGGGGTTTTGCTCCATGAAAAAAGGGCAACTTTTATTTTTGAAAAAGCTCGATTTCGGTATTTCGAGGGTGGTTGCGAAATGCAAGGGATCGTATATTATCAGAAAGAAGCGATGATATTGGGCGTACAGGAATCCGATTGCCCTATCGCGAAGTTTGGGGATAAAATTTATTGTGGATTTGATATTGATCCGGACGGAAAGACGTTACGTTTGACGCGTGAGAATCGTTTTAATGATTCTGTTCGAGAGGTCTATCAGTTAAAGGGGAAGAGATGAAAGCCAGGCGCATGATCGTTTTGATGATTTTATTTCTAGCTCCTACGCTAGGCTTTGGTAATGATCTGTCGGTTGATGATTTGCAAGCCCAAGCTTTTGCGAATATTAAGCGTGCGCAACAAGTGGTTATGTACGCGCAGAAGATCATGGAGGTGGCGCCAACCCGTCAAGGTGCTGAACAATGCGTCGAACTTTATCTAGAGGCGGCTCAACTGTACGGGCATGCGTCCCGATTGTTGAAGGCGATAGGTCCCAGCTATGTTCCTCAGGAGGTTGTTGATGAGTTCGCGAAAGGTGAGCGTAGCTGTTTGAAGGTTGTAGAAGAGCTTCGCAGGGTCCTTAATAGAGGTGAGGTCGTTGGTAAAGAAAAAGATGCGTTTATGGCATTCTTGAAGATGATGAAGGAGATGTCAAAATGAACTGTCCCAATAAACAACGCAATATGCAAATGTGTAATTGTACTTATCCTGGATGTGAAAAACATGGGATCTGCTGTGAATGCCTACATTATCATCGTCAAAAAGGAGCATTACCAGCATGCTTTTTCCCGCCTGAAGCTGAAAAAACCTATGATCGTTCGATCGCTCATTTTTTGAAGATCCATCAGAAATAATGGGTGGGCGTAAAAAGACTTGAATCTTTCTGCCGTCGTGTGCTAAAGTAATTTCTTTCAGAAAAGGATGAACGATGGGAAGAACGTTGTACGAAAAGGTTTGGGATGCGCATGTTGTTCGCGCGGATAATACAAGAGCCTCTATACTTTATGTTGATCGACATTTGATGCATGAGGTCACTTCGCCTCAGGCCTTTGAGGGTTTACGTTTGCACGGCCGTCCTGTTCGCCATCCCAAGCGTACCTTTGCGACGATGGATCATAATGTTCCAACGCGCGCTAAAGACCTGAGCTTCGCTGATGCTATTTCACGCAAGCAAATGGATGTTTTATCGAAGAATTGTGAAGATTTTGGGATCACATTGCTTGGTTTTGAACATCCAGATCAGGGAGTGATCCATATCATCGCCCCTGAGCTTGGCGTGACATTACCGGGGATGGTCATTGTTTGCGGTGATTCCCACACAGCAACTCACGGTGCTTTTGGCGCCTTAGCATTTGGTATCGGCACATCAGAAGTTGAACACGTGCTAGCAACACAAACCTTACAGCAATCACGATCCAAGACAATGTTGATTAAAATTGACGGCTCATTAGGCAAAGGCGTGACCGCCAAAGATGTGATCCTTTATATTATTGGCAAGATAGGAACGGATGGCGCAACCGGGTATGTGATCGAATACGCCGGAAGCGCGATCAGCCGTTTGTCAATGGAAGGCCGAATGACGATCTGTAACATGAGCATTGAAGCAGGCGCGCGCGCTGGCATGATCGCGGTCGATGAAATAACATTAGCATATGTCAATGGTCGAGATCGTGCGCCAAAAGGCAAGGATTGGGAGAGAGCGGTTGCGTACTGGCGGACGTTGAAAAGCGATCCGGATGCGAGCTTCGATAGGACGATCGAGATCAATGCTGCGGATATTGAGCCGCAAGTAACATGGGGAACATCACCTGAACAGGTTGTTGCTGTATCACAATGCGTTCCTGATCCTGAAAGTTTTTCAGATCAGGTCAAGAAAGATTCCGCGAAAAAAGCGTTAGCCTACATGGATTTAAAGCCAGGGATCCCAATGAGCTCGATCAAGATAGATAAAGTTTTTATTGGATCTTGCACGAATGGGCGAATTGAGGATTTGCGTGTTGCTGCAGCCATTTTAAAAGGCAGAAAGATCGCCTCATGGGTACAGGCGTTGATCGTTCCAGGGTCGGGTCGCGTCAAAAGGCAGGCAGAGAAAGAAGGTTTAGATAGTATATTTAAGAATGCTGGATGTGAATGGCGGGAAGCAGGTTGTTCCATGTGCCTTGCGATGAACGAAGATCGTTTGTCACCTGGCGAGCGCTGCGTTTCAACAAGTAATAGAAATTTTGAAGGAAGACAAGGGAAAGACGGCAGGACTCATTTGGCAAGCCCAGAGATGGCCGCTGCAGCTGCCCTCAAAGGACATATCGCAGACATTAGGGAGTTTTTATCATGAAACCATTTTCAACGCATACGGGCTTGGCCTTGCCGATCGATCGTCCTAACATCGATACGGATGCGATCATCCCTAAGCAATTCTTGAAAAAAGTTGAGCGTACTGGATTTGGCAAGCATCTGTTCCATGATTGGCGATACCTTGACGATGCGGAGACGCGACCAAATCCAGATTTCGTTTTGAATCAATCGCGATATCAGGGAGCGACGATCTTGTTGGCGCGTGATAATTTTGGGTGTGGTTCCAGCCGTGAACATGCGCCTTGGGCTTTGGCAGATTTTGGTTTTAAAGTGATCATTGCCCCGAGCTTTGCTGATATTTTTTATAATAATTGCCTGCGTAATGGCATCTTGCTTGTTCGTTTGCAGCCACAAGAGGTCGATGAATTGTTTCAGCTTGTTGCGCGAGGGGATCGTGTTGAGATAACCGCGGACCTTCCTGAGCAAAAAGTGCTGACCCCAGAAGGAAAAATGTATCATTTTTCCATCGATCCGTTCGTCAAAGAGTGTTTGGTGAAAGGTCTTGATGCGATAGGATGGACAGAGCAGTTTTTAGAGGACATCAAAGGTTTTGAAACACGTTTAGGGGTTGAAAAGCCCTGGATCTAGGAGCGGTCAATGTCAGGAAATAGCGTTGGAAAGATTTTTCAGGTCACAACCTTTGGCGAAAGCCATGGTGTCGCCATGGGGGCTGTTATCGATGGAGTCCTTGCAAATATACCTTTAACGGCGCAGGATGTTCAGAAAGAATTGGATCGTCGCCGGCCAGGGCAGAGCGCTGTCACAACGCAGCGCCGGGAAAAAGACCGCGTAATGATCCTGTCTGGCATTATGAATGGAAAGACCACGGGAACGCCTATTGGACTTTTGATCTACAATGAAGACGCGAACCCAAAAGATTATTTGGCTTTAAAAGATATTTTTCGCCCTGGACATGCAGATTTTGTTTATCAGCAAAAATATGGTATCCGTGATTGGCGCGGCGGAGGACGTTCTTCTGGCCGCGAAACTGCCATGCGGGTGGCTGCTGGCGCGATCGCAAAGAAAATATTAGCCCGCGAGAACATGTCTATTGTCGGCTATGTCAAGGAAATAGCAGGTATCAAGGCCGATAAGATCGATCTTAAGGTGATCGAGAAGAACGCGGTTCGTGCGCCTGATCTTGTTGCTGCGCGTAAAATGATCACTAAGATAGAGCGTGTTCGTCAGCAAGGGGACTCCGTGGGTGGCATCATTGAAGTTGTGGTGAATGGCTGTCCTGTTGGCCTAGGCGAGCCAGTTTTCGATAAGCTCAACGCCCAATTGGCCGCGTCCGTGATGTCTATTGGTGCCGTCAAGGGTGTCGAATTTGGCGCCGGTTTTGCGGCAAAAGATATGTTGGGCTCTGAATTCAACGATGTTGTTTGTTTTAAGAATAAGAAATTAATCGCTAGAACAAATCATAATGGCGGTATTTCGGCTGGGATCTCTAATGGTCAGCAGCTTGTTATGAGAGCTGTGATCCGTCCAACATGTTCGATCGCCAAGCAGCAAACTGCTTTAACACGTGATCTTAAGACGCAAAAGATCACGATCGCGGGTCGCCATGATCCGTGCATTTGCCCTCGTGCCGTCGTTGTTGTTGAAGCTATGGTCGCTATCACGCTCGCAGACGCTTTGTTGGTAGCCCGTTCAAGGTCGTGACATCAGGAAAAATCCCATGACACAGCAATCTTCCAGAGTTGTTCTGATCACTGGCTGCTCCAGCGGCTTTGGTTTGCATATCGCTGCGCGTCTTTCTTGCGGAGCGTTCCACGTTTTTGCTTCAATGCGCGATCTATCAAAACAAAACGATCTCTTAGGTGAAGTAGCGCTACGGCAAGGCAAGATAGAGCTTGTTGCGCTCGATGTCACGGATCCTTCTTCGATCCGCGAAGCGATCCTAAAGATCCGGTCAATGTATGGGCGACTGGATATCTTGATCAATAACGCGGGTTATGGTGTTGGTGGATTCTTTGAAGATCTAGCGCCCGAGGAGATCCAGGCTCAAATGGGGACAAATTTCTTTGGCGTGCAAAATGTGATCCGTGAAGCGCTTCCTTTGATGCGTGAGCAACGTAAAGGATTGATCATCAATATTTCGAGCATCTCTGGATTGTACGCGTTACCGTGTTTTGGCGCGTATAACGCGAGCAAGTGGGCTTTGGAAGGTTTTTCAGAGAGTCTTTTTTATGAACTTCTGCCATTCGGTATCCGTGTGTGCCTTGTGGAGCCAGGGGCTTATAAAACAAAGATCTTTTATGAGAATCGAAAATACGCGAAAGGGTTCTTTAACCAGTCAAGTCCCTATTATGCTATATCACAGGCGTTTCAAAAACGTACGAACGATCATATGAAGACGGATGAGAAAGATCCAGAAGATGTTGCGATATTGATCGAGAATGTCATTAATGATGAGCGTCCCGCATTCCGCAATATTCCTGATGCGCGCAGTCGTTGGCTTTATCACATGAAGCGTTTTCTTCCGTTTAGGCTTTTTAGCTGGATCTTAATGAAGATCGTTTATGCGGGGATCCCCATGCCGCATGCGAAAAGAAGCGATGACAAAGATCTTCTCTGACATCATTCAAACCATCGGCAATACGCCTCTTGCGCACTTAAACCGTTTGACCCGAGGATTTTCCTCAGCGGTATGTGTTGGCTAAGGTGGAATCGCTTAATCCGCATCTGTCAACTTGGCTTTTTGACCAATAAGCTACCGCGCGTGATGAGGTCCTAAGTAGGGGTTCTTTTTTCGTTCTTTGCCAATTGTTGATGTTAAAGGTCCGTATGCGTGACCAGGGTAAATGATCGTATCATCTGGAAGTTTATTGATGACCCTTTCCATGGATCTTAACAACTCTTCTTCGCTGCCTCCCGGAAGGTCACAGCGACCACATCCTCCCACGAACAACGTGTCTCCGGTCAAAAGATGTCCTGGCGTGTAAAAACATTGGCATCCCGGCGTGTGGCCGGGGGTGTGTAGACATTCGATCGCGACTTTCCCGACACATATTTTTTGGCAATGTTTCGTTTTCTTTAGATGCGGGCAATCAGGCAGATATAGAGTGATCTCTTTTTCTGATATATAAACGGGGATATTTAAAGCCTCTGTGAGTTCTTTGGCGCCATCGGCATGGTCATAATGTCCATGGCTCAACAAGATGCATGTGATCTTAAGATCTTTTTTCTTGGCTGTACCAAGAATGAAGGGGATATCCCATCCCGGATCAACAACAGCGATCTCCCCAGTATCTTTATCGCCAAAGAAGTAGGCAAGATTGAGCATGGGGCCTATAGGGATCGATTGAATAAGTAAACAGTCGTTATGGCTCATAAATTATTTCTTTGAAAAGTGAGATTATTATATCGTGAATGAAAAAAAATACAAATCCATTGTCATTGGTCTTGACAGTGGTCATTAGGGGTTTATAATGAGACATCAACAACAAAGGAATTAAAATGGTATTATCCGCATCTGTAAAAGTTGTTATGGGATCGCCATTGCCGTCGTTTTCTTTAAGCGATCCATATCATAAAGAGCACACTTCCAAAGACCTTTTAGGACCTAAGGGCTTAATGGTTATCTTTATATCGAACAGTTGTCCTTATGCTCTGGCGGCATGGCCCCGCTTGATCCGTATCTCAAGACACGCGCGAGGTTTGGGGATCCATACGGTTGCGATCAATCCTAATATCCATCCTGATCATCCAAAAGACGCTCCTCGCGAAATGGTGAATCACATCCAGGAATTTGGCATTGATTTTCCCTATCTCGTGGATGAGGCGCAGGCGACGGCTAAGGCTTTTCAGGCCCAGTGCATCCCGGACATCTTCCTCTATGATCAAAATGCTAAACTGGTTTACCACGGCCGTATTGACGACAGTTGGCAGGATGAACGTAAAGTTTTTAGGCCAGAACTAAAAATGGCCGTAGACGCTCTCGCCTCAGGCCAAGAAGTTGAGCGTCGTCAGATATCTTCCGTTGGTTCTTCCATTCAATGGCGTTAACCTTTAACACAATGAAAAATCGAGACCTTAACAAGATCGATCTTAGCTACCCGTTGTTCCAAGGAACACAAAAGATATATGTCCCTGGAAAAATATTTCGCGACCTTCGCGTTCCTTTTCGTCAGATCGTCTATGGTAATGGAAAACACCTCAATCTTTATGACACCTCAGGACCCTTTACAGATCCGGATATTCAGCTAACGATCAGCAAGGGTTTACCGCCGATCCGTAAGACATGGACCGCGCAGGGAACAGGCGATGCATCTTCTTGCAAAGTATCTCGCAAAAAACAAATAAAGAAGAAAAAATGTTACACGCAGCTTCACTACGCGAAACGCAAGGTGATCACGCCTGAGATGGAGTTTGTCGCGATCCGGGAGAGTTGCACACCCCAGCTTGTGCGTCAAGAGATCGCGGCAGGAAGAGCCTTTTTACCGGCCAATATTAATCATCCTGAATCCGAGCCGATGATCATAGGCCAGAAATTTTTGACTAAAGTGAACGCGAATATCGGGAATTCGGCAGTGAGCTCCGATATCGTCAGCGAGATCGAGAAAATGATCTGGGCTGTCCGCTGGGGAGCTGATACCGTGATGGATCTATCTACGGGTCCTGATATCCATGAGACGCGAGAATGGATCATTCGCAACAGCCCTGTGCCGATAGGCACTGTCCCTATTTATCAAGCGCTTGAGAAAGTGGGCGGGGTTGCGGAAGAGCTTACGTGGGATATTTTTCGCGATACGCTGATCGAACAGGCCGAGCAAGGTGTCGATTATGTTACGATCCACTCAGGGATCCGATTAAAGAATGTGCCGTTGGCCGCAGGCCGTCTGGCGGGGATCGTTTCTCGCGGTGGCGCGGCGCTATCAAGATGGTGCACAAAACATCAAAAAGAAAATTTTCTTTACACACATTTTAGCGATATTTGCGATATTCTTGCGATGTACGATGTTGGTATCAGCCTAGGGGATGGTTTGCGTCCGGGCAGTATTGCTGACGCGAACGATCGTGCTCAATTCGCGGAGTTAAAGGTCTTGGGTGAGCTTGTAAAGCGCGCCTGGCGTAGCGAAGTTCAGGCGATCATTGAGGGCCCTGGACATGTGCCAATGCATCTGATCAAGGCGAACGTAGACAAAGAAAAACGTTTATGCCATCAGGCTCCTTTTTATACATTAGGCCCCCTAACAACGGATATCGCTCCGGGCTATGACCATATCACATCTGCGATAGGTGCGGCGATGATCGGTTGGTATGGTGCTGCCATGCTTTGTTATGTGACCCCTAAAGAGCATCTGGGTCTTCCAAATCGAAACGATGTTAAGGATGGATTGATCGCCTACAAGATCGCTGCGCATGCGGCTGATCTTGCTAAGGGGCATCCAACAGCCCGCCATTGGGATGACGCGCTTTCCTGGGCGCGTTATCATTTTTGCTGGGATGACCATTTTCGATTAAGCCTTGACCCGCAGCGCGCAAAGTCTTTCCATGATGAAACTCTTCCAGAAAAGCACTCCAAAAAAGATCATTTTTGTTCAATGTGCGGACCAAAATTCTGCTCGATGAAAATGACACATGATATCTTTGAGATCAAAAAATAACAAGGATTTTTTATCGAGAGACGTACAGAGGGTTGACCTTTGAAAGATGGAGTCTTTCGATTTTTGCTTTGTGCTGCGCAAGACAGGTCAGGATTTCTTGCCGCTGTTCGAGGAAAATATCTGCGTTCTTAGAAAATAGATCTTGATAATAAGCGACACCATCTAAAAGGTTCTTTTTGAACTCTTCGAATGTCGCGACTTGGGTTTCTGTCAGTGTGCATTTGCAGTGGCGAAGTTGTTCCATGAAGTTGTCAAGATATAGCTGCAATTCCTTAATGAACATATGGGGTCGAGGTTTATTGTTCAAGACATTTGTTCGTCCATAAATATGATCGATCATCTGCGCGAGCGTCATGATGCGGGAGAAATAAGCTAAATTTGGACCTGGACAGATCGCAGGACAGCGCTCTTTGTCTTCAGTGACGATCCCGTTTTTCATCAGAACAGAGGCCCCTAGATCGAAACAAATGCATGTCTTTACGACGACATCGCTGATCTGGCGGACAGCATCCGGGTCAGCGGATTTGGCAAGCTGATCGATCTTAAGTTTTTGATATTGACGCGATGCCACACAGATCGGATGCGGAGTGAACTCGGTGTTAAATGCTAAGTGGCCTCGAGGGCAGCGGCTTCCAGGATGGTTATCGGCAAAACGTTTTTGTTGGGCAAGATTGCTTTCTGCTGTTTTAAGATTATTGAAGGGAATTCCCATCGGGGATGAATTGCTCAGATAAAGGTCATTCTCATCCGCATCGACGAGTTTCTGAAGTGTCCGGTCGTCGACATTAGAAACTTCGGGCACCAAAAGAAATGGGGTTGCCCAACCTGTACCATCAGCATCATAATATTCCTGCAAGAACAGATCTTCTTGGGCCGTACCGATCCCGCCTTGGACGGTGATCTTTGGGCTTGGAGGATTATGCGTGGGCATCTTTCTGGAAGCGATGGCCTCATCGTAGATCTTGCGCACACTGCCAATAAATTCATTCTTTCTTGTTTTGATCTCTTCGAGGATAGGCCCAAGGAGCAAGCCATTGGATACGAATGCGTGCCCGCCGCAATTAAGGCCTGATTCGATGCGGTATTCAGAGACCCAAAGGCCTTTTTTTGCCAGAAATTTTCCTTGTGTCAAGCATGAGCGGTAGTCGCTGACCTTTAGTACGATCTTTTTCTTGATCTGTCCTGCCGCATCGCAATAAAAATCTTTAAAGTTCTCAATGTATGCGTATAAACGACGATTGAATCCCGCAGAAAGGATGATCGCAGAGTTCAGCGTGCTTTGCGCGTATCCACGCAACGCGGAAAGAGCGTCTGAGAATTCTTCAGGAAGCTCGTTGCCTTCAAGATCATAATTTGTTCGATCAAGTTTTGTCATGATATTGACATCAATGCTTCCTGGCTGGATCCTTTCGCGTAATTCTTCTTGTAATTTTTGCTTGGAAGCGGCATCCTTCGTCGCGAGCATGGCATTGTATAGTTTTTTGACGCAGGATCTTTCAGGAAGTAGCTCAAAATATTTTGTTATTTCGCTTCCTTTCTCGAAAGCAGAGGACTTAAGCGCGGCGAATTGCTTGCTAACAAGTCGATCCAGGAGATTAAGATATTCAGTGATGCGCCTGGCCCTGCAGTCAGGGTCGCGGCGAGATATCTCTTGGTAGGGTTCACCATATTGCTGGCAGTAGAATTTACGCATATGTTCAATGAGAGTGTCATCAACCAGCGAGATGACAGACGAAATGCCATAGTGGGCGACCTTTAAGGGGGTATCAATAGAGAACCCCGTCCCCATAACAGGGATATGGACTGTGTGAAGTTGTTTAAACATGGTTGTAATATACTTAATATAAGTATATAAAGCAAGTGCTTTTATATTTTATGTCTTGTTGATTTTTTTACTTTCCTAGCTTACAATACTTTCCATGAGTGACAGATTTTATCAGATGTTAATTCAGAAAAGTTTCCAGAATGCTACTTTGTCGAAGCAGGTATGTCGTCAAATATTACGATCTTCCCGTCTTGATCTTCTTAAGCTTATTCAAGCTGCGTTTGTCGTGCGTCAACGGTATTGGAAGAAAGATGTGACGATTCATATCATTAATAATGTGCAAAATGGTTCTTGCAGCGAAGACTGCCAATATTGCGCTCAGTCACGATTTTCCAAGGCCCCTATTGCTATTTATCCGATGAAGTCTGATCAAGAGATACTTGAGGAAGCCCGCCTGGCGTATCGTTCGGGTGCATTCCGTTACTGCATGGTCTTTTCGGGAAGGGAACAGGGGGATCAGCGTATCCATCGGCTCGTTGGGATCATTCGCAAGATCAAGCGCAGATTCCACCTGGAAGTTTGCGTGTCGTGCGGCTTTATCACGCCGGCGCAAGCCTTGATCCTCAAAAAGGCTGGCTTGAACCGCCTGAACCATAACATTAATACGTCTGAGCGTTTTTATAAACAGATCTGCTCAACACATGACTTTCAAGCGCGACTAGAGACCTTGCATGCCGCGCAATCAGCTCAGCTGGAGATCTGTTCAGGGGTGATCGTTGGCATGGGGGAAACCGTAGAGGATGTTATTGACGCAGCTTTTGTTTTGCGCCAGCATAAGAAAGTTAAGTCCATTCCTGTTAATTTTTTCTTGCCGATCAAAGGAACCAGTGTATCGCGTAAAACGCAGTTGACACCAGAGTACTGTTTGCGCGTCCTTTGTCTTTATCGTTTTCTTCATCCTAGGGCTGAGATCCGCATCGCGGCGGGTCGCGAATACCATTTGCGCGATCTTCAGATTTTAGGATTATATGCGGCAAGTTCTATTTTTATGGATGGCTACCTGAATGTTCGGGGTGCCTCACGTCTTAAAACCCTGCAGATGATCAAGGATGCTGGCTTCCGCATCCGTTCTGATAGAGATCTTGATGATCTAATCGCGAAAGAAAAAGAATGTGGACAAATACAGAGTGAAAACGATCGATTGACGTTCAAGCATAAGGATGGTTTGCATCGTTTTTGCAGCAAGGAGACAGCGTTATGATCGAAAATCTTGTGATCATTGGTTCAGGTCCGGCAGGACATACCGCTGCTATTTATGCAGCTAGGGCACAGCTTGATCCTTTGATGTTCGAGGGCCTCATGGCCGGTGGCGTTGCCGCGGGAGGACAGCTCACAACAACAACACATATCGAGAATTTCCCTGGATTTCCGGAAGGCATCTTAGGATTAGATCTTATGATGCGTATGCGACAGCAATCCATCAATGCGGGAACGCGCGTTGAAACAAAAACGGTGGAAAGTGTCGATCTTAGCAAAAAACCTTTCGAGATAAGCGTTGATGGTTATAAAGTCCTTGCAAAGGCTGTCATCATCGCAACCGGAGCAACCGCTAAGCGTTTGGGGATCGTGGGCGAGGAGCAATTTTGGCAAAAAGGAATTTCCGCATGCGCGGTTTGCGATGGTGGTTTGCCTGTTTTCCGCAATAAAGTACTTGCGGTTATTGGCGGTGGGGATACGGCTTGTGAGGAAGCCCTATACTTAACACGCTTTGCGAGCAAGGTTTTGCTTTTTGTCCGCAGGGATGTTCTCAGGGCTTCCAAAGCTATGCAAGAAAAAGTTTTAAAGCATGCAAAGGTGGATGTCGTTTGGAAGACCCATGTTGTTGAAGCCTTAGGAGATAAGATGCTTCAAAAGATCAAAACACGCCATGCGGATACTGGGAAAGAATTAACAGTAGATATTGGTGGCCTTTTCTACGCGATCGGCCATCGCCCTAATACAGAATTTTTAAAAGGGCAGATCGATGTCGATGAAGATGGATACATCATGACAAGGCCGGGAACTACCCAGACAAACATTAAAGGTGTTTTTGCCTGCGGCGATGTCCAGGATAAGCGCTATCGGCAGGCTGTTAGCGCGGCAGGATCAGGTTGTATGGCAGCGCTAGATGCGGATAAATACTTAAAAGAAAATGAGTAAAGTTAGTTTTGTTCAAAAATGGTTCATGGCGATCCGGCCAAGCTCTTTGATATTGAGCGCCGCACCCGTTCTGCTTGGGACATTGCTTGCCTTTGCTGATGGCGTCGGGCACTGGCGGGCAGCTTTTTTTTCGTTTTTGGGAGCTTTTTTGCTCCATATCCTGGTCAACCTCGTAAACGACTATTGTGATCTTAAAAAAGGCGCAGATAAGGAGGGGGACTATGATCCAATGCGAGGGATCCTGGTTGGGGCGATCCCTTCCGAAGAAATGAAAACAGCGATCGAGATCGTTATTGCGCTTTTTCTCGTTCCGGCAGCATATTTGATCTTGCGCGGTGGATGGCCGATCACAGTGATCGCTGTTACGGCAGTTGCATCGGCGATCTTTTATACAGCAGGAAAAAGACCTTTAGGATATCGGGGTTTTGGCGATCTTTTAGTTTTTGTCTTTTTTGGGCCTGTCGCAGTCGCGGGTACTTACTATGTTCAGTCCCTAGAGATGAATCCGGCGATCTTACTTGCGGGGATTGCTCCTGGATTGTTTGCCGCAGGAGTACTGATGATCAATAATCTGCGGGATCGCGATCGTGATAAAGCGGTCAATAAAAAAACATTGGTTGTTCTTTTTGGAAAAGAATTTGGATGGTGTGCATATCATATATTCATTTTCTTTGCATGTATGCTACCGCTCCTTATATATTTGTTAACGAAACAACATGAAATAACATTTATTGCTGCAGGAGTGTATTTTCTTCTTTTGCCCGCGATGAGGATCCTTGCGCGTGACTCAGAGAGGGATGCCATGAATCAAGCTCTTGGGTTAACAGTCCAAGCTTGCTTTATTTATTGCGTTTTGTTCGGGATAGGTTGGTTCTTTTAGGTTGGTTCGTTGCCGCGGGCGATCAAGATCTTCCCCGTGCGCACTAATTCGATCAGGCCAAAAGGCTTTAATTCGATCTCTAGGCCGTCGATCTCGTCACTGGTTCCTGTCTGCTCGATAATAACCGAAACATCAGTCTTTTCAATGATATGCGCATGAAATTTCTTCAGTATTTTCAGGAGAGTGATTTTTGATTGTGCTTTGTAGCGGATCTTAAAAAGCGCTAGTTCTTTTTCAATGCCTTTTTCTGGCGCGTGCTCTTCAGCGTTCAACACGTCGATCAGCTTTCCTGCTTGCTTGATGATCTGCTCAAGCGTGGAAGGATCGCCTTGTGCGGTGATCGTCATTCGTGAAAAACGCTCATCAAACGATGGTGAGACGGTGAGTGAATCGATATTAAAACCACGACGCGCAAAAACTAAGGCAATGCGCACCAGGACCCCTGGCTTGTTCGCGACCAGCAAACTAATAGTGTGCTGATTTTTTTTCGATCGAATTGATTTTTTCATGCTATTTTCTTTCTTTCTTAGGAGGCTCAACGATCATGTGATGTGCCGCCTTGCCTGCAGGGATCATTGGGAACACATTGTCCTCACGAATAACATTGGCCTGGATCACTACGGGCCCTTTGTGCATGATCGCCTCAGTAAGAATATTTTTAATATCTTGAACATTATTTAAATAAAGCCCTTTAGCGCCGTACGCTTCCGCAAGTTTTACGAAATCAGGGTTTCCTTGGAGCTCCACACCGGAAAGGCGATTATCAAAAAAGAGTTCTTGCCATTGGCGCACCATCCCAAGGTATCGATTAGCCATAATGATAACCTTAACAGGCAGCTTGTGAACAACGGCAGTTGCGAGCTCCGAAAAGGTCATTTGGAATCCACCGTCACCGCATATAGCAAAAACAAGCTCTTGCGGGCGGCCGAATTGGGCCCCGATGGCTGAAGGGAAGCCAAATCCCATCGTTCCAGCGCCTCCTGAAGAAAGCCATTGGTCCGGCTGATCACATTTGTAGAATTGGGCGCTCCACATTTGGTGCTGGCCCACATCGGTCGCGACGATCGCTTTTCCTTGCGTTAGTTGAAAAAGTTCGTCAATGATCACCGGCGGCGTTAAGCCTTTGGAGGTATCGTAATGAAGGGGAAAATCTTTTTTTAATGTAGTGATTTCCTGGATCCATTCATCGGTATCAAGTCGGCTTATAATATCCAACAATTCTTCCAGAACATATTTCGCATCGCCAATACAATATGCGTCAGGGATGACTATTTTGCGAATTTCAGCAGGGTCAATATCAATATGCAGTTTTTTTGCGTTGACACAGAATTCAGCATTATTTCCGTTGATACGGTCATCCCAGCGGGATCCAATAGAAAAGATCAGATCACAGCGCGTAAGGGCTTTATTGGCATATGCTGTTCCATGCATCCCCACCATGCCAAGAGATAGAGGGTGAGTTTCTGGGAAAGCACCCTTACCTAAAAGAGTGCTTACGACGGGGGCTTGTAGCTTTTCCGCGAGTTTTCGCATTTGTGCGCTTGCCTTCGCGATCACGATACCATGTCCAGCCAAAAGAAGGGGCCTTTTTGAGGCTTTAAGTAATTTAGCGATCTGGAGAATATCAGTTTTTTTACCTTTTGTCGCAAAATCATAGCCAGGAATATCCATGGGCTGGTCGATCGAAGAAGTAAATTGGCCTGCCGATACGTCTTTGGGCAGGTCCAATAGAACAGGGCCTGGACGCCCAGTTGAGGCAATGTAAAAGGCTTCTTTAAGAATACGTGGGATATCGTTTGCCGATTTGATCAAGTAGCTGTGTTTGACGATGGGCATTGTAATGCCCGTTATATCCGCCTCTTGAAAAGCATCTTTTCCGAGGAGATTGACAACGCTCTGACCACAGAGCACGATCACAGGCACAGAATCCATGTGCGCGTTCATGATACCCGTTACAGTATTTGTGGCTCCAGGGCCGCTGGTCACAAGGACCACGCCTGGTTTTCCTGTCGCGCGGGCATAGCCATCAGCAATATGCATCGCTCCTTGCTCATGCCGTGTCAAAATGAACTTGATCTTTGATGTAAGAAGCGCGTCAAAAATCGGGATCGAAACGCCACCCGGGATCCCGAAAATATATTCCACGCCTTGCTTTTCGAGGCATTGGATGAGGATCTCAGCACCGTTAAATATCTTTCCAACTTTTATTTCTTTTTTCATAAAACACCTTTTTAATGATTTTAGGATTTACTTTTATACCATAAAAATTTTTTTGTGGCAAACAATTTTCTAGAGATAAAAAACTTGAATAACGACGATAGATAGGATAGTATATCGCCATTATGAAAAAAGTGGATCATCAAAAATCCTTAAAAGCTATTGGGCTTATCTCAGGAGGTCTTGATAGTGCGCTTGCCGTCAAGATCGTTCAAGGATTAGGCGTTGAAGTTCATGGCATGCACTTTATTCTTCCGTGGCTCGATCGGCCTGCAGACACCGTTATTAAGATGGCACGCCAGCTGAACGTTCCTTTGGAAGTTTTTTTCTGTCGAGAAGAATTTTTAGAGATGATCAAGAAGCCAAAGCATGGGTATGGGGTGGCGATGAATCCCTGCATTGATTGCCATATTTATCAATTGCAAAAAGCAAAAGAATTCATGATAACGTCTGATGCGGATTTTGTGATCACAGGGGAAGTTCTCGGTCAACGGCCGATGTCGCAGAACCGTCAACAACTTTTGAATATTGAAAAGGAGAGCGGCCTCGGCGGAAAACTTCTTCGACCGTTGTCCGCCAAGCTTTTGGCGCCGACAGAATTGGAAAGCTGTGGGGTGATCGATCGTGAAAAGTTGTTTGATTTCTCAGGACGGTCGCGCTCTGGACTGCAAAGTCTTGCGAAAAATTTAGGTATCACGGATTATATACCGACTGGTGGAGGGTGCTTGCTGACGGATAAAAATTTTGCAAAACGCCTGAAAGATCTTTTTACGTATGGCTATCGAGGCCATCATGAGATCATCCTTCTTTCTGTAGGGCGACATTTTCGTCTGTCAAACCATCACAAGGTCATTGTTGGCCGAGATGAGAATGAGAATTCTTGCCTTCTTGAGCAGGCACATCCTAAGGATGTTGTTTTACAGTTAAAAGATTTTCTGGGGCCCCTTGCGCTATTGCAGGGGAAAGAACCATCTCAGCAGATGATCGATCAGGCAGCTTTTTTAGTAAAGCGATATTCAAAATTTCGGGATCGAATGGCAGATGTTTGCTACTGGCGCAAAGAAGATCCTCTGACTTCAGAGATCGCGCGTCCAAAGGATATGCTTGAGCAGGATGTTGAGATGTTAAAGATCGCGTAAAATAAATAGTTTTTTATTGACAATCTAGGATAGATATAATATTATCACACAAATTGCGGCAAGGACGTCCAATCGATGGGCGTCCTATTTTCTTTTTCAGGGATTCCGCTTTTTTTGTTAACCATATCTGCACAAAAAGTAGGCAAAAATCTATGAAGATCCTTTCCAAAAGAACGCTTTTAGACAGTCCAGTATCAAAAATCGTTGAAATGAAGATCTTGTCTCCTGACATTGCGGCAAAAGCGCGTCCAGGGGAGTTCGTTGTTCTCATGGTCAGCGAGCAGGGTGAGCGCGTTCCATTGACCGTTGTTGATACCGACCAAAGCCAAGGCTCGGTAACGATCATCTTTCAGCAGGCAGGCTTTAGCACAACTTTACTAGGATCAATGAACATCGGAGATTCTTTATACGCCTTTGTCGGACCGTTAGGGCATCCGACAGAGATAAAAAAATATGGGAAAGTTATCCTCGTTGGCGGTGGCGTCGGGATCGCAGAGATCTATCCTGTTGCGCGCGCGATGAAAGAAGCCGGCAATCATGTTACGACTATCTTAGGCGCGCGGACAAAAGATATGCTGATCCTAGAACAGGAACTTAGGTCCGCCTCTCATGAATTGCATGTTGCAACAGATGACGGTTCATATGGGCGGAAAGGTTTTACAGTCGACATCCTAAGAGATCTTCTAGTAAAAAGTCCCTACGATCTTGTTTATTCTGTTGGGCCGATCCCAATGATGAAGTTCACGGCACTAACGACACGTGAATTCAGTGTGAAGACCCTTGTTTCTCTGAACGCGATTATGATCGACGGGACAGGGATGTGCGGTGGTTGCCGTGTGACAGTTGGCAATGAAGCGAAGTTTACTTGTGTTGATGGTCCTGAGTTTGATGCGCATCAGGTCGATTGGGCTGGATTGGAAAAACGAAATAAGGTTTACGCTCAAAAAGAACAGCATGCATGCCGTTTGGCAGCAGAAATGGCGAAGAAATGAAAGAACCTGTCAAAATCAAAGAAAGGCCTGCTGTTGAAAGGTCCGCGACGTTCGATGAGGTTGTTTTTGGCTATAGCGAAGAGGAGGCCTTGCAAGAAGCGTCTCGGTGTCTTCAGTGTAAGAAGCCATCCTGTAATGACGGCTGTCCTGTTGGTATTGATGTAAAACGGTTCATAGCTCATCTTGCGAAAAAAGATTATCAAGCATCTTACCTTACAATCAAAGAAAAAAGTAGTTTTCCGTCTATTTGTGGTCGCGTCTGTCCGGCAGAATATCAATGTCGAAAAGCCTGTGTTTTCACGAAGAAAGGGTCTCCTTTTGCTTCCGAGCGGGCGATCAATATCCATTTTCTTGAAAGATTTGTTGGGGATTTTGGGAATCAGGAAGGGATCGAGACTCCTGCTGAAAATAATAAAGAATTTATCGAAAAACGCGTCGCGGTCGTTGGCTCTGGTCCCGCGGGATTGTGTTGCGCGGGTGAATTGGCTCGGCAAGGAATCGATGTAACGGTTTTCGAAGGTCTTCATAAGACCGGTGGCGTCTTGCGATACGGTATCCCTCCTTTTCGTCTACCTCGAAATATCCTTGATTTCGAGATTGATTATTTAAAGAAATATAATGTCAAGATCGTCACGAATTATATTATCGGCAAGACGAAGTTGCTTGATGAGCTGTTCCGCGAGGGTTTTTCCGCGATCTTTTTAGGGCTGGGAGCGGGGATCCCATCTTTTTTAAATATTGATGGCGAGAATCTGTGCAATGTCTACTCGGCCAATGAATTTTTAACGCGTGTGAATTTGATGGCGGCTTTTCGTTTCCCTGAATATCATACGCCGATCAATGTCGGTAAGCACATCATCATTGTCGGAGGTGGCAACACCGCTATGGACGCAGCACGCGTTGCGATCCGATTGCAGCGTATTCACGGCATTGAGCCAAGCACAACGGTCTTCTATCGGCGAACTGAGCTTGAGATGCCGGCGCGAAGGCTTGAGATCGAACATGCTAAAGAAGAAGGTGTTAAATTTGAGTTTTTAGTTCAGCCTGTTGCCTTTTCAGGTGATAAGGACGGCAGCTTACAAACGTTACGATGCCTGCGTTGCGAGCTGGGAGAGCCTGACGCCTCAGGCCGCCGTCGGCCAGTTTCTATTAAAGGCAGTGAGTTTGACACACCATGTGATAGCGCGATCATCGCCTTAGGATTGCAGGCGAACACAATGTTGACCAATACAACGAAAGATCTCAAGCTTGATAAAAATAAGGATATCATTGTTGATCCTGAAACGATGCAGACATCGATCAAAGGTGTTTACGCCGGTGGAGATATCGTGGGTGGGGAAGGGACCGTTATCGAGGCTATGGGCATGGCAAAGCGGGCTGCTCGGGCGATCGCGCAATACTTAAAAGATAAAAGTTGATTTATTAACCTACAGGGAGGATGTATGAGTAAAAAGATTGAGCTGTTTTTAGAACAAGTTGTAAAAAAGAATCCTGGTGAGCTGGAATTTCATCAGGCCGTCAAAGAGGTTATTCATTCGTTGATGCCGTTTATCGAGAAAAACCCTCGCTATGAGCGCGCCAAGATCTTGGAGCGCATGGTCGAACCGGAACGTGTTATTCTTTTTCGCGTTCCATGGCAAGATGATAAAGGTGAGATCCAGATCAATAAAGGGTACCGCATTGAAATGAATAGTGCGATCGGCCCATACAAGGGCGGACTCCGTTTTCATCCAAGCGTGAATCTTGGCATTCTAAAGTTTTTGGCCTTTGAGCAAGTTCTAAAGAACAGTTTGACGACATTACCTATGGGTGGCGGTAAGGGCGGTTCAGATTTTGACCCTAAAGGAAAATCAGATAACGAGGTTATGCGCTTTTGCCAAAGTTTTATGACAGAGCTGCAGCGCCATATCGGCCCTGATACCGATGTTCCGGCGGGGGATATCGGCGTTGGAGGGCGCGAGATCGGTTTTATGTTCGGTCAGTATAAACGTTTGCGTAATGAATTCACAGGCGTCTTAACTGGAAAAGGATTAAATTGGGGAGGAAGCTTGATCCGTCCAGAAGCAACAGGATATGGCTGTGTTTATTTTGTTCAAGAAATGCTTAAAACAAAGAAAGATTCATTAAAGGGAAAAGTTTGCGCTGTTTCAGGTTCAGGAAATGTCGCGCAATACACAACCGAAAAATTGATCGAGCTTGGCGCGAAAGTTGTTACGTTGTCAGACTCAAATGGTTCGATCTATGATGAAAAAGGGATCGACACAAAGAAGCTAGAATTCATTATGGAGCTAAAAAATGTCACGCGCGGACGCATCAAAGAATACGCAGATAAATTTGGCTGCAAATATCTTGATGGGCAAAGGCCATGGTCGGTCAAATGCGATGTCGCATTTCCGAGCGCTACGCAAAACGAGATCACTGGCGATGATGCCAAAATGCTTGTCAAGAATGGCTGTATCGCGGTCGGAGAAGGGGCGAATATGCCAACGACCTTAGAAGGTATCGAGGTTTTTCAAGAGGCTAAGATCCTTTATGCTCCTGGTAAAGCGGCCAACGCTGGAGGCGTGGCGACATCTGGCCTTGAAATGAGCCAGAATAGTCTTCGTTTGTCATGGTCGCGCGCTGAAGTGGATGAGCGCTTGCACAACATCATGATCAATATTCATGAAAATTGTATTCGTTATGGTAAGGAAGATAGTGGGTACACTAACTATGTCAATGGTGCCAATATTGCCGGATTTGTGAAAGTTGCCAATGCGATGATCGATCAAGGGATCGTATAAAGATAATACAGACTATTCGTCACGTTTAACAAAAAACCCTGGCATATTTGTCAGGGTTTTTTGTTAAGCAAGAGACTGCTTAAAGTTTGTCAGTTGGCGTATGATCTCATCTGAGTCGTTTAGGGCGATCAGGCCCGCTCGTAATCTTGCGATAAACGGAAAGCCGCTTAAGTATCCAGCATAGTGTTTTCGAAAATCTGCCACACCGGTACGCTTGCCTTTAAATTGAACGGATAATCGAAGATGTTCGATGCATAGATCGATACGTTCTTGCATTGTTGCTTCGGATAAGTGTTGACCGGTTGATAGGAAGTGCTTTGTCTGCTGAAAGATCCATGGGTTAGAGATTGCGGCACGGCCGATCATGATGCCATCGCAGCCCATTTCGAAAAGAATTTTCGCGTGCTCAGGGGTTTTAATATCGCCATTAGCGATCAATGGGATTGAGATGGTTTTTCGTATTTTTTCAAGCCATGACCAATCAGCATTTCCTCCGTAACCCTGCGAACGGGTACGACAATGGACGGTCAGGGCCTTGGCGCCTTGTGCTTCAACGATCTTGGCCACATCAAGGATGACAATGTTGTCGTGATCCCACCCTAGGCGTGTTTTAACCGTGACTGGAACCGTAACGGTCGCGACGACTTTCTTGATAATGCGTTCAAGTTTCGGGATATTCTTAAGTAGTCCCGCGCCTTCACCTCGGGCGACAAGATTCCTGACCCAGCACCCGCAATTGATATCTATAAAGTCAGGGCGAATACTTTCTGCGATACGCGCGGCATTCGCCATTGTTTCTTCGTTGGAGCCAAAGATCTGCACGCCAATAGGGCGCTCTTCATCACGGATCGAGATCTTATGAAAAGCAGTCTTGACGTTACGGATCAGTGCTTCACTACTAGTAAATTCAGTCACAAGGACATCAGCCCCTAGGCGTTTGCAGATGAGGCGAAACGGGGTATCGCTAACATCTTCCATAGGAGCTAAAAAAACAGGATTATGTATTTCGATCTTGCCTATTTTCATAGGCGCCATTATATCTTAATTTTTTTTCTGTGCATATTGAATTGTCGCATTTTACCGTTATACTATAGGCATGAATCAGAAAGTTAAATTTTATACGCTTGGATGCCGATCGAACCAGTCGGAAACAGCGGCCTTAAAAAATCTTTTTTTACAGAAAGGTTATGTTGTCGCGCCCGCAAATAATGCCGCGGACATTGCTGTCATTAACACTTGCACCGTCACAGAGCAAGGGGATCAGGACGCGCGCAAGCTTGTTCAACGGCTTCAGCGGGATAATCCAAAAATAAAGATCGCCTTGATCGGTTGTCAGGCCCAAACGCAGAAAGAGGAATTAAAAAAGCTTCCCAACGTTCACTGGATCGTTGGTAATGCAGAAAAGATGAATTTGATCTCTTTGATCGAAGAACTGAAGCCTTTGCTACATGAACCTCATGTCCGTGTCGGACCTATAACGACCAAAAGTTTCACTATGCCAGCGGCTGCGATAGAGTCATCACGGACTCGCGCGAACTTAAAGGTTCAGGATGGCTGTGAGTCCTTTTGCGCGTATTGCGAAGTGCCTTTTGCTCGCGGCCCGGCGAGGAGTCGTGATTTTTGTGACATCCTCAAAGAGGCAGAGATCTTGGTATTGGCAGGGTATAAGGAAATTGTTTTGACTGGGATCAATATCGGCTCCTATTCAAACTCGGATAAAACATTATTGGACGTTGTCAAGAAGCTCGAGCTTATCCATGGCCTTGAGCGTATCCGCATTTCTTCTCTAGAGCCTAATGCAATTCCCGATGATCTCATTCTTTGGATGGGTACAAAGACAAAATTATGTCGACACTTGCATGTTCCGATCCAAAGCGCGAGCGATAGGATATTGCAGATGATGGGGCGCAAATATACCGCAAGCATGCTGGAGACGTTTTTTGAATTTGCTTCGCAGAATATTGACGATCTGTGTATCGGGGCTGATGTTATTGTTGGCTTTCCCGGGGAAAACGAGGATGATTTTATACAAACATATGAATTTCTTGCGGATAGCCCCATCGCATATTTTCATGTTTTCAGTTATTCAAACCGAAAACATGCGCGTAGCCGACATTTTTCTGGCCAGGTTGAAAAAACGATCATTCAGCAAAGAAGCGAGATCCTGCATCAGTTGTCCTTAAGAAAAAAACAGATTTTTCTGGACCTTTTCATTGGCACAGTTCAGAAGGTCCTTTTTGAAGAACAGAAGAAGGGTTTCTGGAAAGGGCTAACGGATAATTATTTACGGGTTCAAGTTCAATCAAAAGGTGATATGCGTAACCGTATTTGTTCCGTAGAGATTTATGAACGGCAGGGTGATATCCTGATCGGTAAAATGGTCTAAATTATTTTCTAATAGAGGGTTATATGAATAATAATGATATAAAATTTATGCAATTGGCGCTTAAAAAAGCTTATCAAGGTGTTCGCCAAGGCCAAACTCCATTTGGCGCTTGCATTGTTCGAAAAAATAAAGTAATAGCGTTAGCCCATAACCGTGTCTGGAAGACAACTGATATTACTGCCCACGCGGAAGTGGATGCTATCCGTAAGGCTTGTAAAAAGTTAAGAACGGTTGATCTTTCTGGTTGCACCATCTATTCTACGTGTGAGCCCTGTCCAATGTGCTTTTCGGCTTGTCATTGGGCAAGGATCGATCGTATTGTTTTTGGCGCGACGATATCGGATGCGAAACGCTATGGATTCAACGAGTTATGTGTCTCAACGGATCACTTGAAAAGAAGAGGGAGAACATCTGTTGTTCTACGCGGTAAAGTTTTGATCCGAGAAAATCGATCGCTTTTTTGTTTCTGGCATAAAAAGCATGGCCAAAAGACATATTAGCCGTTGACCACTCATTATTTCTTGCCTACCTTAAATTTTCGTTGACATTTCTCGTAAACAGGGATATTATACAAAATCGTTTCTAACCTCAGACAGTTTATTGACTTACGATATTTATAGAATGTGCATTCTTTGTGGAGTCTTGAATTCGATAAGAAATCTACTTAAAGGAGGTCCCGCCATGGACAAAAAGAGTAAAAAAGAAACAAAAGCTTGCTGCAGCAAGATAAAAACAAAAAAGATCGTTTTTCAACTCAATGCCGCATCCGCTGCGAACGTTGTTTTAACAGGGGATTTTAACGCCTGGAGCAAAGAAGGCGTTAAGATGAAAAAAGACAAGGCTGGTATCTGGAAGAATGAGATCGATCTTGCCCCTGGCCGCTATGAGTACAAGTTCGTTGTCGACGGAAAATGGTGGACAGATCCCGCAAACACCCGCACAGCGATCAATTCTTTTGGCGATGTTAATTCTGTGATCGAGGTTACAGCCTAATGCGCATTGCGCTTCTTGCGTGGGAGTCTTTGCACTCCATTCACGTAGGCGGTATCGGCAATCATATTACAGAGCTTGGCTGTGCCCTTGAGCGCAAAGGACATGAAGTTCACGTCTTTACACGCTTAGGCCAAGCTCAACAGCCGTGGTATGAGAAGATCCACGGCGTTCATTATCATCGTTGCCCATTCGCATCGCATCCTGACTTTATTGAAGAAGTCAATAACATGTGTCGGGCATTTGTTGATGCGGTTTTTCAAACAGAAAATTATATTGGTGCTTTTGATATCGTTCACGCGCATGATTGGCTGACTGCTAATGCGTTAGCTTGGATCAAAGAAGGGCGTGGGCGCAAAGCCATTTTTACTATACACTCGACAGAATATGGGCGCTGTGGGAATAATTTCTTTGGCGGGAATTCTGAGCGTATCCGTCATCTAGAGTGGTATGGAACATACTGCGCGGATCATGTTGTGGCTGTTTCTCGCGCGTTAAAAAATGAGACCATGTGGACGTATAGCGTTCCTGATGGGAAGATCGATGTCATTTACAATGGGATCAATGCGTATAATTATGATGGCTGGATAGATCCCGCCGGTGTTCGTCGGCAGTACGGTATTGGCCCGGTTGATCCGATGGTCCTTTTCGTCGGCCGTATCGTTTACCAAAAAGGGCCGGATCTGCTCGTTGATGCTATTCCGCATATCTTAAAGTTCCATCCGAACACCAAGTTCGTTTTTGCTGGGGATGGGGAGATGCGTTGGAGCATTGAGGAGCAATCAAGACGTGTCGGGGTGCATCACGCGTTAAGATTCCTTGGTTTTACAAGCGGTTGGCGCCTGGTCGATCTTTTTAAGGCAACGGATATTGTCTGTGTCCCAAGTCGCAACGAACCTTTCGGCATCGTTCTTTTGGAAGCCTGGAGCGCTGGCAAGCCTGTTGTTGCTAGTTCATCCGGAGGCCCCGGTGAGATCATCTGGCACGAGGTCAATGGCCTTAAGGTCTATCCGAACCCTGATTCTATCGCATGGGGAGTAGGGACATGTTTTTCAGATTTTGATTATACTCGCTGGATGGGTCGCAATGGCCGCGTGGCCGCTGAAACAGTGTTTTCGTGGGATGTTATCGCTGACGAAGTTTTAACCGTTTACCATATGTAGATCATGGCGAAACTAAAAACAAAAATATCCGATAAAAAAAATCCGCGGACAAACCGTCTATCGACAACTGCGCAAACAGCTCCTTCATCATTTGTCTTGCAGCAACCACCGCTTCAAAATCTGAACTATCAGCCGATCGGCTCTTCTGAATATCATTGTGGCACTTGGCAGAACGCTGTATCTCCTGAGCGAAATCTACAGGCCAACAACGAATACATTCCTGTTCAGCCGCCAAAATTACGAAAATCGATCGACCTTAATGATTCTACATTGCCTGATCTCTCGCAAGCAACACGTTTGCGGTTAATGGCGCGCGATCCCCATTGGATCCACGCGTATTGGCATGTTTCTCCTTCAGCGATCGATGATGCGCAAAGGGTTTTGGGAGGACATTTTAAGCAGTCGCGTTATGTGTTGCGGATGCATGACATAACCAGTGTTCATTTTAATGGACGCAATGCCAATCGATCTTTTGATATTGAAGTTGATCTAGGTTCAAAGAGCTGGTATGTGGATACCTGGCAAGACAACGCTAGCTATTGTGCGCAGATCGGCTTAAAAACATCGCAAGGGGAATTTTATCAATTTGCGGAATCAAACCCCATTCATACGCCTCGCTCAAGCTTTTCGGATCGCGGTGATCTTATATGGTTAGATGTCAAGCCAGAATCAAGCAAGATGCCGTTCATCTTAGTAGATACGAGCGGTAAGCGAAGACGTAGCGGCCGGATCCGATGGTATTTAACCGAGGACGATATTCGCGCGTACTACTCCAAATTATTCCCGATACTGCGAAAGATCCTTGCGGGAAAAATAGGTTTGCGTAAACGACTAGCGCGTCTTCTTGGAAAACATGTTGAAGGGGATGACGATTTACTGCTTAGCCTTCATAATAATGCCTGGATCCGAAAAATGCTATTAGGCGCTTCCGAAGAATTGCTTGAGCAGGGAGAAGGCACGGCAAAAGCTCTTGACATTAATGGATCAGTGACGTCCTGGGGAGGGTCAAGCGAGCGTATTTCAAAACAACGTAAATTCTTTTTTGAGCTCGCTACAGAATTGATCGTGTACGGGCGAACTGAGCCAGACGCACATGTGTTGCACGGTTCAAAACATGTTCCTTTGCGGCCAGACGGAACGTTCAGTATGCGATTTGCCCTTGCGGATGACGGATTCATTCCTCTTGATTTTAAGGCCATTTCTAGCGATAAGATCGAGATCCGCAAGATCCTGACATCCGCAAAGCGCGCAAAAACGAACTACCAAACTGAAATTTCCTAAACGAGACTCATGAATGCTTAAAGGGTACGTTTGTCTTCTGCTTCACACGCACCTGCCGTTTGTCCGCCACCCGGAAGAAGAGAATTTCCTTGAAGAAAGCTGGCTCTATGAAGCGATTACCGAAACATACATCCCGCTGATCCAGATTTTTGATCAGCTCATCAAAGATGGTGTTGATTTTCGCATCACGATGTCCTTGACGCCCCCACTAGCGTCAATGCTCCAGGATCCGCTGCTACAAAATCGTTATATTCGCCATCTTAATAAGCTTATCGAATTGTCCGAGAAAGAGATCGAGCGAACAGCTTACGACAAGCTTTATCATGGGCTTGCATTGATGTATCACCGAAAGTTCTTAGAGGCCAAAGATGTTTTTGTAAATCAATATCATCGTGATCTTGTCCGTGCGTTCAAAAGATTCCAAGATCTTGGATTTGTCGAGATCATCGCCTCAGCAGCAACACATGGTTTTTTACCCAATCTACAGGTCAATCCTAGCAGTGTCCATGCGCAGATCAAGATTGGCGTCGATCACTACAAAAAAACATTTGGTTGCCAACCAAAAGGATTTTGGCTTCCAGAATGCGCGTATTTTCCAGGCGTTGATAATGTGCTCAAGGAAGCAGGTATTCGCTATTTTATCGTTGATTCTCACGGCATCCTGCACGCGGACCCTCGCCCTAAATACAGCGTCTATGCACCATTATTTTGTCCGTCGGGAGTTGCCGCTTTTGGCCGCGACTGGGAGTCTTCAAAGCAGGTTTGGAGCGCCAAAGAAGGTTATCCTGGAGACGTCGATTACCGTGAATACTATCGAGATATCGGTTTCGAGCTTGATTATGATTATATCAAGCCATATATTCATCAGCTTGGTTTCCGAACAAATACAGGTATTAAGTATTGGCGTATCACCGGCAATACGGAATACAAAGAGGTTTATCGCCCGGATTGGGCGCGCGAAAAAGCAGCGTCCCACGCGGGTAACTTTATGTTTAACCGCGAAAAACAGGTCGAGCATTTATCCGCGCACATGGACCGAAAACCTTTGATCCTGGCGCCTTACGATGCTGAACTTTTTGGCCATTGGTGGTACGAAGGGCCAATGTGGATCGATTTCTTAATGCGCAAAGTGGCCTTTGATCAAAAAACGATTAAATTCATAACACCAGGTGAGTACCTAACCCTTTATCCGACGAATCAGATGGCCATGCCTTCCGCATCGACATGGGGCTGGAAAGGGCACAATGAGTTCTGGCTTGAAGGCTCGAATGACTGGATCTATCCGCATCTGCACATGGCAGCAGAGCAAATGACGGAACTTGCGAAGAAATTTTCAGAACACATCGAGCGTCAACCAAAAAAGAAAACGTTGCTGCAGCGCGCGCTCAATCAAGCGGTACGCGAACTTGTTCTTGCCGAATCAAGCGATTGGCCATTTATCATGAAGACGAACACCATGGTCCCTTATGCGCATAAACGCGTTAAACAGCATCTTAATCGCTTTGGAAAGCTGCGAGAAGATATCCTTAACGGCACGATCGATCCTGACTGGCTGACAGAAGTCGAATGGCGAGATAACATTTTTTCAGATATGGATTGCGCGGTATATTATCTGCTGCAGAAAAAAATAAAGGTAGTCAAAAAGAAAACCTGCACTAAAAAAATTCAACTTAAAAAAAGGAAGAAAAAAGCCTATGCCTAATATTCCAGAGATCAAAGGTGAATTTCCGGATATCACTGTTGTTTCTTCTGATGATCGTTCGCTGGGGTCTTCCTTAGAACCTCTTTACGCGCCGTTTTCAAGCATCCATTGGCCTTCTGTCAGATCTTCGTTCGGCATCGCGCTTCATATGCATCAGCCGACCATTCCAGCAGAAACAGATGATGTGCGCAATGCGCGCCTGATCTCTAATTTGCAGCATATGATGGAACATCAGCACACAGGGGACAACCACAATGCTCCTGTTTTTTTGAATTGCTATTCGCGCATGTCCGATATCATTCGCGAGTTGGCCGCTGCTGGTCAGAATCCAAGGGTTATGTTGGATTATTCTGGGAATTTACTATGGGGATTTAAGCAAATGGGTGAGGGGCGTGTCCTCGATAACCTTGCCCTGGTCACCTGTGATAAAAAGTATTATGCGCACGTTGAATGGCTTGGCACTACGTGGTCTCACGCGGTCGCTAGTTCAACGCCGATACCGGACATCAAGCTTCATGTGCTAGCCTGGCGAAAACATTTTGCGTCGATCTTCGGCAAAGAGGCTCTCAAGCGCGTGAAAGGTTTCTCCGCGCCGGAAATGCATTTGCCGATCCATCCAGATGTTTGTTATGAATATCTCAAGGCGCTTAATGAATGCGGTTATCAGTGGCTAATGGTCCAAGAGCATACGATCGAAAATATGGATGGGAGTGGTATCCGACGCCCTCATTTTCCGCATCGCCTTATCGCCCGAAATTCAAAAGGGGATGTTCAAGAGATGACCGTTCTGATCAAGACTCAGGGCTCTGACACAAAGCTGGTCGCTCAAATGCAACCTTATTATGAAGCAAAAACATTATCACCGCAGGAGTACGCTGGGATCGTTATCCCTGCGTATGTCGCTCAGATCGGCGATGGAGAGAATGGCGGTGTGATGATGAATGAATTTCCTCCGGGATATCGTCAAGCCTTTGCCGAGATTGGCCGCGAAGGAACGGTCGCAATGAATGGGTCTGAGTACCTGGAATTCATTTATGGCCTTGGCGCTCAAGAAAAGAAATTCATCCCTGTCCAACCGCGAGGACAAAAACGTATCTGGGATACTGTTGGCAGTGCTCTTGGCCCTGGTGCTTGTGATCACGCGATCGATGAGATCAAGAAAAGTGATCCCGGCTTTAATCTTGATAAAGGCTCTTGGACTAGTGATCGCGACTGGGTTAAAGGGTATGAAAGCGTCCTCGATCCTATTAATCAGTTAAGCGCGAGATTTCATCAAGTGTTCGACCCGGCCAAGGTGTCCACAGCTAATCCAAAATATAAAAACGCTTTGCTTTATTTGTTGCTTTCACAAACAAGCTGTTTTCGTTATTGGGGAGAAGGCTTGTGGACAGAGTACGCTCGCGAGATCTGTCGTCGAGGTTTTGATACGCTTGCGTGAACTATGCAGACGATCCTTAAGCGCCTTGGCCAAAAGGACCGCCAGGCGATCCGTCAAGTCCTAAACATTTACCATGATGTTGATAAAGAAACTCTGCGATTTGCCCGTCGGACGCATATTTCTTGCCCGCCGCGGTGCGGTCTGTGCTGTCAAAGCCCAAAGGTCGAGGCAAGCGTCCTTGAAATGTTACCGCTGGCGGTAAAACTGTGGTCTGAAGAAAAAGGCATGTCATGCCTTGAGAATATTGAAAAAAAGCATGCGCAAAAACGTTGTTTCTTTTTCGATCCTGATCCGCACAATGCTTTTCAAGGCCGCTGTGGCGCATATCAATGGCGGCCTTTGATCTGCCGCTTGTTCGGATTTTCTTTAAATAAAAATAAATATGGGTCCTATGCTTACAGCGGGTGCAAAACTATTAACCATGCTTTGGCTGAAGGGCATTTTGATCTAACGAAATTGACCCAATCGAAAATTCCTCTTACGACTATGGCGAATTTTACCATGCGCCTTTCGGGGATCAGTACCTCAAGATACGACACCAAACCTCTCGCTATCAACATGGCGATTAAATTTGCGTTAGAAAAAATTGGATTTGAACTGGAAAAACACCAGTGGAAATGTAGAATAAAGCAGTAGAGAGGATCCTATGAAACGATTTCTGGCCCACCTTAAAACATACATGTTTCGCGGTATTTTAGCCGCCATCCCGATCGTGTTATCCTACATCGTCCTTCGTTTTTTGTACCTGACGATCGACAAGCGTGTTGTTATCCTGGTCGATCACTATTTTGGCCTTATTATCCCAGGGATAGGCATTGTGGCGTTCTTGATATTGCTATATTTCTTGGGATTACTGGCAAGTAATTTTATTGGTCGTCGGTTTTTTAGTCTTATTGAGCATATTGCCAACCGGATCCCGATCGTTAGTTCGACGTATAAGATCGGAAAACAGATCTCCTCAACTTTTTCACTGCCAGAAAAAGAGATCTTTAAAAAAGCTGTTTTACTTGAACACTTCTCAAAAGATGTTTGGACCATTGGATTTGTGACGGGGACGATCTTTGACGCGGCGACAAACGAAAAGCTCTATAAAGTTTTCGTCCCAACAGTTCCCAATCCCACGTCCGGCTTTATTGCCATCGTGAAAGAATCTCAAGTGCGTGATCCAGGCTGGTCCGTTGAAGAAGGCTTAAAAGCAGTTATATCCGCAGGGATCATTAGCCCTGCGCAGGTCTTAAGCCCTCCACAGAAAACAATTTTATGAACCGCATTCTTCTCACATGCCTGATGCTTACGGCCAGCAATGTCTTTATGACATTCGCATGGTATGCGCACCTTAAGAATCTCAGTGCGCGGCCATGGTTCTATGCCGCTATGTTTAGCTGGGGGATAGCGTTTTTTGAGTATATCATTCAAGTTCCCGCGAATCGCATAGGCCATCAAACGATGAGCCTAGGACAGCTAAAGATCTTGCAAGAAGTGATCACTTTGTCTGTCTTCATCCCATTCGCGATCTTTTACATGAAAGAAGACCTGAAGTTGGATTATTTGTGGGCTGCTCTGTGCATTTGCGCCGCGGCATTCTTTATTTTTCGTTCCAAAGGCATTGGCTAATTGTTTTACGGCCGATCTTCTCAACAACTTCTTGCCTCCTAAACACTGAACGAATAAAAATAGAAATATATTTGCGTATTTTTTAATGCATTGGATAATATGAGTATGTTTCTTAAGAGAATCCTACGAAGTCGCTTGATCAATTATAATCCGGAAGCGCTCATTCTTTTGAGTTTTATGACGGCTATCCTGATCGGCACGTTTTTGCTTAAATTGCCTATTTCGGTCCAAAACGGCCAGACGCTGTCCTGGGTAAACGCGTTCTTTACCGCAACATCCGCCACCTGCATTACAGGGTTAGGCGTTATAGATATTGGAACAGGCTTATCTTTTTTTGGTCAAATCGTTGTTTTGGTCCTGATCCAGATCGGTGGCTTAGGCATTATGACGTTATCATTGCTATTCTTAATGCTGCTTCGCCGCCGCTCATCTCTGACAACACGCTCATGCCTGATGTCATTATCCAACGAGATCGATATCAAAAGTATCCGCGGGGCGGTCTTAAAGATCCTTTCCTTCACGTTAACGATCGAATTGATCGGCGCAGGACTTCTTTTTCTTTACTTGCGAAATTATCATCCGACCCAGACGGCTATTTACAGTTCTGTGTTCCATTCGATCTCTGCGTTTTGTAACGCTGGGTTTAGCATTTACAAGGAAAATTTTCTTGTGTTCCAACGTGTTCCATATGTCCAGATCATTGCGATGGTATTAGCGATCATCGGAGGGATCGGGTTTGTCGTGATCAGTGATTTCTTTCATGTCTTTGCGCCTAAAAAGAACGGCCAGCGAAAAACACTTAGTTCCCATAGCAAAATGGCTCTCATTGGCAGCGGTTTTCTGATCGTACTAGGAGCGCTCGTGATATGGTCCTTCGAGCGCAGCGAGCAGCTATCCGCTATGCCATTATGGGACCAGATCATGAACGCGCTGTTTTTGTCGAGCGCTTCACGAACCGTTGGCTTTAATGCTCTTGATATTTCTTTACTGTCGAATGCGACATTATTCTTTGTTGTGATCCTTATGTTCATCGGCGGCTCTCCAGGGTCAACGGCAGGAGGTGTCAAGGTCAACACGGTTTTTGTGCTGCTTTGTTTTGTTGTCAGCCAGGTTAAAGGGTCCACGAGCACAAACTTTTTAAAACGCAAGATCCCTAATGATATCGTTCATAAGGCTGCGGCGATCATTTTGATCTCGCTTGTTTTTGTTGTGCTGTCGGTCTTTGTTTTACAGGTTACGGAAAGCATTGATGATCCAGCGCGCTACGGAGGCAATAACCAGAATTTTCTGATCCTTGTTTTTGAAGCTGTATCAGCCCTTGGGACTGTGGGGCTTTCCATGGGAGTAACACAAACACTTTCGACCCATGGAAAACTGATCATCATTTTGCTGATGTATATCGGTCGCGTCGGGCCGCTCACTCTTGCTTTCGCCTTACAGAGATTATCGACGCGGCCAGCTAAATATGAACACCCTGAAGAAGATATTTTTATTGGATAAAAGGAGGATGTATGAACGCACGTAGCGCGCTTATTATCGGGTTAGGGCAGTTTGGGTCCACGCTGGTAGAAGATCTTTCGAAAAAAGGCTGGGAGCTGATCGTTATTGATAGCGATCCAGAGAAAGCCCAACACGTCAAAGACCGCGTCAGCCAGGTTATCATTGCGGATGCCGCGAACCGAGAGATCCTGCAAAAATTTGCAACACAAGCAGAGATGACCATTGTCTGTTCCGGTGAAAAGATCGACAATAGCGTTCTTATCACGTATTACCTGAAGGATATTGGTATCAAACGGATCTTAGCGAAGGCATCCAGCAGGGAGCACGGAGAGATCCTACGCGCGGTTGGCGCGGATCAGATATTGTTCCCAGAGCGCGAGACTGCGCAGCGCTTAGCCCTGAACCTGACTTCGCCTGATATTATGGAGGTCATTAAGCTGTCTGATAATTTTGACATTGTTGAAGCTTCTATCCCCGATAGTTTTATCGGAAAAACGATCAAAGAATTAGCTTTACGTAATAAATATCAGATCGATGTTCTCGCGATCAAGAACGCGTTAACCGGCAATTTGATCATCATGCCGCCCGCCGAGCACAAATTTAGTCCAGATGACATCATGATCATCATCGGAGGGATCGACTCTATTGAGAAGTTCAACATCCGATGATCCACGATTTGGCAAGATCACCAACATAAATGCTTACCGTAGCAAGCAAACATCAACGACGCATGTCGCGTGCGCCCAAGATCCATAAAAATTATTGTTATCAGAGGGTCTCTGTGCTATAGTTCATATAGCAAATAGTTAGGGAAGCTAATCATTCTCAAAGGAGTCCAGCATGGCCCTCACATTAGAACGATACGCGGAAGCAGTTCTCGAGATCTTTCCGGTGATCATCCGCGAGTTCTTGCGTCAACCCAATATGAAGGTTGCCAAGATCCCCTTGACGGTCCCACAGCTGTTCATTATGGACTATCTCTATCGCCATGACAGATCAAAGATGAAGGATTTGGCCGGTTTTATGAACGTCACAATGGCCACCATGACAGGGATCGTCGATCGGCTTGTTAGGGATGGCTATGCGGCCCGGACCGTCGACGCTAATGACCGGCGTGTTGTCAGCATTGTTTTATCAGCTAAGGGAATGGCTTTGGCTAAAAAGATCCACCAGATCCGCCGTGAAGGGATCATGCATCTTTTTCAGAAAATCTCAATGAAGGATCGCGCGAACTACCTTAAGATCCTATCATTGATCCGTGATGCATGTCAAAAAGGCACGAATGAGAAATAAAACCCAAGATACTGCCATCATTATTCTTTTCTATTTTCTTACCATTTTTTGCTGCCCACCGCCCAGCGCGTTCGCAGAAGAGCTTGTGCTGACCCTTGATGAGGCGATCACGCTTGCTTTACGGGATAATCGATCCATACGCTTACAAGCGCAGGATGTCGCGCGCATCAAAGCTCAGCTCGCAAGTGATAAAAGCGAGCTTTGGCCAACGTTGACCTTTGCCGGTACACAGCAGTACGATAAAGGATACTATCCCGCGGACATGAGCTCGACGATCACGCAGACATCGATCCGTCAATACCTTTACAAGGGAGGCTCGATCACGAACCAGATCGAGAAAACAAAATATGATATGCAAGCCGCACAAGCGATCACGACCAAGGCGCGGCATGAGATCATTTTAACCGTTACGAAAACTTTTTGCGCGACACTGCTAGCCCAAGAATACGCGCGCCTTAATAAAGCGATCGCAGACAATACGCAGCAACATCTAGAATTTATTTCTGCTCGCTATCAAAAAGGGTTGGCGTCCGAGAATGATATTCTTCGGCTTAAGAACTCTTTGGAAAACGTCGCTGTGGTCTATTATGAATCGCTCGATCAGATCAGCTCGCTAAAAGCGATCCTCCGCAATGCGCTCTATCTTGAAAACGACATTGCTTTATCCCTGACAGGAGCCCTCGCGTACGAGCCAAGGGATTTTCTTTACGATGAGAGTTTCTTAGAGGCTTTGGCAAGCCGTCCTGAGATTAAAGAATTTGAGGCCCGTGAGAGATCCGGTATCAAAGCGATCGAGATCGCGAAAGCAGATGGACGTCCAACGATCCATGCCTCTTGGGATTACTACAGCCGTTCGCATATCCTTTCAACAGCATCAAAGAATTGGAACGACAACATGGTGATCGGTGTAACATTCTCTTGGCCTGTCTTTGACGGCTGGGGCACGAAAGCAAAGGTGGACCAAGCGATCACGGATCTCAAGCAAGTACAGCTCTTAAAGGAAAAAACGATCAAAGATATCGCGCTGGAACTTAAACAAGCGTATCTTATTCTAAAGGGTTCAATGTCACGGCTCCAAGCTGTCGAAGCGGAGCTTGTCTGGTATGAAAATTCGATCAAAAAGGTCGTCGCGCAATACGAAAAAGGGGAAGCAAGCCAGCTTGATCTTTCGGACGCGCAGATAGGCCGGGATATTTCGATCTTTAAAAAGACCCAAGCGGTCTATGATTACCTGATCGCTCATGCTGATTTTCTTAAGGCCACCGGAGGATTACAATGAAGAGAACTGTTATCATTATAACCATCTTGATCTTTAGCGTTTTTGTTGTTGTGGGATTCGCGCGTTTTTATTTGGATAAATATCGATCAAAAATAGAGATCGTCGATCATGCCATTCCTGTTCAGGTCGAGAAGGCGCAAACGCGTACGATGAATCGAAGCTTGGAGTATGTGGGCAATGTCAGAGCTCAAGAAGAAGCGCTGATCTATCCTAAGGTTCCAGGAAAGCTGATCGAAAAAATAAAAGTAGAAGGGGATGCGGTAAAAAAAGGTGATGTGCTCATGTATATCGACCGTGATGAAGTAGGCTTGCGCTTTGAAAAAGCTCCTGTCGAGAGCCCAATGGATGGTGTCGTCGGAGGGATATCTGTTGACCTCGGAGAACATCTAACTACGCAAACCGCGGTTGGCTTGATCGTTAAAATGGATCAGATGAAGATCGTGATCGATATTCCTGAGATCTATGCCACAAAGATCTTTTTTGATCAAGCTGTTCATTTGCAGTTCGATGCGTATCCTGGTGATATCTTTAATGGCCGTATCACGAAGATCAGCCCGATCGTGAATACGGCAAACCGATCTTTTCCCATAGAGATCCTTATCCCTAATCCTGAGGATAAATTAAAATCAGGCATGTTCGCGAAAGTAGAGATCGTGATCGAGGCGCATCAAGACGCTATCGCGGTACGCAAAGAAGCGATCATGGGTAAAGAGCCTAACGCGTATGTTTATGTTATCAACAACGATACTGCACAATTACGCGGCGTTACATTGGGAATTCGCAGCGCGGATCTAGTGGAGGTTACAAGCGGTGTTGATCCAGATGATGCAGTTGTGATCATGGGTCAGCAACGCCTTTTTGATGGAGCGAAGGTACGTGTTGATACGCGATCCCGGCAGGAGTTCAAGCTATGAACCTCCCTGAATTCGGCGTAAAACGTCCTGTCACCAATTTGATGATCTTTTCCGCGATCATTGTGTTAGCGATCTATAGCTTATCACGTTTAGGTATCGACTCCATGCCAAAGATCGAACCTCCCGTGATCACGGTCATTTCCTCTTATCCGGGCGCTAGCCCTGAAGACGTGGAGGTTAAGGTCACAGAGCCTCTCGAGAATCAATTGGCGACAACACCCGGTCTGGAAAAGATCATCTCGCATTCCAGCGATGGGTTGTCCCTTATTTCGCTAAAATTTTCTTGGGAAACCGATCTTGATGCCGTTTCCAACGATATCCGTGACCGAATCGAGCTCGCCAAGCGATTTTTGCCAGATATCCCAGATGAAATGGACCTTCCATTTATCTACAAGTTCAACACATCAAATATCCCGATCCTGTTTTTAGGGATCACCGGTCAGCAATCCTACGCGGAACTTTACGATATCATCGATAAGCGGGTCGCCGACTCATTACGCCAATTACCAGGTGTTGGAACGGTTGAGCTGATCGGAGGACTTGAGAGGCAGATCAATGTTTGGGCTGACCGCCAACGCCTAGAAGGCTACGGCCTTTCTGTTAATGACCTAGAAAACGCGTTACGCCAGGAGAATATTTCACAGCCTTTAGGCAAACTGAAATCCGGCTTAACGGATTATCTTGTTCGTTTACCTGGTGAATTCGCTAGCCCAAAAGAAATAGACAAGGTCATTCTCGCAAGGCAAGGGAATAAGCTTGTTTATTTGAAAGACGTCGCGCGTATCGAGGATGGCTTTAAGGAAGTTGTTCTGAACGTCCGTATCAATCGTGCACCTGGCCTTCTTTTGATGATCCAAAAACAAACCGACACGAATACCGTTGAGGTCGCTCAGCGGGTCAAAAAAAGGCTAGATGAACTGCAAGGGGCCCTTCCCACGGATATCAAGATGTTCACGATCTTCGACAATTCACAGGATATCATAGACTCGCTCAACAATCTTAAGTCAACTGTATGGATCGGGATCGTTCTGGTCATTTTTGTTGTTTGGTTCTTCTTGCGTCGTCTTTTACCGAGCATCATCATCGCCCTTACGATCCCTTTTTCCTTGCTGATCGCATTTATTTATTTATTTTTGAGCGGACGAACGATCAATGTCATCAGCCTTTCTTCCTTGGCGATCGCCGCGGGGATGATCGTGGATAACGCCATTGTTATTGTGGACAATGTTTACCGCAAGATCGAACATGGCAACCGGCCGAATGAAGCGGCGATCTTTGGATCTAAAGAAATGTTTTTGTCCATCGCCGCATCAACATTTACGACAGTCGTTGTTTTCTTGCCAATGCTTTTTCTAACAGGGGTTGTTGGTATCATGTTCGGCGAGCTCGCGATCATCGTGACGGTTACCTTGCTCGCCTCGCTATTCACGTCCTCAAGCTTTACCCCGATGTTATGTTCAAAATGGCTCATGCCTTCTAACGTAATTGCCCAAAAAGTTCGACGTAATAACTTTTATGCCTTGTCTGAGAACGTTTTTAGGTCCTTGGAAAATATTTACGCAGCGATGCTTGCGTGGGCACTGCGTCACAAGAAGTTCGTGATGACGATGTTCGCGGGAGTTTTTGTGGCGACTTTATTCTTAACGCCTTTTATCGGTAACGAGTTTTCTCCGGAAGAGGATACCGGCGATCTGAGGCTCACGATCAATTTACCGCTTGGAACACGCCTGGAAGAAACAGATCAGATAGCGAGACGTGTCGAAGAGATCATACAGACACATGTCCCTGAGGCAAAATTTGTTTTTTGTCGTACAGGTGACGCCCCTGGCCGCGCGCGGGCAAGCGGCCAAGAAACAGGGCCGCATATCATTACGAGTGGCGCCAAGCTTGTGCCTAAGACAGAGCGAAAACGATCAGATAAGGAGATCGCTCAGTTTTTAAGAAATGAATTTCGAAAGATACCTGGCGTCCTGAAGATCAACGTTTCCACAGGAAATCCCATTGGACGTCTTATTTCTGGAACAGGCGGAAAAACGGTTCAGGTGGAGATCGTTGGGAATTCTTTTGAAGAAACAGATAGGGTGGCGAATACCATTAAGACTATGATGGAAAAGATCCCTGGGACGGTCGATGTTTCTATCTCTCGAGAGTTGAACAGGCCAGAGCTCATTATTGAGATCAACAGGGAAAAAGCAGCTGTTTTAGGGCTTACGATGAATGATATCGCCAAAAATCTAAACACCGCGATCGCGGGATCCACCGCGACAAAATATCGCGAAAAAGGCGAAACTTATGACATTGTCGTCCGCTTAGAAGAATCGTCACGTCAGAAGATCGAAGACCTCGAAAACCTTTCGATCTTATCACCAGCAAGAAATCAACAGATCAAGTTGTCCAATATCGCAACGATCGCTGAAGTGCTGGGGCCTGTCAATATTGAACGACAAAATCGTGAACGCGTTGTCCGCGTGGAATGCAATACGTTCAAGCGCTCTTCGGGCAAGGTGGTTGACGATATTAAAAAAGAGCTGAAGAACATTGTTTTGCCGTCCAATATCATGGTCAGCATCGGTGGAGAGGCGGATGAGCAGCGCAAAGCCTTTGGCGACCTTGGCTTACTTTTGCTTTTGGGCGTAACTCTTGTATACATGATCATGGCGGCACAATTTGAATCACTCGTCGATCCGTTCATCATCATGTTCTCGATCCCTTTTACTTTTGTAGGTATTATTTTGGCGATGTTCTTGACGGGAACAACATTAAGCGTGATCAGTTATCTAGGCATCATCATGCTTATGGGTATTGTTGTTAATAACGCGATCGTTTTGATCAGTTATATCATTATCTTGCGCAGGAGGGGAGCGTCCATGCAAGAGGCGGTAACGGTGGCAGGGAAAGAGCGTCTACGTCCTGTCTTGATGACCACGGTAACGACACTTGCGGGATTCTTACCTCTAGCGTTCTCTCAAGGGGTCGGATCAGAAACATGGCAGCCTTTAGGGATCACGATGTCTGGCGGGCTCGCTGTTTCAACGATGATCACGATGATCTTTGTCCCCACATTTTATGCTATTATACACAAAGAAAGGCCGAAAAATAAGGACGGTGCTCATGCTTAAAATGATTTTGATCGCATATAATGAATCTGTCGATCAGGAAATACATGATCTTTTAAGCTCCTGCATGGTTAAGCCGAACTATACGAAGGTTGCTGGCACCTTTGGGCGTGGATCATCATCAGGAACGCATGAGGGGACTGATGTATGGCCGGGGCGCAATAATCTATTATATGTCGCGTGCACGGCAATGGAAGCGCAGCGGATTATATCCGCTGTCCGTGAATTGCGCAAAACCTTAGGCAAAGATGGGGTTAAGGCTTTTCTTCAGCCGTTAGAAGAGATCACGTAAGCGTAAAAGCTAAAAAAAATTGATAAAATGAAAAAGAACCGAGATTCTTGGTCATCGCGCTTAGGCATTATCATGGCCGTTGCGGGATCGGCTATCGGCCTGGGTAATTTCCTTAGGTTTCCCGCGAAGGTCGCCATGAATGGCGGTGGGGCGTTCATGGTTCCATACTTTATTTCATTATTGCTCTTAGGCGTGCCTTTGGTCTGGGTGGAGTGGACGCTTGGCCGTTATGGCGGCGGCTTTGGGCACGGGACAGCGCCTGGCATCTTTCATAGTATCTGGCAGAAAAATCGCTTTATTAAATACTTTGGCGTCATTGGCATATTTGGCCCTTTAGTTATTTTTTCGTATTATCTTTTTATTGAATCATGGACTCTTGCCTATAGCGTCTTTTCTTTTCTTGGAAAATACCAGTTGATCACTGACCAGCAGGGGATGAAGGCCTTTTTGTCCGGCTACCAAGGTCTGACGCAAAATCAATATTTTTCCAGCATTATGCCAGCATACACATTCTTTCTTGTGACATTCATTGCGAATATCGTGATCATTTACCATGGTATCAAAAAAGGGATCGAAAAATTTTGCAGGATCGCGATGCCATTATTATTTTTCTTTAGCGTGATCCTCTTTGTTCGTGTCTTGACCCTTGGGACCCCTGATCCATTAAAGCCGGATTGGAACATCGTCAACGGCCTTGGTTTTGTCTGGAATCCAGACTTTTCTTCACTCTTGAACGCAAAAGTCTGGCTTGAAGCAGCAGGGCAGATCTTTTTTACCCTCAGCGTCGGTATTGGCGTTATATTGACCTATGCGAGTTATTTATCAAAAGCGGACGATGTCGTCTTGTCCGGCACGACCGCGATCAGCACCAATACGGTCGCTGAAGTCATCTTGGGCGGGACGATCATTTTGCCAGCGGCATTTGTTTTCTTTGGCCCCAACGATACGCAATCGGTCGCGAATTCTGGCATTTTCAATCTTGGCTTTGTGACAATGCCTTTGATCATCAACCAATTGCCTTTCGCGCAAATATTTGGCTTTGCCTGGTTCTTTCTTCTGTTCCTTGCCGGCATCACTTCATCTGTCTCGTTGGCTCAACCAGCGGTCGCTTTTCTTGAAGATGAATTCAATATCTCTCGCAAAAAAGCTGTTGGTATCTTCGCGATCGTTGCCTTTATTTTATGTCAACCTGCGATTTTTTTCTTGAAGAACGGGGTTGTTGATGAGCTTGATTTTTGGGGAGGAACGTTCTTTTTGGTCCTTTTTGCGACCGTTGAAGTCATCCTCTTTTCCTGGGTTTTTGGTATGAATAAAGCCTGGGATGAGATCCATCAGGGAGCAGATATGCGCATACCAAGGATCTACAGGTTCATTATCAAATACATCACTCCTGCCTTTTTATTCATCATCTTAGGTGTTTGGCTCTTTCAAGAATGGCTACCGCTTATTATGATGAAGAATGTCGCGGCCAGCGATCAGCTCTATATTTTATTGACACGCGCAGGTCTGCTGTTTTTGCTATGCGTCCTTGCAGGGCTTGTCCATTTTGCCTGGAAAAAAAGAAAAATTCCGCAGAGATCGTAATCACTAACTCCCTGCCTTTCTTTTTCGTATCGCTTAATAAATAAAAATAATCGTATATTGAATTTTTACTAATTCCCGATATAATGAATTGGGTCATTTCCATTCTCAGTTACTAATTGAAAGAATTTCGTCAATGTTCACAAAACGACACGCGTTTCTGGTTTTTACGCTTTTAATATTCTGTACATCCTGCATTTTTAATCCACCCTCAAAAAATTCTTTGCAGATCAAAGGTTCGGACACAATGGTAAACCTAATACAGGCTTGGGCAGAGGATTTCATGTCCAAAGACCCTGATGTGTTCATTGCTGTTACTGGCGGTGGTTCCGGAACAGGCATAGCCAGCTTGATCAATGGCACATGCGATATCGCGATGACGTCTCGCAACATCAAACCAAAAGAGATCAAGCTTGCTCAAAAACGCGGGATCGATCCTTTTGAGATCATTGCCGCCTTAGACGGCCTAGCCGTTGTCGTTCACCCTAAAAATCCAGTTAAAAAACTTACTATTGATCAGCTAGCTCAGATCTTTTCCGGTCATATCACTAATTGGAAAGATGTTGGCGGGATGGACCAAAGTATCGTTGTCCTTTCTAGGGAAGTAAATTCAGGGACACATATTTATTTTAAAGAACATGTTCTTCGGCAGAATAAAAAAGACTCGAAAGAAGAATTTGCTCCAACAGCGCTTTTGCTCTCATCGTCACAAGCCATCGCCGATGAAGTCGCGACAAATACAGGCGCAATAGGATATTACGGAATGGGTTATATTTCGCCAAAACATAAGGCGATCGCCATTGCGCTTGATGAGCGTTCACCGTATGCGGATCCAACGATCGAAAATGTCATAAACCAGACTTATCCAATATCTAGGCCGCTATATTTGTACACAAAGGGTGAGCCTCAAGGCGCGATCAAGATGTTCATTGATTTTGCCCATTCACCGCAAGGGCAGGAGATAGTTTTGATCAATGATTTTGTTCCACTGCAGAAATAATAATATGCGAAAGATCAAAGAATTTATTATTGAAAAGCTGATATTCTTCTGCGGCCTCGCGTCCATCTTTTTTGTTATCCTGATCTTCCTTTTCTTACTGAAGGAAGGGCTTTCCTTGCTGACGATCGTCGGCCCCTTTGAATTCCTTGCTGGAAAAAGCTGGTATCCGATCTCAGAACCGCCTCAGTTGGGTATTTTACCATTGATCCTTGGCTCATTATTTGTGACTATTGGCGCGGCGATCATCTCTGTACCGATCGGGATAGCCTGCGCGGTCTATATCGCTGAGATCGCGCCCGCTAAGATCAAAGAGGTCCTTAAAGCGGGTATTGAGCTTTTAGCGGCGATCCCAAGCGTTGTGCTGGGGTTTATCGGCATGATGACCCTCGTTCCCTGGGTCAAGAATTTATTTGACATCCCCACAGGGTTAACTGCTTTTTCAGGTTCTATTATGCTCGCGTTCATGGCAATGCCAACGATCGTATCTATCGCCGAAGACGCGCTCTATTCTGTTCCGAAGTCTTATAAAGAAGGAGCTTTGGCTCTGGGGGCCACGCATTGGCAGACCATCTACCGCGTGATCCTGCCAGCGGCTAGTTCCGGGATCGTCGCGGCGGTCATGTTAGGTATCGGGCGAGTGATCGGAGAAACCATGGCAGTGATGATGATCACAGGCAACGCAGCAGCGATACCAAAAAGTATCCTGCAGCCCGTGAGAACATTGACGGCGACTATCGCTGCTGAAATGGGTGAGACCGTGGTCGGCAGTGAGCATTATTTTGCTTTGTTCGCGATCGGCATTGTTTTATTCGTGATCAGCTTCGCGATCAATGTGACATCTGACTTTTTCTTGCATAAGGATCAAAGAGTATGACATCACTTCAACGACAAAAGATCGCATTTGCCCTTTTATTTCTCGCGAACCTTTTGGTCATTGTTCCGGTAGGATTGATCGTCTTCATTATCATCCAAAAAGGATGGCCGGCCATGACATGGCAGTTCATTACCGATATCCCACGCCAGGGAATGCGTGCCGGCGGCATCTTTCCCGCGATCGTGGGGACCATCTATTTGGTCTCTGGGGCTATCGTTTTCGCTTTACCCGTCGGTTTGCTGGCAGCGATCTATTTAAGTGAATACGCGAAAGACAACCTTTTAACACGCATCATCAAGCTCGCGATCGTTAACCTCGCGGGTGTTCCATCGGTCGTTTATGGACTTTTTGGCCTCGTTCTCTTTGTGTCTTTTTGCAAATTCGGCGCGTCGATCCTTTCTGGATCCTTGACACTTGGCATTATGATATTGCCGATCATCATCACCGCGTCACGTGAGGCCTTAGAGAGCGTTCCTCATGTTTTTCGAGAGGTCAGCCTATCTCTTGGCGCGAGTAAATGGCAGACTATTCGCCACATTGTTCTGCCCAACGCCATCCCTGGAATTATTACCGGAACGATCCTGGGGATCGGCCGGGCCGCGGGGGAAACCGCGCCTATCCTTTTTACGGTAGCCGCTTTTTATCTGCCACGCCTTCCTTCGTCGGTTTTTGATCAGGTAATGGCCTTGCCGTATCACTTGTACGTGATCTCAACACAGGTCCCTAACGTTGATCCTAAGATCACCTATGGAACAGCGTTGGTTCTATTGATATTGGTGCTTTTTGTTAATTTGATCGCGATCATCATTCGCGCGCGATTTCGGAAGAAGAAAAAATGGTAAAGATCGATATCCAACGATTAAATATTTGGTTCGGGGCAGCCCAAGCGCTCAAGAATATCACCATGCAGGTGAAAAAAAACGAGATCCTTTGCGCGATTGGCCCATCGAACAGCGGAAAAACATCATTCTTGCGCATGCTCAATCGCCTTAATGATCTTACGCTTAGCTTTCGTATGTCCGGCAGCGTTCTTTTGGATGGCCGCGATATCACAAAAATAGATATCGAGCTGATCCGCAAGAAGATCGGGATGGTGTTCGCGATGCCTTCGCCTTTGCCTTTATCCGTCTTCGACAATGTCGCATACGGGGTTCGCATGAGCGGTGTCCGTAATAAACACAGCCTCGAGGAGGCTGTGGAAACAGCCCTCAAGCAAGCGTATCTTTGGCAAGAAATGAAGGATCGCCTGCATGAATCTGCTTTTAAGCTCTCAGGAGGGCAGCAGCAAAGACTTTGTATCGCTCGGACATTGGCTGTTCAGCCTGAAGTGATCTTGTTCGATGAACCATGTTCTGGCCTAGATCCGATCTCAACGGCAAAAGTGGAAGAAGCCATGCTAAAGTTGAAAAAAGATTATACGATCATCCTTGTGACCAACAATGTCAAGCAGGCGGCTCGCGTCGGCGACCGAACAGCGTTCTTTCTGACCGGAGAACTGATCGAGCTCGATCAGACCGAAAAAATATTTACAGCGCCTTCTGACCGCCGCACGGATGATTATATTCGAGGGAGATTTGGTTGATGGCAAAGATCGAGATAAAAAACCTTGACCTATGGTATGGCGATTTTCAAGCGTTAAAAAATATCAATTTAGCGCTGGAAGAAAAACGCATCATCGCCGTTATCGGTCCATCCGGCTGTGGTAAATCCACGCTACTGCGTGTTTTTAATCGCATGAACGACCTTGTGGAAGGCATTAAAATTAAAGGCCAGTTCGTCATAGACGGTGAGAATATCCTGGACCAGAGGACCAACCTCGTGACCCTTCGCAAGAAAGTGGGCATGGTCTTTCAACGCCCGAATCCTTTTCCGCTATCCATCTACGACAACCTTGTTTTTGGGCTTAAGGTCCACGGCATCAAACGCGACCTTGATCCATTCGTTGAGAAAAGTTTAAAAGCGGTCTTTCTTTGGGATGAGCTAAAAGATCGTCTAAACCGTTCTGCGTTTAGCTTGACGCTAGAGCAACGTCAACGCTTGTGCATCGCGCGCCTGATCGCTGTTAAACCGGATATCCTTTTGATGGATGAACCCTGTTCCGCCCTGGATCCACAATCAACGACTGGCATCGAAGACCTTATGCGCGAGTTAAAAAAGAATTTCACGATCATCATTGTCACGCACAACATGCAACAGGCCGCCCGCGTCTCGGACGAAACGGGATTCATGCTGCTTGGAGAGCTTGTTGAATTCAATAAAACAGAGGTGATCTTTACAAAACCCCAAGATAGTCGGACCGAGGGTTATATCACAGGACGATACGGTTAAGGAGGCATCATGCAAAGACATTTTGACGAAGATCTACGTAATTTGAACGCGAACATCATTAAAATGGCATCATTAGCAGAAGATGCCATTCAGAACGCCACGCGGGCGCTTAAAGACCAAGACCCGGCTTTGGCGCGTACTGTCATAAACAATGACCAACAGATCGATGAAATGGAGCTCTTCATTGAAGAGCAAGCGATCGACCTCTTGGCCCGTATGCAGCCAATGGCCAGCGACCTTCGTTTTATAACGACAGGAATGAAGATCAACGCGGAACTTGAACGTATCGCGGATCTTGCTGTCAATATCGCCCATCGCGTCCTTGAGCTTTCGGGGATGCCGCATTTGAAGCCATTGGTCGATATCCCAAAACTTTCGGCACTGACCTCAAGCATGGTCAAGAACGCGATCGATGCGTTCGTAAATCATGATGAAAGTATCGCGCGCAAGGTCATCCTTTCTGATTCTGAGGTCGACCAATTGAATAATGTTATTCGTCAAGAGCTGGTCAATGACTACATGATCAAAGACAGCAAGACAGTGACCCGCGCCGTGCCTTTGCTTTTGATCGCGCGACACTTGGAAAGGATCGGCGATCACGCGACGAATATTGCGGAAGATGTCATTTATATGGTCCACGCCAAGATCGTGAAGCACCATCCTGAAAAGTTAGACGACGGACAATCCATTTAACGCGGAGGATCCATGCCCACTTCTTTAGATCTTCAGGTCAAGCCGTTAGGTAAGAAGGCAGGCTTTGATAACGAAAAATACCTCTGCGAACAAGCCAATGAGATCCTCGAGCGCGTAAAGCGGTTCGATAACAAGCTTTATCTTGAGTTTGGCGGAAAGCTTTTGTTTGATTATCACGCTTCTCGTGTCTTACCGGGTTTTGACCCAAACGTCAAGATCAAACTCCTCAAGCGTCTTGAAAATGACGCGGACATTATCTTGTGTATCCACGCGGGCGATATTGAGCGACGAAAGATCCGCGCGGATTTTGGGATCACTTATGATGTCGACGCGTTAAAGCTGATCGATGACCTTAAGGACTGGGGGATCGATATCTGCGCGGTCGTGATCACTCGCTTCAATCAACAACCTGCCGCGACCATTTTTAAGAACAAGCTTGAACGATTGGGGGTACGTGTTTACACGCACGCCTTCACGAAAGGATATCCGACGAATGTTGACCTGATCGTTAGCGAAGAAGGTTACGGCGCGAATGAATATATCTCAACGACCAAGCGCCTTGTGATCGTGACCGGCCCAGGGCCGGGCAGCGGCAAACTTGCCACGTGCCTCTCACAGCTTTATCATGAACATAAACAAGGGATCAACGCGGGCTACGCGAAATTTGAAACATTCCCAATTTGGAGCATTCCGCTCAAGCATCCCGTTAATGTCGCCTATGAATCCGCAACGGCTGACATCAAGGATTTTAATATGATCGATCCTTTTCATTTGCAAGCGTACGACAAACTGGCCATCAATTACAATCGTGATGTGGAAGTATTCCCGGTGGTCAAACGTATCCTTGAAAAGATCACGGGTGATGAAATTTACCATTCGCCAACAGATATGGGAGTCAATCGCGCAGGATTCGGCATTACCGATGATCAAGCGGTCCAGGAAGCCGCGTGCCAAGAGATCATCCGACGTTATTTTCGGTATAAATGTGAGTACGCGCTGGGCCTGGTCGATAAGGAATCCGTTGAGCGAGGAGAGCTGCTGATGAAGGAGATGAACATCAACACCAGTGATCGCAAGGTCGTCGAAGCCGCCCGAACGGCCGCGGAACAAGCGCAACAACAAGGCAAAGGCAATAAAGGGATATTTTGCGGGGCAGCTATCGAACTGGCCGATGGCCGTATCATCACGGGCAAGAATTCCTCGCTCATGCACGCGGCATCAAGCCTGATCTTAAACGCGCTCAAGGAATTGGCCGATGTCCCTGATAAGATCCCGCTATTGTCCAAAACATCCATTGACTCGATATCGAACCTGAAAAAAGATATTTTAAAGATGAAAACATTAAGCCTTGATCTAGATGAAGCCTTGATCAGCTTAAGTATTAGCGCGACAACAAGCCCTGTTTCACAACTGGCCTTAGAAAAGATCAGTGAATTACGTGGCTGCGAGATGCACATGACCCATATCCCAACGCCAGGGGACGAAGCTGGCTTACGCCGGTTAGGGATCAATCTGACAACAGATCCAAACCTATCGTCCAGCAGCCTCTGTGACTATTCTTAAAATGCGCAAAAGAATATTTTTATCCATACGCTCCTTTCTTTTTCTTTCGCTCTGCCTGGTGTTTTACGCATGCAGCCCCTCAAAACCAACAACGCCAAGTGTCATCTTTCAATCTTCTGTTATGGACGCGCTTTCTCAAGGTGTCTTTGAGGGGGATCTAACCTGCGCAGAGCTTTTGCAGCAAGGAGATTTTGGCCTTGGCACCTTCAATGACCTTGACGGCGAAATGATCGTTCTGGATGGCCAAGTCTATCAAGTCAAATCTGACGGGAGCGTCCTGAAGCCAGACCCATCAACACAACTGCCTTTCGCGACCGTGACATTCTTTAGGCCTGATCAGAAGATCTCCTTGGATAAAGAACTGAGCTACGCTCAAATAAAAGACCTTTTGGATGCCGCTTTGCCGTTTAAGAATATCTTTTATGCTATCCGTATCGACGGAAAATTCTCCCAGGTTACTGTGCGCAGTGTTCCTCCGCAGTGGAAGCCTTATCCCGATCTCGCTCAAGCCATAAGCGAACAAAGAATATTCCAGAAAAATGATCTTGCCGGGACCATCATCGGTTTTTGGTTCCCTCATTACGCGAAAAATATCAATGCCACCGGATATCATTTTCATTTCATTGATCGAACGCGAACATTCGCCGGCCACTTACTGGACGCGCGATTGATATCCGCAACAGCATCGATCCAAAGCGTTTACAAACTGAATATTGCGTTACCAAAAACAGCGAACTTTGATAGTACCGACCTAACACAAGAACAACACGTCATAATACCTGAAAAATAGAATATGGATGATCACGCGGTCATTGCTGGGTCGGTCACGATCCGGCCTTATCATACGAGCGATCGTGACGCGCTACGGCGTATAAGCTGCGCGACAGCTTTTTTGGGCCTGCCCTTATCATTATTCGTTGATGATGATGTCATCGTCGCGGATATCCTGACGCGATACTACACGGACTTCGAACCGCGATCTTGCTTTGTTGCTGTCGTTGGGAATACCGTTGTTGGCTATATCATTGGATCAACGGACACGAAAAAGGCTCGGCAGATCTTTATGCGGCAGATCATGATGCCCGCATTATGGCGCGCGGTCAGAAAAGGCATTTTCCTTAAGAAAAATGCCTTGCGATTCCTTAGGCATCTTATGGTCAGCGTGATCAAAGGTGAATTCCGCGATCCGGATTTCTCGCGCCTCTATCCCGCGACCTTGCATATCAACATTGACAAGAACTTTCATCGTCATCGCATAGGGTCTAAATTGATCGCGCGATATCTGGAGTATCTGCAAAACGATCATATTGCCGGAGTGCATTTGGGCACGATCTCTTCAAGCGCTAAGGAATTTTTTATCAAGAATGGTTTTTCACTTTTATATAGCGGCCGTCGCTCATATTTATGCTATATTACCAAAGACATCGCGAACTATTATATTCTAGGAAAAAACTCTCAGAACAAGTTAACGTATGACATTCTTCCGTAAGCTACGATTCAGTATCCTGATCAGCATCTTTTTAGTGCTTTTATTCATTGCGCTAGGGGATTATCTTCGCCATCCTTCACGCCAGGCCTGGATCTCGACAACTCCCGCTCCAAGCACGGATCGCATCCTCATCCTTGCTCCTCATCCGGATGATGAAGTTTTAGGGTGCGCTGGCATCATTCAGCGCGCGCGACGTAACGGTGTCCCGGTGAAGATCGTTTTCTTAACCTATGGGGACAATAATCAATGGTCCTTTCTTGTTTACCGAAAACACTTTGTCTTAATGCCCAAGGCCGTCCGCCTTATGGGTGAGATGCGCCGTCAGGAGGGAATTGAAGCAGGCAAGATCTTAGGTGTTGATGAGCAAGACCTCATTTTTCTTGGCTACCCGGATTTTAAGACATTGAACATCTGGTATACCAATTGGGGTCAAAGTTCGCCGATCAAAAGCATGTTAACCCATGTTCGCGCTGTTCCATATCAAACAGCTTTCCGTCCCGGGGCTGAATATAAGGGCGAAGATATCTTAGAAGACCTAAAGTCGATCATTCGTGATTTTAAACCAACAAAGATCTTTGTTTCTCATCCCGCGGACCATAATCCAGACCATCGATCCTTATACTTATTCACAAAAGTCGCGCTGTTCGATCTTGAGAATGAGCTACGCCCAGCACTGAACCCCTATCTGATCCATTATAAGCATTGGCCGCGGCCTGCTGGTTATTATCCGCAAAGCAAGTTAGATCCACCTCAAGCGCTTGCGGATGAAATCTCCTGGAGATCGATCACCCTGACATCTGATGAGATCGCGATCAAGCATTTGGCTATTCAAAAGCATCATTCCCAGTTCATCTCAAGCCCTGGATATCTTTTATCCTTCGTCAGGTCCCCGGAATTATTCGGTGATTTTCCAGATATCATCGTGAATAAAGATGCTTCCGGCCGAACACTGACCAAGGACAGGGAAGATGATCTGCGCCTTCCTCCTGAAGAGCTTGAGGATGAAGAGATCGCCTCCTTCGTTGGCATTGAAAAACGGTCCGTCTTCCTTGAAAATGATTGCCTCGTGATCACCTTGGCCCTTTCAAGGCCTTTAGGAAAGACCGTTGGCCTATCCCTTTTTACGTTTGGATATAAAAAAGATGTGCCGTTCAAGGATATGCCGAAGATCCGCATCCGCTTTGGAACACTGTGGCACAAGGTCTTTGACCAGCGCAAACAGATCAAAGGAAAAGGTGTTGTCATCAAGAGGAGCGCAAAAAAGATAACCGTTCGCATCCCGCTTGACTTATTAGGAAAACCTGAGAAGATATTCACAAGCGCCAATACGTATCTCGGCGCTGTTCCGCTCGATTGGGTGTCATGGCGTATTCTCGATCTGTCAGGGCAAAAACCATAAAAGGAGGGACCATGTTGCGTAAAATCGGCATTGGGATCATCAGCAGTTTTATCATTCTCACGGTCGTTGCAGAGGCAAAGGCAGAGGTAAAATTTAAATGGGGCCCTTATTTACGCGCGCGTTATGAATATTGGAAAAACTGGCGTGACATGGACAACACCCAGCTTGATAACCGTAGTTTCTTCAGGATCAAGACATCCCTCTGGGGACAAGCGGACCTTGATGAAAAATATTCTTTTTATTGCAAATTAACGAATGAAACAAAGGCCTATACGTATTTCGCCCCTTCCAGTTCAAAACCCAGCGGAAAGACCGAAAAAGGCCTTCGTTACGATATTAATGAAGTTGTTTTTGACAATATATATTTTGATTTTAAGAAAGTCCTTGATGCCCCGGTCAACATCCGCTTGGGCCGCCAGGATCTTTTTGGGTATGGAGAGAACTTTCTTTTAGCGGACGGTACTCCCAACGACGGTTCCCGCACGTATTATTTTAACGCGATGAAAACGTCGTGGTCGATCAATGAGCGCAACACCTTTGACTTTATTTATATCCGCAATCCAAAAGACGACACCTATTTGCCGATCATCAATGAAGACAAATCCCCCCAAAATTTGAACACGACCGATGAAGAAGGCTATGTTGGCTATCTGCGCAATCGATCGATCCAGAATCTCGCGCTCGATGGATATTACATCTACAAACGTGAAGATGCAGATGGCGGCGTAGGGTACCAGTCCCAAAAAGGGATCATTAACACGATCGGTTCTTTTGCCCGCTATGATTTTCCTACCTGGGCCATTAAAGGGCAGGCCGCATATCAGTTTGGTGATTATGGCGCGAATAGCCGTGAAGCCCTGGGTGGATATGGGTATGTTGAAAAGAACTTCAAGGATATGCGCTGGACACCAACAGCGAAAGCAGGATTTATCTATCTTTCTGGTAATAAAGCAGGAACAGATAAGAATGAAGCCTGGGATCCTTTATTCTCTCGCTATCCATGGTTTTCGGAGCTCTACAGTTTGAGCATGGCAGCGGAAACAGGCATTGTTGACTACTGGACGAACATTTCCGCTTATTGCGCGGAATTCGCGGTTAAACCAACAGAAAAAACAAAGCTTTCTTTAAACTACTATTTTCTGCGTGCCAATGAGCAAGTGGCCGCGAACACGATCTTTTCCGGCAGAGGGAAGACGCGAGGGCATCTTCCTGAGGTGCGTGTCGATTACGCTTTGACAAAATCAATATCAATGTATGTTCTCGCTGAATATCTGATCCCTGGGAACTTTTACAAGAATGATGACCCAGGATTATTTGTTCGTACGGAATTCCAGATCAAATTCTAATATCCTTGATCACAGCTAAAGAGGTATTCTGCATATGAAAAAAAGCGTCAACACCATCCGCGGGATCGCGCTGGATCTTTCAAGCCTCGTTTCTTATCAGAAAAATTCTGTGATCAGCCGTGAGATCATCAAAGGCGAAAGTGGAACAGTAACGCTTTTCGCCTTTGACAAAAATGAAGGATTAAGCGAGCACACAGCTCCGTTCGATGCGATGGTCATTGTTTTGGACGGCTCCGTAAAGATCTGCATCAGCAAAAAACCGCATCTTCTTAAAAAAGGTCAGTCCATTATTATGCCGGCGCATCAACCGCACAGCCTTAAAGCTATCAAACGATTTAAAATGTTATTGATTCTCATAAAAAAATAATGTTTTCTTCGCCACAAAAGATCCTCATCGTCGAAGACGATCGAAATATATCCAAACTTGTTCGCTATAATCTAGAAAAAGCTGACCTCGAATGCCTGACGTGCATCTGCGGGGAAGAAGCGTTCGAGATACTAGATCAAAAACCGATCGATCTGATCATTTTGGATATTATGCTCCCGAAAATGGACGGCCTTTCTGTCTGCCGTGAGATCCGCAACAACGAACGATTAAAGCATATACCGATCGTAATACTCACCGCGAAAGGCGAGGAGATCGATAGGGTCGTCGGCCTTGAGTTGGGCGCGGATGATTATATGGTCAAACCCTTTAGCCCTCGCGAGCTTGTCTTAAGGGTCAAAGCGATCTTGCGCCGCAAAAAGACCGTTGAAACAAAAAAAGATATCGTGTCGATCGGCGATATTTGCGTGGACATCCCTCGCCATAAGGCTACGGTCAAAGATAAAGAGATCGAATTGACCGCGATGGAGTTCAAGCTCCTGACAGTGCTCATGGAGCGACGCGGACGCGTTCAGACGCGCGACACACTGCTTGCGGATGTCTGGGGGATGAGCTCTGAGATCTATACACGCACGATCGATACCCATGTCAAACGCCTTCGGCAAAAGTTAGGCAAGGCCGGAAAGCGCATTGAGACCATAGTTGGCGTTGGATACAAGATGCGAGATGACATCGATGCGGATTAAGCTGCATTGGAAGCTGACTCTGTTCTTTTGCTCAGCGGCACTCTTAGGGCTTGTTGCCGGTTACTTTCTTCTAACGACCCCTCTTCAGGATTATCTTGAAAAAAGCCTAAAGAAAAACCTTCACGCCCAGCTATCCCTTGGGCGTAAATTTCTTGTCTCCCAAATAGATCTTTTAAGGGACGCGACCCCTTTTGACGCGATCTCTGATGATCTGGGCCGTCAATTGAACGTCCGGGTCACGATCATTGATAATAGCGGAACCGTATTAGGGGACAGTGATCTTGACCAAGAGAAATTAAGGACCGCTGAGAACCATAGCGATCGCCAAGAGATCCAGCAAGCTGCCAAAACGGGTTTCGGCTTTATCAAGCGATACAGCTATACGATCAAGGATTATCTGCTATACGTCGCCATCCCTTTTTCCTATAACGAAAAAAATGCGTTTTTGCGATTTGCCATCCCGCTTACCGATGTTAGGGCCCTTCAAGAAAAATTCCAGCTAACGATCGCGCTCACACTATTACTCGTTTTTATCCTAAGCCTTGCGCTGACTTTCTTGATATCCAGCATTGTTTCACGTCCTCTGTCGCAGATGGCCAACATCGCCAAGGCAATGGCGCAAGGGGATTTTTCCATAAAGCCGTCCATCTACTCGACCGATGAGATAGGGGACTTGGCTTCTGCCTTGACACATATGTCCGATGAGATCAACAATAAGATCGAACGGATCCGTCACGAAAGCGCTAAATTAGATGCTGTGCTCTCAAGCATGTTCGAGGGGATCATGGTCGTCAACAGCCGCGGCGAGATCATTTTAATGAACCCATCCTTAAAAAAGCTGTTCTTTGTGGACACGGAACCTTTAGGCCGCAAGCCGATCGAAGCGATCCGCAACGCGCTTGTCCAACAGGTCACAGATCAAATACTGGGACTAAGCCAAAATTTTATCTCTCAAGAAGTCCAGATCACTCATCCCAACGACAAGATTTTGCGCGTCAACGGGACGCCGATCATCAGGGATAATCGGCTTGAAGGCGCGGTATTGGTTTTCCACGACATTACTGAACTGCGGCGCCTGGAAAGGATCCGCCAAGAGTTCGTCGCCAATGTTTCACATGAATTACGCACACCCATCTCCAGCATCAAAGGTTACGCGGAGACCTTACTATCAGGAGCCATCGAAGATAAGGAGAACGCGAAAGATTTCATTAATATTATTTATCAGGACAGTAACCGCCTGGCCAGCCTGATCAGCGACCTTTTGGACCTGGCTAAGATCGAATCTGAAAAATTACAAATGGAATTCCTGCCGGTTGAGATCAAGCCCTTAGTCCTGCGCTGCATCAGTATCCTTAAAAAAACGATCGATGAAAAACAATTAACCGTCTCCTGCGAGATCTCTGAAAAACTGCCTAAGGCCATGGCTGATGACGCGCGTTTGTCGCAGGTACTGTTGAACTTATTGGATAATGCTGTCAAATACACTCCTCAAAAAGGAACGATCAGGATCGGCGCGCAAGTAGCCGAGAAATATATCCAGATCGATATTTCTGATACGGGTATCGGCATCCCACAAGAAGATATTCCGCGTATTTTTGAACGATTTTATCGTGTCGACAAAGCCCGCTCGCGGGAATTAGGCGGCACCGGCCTTGGCCTTTCTATCGCCAAGCACATCGTCCTATCGCACGGCGGCCAGATCTGGGCCCACTCCAAACCCGGCGAAGGAACGACCTTTAGCTTCACCATCCCTGAAGCATAAGCTTTTTCTTCCTTTTTCATATTTCACGCAAAGTTCACACACTCTCCATATCACCGTGACAGCTTCTTTTTATACTCAAAGCACCATATTCATTGCGAATAACGTAGGGTGACGAGAGGAGGTGAATCATGCACCAGGAAATCCAGATATTTTCAGCACTGGATCAAGACATATTTATGAGCCAACTACGTTCGCAAATCCATAAACTTAATACAATTATTTTTAATCTGGAAAATCAAAGGACAGATTTCTCATATGCGGCAATGCTCGTAAAAGAGATCGAAAAGAATTTACGGCGTATCCGCAAAACATGGCTGGAAAACTAAACGGAGGAATTTCATGAAAAAATTATTTATGATCGCAGTGCTTGCATTGCTGAGCGTATGCGTCATGGCGCCGCAGGCAAAAGCAGGCGAAGTCGACATGCTTATCCAAAAGCTTGTCGAAAAAGGCATCTTGACTCCTGGCGAAGGAGCCACCTTGATTGTGGAAACCAAGGAAGAGGTTAAAAAACAACTGGCTTCCGGTAAATCCGAAAGCGTACCCTCATGGGTTCAAACCATGAAGCTTAAAGGTGATTTTCGCTTTCGCTATCAATTTGACAGACACACAAGCACATCGAACGAAAACCGTGCTCGTATGCGCGCTCGTGTCGGCGTTGAAGCAAAAGCCAATGATAAGATGAAAGTCGGTATTGGAATCGCGACCGGTAAAGTAAATGATCCACGCTCAACGAATATTACCTTAGGTCAGACCGGAAGCAAAGACTCCACTTTCAATACGAACACCCCAGGCTCATTTAAAAATATTATCTTAGATTATGCCTACGGTGAGTATGCTTTTAACAATAACCTCTCGCTTATAGCTGGTAAGTTTAGCAATCCATTATGGCGCGTCACAGACCTTCTCTGGGATGGAGACATCAACCCTGAAGGTGTTGCCGTAAACTTAACACACAAATTATCCACATCTATAGATCTATTCATGAACAATTTATTGTTCATCTTAGATGAAAATACATCCGTAGAATCAAAATATCCGATGATGGGTGCAATTCAGCCTGGATTTAACTACGCGATAAGCGATTCTTTGAAATTAAAAGGTGCTGTCACGGGTTATTTCTTTAGCGGTGTTGAAAAACGTGCATCATTTAGAAACCGCTCAACCAATACACTTAACGGCAGTGTTTATAAGTATAACTATAATTCCGTTAACCCAAGCATGGAATTCAGCATCAAAGAACCGTTTGGCGGCATTGTTCCTTCCGCGTCTATCTTCAGTGAAGGCGTTTTCAATGTTTCCGAAGATGTTGATAATGCCCGTGGCGGTTTTGCTGCTGGCGTAAAGTTTGGAGCGGAAAGAGTCAGCAATAAAGGCGACTGGCAGGCAAGACTGATCTATGGCAAATTAAGCCGTGATGCCTGGCTTGACATCTTCCCGGATTCAGATCGTTACAGCGGAAGAACTAATATGAAAAGTTATGAAGCGATCTTTTCCTATGGGTTAGGAAAGAACACATCGCTTGATTTTGATTATTACTATAGCCAAGACTTGAACAAGGTTGCCACCTCAAGCTCAGGCCCAGCAGGATATAGGCCGTCCCATATGTTGCAGGTTGACTGGAATCTAAAGTTCTAACCATGAAAGGATAATGAAATGAAAACTCTTAATAAAATTCTGCTTACCGGGCTTGCGGTCTTGAGTATCGCAATGCCTGCTTTTGCAGAAAAGATCGTTGTTACGGGCTCAACAACAGTTTTACCGCTTTCACAAAAAGCCGCGGAAGTTTTTATGCAAAACAATCCTAATGCGGATATTTCTATACGCGGCGGGGGTTCCGGTGTTGGGATAGCTTCCATCATTGATGGTAGTTGTGATATTGCTAATTCATCACGACCGATCAGAGATGTTGAGCTTCAAAAAGGTGCTTCCAACGGCCGCGACATCAAGGCACACATTGTTGCTATGGATGGGATCGCGATCGTTGTCCACCCTTCGAACGGGATCAGCGCTTTGACCAAATCCCAAGTAAGAGATATTTATACCGGGAAAATTTCCAATTGGTCTCAAGTTGGAGGAAAAAACGAAAAGATCGTCGCCATCTCTCGTGATACCTCCAGCGGAACCTTTGAAGCGTTCATGGAGCTTGTTTTGGATAAGCAAAAGGTGCGTCCTGATGCCATTATGCAAGCATCAAATCAGGCGATCGCAACAACTGTCGCACGTACGCCAAATGCGATCGGCTACGTTGGACTTGGCTTTCTTTCCGGTGATATTAAAGCGGTTACAATCGACGGTGTAATGCCTTCCAAGGAAACGGTTTTACTTGGGAAATATAAGGTTGGACGTCCGCTGTTCATGTATACCAACGGCGCTCCTAAAGGCCTCGCTAAAGATTATCTTGACTTCATCAAAAGTGCTCAAGGACAAAGCATTGCTGATGAGTTAGGGTATGTTGGATTAAAATAAGAAAACAAGCCACCAGACAAAGGAGCTTTGGTTTTCTAAAACAAAGCTCCTTTGTCTCTTAAAATTTTGTATAATAAGTATTATGTCATTATTTCGTCTTAAAGAAAAGATCATACAAGGCGTTTTTACTGTTTTGGCATTCTCATCATTGCTTTTTCTTGTTGGGATCATCTTTGTCCTCTTTAAAGAAGGCCTTCCAATCTTTAAGGATGTTAAAATATCAGATTTCTTATTTGGCCGTTTTTGGTATCCTACATACGAACCTCCAGAGTTCGGCGTCTTGCCATTGATCGTTGGATCATTCTATGTTTCCTTAGGGGCAATGTTCGTGTGTGTTCCTCTGGGTATCGGAAGCGCTCTTTATATCAATGAGATGGCAAGCTACAAGCAAAAAGCTATCTTGAAGCCTCTCATTGAGATCCTGGCAAGCGTTCCATCTATTATCTATGGCTTCTTTGCTATGGCTATCCTCGCGCCATTCTTGCAGAAAACGTTCAACATCCCTATCGGTCTTTGCACCCTGAACGCAAGTATTATTTTAGGGGTAATGGCAACGCCGACGGTTTGTAGCCTTGCTGAAGATGCCCTCAGCTATGTCCCGCGCTCCTTTCGCGAAGCTTCTTTTGCCGTAGGCGCGACCCGCTGGCAAACATTGATCAAGGTTGTTATTCCAGCCGCAGGATCAGGGATATCGACTGCTGTGATCCTTGGTATGAGCCGCGCGATCGGAGAAACCATGACCGTCTTGATGGCCGCTGGAGGAGCGGCGATCATTCCCACATCTATTTTTGATCCTGTCCGCCCAATGACCGCCGCCATTGCCGCGGAAATGGGAGAAGCTCCTGTAGGGGGAGACCATTATCATGCGCTTTTTGCCATTGCATTGGCTTTATTTTTAATAACATTCTTTTTTAATATTCTTGCGGAGATCATTAGCCGGCGTTTTCGCATCAAATTGGGATTATCCGGATGAACCAAAACACTATTCAAAAGATTGGCTTTGGATTCCTATCGTTTTCTGTTATCGCAACGATCTCATTCTTGTTCATTATTATTTTCTTTATCGCAGCCCGTGGTATCCGTGTTATTTCCTGGGAGTTCTTAACAGCCGGCCCTCGCGATGGTATGACAGCAGGCGGAGTCGCGCCAGCCATCGTTGGAACTTTTTATTTAACCCTGGGAGCGATTATTTTCGCTCTGCCCTTAGGCATCGCATGTGCGATCTATCTTTGTGAATATTCGCCTAAGGGGGCCGTTGTCAACATTATCCGCTTAAGTATTAACAATTTAGCCGGCGTCCCTTCTGTTGTCTTCGGGCTTTTTGGCTTAGCAGTGTTCGTAAAATTCTTCAACTTTGGCGCCTCTATTCTTTCGGGAAGTTTAAGCCTTGGTATTTTGGTCTTACCGCTCATTATTTCAGCAACTCAGGAAGCATTGCTGGCGATCCCGCATTCAATACGTGAAGCCTCCATGGCCTTAGGTGCGACAAAATGGCAAACCATTAAAAAGATTGTTTTGCCTGCAGCCGTTCCAGGAATCTTAACAGGAACGATCCTTAGTATCGGCCGTGTCGCAGGAGAGACCGCTCCTATTTTATTTACTGCGGCAGCATTTTATTTAAAAGGATACCCGAAATCCGTTTTTTCAGAGGTCATGGCCCTTCCTTACCACATCTACGCTCTGATGACAGAAGGCGTTTATCCTGAAAAACAAACAGCGATCGCCTATGGCTGCAGTTTTATCTTGCTGGTCTTGGTTCTTTTGGTTTCCGGCCTGGCGATCTTTATCCGTCAACGACAGAGGAGTTATTATCATGGATAATCTACCGATCAAAATGCGCGCGCATGGCGTCGACTTTTTTTACGGCCAACACCACGCCCTAAAGAACATCAATCTCGATATCGCCAAAAACCATGTCACGGCGATCATCGGGCCATCGGGATGTGGAAAATCAACCTTTATCCGCCTTTTAAACCGTATGAATGAAATGGTGCCCAACACGACCTTAACGGGCAAGATCTATCTTGATTGCCTGGATATTTTAAGCCCGTGCATCGATCCGGCGGAAGTCCGACGTCGCGTCGGCATGGTCTTTCAAAAACCAAATCCGTTTCCAAAAAATATCTTTGAAAATATCAGCTACGGTCTTGAAGTCAACGGGATCAAGAACAAACAGCTTATTGAAGATCGTGTCGTCGAGTCGTTAAAAAAATCTGCTATTTGGGATGAGGTCAAGGATAGACTGCATGATAGCGCGCTAAGGCTTTCCGGGGGTCAGCAGCAGCGTCTTTGCATCGCGCGTTGTCTGGCGATCCAGCCGGAAGTCCTCTTGTTCGATGAGCCGTGCGCCAGCTTGGATCCGATCTCAACACGCAAGATCGAAGAACTCATTTTAGAGCTAAAAAAAGACTACACGATTGCCATTGTCACGCACAACATGCAACAGGCCGCGCGTATTTCAGATTATACGGGATTTTTTCTTTTGGGGGACCTGATCGAATTTGATAAAACAGAAAAGATCTTTAAAGCGCCGCATGACTCTCGAACGGAAGACTATATTACGGGAAGGTTCGGATAAAATGAAAAATATTCTTTTTGTCTGCATTGAGAATTCTTGCCGAAGTCAGATCGCCGAAGGTTTTGCAAAAATGATGGCAGGGGACTTATTTAACGTCTATAGCGCTGGCTCGCGGCCATCGGGAGTTGTCAATCCAACTGCCATAAATGTTATGCAAGAGATTGGTATTGATATTTCTAAGAATGACTCTAAAGGCTTTGATGATCTTCCTGTTAAAAAATTTGACCGTGTCATAACGCTTGGATGCGGTGATCAATGTCCTTTTGTCCCAGCAGACGTCCATATAGATTGGAAAATACCTGACCCTAAAGGGCACGACCTGGAATTCTTTCGCTCTGTGCGTGATCTGATCAAGCAACACGTCCAACAGCTGATCCAAGAATTAACATAGGAGAAAAAATGCAACGACATTTTGATGAAGAATTACGTAAACTCAAAGACGGGATCCTCATAATGGCCACGTCTGTTGATCAAGCCATCTTGGAATCGGTTGAGGCGCTAAAAACACTGGATGCGTCCAAGGCAAAAGACGTGATCACTTGTGATCAAAAGATCGACGAGATGGAAAACACTTTGCAAGAGCATTGCCTGAATTTACTTGCCTGTCAGCAACCTATGGCCATTGATCTGCGATTCTTAACCATGGCCATGAGCATCACAACAGACCTTGAGCGCATGGCAGACCTCGCAGTCGATATCGCACAGCGTGTTTGCGAGCTTGCGGATAAACCACTCTTAAAACCTCTGATCGATATTCCTCAATTAACTGTGATCGCCCAACAAATGATCAAGAAAGCGATCAACGCTTTCTTGAACAATGACGCGGACCTCGCGCGCAAAGTGATCTTGATGGATAACGAAGCGGATCGCTTGCGCAATCTCATCCAAAAAGAGCTCATCTGTGACTATATGGCGAAAGATCCAACGACAGCAACCCGCGCTGTTCCGCTGCTGTTGATCGCAAGGCATCTGGAGCGGATCTGCGACCATGCCACAAACATCGCCGAAGATATCATTTATATGATAGACGCGAAAGTGGTCAAACATCACCCTGAAAATCTTTAAAAAGATTTTTATTTAATTATTTGTAAAATACCCAGCAAGTTCTATAATGACACTAAAGCGCCCTATAAAGGCGCTTTAGGCATTTTAACAGAACTTTTACAAATATTAATGGAGGATGTATGCGTACGTTTTACTTGGCGATCGTTTTAGGGGTTTGCGTGGTAGGCTGTAGTTCAAAAAGCAATGAAACAGCGATGCTGCCAACTGATCTGACAGCCGCCAACAAGGAGATCACGATCTCATTGACCGATCCATCGATGCCGCCGACAACCGAAATGACGACCACAACAGCAACCGCGACGCTCCCTTCTGTATCACAAATCATGCCAGACACACAAACATCCACAACAGCCTTAGAGACCCCAACGACAAAGCAGATCCAGCAGGCACTTCAAAACGCTGGCCTATATCAAGGGAAGATCGATGGCGTGATCGGAAGTAAAACAAAAGCCGCTATCAAAGCGTTCCAGGAGGGAAATGGCCTGACCGCGGACGGCAAGGTCGGCAAGAAAACATGGGCGAAATTAGCACCTTTCTTAAATAATCCCGCTGCGGCACCGAGCGCGGTTTTGCCGTCACGTTAATGAGCGGACAGCTAACGCGTACTTTCAAAGCGCCAGAAAAAGTTTCTGGCGCTTTTTCTTTGCGGCCAACAGGTCTTTTGATCGCATGAACACAACAGCCTCTACCTACGATATCGCTATCATCGGTGCCGGAGCAGCTGGATGTATGGCAGCCATCCGCGCAAGTGATGGATGCCGCCGTGTGATTCTGATCGACAAGAATCAAGCGATCGGATGTAAATTGCTTTTGACCGGTCATCATCGCTGCAATCTGACCAATACAGCTTCAATCGACAATATGGTCGCGGCATTCGAGCACGCGGGACGCTTCTTAAAGCCGTCCTTGCTCACGTTCTCCAATCAGCACCTTCAAGATTTTTTTGCGCGTTATGGCCTTGCGCTGAAAGTTGAGGACAACGGCCGGGTCTTTCCCGCAACGGATCGATCACGATCGGTCATCGCGGTCCTTGAAGAACTTCTGAAGAAAAATTCTGTTACCACATGCTTTAATACCTGTGTTCTTGATATCGAAAAAAATGACGATCTTTTCTGCCTGCGCACGCAGGATCCTGTTTCGATACGCGCGAAAAAGCTCATCATCGCCACAGGCGGATGCTCTTATCCGAAAACCGGCTCGACAGGTGACGGTGCGCGCTTCGCGAAAATATTTGGCCACAAAACCCTTACTGTTTTTCCAGCCCTGACCCCGCTCAAGACAGAGGACGCTTGGGCAAAGTCGCTGCAAGGGATCTCCATAAAAAATGTTACCGTCGCCTTGATCGACCGAACAAAAAAGGTCATTTGCGGGCCAGGGGAAATGCTGTTCACTCATTTTGGTGTCTCTGGTCCTCTGATCCTGGACATAAGTCGATCGGTCTTAAAAGCCCTGGCTCAAAAGCCGACAGCAACGCTTTTCTTGAATTTCCTTCCTTCAACTAAGCCTCAGGACCTCGAAAAAGAGATCCTCAAAGCATGCTCTCGGCCAATGGCTTCAACTGTCGGTGACTTTCTGCGCGACTACCTGCCCAAGAACGTGGCGAAAACCTTGCTAACGCTTATAACGCTCCCAGCTGAAAAACGATTGAACCAGATCACGAAGAATGAGCGAAAAGCCCTTATGATGATCTTGCAAAAACAGCCTCTGACGATCAATGGATGCCTGTCTTGGGAAAGCGCGATGGCCACCGAAGGAGGCGTCGCCATGGAAGACATCAACCCGAAAACAATGGGATCACGCCTTGTGCCAGGCCTTTATTTTGCCGGCGAAACCATCGAGGGCCGCGGCCCCAGTGGCGGATACAACCTGCAGCAAGCCTTCTCCACCGGATATTTAGCAGGGGAATCGGCGAAAAAAAGCCTTCAAGAATAGCAAAAGGTTTTTGCTAATTTTTAAAAATCTCGTATAATAAAAATACTTTTATTTATGATATCTAAAATAAAAAACTTCATTCAACCTTACAAGATCACCAGCGGAAAAAATTTCCGCCTCAAGGATTTTGATCCAGCGGATACAGCGCACCTGCGTTCAAAGGAACAAGCCGAAGAACTCCTTTCTCAAGGCATCAAGCGCGTGCGTGCGCTGCAAGAAAAGCTCTACGCCCAGGACCAATGGTCACTGCTGTTGATCTTTCAGGCCATGGATGCCGCGGGCAAAGACGGAGCGATCAAACACGTGATGTCCGGCGTCAACCCTCAGGGCTGCCAGGTGTTTTCCTTCAAAGAACCGTCCCGCGAAGAACTTGACCACGATTTCTTATGGCGGACAACCTGTCGATTACCCGAGCGCGGCCGTATTGGCATCTTTAACCGCTCTTACTATGAAGAAGTCCTCACTGTTTGCGTTCATCCCAAGATCTTGCAGAACCAAAAGCTTCCAAAAAAACTTATCACAAAAGACATCTTTGGCCAACGCTATGAAAGTATCCGCGATCTTGAAAAACATCTTGCGCGCAATGGCACATCCGTTCACAAATTTTTCCTTAATATTTCCAAGCAGGAGCAGCACAAACGGCTTTTACGCCGCCTGGATGACCCCTGCCGCAACTGGAAATTTTCCATGGCAGACCTTCGCGAGCGTGAATACTGGGATGCGTACATGAAAGCGTATGAAGAGACGATCAGGAAAACAGCAACAAAGAACGCGCCCTGGTATGTTGTGCCAGCGAATAACAAGTGGTTCTCGCGCCTTGTCATCGCCGCGGCTGTCATTGACGCGTTAGAGAGCTTGGACCTGGCATTCCCGCAGCTGAACGCGCGGCAGAAGAAAGAACTTTTAAGCGCAAAACGGTCATTAGCCTAAACGGCCTAAAGGAGGCTTTATGGAACAGATCAAGATCAAATACGATGGTGGATTACGCTGCAGCGCCACGAACGATCTCGGCGGATCGCTGATCACGGATGCGCCTAAAAAGTTTGGAGGCAAGGCGGAATCGTTTTCACCGACCGGGGCATTGGTCGCGAGCCTTGGCGCCTGTATCTTAACGATGATGGATGTTGTCGCGCAAAAGCACGGCTTTTCCATCGCTTCAACAACGATCAACGCCCTTGAAGAAATGGCGGAAAAACCATCTTTGCGTATCGCGAAGATCATCCTGGCTTTTCACATGGCAAAAAATATCCCGGTCGAAAAACGCCCGCTGATCGAGAATGTCGTAAAGCTGTGCCCGGTCCATAACAGCCTTGATCCAAACATTGTTTATGATGTCACGTTCACGTATCCCGACTAAAGAAAGACCGCTCATGAAAAAATCCCTGCTTCTCTTGATCGTTCTGCTTATTTCTTTCGTAAGACTATCCTTGGCCCAAGACCAGGATTATTTTCAACCCCTAGGGAACCAAAGCTTTCAAGGAAAGATCACAGACGTTATTTACGACGATCGTATGGTCATTGTCCGCTACAACATGGACACCAGCGCAAGTCTTGACTCTGACGATTACGAGCAGGTCAACTGCTATGTCGCCAACGTGACCCAGCTAACCAAGGACGGAAAACCGATCAGCTTTGACGATCTGCATGAGGGACAAAAAGTACATGTTGATATTATGGTCGATGAAGACGGCCACCGAGTAACAAACGTGATCAACGTTCTTTCAAAAGAAGACATGTGATGAAAGCCCTGCTCGCTTCCTTTCTCTTTATCTTTCTAGCGGAAATGGGGGATAAGACCCAATTGCTGGCCATGTCGTTAGCGGCAAAACACAAGATCCGCGACGTCTTGATCGCGATCTTTACCGCGACCTTGGTCAATCAATCACTAGCGGTCTTTGCCGGGCACTTTTTGACAACAGTTTTGCCTCTGAAGCCCATCATGCTCATGGCCGCGATCTCTTTTATCGTCTTTGGCTTCTGGATGCTGCGCGATGAACCGGCTGACACCAAGGATAAAAACTTTTCAAAATTAGGCCCGATCATGACGATCGCGGCCACATTCTTTTTAGCGGAATTAGGGGACAAGACCCAGATCGCCACCATTAGCTTAGCGATCCGCTATCAGCATCTCACGGCTGTCCTCGCGGGCACAACGCTTGCAATGCTCTCGGCGAACGCGGTTGGCATCGTGGCAGGTGTCATCATGCACAAACATCTTCCAGAAAAAACGATCAAGTGGTGTTCCGCGGCCCTTTTTATCCTTTTTGGGATCTATAGCGGATACCGTGTCCTTATCCAACAACCGGTCATGTGAAATGAACATTCTTGACGCTGTATTTTTAGGGATCATCGAAGGGCTGACAGAATTCTTGCCAGTCTCATCGACCGGCCATTTAATGATCACGGCCCGCCTGCTCAAGGTCCCGACAACAGAATTCTTAAAAAGTTTTGAGATCGCGATCCAATTAGGCGCCATCTCTTCGGTCATCGTCCTTTACTTTAGGTCACTCGTCTTAGATCATGAGATCATCAAGCGTGTCTGTGTCGCGTTCTTGCCAACAGCCGTGATCGGCCTTGCCCTTTACAAAGTGATCAAGAATTATTTATTAGGGGATGTTCGCATCGTTCTGCTTTCTTTGTTCTTAGGAGGGATCTTCTTGATCGTCTTTGAAACCTTCCGACGTCCGCGGCCTGAGGCAGAAGAAAAAATAGAGGCGATCACGTACCGTCAGGCTTTTTTGATCGGCATCGCGCAATCGCTGGCCGTGATCCCTGGCGTTTCCCGTTCCGCGGCGACCATTATCGCGGGGCTTATGTTAGGGCTCAAACGCACAACGATCGCTGAGTTCTCATTTTTGCTGGCGGTCCCAACGATGCTGGCGGCCACGGCACTTGATCTGCTGAAGACCGCGCATCAATTCACGCGTGAGGAGGCAGGCCTGTTGGCCGTCGGCCTTCTGGTATCATTTCTCGTCGCTTTGGCATCGATCAAATTCTTTTTATCGTTCATTAAGAAAAACAGCTTTATCACTTTTGGCGTTTACAGGATCCTGATCGCTATAGCATTATTTATATTTTTCTCGTATAATCAATAAAACCTTAGTGGCGCGATACGCGTGCCATCAACTAACAACCCCGATACCGAATGATGATGGAGATCACAGACCCAGTCCTAATGTTTTCGTTCATTATGTTCCTCTTGCTGATCGCGCCGATCATCTCGCGAAAGTTCAAGATACCGGAGATCGTGGGCCTGATCCTGGCTGGCATCTTTGTTGGACCGCACGGGCTTGGGATCCTTCGGCCAGAAGGGTCAATAGCCCTTTTCGCGTCCGTTGGGCTGATCTACATCATGTTCCTGGCCGGGCTTGAGATCAACACTCATGAGTTCAACCGTCAAAAACAATACAGCATTCTCTTCGGCTCCTTGACGTTCGGTATCCCTATGCTCTTGGGAACCCTGGGCGCCAAAGCTCTTTTTCAATTTTCATGGCCAACAGCGCTCCTTTTGGCCAGTATGTTCGCCTCGCACACGCTTATTTCTTTTCCAGCAACTGTCCAGTTAGGCATCAGCAGGGAACGCTCTGTAGTCGCGGCAGTCGGGGGCACGATCATCACTGATACCGCGGCCATGCTTGTCCTCGCGATCATTGCAGAATACGCCAGCGCGAGTTTATCCGCGGCGTTCTGGACCAGGCAACTATTCCTACTCTGTGGATTAGTTATTTTTTCTTTATGGCTTTTGCCGAAAATAGCGCAATTTTTCCTGCGTATCTTGTCCCCGGAAGACAAGGCTGAATTTATTTTTGTGCTCGCGCTTGTCTTTCTGACAGCGTATCTGGCGCATTTGGCTGGCGTGGAACCGATCATCGGAGCGTTCTTGGCAGGGCTTGCCTTAAGCCGCATGATCTCAGAGCAAAGCCCGTTGATGAACCGCTTGGAATTTATCGGTAACGCGCTTTTTATACCGTTCTTTTTGATATCCGTTGGTATGCTCGTTAATCTTCGCGTTCTTGCCGCGGGAGGGAAGGTTTGGGCCGTGGCTCTTTTTATGGTCAGCGCCGTGATCGCTTGCAAATACGCGGCGAGCATGTTGTTCGCGCGCCTTGCAAAATTTTCTAAGGACGAAGGACGGCTGATCTTTGGGCTGAGCATCAATCAAGCCGCCGCGACATTAGCGGCTGTCATCGTGGGCTTGCGATTGGGAATATTCGACGAATCGATCCTTAACGGCACGATCCTGATGATCTTGATCACGTGTATCGTTGGCCCCGTATATACAGAAAAATACGGCAAAAAGATCGCCCTAGGACATACCAAACCGCCAGACCATATCCAACATGGCGATGAAAGGGTGATGGTAGGGGTCAGCCGCTCGGAATCGGTCGAATTCCTAACAGATATCGCTTTAAAACTACGACCCAAGGACTCCCAGGAGCCTTTATTCCCGCTCTACGTTGTCCAGGACGGAGAAAATCTTGACCAGCGCGTAGCGGCAGGGGAAAAGCTCTTGGGTAAGATCGTCACGCGTGCCGTGGCCGCGAATATCCCGGTCTCACCGATCAATCGTATCGACGTCAACATCCCTGGAGGCATCCTGCACGCGCTCCATGAATGGCATATCGACACGTTCGTGATGGGTGCCAGCCGTTATGAATCCAGTTTTAAAACAATGCTATTCGGTGTCCATGAAAAAATATCGCAGGAAAGCCGTCAGCTTATTTTCTTGTGCCAAATCACCCATGATCTGAGTATCGATAAAAAAATGTTCTTCATCCTTCCTCCGATCGCGGAACTTCATGCTGGATTTTACCGCGCAGTAGAGGCAACCCTCAAGCTGGCCGCGAACAATAAACTTCAGGCCCATATCGTCGCCACACCCGAAACGATCGCGCACTTGAAAGCAACGTTCAAAAAAGAACTCGCGACAGCGGATGTGGTGTGGGTATCACTGTCCCAGGCCAAAGAATTTTCGCAGTACCTTAAAGATATCCGCATGCAGGGAAGTGACGCGATCGTTTTCTTTAGTCCACGCCGGGGACAGATCGGCTCACGTCCGTCGATCGAACGCCTTTATTACCAGCTGTGCCATCAGTTCCCCAAAAATAATATCTTCCTCGTGCACCCTTCAGACCTTCAGAACACCTCAAAGAGTTTAACGCCCAACGATACGCGCTTATCTGAAAATATCCGCAATCATCCATTTTTAAGCAGCCCAGCAACGAATATTCACGCGCAAAACCCTCAGCAGGCGGTTGAAACGCTTTTGGCGTCATATTTTGGGGCGCAACCACGAATGATCGCGCAATTAATAAAAGATTTTCTACCGCTGGACCCTCTGGAGCTGACACCCGAGATCCTGCTGCTGCACACGCACACTGACAATATCGATCAGCCCATAGTTTTGCTGGGGATCAACCACGGAGACTTTGTTTTTCCGCCTTTGGCAAAGAAAACCTCTGCCTTTTTCCTTCTGATCAGTCCGCGAACGGAAACATCGCTTCATTTGCAAACCCTTGCCAAGATCGCTCGGATCGCCAAAGAATTCCACGGATCTGATCATCGATCATAAAAAATAAGATGTTTTTTATCTTTCGCATACGCTGTGTTAAAATAACATATCAATAAGATCGATCTTAAGCAGTATTAAAAAACCCTAAGAAAATAATGGCTCTTCCTATCGAATTTCTCATATTGATCGCGGCCGCCTTAACGCTTTTGAGCGTGCTCGCCAGCAAGATCTCTGACCGTCTGGCCGTGCCGGCACTCTTGCTATTTTTACTGATCGGAATGGCCGCCGGATGTGAGGGGATCGGCGGCATTTATTTTAACAATTATCATATCGCCAAATTCATCGGCATTGTCGCCCTTATTTTCATTATCTTTTTAGGAGGCATTGACACCTCCTGGAAAGCCATCAAACCCGTGATCGGCCCAGGGATCGTGCTCTCGACCCTGGGAGTCCTTTTGACAGCCTTTATTGTCGGGGTCTTCGCCGTTGCGATCCTAAAATTCACGCTCATTGAAGGCCTTCTAATGGGTGCCATCGTTTCTTCAACTGATGCCGCGGCTGTCTTTAGCGTGCTTCGATCCCGAAGGATATCATTACGACGTAATTTGAAGCCCTTACTTGAGCTTGAATCCGGCAGTAATGACCCCATGGCCGTATTCTTGACGGTCGGATTGTTGAGCATCCTCACGCGGACGAACAATACCTTTTTTAGTGTTGCGCTCTCTTTCTTGCTCGACATGGGCCTGGGCGCTTTTATCGGCTACAGCATGGCACGGATCACTGTCGCGACCATCAATCGGGTCAAGCTTGAGTACGAAGGATTATACCCGGTCTTGACGATATCCCTTGTCCTTCTGACATACGCGATCACGACCTTGGTCAAGGGAAATGGATTTTTGGCAGTATATGTCCTGGGGCTTTTTTTAAGCCGAAGCGATTTCGCGCACAAACGCACCCTTGTCCGCTTCCACGAAGGCATCGCCTGGCTGATGCAGATCATCATGTTCTTGACCCTTGGGCTACTTGTCACGCCGACCGAGATCGTTCCTGTTGTCGGCAAAGGGCTTCTGATCGCCGCGATCCTGATCTTTTTGGCGCGCCCGATCAGTATTTTCCTGTGCTTAGCGCCGTTTAAATTCTCTTTGCCGGAAAAAGGCATGATCTCCTGGGTGGGGCTACGCGGGGCTGTGCCGATCATCTTGGCAACCTTCCCGCTGCTCGCGGATATCCCGCAAGCCCAGACGATGTTCAATATCGTCTTTTTCGTTGTCCTGACCTCGGTCCTTCTGCAGGGAACGTCTATCCCTTTCGTGGCTAAACTGTTGAAGGTCCAAGCGCCTTACGATGCCCGCAAACGTTTCCCGATCGAATTTGATCAGACCGAAGGGATGGACGCGTTTTTAGAGAACATTATCGTCCCTTACAATTCGGTCGTTGTTAAAAAAGCGATCTTCGAGCTAAAGGTGCCTCCACGCGCGCTCATTGTCCTGATCTCACGTAATGAAAAGTTCATCATCCCCAGCGGATCGACGCTGATCGAAGGCGGGGACGTGCTTTTGATCCTGGCCAATGAAAAAGATTTCAAGACCCTGCAACATGCCGTCGCGAAACTTAACGAAGAAAAAACATAACCAAAGAAACGACCTCAAGGATTCTGTCCGAAACTTAAAATTTCTAGAAAATCTTCTAAGCTCGATCTAGGGATCAAACATGAAACAATGGTACGAATCATTATTTGAAAATTACGGCCGCAAATACGATAACGAATGCTTTGTCCAGGGGACTGTGGGCGAGTGTGATTTTATCGAATCTGAGATCAACCGTGATAAGTCTTTGAAGATACTCGATATCGGCTGCGGCACAGGGCGGCATACGATCGAACTTACAAAAAGAGGGTATCAGGTGGCCGGTGTTGACCTTTCTCAGTCACAGCTTGCAAGGGCGCGGGAGAAAGCCAAGGAAGCGGGCTTGACGATCAACTTTGACCAGCACGACGCTCGAGCGCTTCCTTTTGAGAATGAGTTTGACCTGGCGATCATGCTCTGCGAGGGCGGGTTTTCGCTGATGGAAACAGACGAGATGAACTTCGCGATCTTAAAAAGTGCCACGAGAGCGCTTAAATATAACGGCAAGTTCATTTTCACCACACTCAACGGCTTGTTCCCGCTATTTCATTCTGTCGCTGAATTCTACAAGTCAGCGCAAAAAGAAGGCCAGTCCCAATGTAAGGAATGCTCCTTTGACCTGATGACTTTCCGCGATCACAACACGGCTGTTTTTGAGGACGATTCCGGGAATAAAAAAGAGCTAAAATGTAATGAACGTTATTACGTGCCCTGCGAGATCACGTGGCTTCTTAAAAGCCTTGGATTTAAAAAGATCGATATCTTTGGCGCGAAGCTGGGAGCATACTCCCGAAACGATAAACTGACCACTGATGATTTTGAAATGTTGGTCGTGGCGGAGAAATAAAAGGTAAAACGATAACGACAATGATAATTAAGCCTATCGGCATTATCCGCACGCCGTACAAAGAGCCAAAAGCTATTCCCATTCAGAGCAAAGTTTTTACACCTTAATACGCGAAACTATAACCCTTTTAGATGCTTTAATAATTATTGACACTGACTATGTCCGTGTTAAGATTGTTATGAACCAATGTTCATAACTATGGGTCATGGTATGCGGCCGAAAAAGACAAGATGGGTTAAATGTTTGCCGGGCGAGAGGTGCTTTCGCCCGAAATGTAAACCGTCGAATAAACTCGAAGGTGTTATTTTAAGCATTGATGAATTTGAGGCGATGCGGCTGGCCTGCTTGGAAGAGATGCGCCAAAAGGACGCAGCAAAATTGATGAAGATATCCCGGCCGACGTTCTCGCGGATCATTGCCTCAGCCTGCAAAAAGATCACAGACGCTTTGGTAAATGTGAAGGCGATCCGTATTGAGGGCGGGTGCTGTACTGTTGGAAGGAGAACGGTTAAAAAAGGAAGGGCTGAATGAAAGAGTGGAAGAAGTTTCTTTATATCGCGGCCATATTTTTAGGCTGTTTTTACCTACCAATTGAGAATCTTCGGTTTACTAACGCGGTCTTTGAAGCATTGGCGCTCGTGAAATGGTACGCGAGAGAGCATGTGCTTTTGTGCCTTGTCCCGGCGTTCTTTATCGCTGGGGCAATTTCGGTGTTCGTCAGCCAGGCGTCCGTGATGAAGTATTTTGGGGCTAAAGCAAATAAACTTTTATCATATAGCGTGGCATCTGTTTCCGGGACGATCTTGGCGGTATGTTCATGTACGGTGTTGCCTTTGTTTTCCGGTATCTACAGGCGCGGGGCAGGGCTTGGGCCTGCGATCGCATTCCTATATTCAGGACCTGCAATTAATGTTTTAGCCATTATTCTGACTGCCCGAATCCTTGGCTGGCAATTGGGCTTGGCTCGAGCCATCGGGGCAGTGGTTTTTAGCATCGTTATAGGATTACTTATGCACCTGATCTTCCTTAAAGAAGAACGCGCCCGTCACGCTAACGGAGATCTTCAATTTGGCGAGGTTAAGGTAAGCCGTCCGCTATGGAAGGATATTGTTTATTTTTTCTCTATGGTTGCGATACTTGTTTTCGCAAACTGGGGAAAGCCTTTGGTCGGAGACACAGGAATTTGGAGCGTGATCTATGCTTCTAAATGGTGGATTACCGGATTTTTCATGGTGGTTTTTGGACTGACGCTCATTAACTGGTTCAAGAAAGATGAGCTTAAAGAATGGTCTTGGGCTTCATGGGGATTTGCTTTGCAGATCTTACCGCTTCTTTTAGGCGGGGTATTGATCTCAGGATTTCTTTTAGGCAGAGTCGGCCACGAAGGTGTTATTCCTTCCCGCTGGGTAGAGGTATTAGTCGGAGGCAATTCTTTAAGGGCAAACTTCTTTGCTTCGATCGTGGCGGCATTCATGTATTTCGCCACGCTTACGGAGGTGCCAATTTTACAAGGGTTGATCGGTTCCGGGATGGGCAAAGGGCCTGCCTTGGCGCTTCTTTTGGCCGGACCCGCGTTGAGCTTGCCGAGCATGCTGGTTATTCGGGGAGTTATCGGTACTAAAAAAATGCTTATATATGTGGCGCTGGTGATTGTCATGGCCACTACAAGCGGAATGATCTTTGGTGCAATAATTAAATAGGAGGAAGGTGATGAAAATAGAAATATTGGGTGTTGGTTGCCCTAAGTGCAAACAGCTTACGGCGAACGCCGAGGCGGCTGTCAAGGAGCTGAACATTCAGGCGGAGATCGGGAAGGTCACGGATATCGACAAGATTACTGAATATGGAGTGATGATGACCCCCGGGCTGGCCATTGACGGCAAGGTGGTCTCATCCGGGAAAGCCTTAAGCAAAGATGAAATTAAAGCGATCATTTTAGGAGGCGGATGTGAGAAAAATAATTCAAGTTCTTGTGGTTGCTGCGGCAATTAGCGCTGGAACTTTTGCTTTTGCCCAATCAGGTCAACAAGCAAAAGTCATTGTTTACTATTTCCATGGTTCATTTCGCTGCGTCACTTGCACCAACATGGAAAAATTCGCAAGAGAGGCGATCGAGACGAATTTTGAAGATGCTCTTGCTTCGGGCAAGCTTGAGTTCAAGGAGATCAATATTGAAAAACGTGGCAATGAGCATTTTGTCAACGACTACAAACTTTATACCAAGTCGCTCATTCTTTCGCTGGTCAAGGATGGCAAAGAAATTAGATCCAAGAATCTTGATAAGATTTGGGAGCTTGCCCGCAATAAGAAAAAATTCATTGAGTATGTGACGGCTGAGGTGAATGCTCTTATGAAGGATACGCAATAATGGAATTATTGATCGCTTTTGGCTCTGCGTTGTGGCTGGGGATATTGACCTCGATCAGCCCATGTCCATTGGCTACAAATATTGCAGCGGTATCTTTTCTTTCAAAGAAGATCACGCATCCGTTTATGGTGTTCTTGTCAGGGTTAGCGTATACCCTCGGCCGAATGGTTGCATATGCGGTGCTGGGCTGGATCATTATCAGTTCTCTTTTAAGCGTTCCGCAGGTCGCTCAGTTCTTGCAGAAATACATGGTTAAGGCTTTAGGGCCTTTATTGATACTCACGGGATTGTTTTTGCTGGAAGTTCTTACGATAAGATTGCCCGGAGTGGCATTGTCTCAAAAGCATCATAATCAACTTGTTGAGTCCGGCGCTCCTGGAGCTTTTATTTTGGGTTTGATATTCGCTTTAGCGTTCTGCCCGGTTTCAGCGGCGTTATTTTTCGGTAGCCTTATCCCTTTGGCGCTCAATAGCAAAACAGGAACGCTTCTGCCGTTTGTTTATGGAGTGGGGACAGGGCTTCCGGTGCTAGCGTTCGCTGTCGCTATCGCGCTAGGCGTGACTTCCATAAGCCGTTGGTTCGATAAGATCACGAAGCTGGAATTTTATACCCGCAGGATCACCGGTGCGATCTTTATTCTTGTCGGTCTTTATTACACAGGGATTTATATCCTGCGTTTATTTTAGGAGGGCGGATGGAACGTGTCATTCATGAAGAACGAAAATTAAGCTTTTTCGAAAAGTATCTCACCGGCTGGGTAGTGCTCTGTATCGGAATAGGGATCGCTTTGGGCAAGCTGTTCCCGCAGGTGGCGGTGGCATTGGATCAGGTTTCGGTCTATCAAGTGTCCATTCCTATCGCGATCTGTCTTTTTTTTATGATGTATCCGATCATGGTCAAGATCAATTTTGCCGAGGTCATCAAAGCGGGCAAGAC
>JAKQPK010000006.1 GCA_029564765.1 Candidatus Omnitrophota bacterium
TCTCGACAAAGAAGGCGCTATGCGCCGTCAGAAGATGCGTCTTTCAAGAAATGATATTGGCCGTTTTAAGAAGATGCACCAAGCGCATCAGTCAACGTTAAAAGAGGTAAAGCGTGTCCTTGAAGATCACGGCATCATTTACCGCGTGAGCCATCGCAAGGCGCATATTGATTACGCGCGCTATGACCTTGTCGTGACCGTCGGAGGGGATGGGACATTTTTGCAGGCGGCGCGCCATGTTCGCGATCAATGGATCTTGGGCGTTAATTCGGACCCTGCGCGCAGTGTTGGAAAGTTTTGTCTGGCGAATAAACATAATTTCGCGCAGATATTCAAGAAGATCCTGAACAAAAAGATCAAACCTTCATTGTTATCCCGCATCGTGCTGCAACATGACCGCCTCAAAAGAACATGGCTTATCTTAAATGATGTTTTGGTGTGCGATGTTAATCCCGCCGCCATGAGCCGTTATATTTTAAAGATCGGCAATGTCCGCGAAGAGCAACGCAGTTCTGGGCTGTGGGTGTCTACGGCTAGCGGCTCAACAGGCGCGATCCATTCATCCGGGGCGCCATCCTTAAAACGGACAAGCCATCGCATGTTGTATCGTCCACGGGAGCTTTATTATCGGTTTCCTGGCCAGTACCGCTTGTCTGGACACGCGCTGAGCGCGCGGCAAAGTATTCGCATCCAATCGTTGATGCGCAAAGGCGTGGTCTATCTTGATGGGGCACACTCACGAATATCTTTTTTTTACGGTGATACGGTGCGCATCAGTGGATCAAAGTTTCCTGTTCGCGCTTTTATGTGAGAACGAGATGAACAATTTTTCACAGCAGCTGATCCTTTGGTTCAAAAAAAATAAGCGGTCTTTGCCATGGCGCACGACCAATGATCCTTACAAGATCTGGATATCTGAGATCATGCTGCAACAAACAACTGTCAATACTGTGATCCCATATTATGAACGCTGGATCAGGCGATTTCCTAATATAAAAAGTTTAAGCAGCGCAAGAGCTTCAGCTGTCCTTAAGGAGTGGCAGGGCCTGGGTTATTACAGCCGGGCGCGCAATGCGCACAAGGCGGCAAAAATAATGA
>JAKQPK010000007.1 GCA_029564765.1 Candidatus Omnitrophota bacterium
TCTCGACAAAGAAGGCGCTATGCGCCGTCAGAAGATGCGTCTTTCAAGAAATGATATTGGCCGTTTTAAGAAGATGCACCAAGCGCATCAGTCAACGTTAAAAGAGGTAAAGCGTGTCCTTGAAGATCACGGCATCATTTATCGCGTGAGCCATCGCAAGGCGCATATTGATTGCACGCGCTACGATCTTGTCGTGACCGTCGGAGGGGATGGGACATTTTTGCAGGCGGCGCGCCATGTTCGCGATCAATGGATCTTGGGCGTTAATTCGGACCCTGCGCGCAGTGTTGGAAAGTTTTGTCTGGCGAATAAACATAATTTCGAGCAGATATTCAACAAGATCCTGAACAAAAAGATCAAGCCTTCATTATTATCCCGCATCGTGCTGCAACATGACCGCCTCAAAAGAACATGGCTTATCTTAAATGATGTTTTGGTGTGCGATATTAATCCGGCCGCCATGAGCCGTTATATTTTAAAGATCGGCAATGTCCATGAAGAACAGCGCAGTTCCGGACTTTGGGTGTCAACGGCCAGCGGCTCAACAGGTGCGATCCATTCTTCCGGGGCGCCATCCTTGAAAAGAACAAGTCATTGTATACTCTATCGTCCGCGGGAGCTTTACTATCGGTTTCCTGGCCAGTACCGCTTGTCTGGACACGCGCTGAGCGCGCGGCAAAGTATTCGCATCCAGTCGTTGATGCGTAAAGGTGTGGTTTATCTTGACGGGGCGCATTCACGAACGTCTTTTCTTTATGGCGATACTGTGCATATCAGTAGATCAAAATTTCCTGTTCACGCTTTTATGTGAGAACGCAATGAAAGATCTTTCACAGCAGTTGATCCTTTGGTTCAAAAAAAATAAGCGGTCTTTGCCATGGCGCACGACCAATGATCCTTACAAGATCTGGATATCTGAGATCATGCTGCAACAAACAACTGTCAATGCTGTGATCTCATATTATGAACGCTGGATCAGGCGATTTCCTAATATAAAAAGTTTAAGCAGCGCAAGAGCTTCAGCTGTCCTTAAGGAGTGGCAGGGCCTGGGTTATTACAGCCGGGCGCGCAATGCGCACAAGGCGGCAAAAATAATGA
>JAKQPK010000032.1 GCA_029564765.1 Candidatus Omnitrophota bacterium
GAGCGCTCGTGCCATTTCCCCAACCGCAGAAGAAAGTCCTCCTGCCCCACAATCCGTCACCGCATTGTATAGTCCTGCATCGCGCGCCGCTAGAAGCACATCTAGGGCTCTTTTTTGGACAATAGGATCTCCTATTTGTACTGATGCGCCGGCAACTTCTCCAGTAGAACCATCCATCTTCATCGAAGAAAAAGTGGCTCCGCGAATGCCGTCTCGGCCTGTTCGCCCTCCCAGAACTATCACACGATCGCTTGGCTCTGGCCTATTTCGATGTATGCCACGAGGCGCAAGCCCCACACAGCCGCAGTACACAAGCGGATTTGCCGCATAGCCAAGATGAAAATGAACCGCTCCATTGACAGTGGGAATACCCATCTTGTTGCCATAATCCTCGACACCAGCAACAACGCCTCGCGCTACATGGCGTGGATGCAGCGTCCCTTGAGGCAAGTCTTTTTCCACCATATCAGGAGGCCCAAAGCAAAGAATGTCGGTCGACGCTATCGGCTTTGCTGAGACACCCATAATATCGCGAATAACTCCTCCTACTCCTGTATTGGCGCCCCCAAAAGGCTCGATTGCGGAAGGATGGTTGTGTGTTTCCACCTTGAATGAAATGTCCCATTGGTCATCGAAGCTCACAATGCCAGCATTGTCTACAAAGGCAGACTTTACCCACGGAGCTCCAATTTCTTCGGTAGTGTTTTTGATATAGGTGTTGAAGATGCTATGTATAATGCTTGGATACGGTGAATTTCCATCGCTTGAATTTGAATCGCTTCTTACCTCGATATCGGCCTTGAAGGTCTTGTGCACGCAATGCTCGCTCCATGTCTGGGCGATCATTTCAAGCTCTACATCGGTAATCTTATGTTCCTTTGCGATAGACCAAGCTCGAATGGCCTTCATCTCGGCAAGATCGAGTGCTAGTCGCCTTTCGGAAGATAGCGAGAGCAGAGAATCGTCATCCATGTTTCTAAGATCGTAGCACTCGACTTCTGGAACAAAAGGCTGTTCCTCTGGGAAAACAGGTTCGATTTCCCCAAACTCCCAACGCTCTATCACCGAATTCGCTAGAAGCACTCTGGTCAGCTTTGAGAGTGTAGCTTCATCGAGCCAGTCTGCCTCGAGCTCCCAGCGGATACCTGTCGCCGCCCTATTGAGACCTAAAATACCCATCTCCCGCGCTGCTCTGACAAGCTCGTTGGCGACAGCATCCGTAACTCCGGGCTTTCGGCAAATCTCTACGATCCAGACCGAATCCGGACTTGAGATTGGACCATGTAATGCATTTCGCGACACTTCTCGCCATACAAATGTCTCCTCCACCGGATCGGATAAAAGAAAACGCCCGAGAAGACAAAGCTCCTCGGGCGCTAAATCACCTTCCACAAAGTAGAGCGCGATGTCTCGCGCACTGCGCAGTATCCCCATCCCTAGCGCGCGCACATCCGCTTTTAATGCTTCTATGCGCGGGCTTCCGGCTCCCCTGGTTCGAACCTCGAACCTATAAAGATTTCCTCCGTTAGCCATAATACTATCTATCGCGATATGGATAGATTGTCAAGCTGTCCTCGAATCCTAGCAAATGGCACATTTTGAATCTTGACCGATAGCCGCCTGCCCATAAATCTTAGCTATCAGCCGATCTTATTGTGCGCGTCTGACCCAATCTTATGGCCCTATGAAATACTATAAAATACTTCAAGCCCACACGAGCCAAATAAAGGCCGATGCTGCGATAGTCGTTATGATAGTAAAGGGACCCGCAAGCTTGACCCAGTTCCAGAAACTAACCTTAGATCCGTGTTTTTCCGAAAGCCCTACTGCAACGATGTTGGCGGAAGCCCCAAAGGGTGTCAAGTTTCCGCCAAGGCAAGAACCAATGAGAAGGCCAAACATCAACAGATCTGGCTGGACCTGCATTGCCTCTGCAAGCGCGCTTGCCACAGGAAGCATCGCCGCAATATACGGCACATTATCCACAAATCCCGAAATAAGCACAGATATGGCTATAATCAGCGTGAAAGCCAAAAAGACGTCACCTTTAACCCATTGGGCCAGCTGTTCTGCAAGCTGTCTTAAAAGGCTCGATTCGGCTAAAACTCCCACTACGATGAAAATGCCAACGAGAAAAACGAGTGTCATCCAGTCAAGATGTAAAACGAGGTTTTTCGCTTCTTCTTTTTCTTTCTTTATAAAGACAAGCCACGCAAGTCCAACAAAAGCGAGCACAAGGACGAAAATTCCACTTGCGGGATGGATTCCACCTCGAGCTGAGATAGCGGAAAACAGAGCGAGGCCTCCGATCATAGACAGAAGCAAGACCAATGGAAACCATGATACAATGCCCTCTGGCGGCAAGGCTTTGATATCGCTCTCAACTTTTCTAAAATAGAAATAGAAATAAAGTGCTCCGACTATTGCTCCAATCTGGATGGCAAAGAAAATCGAAGGCTTCCCAAGCTTGAAAAAGAAGTCATTGAACGAGTAGCCCGCAAAGTTAGCAAAGAGCATAGAAGGAGGATCGCCAACCAAAGTCGCAGTGCCCTGCAAATTCGCCATAACCGCAAGTCCGATCATGAGCGGAGCAAGATTTCTCTGGCCCCGCTTTCCCAGCTCAATCATGATAGGTGCCACTACAAGCACCGTAGCAACATTCTCGACAAATGCAGATAGCAGCCCTGTCAATAAAAGAATGATAGTTATGGCGATGCCTATCGAAGGAGAGCGCTCAACAATTCGCTGGGCGATAAAAGCAGGAATCCTCGAATAGATGAAAAGCTCGGCAAGTATGAGGCTGCCCAAATAGATGATCAGAATATTCCAGTTTACAAGTGAACTAAAGGCATGTGCTGGAGTAACTGCGCCTCCCACGATGAGCACGATAGTCGCGCCCAGAGAAATGCATGCTTTTTTTGAAGGCATAAAAATGATTCCCAGATACATCAATACAAGCACAATGAGCACAAAAAAGTCCAAGGTATCCTCCTTTGAAAAGCCAATAGCATTTCGCCTGCAGCCAACTTCTTAGCCGTTTTTGGTCACTCTTCAGTCGAAAAAAAAAAGACCGCACGGCCATAACACCGTGCGGTCTTGCTCAATCATTTTTGATCTGCGAAAACCGGGAGCAAAGCTCCGTCTTGACGATTTTCGCACCTGCGCTTCAAACGCAGAAAGCTACTCCCCGCTAGACTTTTAAGATACTCCATTCAGAAAATGTCAGTCAATAGAAGATTGTTGCAGCTCTGATTGGTTTTGTATAAGACAGCTTTGCACAAGATCTTAATGCGCTTTTAAATGCACCTCTAAATGCGTGGTTATCAACTTTTCAACTTTCTAGGAAGCTGCCATTCGATCGATCAGTACCGCATAAAAGCATTGCATATATATGAGCTCATTTTGCATTTTATTGAATTCTCCTATTGTCTTAATTGCGCATTGTGCGCTATCATTCAAAAATTTTTCAGGGAGGTTCTTATGAGTCGATTTGAATCAATGGTCCAATCTGGCACTATCATCCCCACGGCCTTTTCCGCAATTGATTGGGATAAGCTGGGTTTCGGAGGAATAATCACACCATTCATCGGAGGGAGTGTAGCTTTATCCGATGGGATCTTTGAACCTATAACGATCATACCTAATGGCTATATATCTATTCCTCCCCTTGCTTGCTGCCTCAACTATGGCCAA
>JAKQPK010000057.1 GCA_029564765.1 Candidatus Omnitrophota bacterium
AGGCAGCTATCTACGACCGTGTTAATAAAAACGAGCAAGCCATATCCGAGATAAACAACCAACTTGAGATGAGTTTTTCGGGAGTGCGCGTCATAAAGGCTTTTGCAAGCGAAGAAAAGTACACAAATTTCTTCAAGGAAGCGCTTGGCAAACGATTCAATACAGAGATGGACGTCATAAAGCTCGAGACCGTTATGCACCTTATCTATCAGTATATCGACTATGTGGCACAGATTGCTCTCGTGTTTGTGGGCGGGTTGATGGTGACAAGACGAAGCATCTCGATAGGAACTTTTTACGCTTTCTATAATTATCTCAACATGCTCATCTATCCTGTGCTAGACATTCCTCAGCTCTTTGTGTTTGGGAAGCGAGCATTCGTCAATATAGATAGGCTAGAAGAGATGAGGCAATATGAGAGTGGATCTCAAAAGCAATCTTCAACATCGTCTCAGAAAAAACAAAGCCTATCGCTTCAAAATCGAAATAGGATATCGTCTCAGAAACAGCAAGAATCTATGAAATCCATAAGGAAAAGCGATACCGCAAATATTGAAGTTTTCCGTTCTCTCTATTTCGAGAATGTCACAGTGCGATATGAGCAACGGCGCAAAGCAGCTCTATCGGATATCAGCTTCGAGATATTGCCGGGCGAAAAATTCCTCATAATCGGACCGGTTGGATCAGGAAAATCCACCCTTATTAAGAGCGCGCTCGGATTGCTCGAACCCCAGAAGGGTCGAGTAATGATAAATGATAGGCCTGTCCGAAGCCTGGAGCCGACAGAGATTCGCGGGCTCATAGGATATGTTCCACAGGATCCCCTCTTGTTTAGTGGCTCGATACGAGAGAATATCCTCTTTGGCTGCAGAGAAGACAAGAGCCTCACTGAAGAAGAACTCTTACGCATCATCGAGGTATCTCGTCTTACAGAAGAAATCGAATATTTTTCGGATGGATTGGAAACCAAGCTTGGACAGCGCGGAACAAGCGTTTCAGGAGGGCAAAAACAGCGCATAG
>JAKQPK010000058.1 GCA_029564765.1 Candidatus Omnitrophota bacterium
AGCGCGAAACATGAGCGAGGTCAAGATCGGAACCATCCTGAATATTATCAGCAGCGACTATCGCCAACAACTGCTCAACCGCAAGTATTTCAGCATGGAATCCACGCTGATCCAACAGGACATTCTGCACATCGAGTGCGACAACACCAGCATCTTTGAAAGATATGTCAGCCTGAATGACCGGTATGTCCGTTACTTTGTCGGCGATAATAACATTTATAAGAGCACATCCAGTTTGATTCAGCGGGATGTCGGTCTGGTTCAGCTGGATCAGCTCATTATGCCGGAGGAAACAAAAAAGGAGATCGTGTCGCGCGTCGGTAAATACCTTGCCTGTCGAAACAACAAAGAGGTAACAATGCTGGATGCTTTTTACGGCTACGGAACAGGGTTGACACTGCTTTTTCACGGGCCTTCCGGAACGGGAAAAACCATGATGGCCCAGGCCCTGGCCTGTCATTTCAACAGGCCGCTGTATTCGCTCAAGATGAGTGATTTTCGTAATGAGCGTTTTACCATCGCCGATGATGCAATTAAAGAGCTGTTCCTGGAAGCGTCCTTAAATTCTGGGATTGTTTATTTTGATGAAGCCGATGATTTCTTCGTGAAAGACAGCCTGTTTTCACGATCGCTTTTAATCGAAATAGAAAAAGCCCGCTGCGTGGTCATTTTATCAACAAACAAACCTTCAGACCTTGATCCGGCTTTGGATCGCCGTTTATCGCTGAAGGTCTGCTTCAGTATTCCGGATGCCGGACTGCGCTACAAAATGTGGCAGGCCTTGATGCCCGGTTTTGTAACATTATCTGACGATGTTGATTTCAGAAGACTCGCCGAACGTTACAACTTCACCGGCGGTCTTATCAAAAACAGTATCTTCATGGCGCTGGTTTCATCGTTGACGTCCAACAAAAAGGGCAAATCGCTGATCACGATGGACATGATCGAGCAGGCTTGCCGACTGCAACTGCAGCAGATGTACGATATGAAAGACCTGTATCAGATCTATACGCCGCAATGCCGATGCAGTGATGTGCAAAAGTATATCGGTCAAAAAATCGAGATATCCAATGTTGCCAAAGTTTATAAAAGTCTTAAAGAGGAGAAAATGGGGCTGAACATCCTTGTAACATCCAGCGATATACAGACCGGTATTGATGTCGTGGAAGCCCTGGCCAATGAATGTCATCTTAAAATAAAGAAAGTCGATTATGCTAACTTATTAAAAAACAATACATTGGATTATGAAAAAATGTTTGACCCGATTACGCAAACCAAAATAGATCCCATGGAACTGGCTTTTACGGAAAGTACAGGGGACGCTACACTGCTG
>JAKQPK010000076.1 GCA_029564765.1 Candidatus Omnitrophota bacterium
CCCAGAAAGGCTCTCCTGCGATTGCCGCAACAGATCAAGTTGATTGGTAAGCTTGTTCCTCTCCAGGTTCAACTGGTTGATTTGTCCGCTCACCTGCTCCTGCTTGTGCTTAATATCAGCTTGTTGTTCCTGTAAATCCCTAAGGTTTTGCTCCAGTGTACTGCTATCTTTTTCAAGCGCTTGGTGCTTTTCCAGCAAAGCCTCATGGGTTAGGAATGCGCTTTCTTCTTCCTCTTGCAGGCTTTGCGCTGTAGCTTGATTAGAATTTATGTTATTTTGTAGCGTTTTTATCCGCTCTGAGATTTCACTCTTGCGGGATTTTATGACTACAGCATCTTTTTCAGCACTTATCAAACGGTCTTGCCACAATTTATATTGTGAATCGTAAGCTTCTTTTCTGCTTCTTGCTTCTTTGAGTTGTGCTTCCACTTGGGTGAATTGCGCTTGCAGTTGCATTAACTCCTGGTTTTTTTGGTCAATCTCCGCCTGCATTACGTCGAGGCTTTTTTGTTCAGACTCAATCGACTCTACTAAAATAGAAAGATCCTTTTCGAGTTGGTCTTTCTCTCGGTTCAGTGACCTTTCCCGCTCTTCTAAAATGGCAATTTGTTGGTTTTTTGCCTGCACCTGGTTATGGAAAGCGCCAAGCTGCTCATGCAACCTGCTGACCTCGTCTCTTTCCATCGTAAGCTTTTCTTTAAGGCCTCCAACCTCAACTTGGATCGTATCAACACGAGCTTGGATCCTATCACGGGCTTCTTGAGCAGTGTTCAGCTGTGTTTTGGCTCCTGCGAACTCTTCTTGAGCTTTATACCAATGGTAACCATACCAAAGCCGTAGTTTGTTCTGTAAGTTATCTTGTATAGTGAGGTATTCCCGGGCGCGAATTGCCTGCCTTTCCAGGTTGCGTAAGCGCGGTTTGATCTCATCTAAAATATCCTGAGCTCGCTCTAAGTTGCGCCGCGTTGCTTCCAAGCGTTTGAGAGCCTCTTCTTTGCGTGTGCGATAAAGCCCAATACCAGCGGCTTCTTCGAACAGCTTACTCCGCTCATCAGGGCGGATCGAAAGAGCTAAGTCCACCAATCCCTGACCAATGATTGTGTAAGTTCGCTCGCTCAAGCCAGTTTTCGCCAGCAGCTCATAAAAATCCTTCAAGCGAACGCGCTGGTTATTGAGCAGATATTCATTCGCTCCGTCTCGATAAGCCCGCCGGGTGAGTACCACTTCGCTATACTCAATTGGCA
>JAKQPK010000070.1 GCA_029564765.1 Candidatus Omnitrophota bacterium
CGGATATGCGTTCGCATAGGATTGTTGACCGACAATGACGATGAGTATATGAATGAACGATTCGCCAAAGAATGCGCTAAAATCAAGGACACGAGCGAAAAGGCCAGCAACAGCGCAAAAATCAGATGGAGCAAGCCAGAGCCAGATCCGAAGCCAAAGCATCTAAGCCCAGCACCTGAGATCATAGAGCATTGGAACGCTAACGCAAAGGCTCTTAGGTGCAATAAGCTCACAAGCGACATTGAGAAAGCTGTTGCCAAACGTTGCAAAGAATACACGATAGACGAGATAAAGCAAGGAATAGAAAACTATCATAGCGTTCTGAATGATCCAGCCTGCTTTTTTAGTTACAAATGGAATTTGGGAGAGTTCCTGAGCCGTGCAAATGGCTTTCCTGTGTTCTGTGGTGATCGGGATGAGATAATTGGCAAATATCGCAAAAATCCAGAACAGCCAAAGACGCGCAAAGAATTATTGGAGGTATACTCGCAATGAAATATCCAGATTGGTATCAGAAAAATGCAAAGCTCTGCGCATATATAGAAGAGCTTGCTGCGAATGACAGCTTCGCTATCCTGCTTACAGGCAAACCCGGATGCGGAAAAACCGCGATAGCCGAGATTGTATTTGATCACATTTATGCGATGCATAAAAACGATTCGCGATTTTCATATGTTGCAATCAGCGCAGACAAAATGTATGGCAATTACATGGCGGCAATGAATCATTCCGGATCAGAGCGAACTGCAGCGATAGAAAAAGCTGAACGCTATTTGATGTATGATCTCGTTTTGCTTGATGATCTCGGTTGTGAGATATCGTCAGACGCCAGTGCATCTTATTTTGCGCGAGTGTTTTCGATGCAATACGAAGAGTGGAAGGACGGCAAGCGAAATCGCGTCATTATCACTACCAATCTGAACATCGAAGGAATCGCCAGCGTGTATGGATCGCGTGTAATGGATCGCATTGCCGAGTTTTACCACGTCATAACGTTGACGAACGATTCATGGCGCATGAAGAATCTGAAGCAAGTGCGGTTTTAGGAGGTGACATGAAGAAACAACGAGATCCGCAGGGCAATGTAGTGCACAATCCTTCATGTGTGTGGTGTAACGGTAGCGGATTCACACACGTTCCGGATTATAGTATAGTAAGCGAGTGTGGATATTATGATCGCATAATGGCGGGAGATGTGCCGCAGCATGC
>JAKQPK010000071.1 GCA_029564765.1 Candidatus Omnitrophota bacterium
GTGTTAAGGTTCAGTTGAAAATAGACTTTTAGGGTATTAAATTAAGGTGGAAACAAACCGAAAGGAGCCTTAATCATGACCCGAAAACGATACTCCTCTGACGAAAAAGTCGGTATTCTTCGTGAGCACCTCGAAAAGAGCAGCCCGGTAGCTGACGTATGCGACAAATACCGTATACACCCGAACCAGCTTTACAAGTGGCGAAAGGAGCTGTTCGAGAAAGCCAGTGAGCTATTCGCCAAAAGAAGCAAGGAGCGAGAGCGAAAAAAAATCGAACAACTCGAGACGGCGCTAAAGAACAGAAATGAAGTTATTGCTGAACTTCTTGAGGAGAACCTCAAGTTAAAAAAGTTCAATGGGGAGATCTGAATCGCCGTTGGATCTCCCGATCATTGAGAAATGAGATCATCCAATACATCAGTTACTGGCAAGAGCGTGCCGGGCAAAAATTAACGACTATGCTAGGATGGCTCTCTATCAATAAGAGCAAATTTTACCAATGGAAAAAACGTCAAGACCAGGAAAACGGCTCCAATCATAAAACGCCCAAACGCCACTGGCTTTTGGCCTGGGAAATTGCCGCCATCATCAATTTTAGGCTCTTACATCGTGAAGAAGGCTACCGTCGCATGACCTACATGATGCTGGATCAAAACATCGTGGCGGTCAGCCCTACAGCCGTTTATCGTATCCTGAAGCGCGAAAATTTGTTGGCATCTCCTTGGCACCATCGTCAGGCTAAAGGCACTGGATTTAAGCAACCCTTAAAGCCCCATAATCATTGGCATTTAGATATTACGTATATCAACTTTAAAGGGACTTTTGTTTATCTAGTGATCCTGATTGACGGCTTCTCCCGATACATCGTTCACCATGAATTACGCCAGTCAGTTGAAGCGTTGGATATTGAAATCCTTTTGGAACGAGCTCTGGCGAAATTCCCTGGCGTAAAGCCGGTCTTGATCACAGATAACGGACCTCAATTCATCGCCAAGGATTTTAAAGGCTATCTGAAAGAAGTGGGCATTACCCATCGCCGGACACGTTTTTATTATCCTCAATCGAACGGCAAGGCGGAGCGGGTTATCCAAACCTGCAAAAATGAAGCAGTCCGCCGGCAGAGTTATCTAAGTCTGGAAGATTTAAAAGAACAGATCGATGAGTATGTTCGTTTCTATAATGAAGTACGGCTTCATTCGAGTATCGGCTATATCACCCCGATAGACATGCTCAACGGCAAACAGCAGACGATCTTTAGCCAGCGTCTAAACAAATTACAGGTGGCACGCGTAAATAGAATCATCGAATGGGGTAAGAAAGAACAACCAGTGGCTTCCCTTGGCAAAATCCAGTACGCGTAGCGAGGAACAAAGTCAAGGCCGAGTCCCGCGGGCTTGGCGGGACGAGACGAAGTTTGCCTTGACTTTTTCCGCAGCGGAGCGTATTTTCCCATGCCAAGGGAAGAAAAAAATCATCTCAAATTTACCACCTTATTTTTTACCCCCAAAAGTCCACTTTTCGCTGAACCAAGACA
>JAKQPK010000009.1 GCA_029564765.1 Candidatus Omnitrophota bacterium
AGATACAAAGTAACATTATTAGTTGTAAGTCAAATAATAAGTAAATATGGAGGAAATTAGTATGAAACCACACGGAACTTTATTTGCAAGCAAGGTATTTGAAGGCCTTAGGGAGTCCGCCGGAATATATGGCGACGATCAGGCATTATTGCACCTTGGCGCGGTACTATTAAAGGCGACGGAGGCATGGTCAGCTTTTGAAGATTTTATTTCACGGCCACACCCGGCAACGGATAAAGGCAAGCACAAGTTAGAAGTCGAGAAAAAGGCCAAGGCACTTTGGGAAAAATTCATTAAAGAATATGGAGAGGCACAGGATCGCCTTGCTTTAAGGTTTGCCGAAATTGAAGAAAAGATTGAAGAACGCCTTGGAGTAAAGCACGCTAAGGAACGGCCTCTTGAAGCTATGGAAATAAGAACCTCACTAAAAGGTATTTCAAGAGATGAGCGCACGACACGCCTTCAGCAAGCAATCGCGAATGATGATAGCTCTATAATGGGAGCGGTATTTAGTAACCATGCTTTTATTTCCGGTTTTACTGAAGGTCAATTCAGGCAATACCGTCAAAGCGCGGCACTAAAGAATGCACCGGACGAAATGAAACTGAAAAGTATTTTGAACCATGCAAACGATTTGCTTGAATCACAGTTTGGGCGAATTCAAGAAGGTATTCAGGGCGTGACAAATAAGAGCGTTAACCGATTAGCAGACGCGGCAGACAAAGCAAGCGAGCGATTGTCAAAGGCGTTAGCATAATGTTCATGGCGTCCGGCATAAGCCACCGGGCGAGGCCGGGACTGGTAACTCCGGCCTGGCAAGATCGCGCTTCAACGGGTGCGGTCTTGCCCTCCTCTTTTAATAACTGGACATGAAAACAGTTTTACTAACTTTTACTAAGTAAGGAGTTTAAACAAAATGGATATAGAACAAAGCGAATTTCAAATTACCGATAGAATGAAAAAGTTTATTGATGAATATTTAATTGACTTTAACGGAACGCATGCGGCCATTCGTGCCGGATATTCACCGGACACAGCTAACGAGCAAGCTTCTCAATTACTGGCTAGGCCAGACATTCGCGAGCTAGTTGCGGAAGGTCAAAAAGCGATTGCGGAAAGGACACAGACCTTTCAGGATAATGCAGTTGAAGAATTAAAGCTTGTGGGCTTTTCTGATCTTGCGGATTTTTTAACAGTCAAAGAGGGCGGCATAGTCGAGCAGAAACCTTTTGATGAACTAACCAAAGAGCAAACCAAGTGCATAAAGAAGATTAAGCAGACGGTGCGCTCTTCTCATAGCGCGGACGGGACTATACTTCATCAGACCGCCGTTATTGAAATTGAATTGCATGACAAATTAAAAGCATTAGAATTGCTAGGCCGTCACCTTGGAATGTTTAACGACACTCTAAGACTTGAAGGCGCGCTTCCACTTCAGATATTTTTTGATGTCCTTCCACAAGTCGCGGACGTTATAGTCACGACAGGTCAAGGCCGGGAACAAAAGAAGCTTCAAGTCTAGATTGCCATTTACAAGGCGCGAGCTGATCGCAAGTGCGGTGAGTGGCTAAAAGAGAATGTTAAGCAAGGCGGTGATAAGCGGTGGCATCCAAAGTCACAAGATGTTACTTTGGATAAC
>JAKQPK010000053.1 GCA_029564765.1 Candidatus Omnitrophota bacterium
TTTCAGGCGCTGTGAAAGTAGGAGCTTGTGTCTGTGTAGGCTCCGCGAATTCCTTGTCACCTGCCTGGGCACTGGCAGTTGTTTCAGCAGTAACGGCTAATGTGTACACATCGCCAAAATACTGGACCATTTTTGTGATCGCGCGGGCTTTTGAATCAAAAGGATTGAATTCGCCTTCGCTGACGACAACGACATATTCGCCTTTAAGACTTGCGATATCGGTGGTGGTGTTGTATGTGTACACGGCCTTGCCAGTCTGAGCGAGGTCAGAAACATATTGATCAAAATTATCTTTGGGTGTGATGATCACAGATGTTGGAACGACCATCGCGATCTGATCATCAGGCAAATACTGCTTCATCATCGCGATATCGTCGACGACGCTCGAGGAAATGACGGTTGAGCTGCCGACAGGCGACCCAGCCCTTGGTGTCTTTGAAGAAGAAGTCTTCATTGCTTCTGGCTCTTTTGGCGCCTTGGGTGTTTCTGGGGCCTTAGGTGCTTCTGGCGCCTTAGCCATTGTAGGTGTTTTGGGCGCTGATGTAATATTTCTTAGCTCTGATTCTTGCCCAGCACTCCAGACGTAAAGATTGATCATGGGACCATTATTTTGCTTGTTATAATCAAAAATCTTGCCGTCCTTGAATATCGCATAAGATATCTGGCTGTTGAACATCACAGAAGAATAAGGGGCAAAATTATTTAATCCTGCGATCTTGTCAAAGCTCTCTGCGGAATAAGTATTTGCCAATGGGATATGGATATCAACAGATCCCTGAGAATTGCTCTTAGAAACACTGACAATCTTGTTCAATGTGTTAGCAAGGCAAAGCTGTATAGCTCCGCCTGTTAAAACAAAAGCAACCTTTTTGTTGCCAGCAACTTCCTGGGCCAGACGATCTAGAACGTCGCGAGAAAGATTGCCGCTGTTGTTATCTGCAACGAGGATCATCCCGTTGTCTTCGCTTATCGTTACAGCTTTTGCATCTCGCCCAACAAGGTCTTCAACTCTATTCTCAATATGAATAGCAAGATCTGGCGTAAGCCCTGCAACACCAGCATCTCTTGTATGAACAGAAACATTGATAATATTATCGTAAACTCTGTTGTCGATCCTGCCAGAAACTCCGTCTGCCATAGCCTGCTCTAAGCGGCCAGGCACGCCTTTAACTATCGCAGCAATCTGATCTTTTGCTGTTTGCGAGAATGGTAACAAATCAACCAAAGCAAAATTTGGCCTTAAAACATCCAATTTTTGCTCTCCATAGAACAATGTTTTTGGAGACACACCCTGCGCGCGAGCAAGTTTTTGCTGGAATATAGAAGGATATTTTTCTTTAAAAGTTCTAAAGCTTATTTCATTTTCTCTCCAAAATTCTGATTCTTGTCCTTGCTCTAATGTCTTCTCTGCTTTCTTGACAGAAGAGCCTGTAAAGAAATCGCGAACAAAACTCACAGCTTCTTTTAGATTTGCTGGTAGTTTGGGTGATGTTGGTGTTCTTGTGGTAACGGTAGAGCTGATGGCTTTAGAAGTTAAAGGCACCCTTGACGCTTCTGGAATCCCAGAAACCGCTGGAGCTGCTTCAACTGCTTCAGTCCTTAATGTATGGATTTGTTTTGCTTCAAAAGCTATATACAGATCGGAATAATAATCCTTATTGCCTACACCCTCAATAACTCTGCGAAGAGATGCTTTAGGATCTGCATCAAAAACATTTTTAATAATAATTCCATCATATCCCTGTGCTTTATAAGCTGATAAATCATTGAACTTTGTTGATATTCCTCTTTTTCCTAAAAAGCTTGCCCCTTGCGCATCAAAGACATAAGGATTCTTCATGTCAACTTTTACTGATTTCATGAATCCCTTTTGCCCGAACAAGAAGTCTCTTGCCACATTTGTTTTAGTAGTAAAATAAAATGCTGGGTCTTGCCTGCTTCGCGAACCAGAGTTTGTATTGAAATACGAAAGATCAAATGTATCAAAGTTGTTAGGCGTGGCATGATAAAGAATATTTTGGGCTTTGCTTGCTGGAACAGCTTTCGAACTGACTGCGCTGGAAACACCTGAAACAATTGGTGACGAGACAGGTGCCGCAGCCTGTGTTTGAACACGAGAAGGATTCAGCTCTACAGTTTTGCCATAATTTACGCCATATTGACCAGGAACGAAATTACCAATGTCGATCATGGCGACATCGCCATTACGGATAGCTCCTTTGAGCTCACGGCCATCTTGATGTTGGCCAAGTGAAAATCCGTAAACCTTATCACCGCTGACTAAATTCTTTCTCTCAACCCAAGAACCATTCTTGCCATAGCCTGCTTTTGTTAAATCTTCCTGGATCATTTTGTACATCTCTTCGTAAGTGGCAACTTTTCCTTCATTGGCAGCGGCAATAGCATTGTTCACGGCTACTTCAAAGGCTTGGGAGGCGTCTGTTGTGCCTTTTTGAGCGTTCCAAGAAGAACTTCCGCGATAACGCTCACCGTTAACACTAATATCGCCAACAAGAGAAATGTTTCCACCGCTTACGATAGGCTGACTATCGGCTCTTACGTCGGTTGGGATGTTCGCACTGTTCGTCGCAGCCAAAACCCTTGTTTCCCCGAGATCAATGCTGACTTCAACACCCCTTGCGCTCGCCAACTCTTGAACTTTCTCAGCAAACATATTCTTAACATCGGATTCGTTGAAATTCTTATCAGCGACCTGCTGCACGGCTTGGACGGCTTCAGCGTAAATCTGTTCAGCGATCTGCAAGTTGTTGCGTTGTTCATCTGTTCGCGCGCCAGATTCGCTGCCAAAAACATAATTTTTCGTTGTCGATATCCATTCTTTATTCGTTTGATTGCTGAGCGAACCAAAAACATCACTCATGCCGTTATTCTGACCGTTACGATTCAGCATCTTGGCACCCAGAAGAAGCATCGGGCTGTCTGATGTTTTTCGTAGGTGCTCGTTTCCTTTCTGCGTGAGTCCAGAAAACCCAAGATGCCCACTAAACGCCTGAACCAAAACCTCTTGATCCCACATTTCTCGAAGAGATAAGTCTAGGTCCTCAAGCTTTCTCCCTGTTTGTTTTGCCAAATTCTCAGCAGCCCAACGAAGCAGTGTCCCCTTTTTGCCATATTTATCTAAGCCGGTATTATTGTTCCAAACATTGGAAATGCCCACGTGAATGATTTCATGAGCGCCAAAGCCTACGTTGTATTCGCCCGTCGCATTAGCTTTTACATCTAACATACGTTGGCCGTTGGCATTCGTTACGTAATTAAAATCTAAGTTAGAGAATGGATCAATGACAACAGACCCGTCGCTTAAGGCTTGAGCGGAAACATGCTGCCCCGTGACTTCGTTGACAAGGCTACCTGGACGGACAATCTTAACTTTAATATTGTTTAGATCAAGACCGCTGATAGCCTTCTTTGCTGCTTCAGTGCCCCGTCGGGCTAAATCCTGAACCATGCCATTATCATGCTGCAAGATTGGCGCTAAGGCAGAAACGACTGTCTCGGCGTCATAACGAGATGTTTTGGAAAGAACGCTTAAGATTCTATTGGACTTATCTAGCTCTTTCTGATCGACATCTAATCTTGCGCCTTCACTGTCGACCCAATCCATAGTTAGGTCAGAAGCGCCAATACCCTGACCATGAGCCTCCATCTGTCGCTGCTGATCAAACCAGGTTGTATAATGTCCCTTAATATTGGCCAAGCGACCGATGTAGCCAAGCCCCCAAGAAGCTGTCTTGGTCTCAAGCTTCTTGATCTGCTGCTGAACTTCGCTCTTAGCACGGCCAACTTGAACCATTCTGGAAACTGTATTCATCTGAACAAAAGTACTGAGGCCATCCTTTGCTTCTTGTAAGTCAGCCTTTTGCTGCTTAAAGTTTGAGAGGTCTTGTTCCTGCTGAGTTGAGCGCTGAGCTAAAGATTCAAGCTGTTGAATAGCAGTTTCTGCGCTTTGGATCTGGGATTCGATCTGTTGAATTTGCTGCTGAACCTGAGATACCAGAACAACATTCTTCTTTAAAGCATCTTCTTTTTCTTCTAACTTAACAAGCTGATCTTTTAAGGCATTGGCCTTTTTAATATTGTTCGCTAAATAAATATTTTTTACTACATCGCCTTTGGCGCCAGCGCCGAACAAACCTCCAACATGCATCTTGAAAGCGCTCCAGCCTTTGCGGCCATCGGCATCAACATTGTAATACATCTGTGAGCGAGCCATGCGCTGATTGATATAATTGCCAGACTCATAGGCGTCATACGCTTCTCGCTCATACTCGCCTTTGCCTGTACGCATAAAGGAGATCGTTGCATCGTTAGCACGAACAGCGTGGGCACGGGCGGCTGCCATCAGGCTCTGGGTTTCTTGAGAGCGCTCAGTCTTATTCTCAAACTCAGCCGGAGTAAATTGAACGTTACCGACCTTAATGCCGCCAGCCAATGGATCACCGTTAACCAAATTGACATCATATAAACCTAAATTCTTTTGGGCTTGGCGAATTCTTGTATCAAACACTTCATCACGTGCGCGCAATGTAACGAAAGCGCCAATATCAATGGAAAGCGGATCAAGTCCTTCGCTGTTAGAAACTATGATTTTGCCTCGGCCATCGTTAGCCATAGCAGCGGCGATCACCTGGTCATATTGACCGGATTGCGATAATCGTTCCGCGATAACAAGATCATAAGCTTTTTGTTTTGTTTTGCTCAGACCGCCATCATTATCTTTGCTTAAGCTATTGCGCTGATTAATTAAGGTGTGGACATCTGCGCCGCTATTTTTCTGCTTGATCTCTACGGCTTGGCTCTGGACAGCAAAATCATCACCCCACTCATTACCCTTGGTATAGGTAACTTCAAGGCCAGAATAAAAGATCGGATTTCCCTCGACCGTGCCGCCTCCTACGCCTTGGCCTTGAGCATTGCTTGCAAGACTCGTTACAAATTGAGTGCCTGCAGAAAATTGGCTATGGAGAATGTTGAGCAGATCCGCGTTAGCACTAATTTCCGCATAGCTCTTGTTAATGATCTTTGCCGCATTGATTTTCTCATCGGCAGACAAGGCCTCACCATTAGCCTTTTGAACTCTGCGAATAACAACACCATTATTAGAAAGCGCTTGATACAAACCATTGGCTCTTGAGAAATTCTTCACATTCAAATTTGGTCCGTCATTAACGATTTCTTGGATAACCTCCTGGGCTTGCTGGGAAAATGGCAACAATTGAATAAAGGCACCCGTGATTTGTTCGTCCAAAATTTCTTCGCGGGTACCGTTAATGGCCATGCGAGTAAAATTGCGTACGCCGTTGTTGATCTTTGTTGAAATTTTCGCGAACGGATTGCCAGATTTTGGCATCTGCTTTGTTTTAAAGCTAACACCCAGATCTTCAAACGCATTGGAAACAGCTCTAAATTTATAGCTCATCTCAGGCAAAATACTGCGAGCCAAAGGACCTGCCAAAAGAAGCGCTGCTGCAAAGCTCTTATTGGTGTCGCTTAGGGTTTCTTCTAAAAGCACCTTACCGTATTTTGTTGTTGATGATGGGAGAAAATCGCGCAAGCTCATGTCCTTTAAGCTGTCCCATGTCAAAGGCTTATCTTTTCCTAAAGCCTTCTGGAAAAATTCTCCAAAAGATCTTACTTGTGCGTTGCCGTATTCATCCATGCTCAAACCACCAAAAACAGCTCTTTCGGCATAACGAGCAGCGCGACCAAGATTGTTGAGATCAAAAACATTCCATGTCATGCGACCCAAGTCGCGATAAGGATCAAAGCTAGATTGCATCATGATCAGCTTGCCATTATGACGCATCTTGTTATAAGCCTCTGTCAGACTCCCTAATCTTTGCTCTTGCTCAGGAGACAAGGGTCCGTCTATGCTTTGCAGCGCTGTCATCTCAGCAGTGATCAGCTTGTCTTGGGTTAAAATCTCTTCATTGGCTTTATGAGCTTCCCAGGCTGTTGTATAAAAACCACCTAAGGTTTTACCAACCACCAAGCGCTCAAAATCCGTTGTGGCTGAGGGGATAACACCTTCCTTAAACATCATAGAGCCTAGGGTTACAACTCCATGCAAAGGAGCGATGACCATGACCATGTTTTTTGTGCTGCCTAAAACTAGATTCTTTGCCCAAACCTTTGTTGCGGCGTGTCCAAAGGAAGAAATATTTCGAGAAGCTTCAATAAATGTCATGTTGTGCTTGCCGCCATTCAAGCGGCCAGCCAAGGTATTTTCTCCTCTTAGACGACCAATACCGTATGAAGCAAGCCCTGCCACGCCAGCGCCGGCAGTAATGCCACCAACCCATTTCAGAGTATTACCAACGTTGACACCGCCGATATGGGCTGTTGTTTCTTTATCGCCGGTATCAAGCATGTTGCCAACGGCATAAGTTGCTGCGCCACCGATAATAAGCTTGGTATTGCCCCAAACAGGATTCTTATAATTTCTAGCCATGACAGAGCCATCGGCTGCAGAACGCTTGCCAAGCTTCATTTCATCTAATAAGGCATTTCCGGCTGTTTTGGCGATGGCCTTTGTTTTTCCCCATGCGCCTGAAGCTTCAGATGCGGCTGTAACTTTTTGGTTAATGCCGGCCCGTCCTTCTCTCATGGACTTACTGATAGACTTTGAGAATTTCCCGATCCCGTAAGCCATGATGCCGTAGATACCAACAGCCATATCATCCGAAACCATTCTGTCTGCACCTACAACATCATTGCCATTAGCATCCTTAGTAATAATCTTTTCTGTCTCTGTTTTGAAAACAATGCGCTCAAAGACGCTTGCCTTGCCTTCTTTCTTTGCCAAGGCTTCATAATTACGCAATGCGTCATTAACAGAAACTTCCTTACCCTTATATAGAAGCTTGCCGTCTCCACCATCTTCTACGCCAAGAAGATCTTTGGCTTCAGTGGTCAACTTGTTGGCCTCATCAAAAATCTTAAATTCTTTGCCGTCTTTATAGGCAACCAGTTCCTCGGTCTTGGTCTCGACCTTATGCTGGCTTCCAAATAAATAAGGCGTAGAGTGTTGGGCCGCAACTTCAAAGAAAGATTTTCCTTTTTCCGGGCCCATCCAGTATTCGGCCAGGCCAATCGCGGGATCAGCAATAGCTTTCTTGGCGCCATAGAACATCAAACCTGTGGCGTACATATTACCGGCTGTACTAAGAAGCTTCGGGGCTCTGTTAAGCGCGCTGCCGACAAAACGGCCTAAAATCGCTCCAACGATCATTTTTGAAGCAAGGCTTCCGGGTGTCTTAACTATGTTCCCATCCTCGTCTTTAAACAAACCGTTATAAAACTCATAAGCGCCTAAGCCAGCGCCGGCTGCCATGAAAGCTCCATAGTAAGCGTTGCTTCTCATAAAAGCGCCAAATTGTCCTTTTGTAAAGCTAACAGCGGATGGCTTTACTAAACCAAACGTGGCTTTGTTTGCTACCCAGCCTGTCCACTTTGCGTGCGTAGACACTTGGTTTAAGCTTGACGAAGCACCCTCTCGCACGGCTTGCTTCGCATACTTGATCCCATATTTTTCAAGAATAGAGAACTTCGGATTCATTAACTTAGTTTTACCAAGATTACCGACACCCAGCTTCAAGAATCCACCCATGGTCATAATACCGATATTAGAAACAAGATTTCCAGCAAATTTCACTACATTATTATTGCTGTTATCCGAGATCGCGCGTCCGCCGAAATAAAAGCCAACGCCAGTACCGATACCAGCAACAGGTGTAAGGAATTTTCCAAAATAAACAGGAGGCTTTCCGGCTCTGGCAATATTCCAATACTTGCCATTAAGGATGTTGCTATTTTTCACGAACTTAGATTTTCCAAGCACTCCGCTCATGCCGCTTAAGCCCTGCCATGTCACAGCAATACCGATGCTGGAGCGGCCCAAAGCATCCATTGAATAAGCAGTAGACTTTGCAGAATTCTTTAACGCAGCCCAATAAGTATCTGTTGTATCTCCGGTATTGTTCTGGAAAGTTGAAAAAGCGATAGTGGCAACTGTATTAAATACATGGATATTGGCCGCAGAATTGGTGGCCTTAGCCACAAAAGGAAGGGTTTTCGCAGCAGCTATTCTTGAACCCTTGGCGATCGTGGTGAACATTCCTTGTGAAGGTGAATTATTCAGCTTCACGATACCACGCAGCTGACTTGTTTTAGCTGTGTTAAGTTTTGCGCTTAATCCTTTTGCCCCTGCGCGGAATCCATAAAGATCACCGGCAATGGTCCCTAAATGCGCCCATTCGATACCCTCTGGGTCTTGACCAACCTGATCAGTAATTTCTTGAACTGTTTCTTGAACAAGTTGCGGCAAGGCCAACGCAGCCTTGAATGTTGCAACAGGGTTGGCAAATGCGCTGGCATAGATCGAGCCTGAGCGAACTCTCAAGTACGCATCCACAGCGCTCACGGGCGCTGCGAAAACAAACCCTAACTCAGGTATGCCCAATGTATTTGTAGCAAAGTCTTGAACTTTCTGATCGTAGCTCGCTTTTTCATTCCTGCGATGCTGATCGATCTTTTCAACAAGTTCGCCTCCTTTTCCGGTTGTCCACTCCGCTACAGTTGCTCCAGCTCGAGTAAATTCGCGTGGAATTGAAGTCCATAAATACATTAAGCCAGTGCCCACAGCATTTGATTGGCTTAAAGAATCATATGCTTTCTTTCCGCTTTTCCCAAACCAGCCAAGATCAGCAGCCATAGGAATGGATCCTGTCATGCCAATAAAGGGCAAAGGCTTTCCAGCCCATTTAATGAGACTATAGCGAGAATTATGGAACATGGATTTTCCGACCACGCTGTTCATTCCACGAAAAGCATATTTTCCAGCTTGACTTAATCCATATAAAGATAGCCCCATAAGGGCGCCCCGGCCCATTTTATTCCAGAAGCCTTGATTCCATTTTCCTTCTGCAACCAAGAACGTATTAGTTAACGCTCCGCCAAGGGTAAAGCTTCCTGCTTTTAACCCTTGAGCTACGATGGGATTCCAAAAGCCTTGTGCGCCCATTTTTCCTGCATAAGTGCTAAATTTCAAATAAGGAGCGGCTTTAGCAACAACCGGCAACGCTTTTACTTTTGATAAAGCTCCCGCAAATTTTATATTAGAAAGATACCCGGCTGCTAAACCGCTTCCGATGGTCTCGCTTGCTGTCATGCCTTTGCCAAGTTTTTCATTCATATAAACGTTAACGCCAACATCAAGAGCGAGAGGTATCGCAGCGGTCTTGGCGAATTGACCTATTGTGTTTGCCTTAGAAACAGCTCCGAAAGATGATAAGAAAAGCAAGCCCTGGGTGCCATAATAATACCCTTTCCAGAAACCAGCGCCGCTGCGTCCCTCAGCTTTCAAGTCTTTTGAAAGATCATTAATCGCTCCTAGGATATCAGCGAGATCTTTTACGTTTGTAAAATTTCCTCGGCCGGTACGCTTGTCAAAACTTCTGATATCGTATGTATTGCCATGCTCATCCTTGATAACTTTATCAATATAATCTTGGCCAAACTTGTTCATCGCATACAAACTTAATGTCATGCCGTTAGGAGACAGTAGTTCTCCGCGATGGCCATTGATACCATATCCGAAAGATCCTAATTGCTCCATGCGCGAAATATCTACTAGTTTTGCTACGTTCCGTTCGTTACCCTCTTTTCTTCCGTAAATCCATTCATTAACCTGGCCACCAAAACCTTGATACCAGTTGAGTCTAGCCCATTGATGAAGATTGTTTGATAATGTTCCTGGCATCTTTCGATTAACAGCTGCCATAGGTCCAGGACCTGCAGCTAAGAAAGACCCGGCCTCTAGAATTCCTGCCCAAACTCCTGTCCAGGCTTGACGAAGAACCTCGCCGGTAAAACGCAAAGCTTGCGTACCATAGCCAAATAAACTAGCTTGATAAGCTTCTTGATTTACCGCAATGCTATCAGCCCCAAGATTATATGTTAGATCTCCTGAGCGATAATTTGTGATAGGGCTAAATACTAAATTGCCTTGGTCGTTGATGCCGGCGTAAGCTCTAACAGTGCTATCAAATCTTAACCCATCTTTGAATGTTGGAAGATTATTCTGGCCTTCACCCTCATCAGACACACCTTGAGGCTTCTGGTTAAACGCCGCCATCAACTTGCGGAAGCTGTCAAAAGAACTTGTTCTCTTGTTATTGTCAAATTGTGCGCGAAAACCGTAATAAGCCGCATTTCTTCCATTATCATATTTCTGAACATTCACTCCTTCGTTATCTTGGAAAACGATATCTCCGTATTCTTTTTTAGTTTCATCTGAAACAGTCATTGCCTTTAAATATCGGTTGCCAAAATTCCATCGCCCATCAGCAACATCCCAAGCATACTTTCCTTTTTCAATATCAAAATTTTGTTTTAAGACAGTCGGGATCACTGACAGCCCAGCTGTCACATTGTTTTCTCCTTTAACACTAAACCACCCGCTGTTCTTTCTTTGTTCGCGAAGCTTGACACCATTCTCAACTTCATCATCAGCCTTAAAGCTGATCTTGTTCGTATTCTCTCCACCTAAAAACTCTGTGGTAATAATTCCGTCTTTATCTTGTTTTGTTACAATGACCGCTGTCTTGGGAGAAACGTTGAGTGTCCGCTGGTCTCCCCAGCCTGTAGCCATCGCGTCATATAGCCTCCACGTAACGCCTTCGGCTTTTGCTTCAGGCTGAACGATCGAGCCCTTGCTGGTTAAAGCTAGGGTCACAGGAACAATGCCGTCTGTATGGACAACCTTTGTGTCATGATCTTGCTCAACGCCGAACTCTGTTGTGAAATCTAATTTTACGCTCTGGCTAACAACATCTTCGCTTCCTGCCTGAGCTTCAAGGAAAGAAAGGTTCTTAACGCCATAAACAGCTTCGGTTTTACCATCCTTGGTCTTTGTGTTTTGATATTCGACTTTGCGCTGATTTGTAACACCGTTATCCTTTTCAGTAACAAAAAACTTCAAGTTATCGCCAAAACGCACAAAGGTGCCTTTGGGAAGAACAAAATTGCCCTTAGAGTCTTGTTTTTGATAAACCCATGTTTTGTCTAAATCGTAATGAAGTCCTGTCTCGGGGAGATCTTTTTTGCCTTTGGCAAACGTCCCTGTGAGCATAAAGGCGTTGCTGTCTGCCACAGAAACATATTTTTTATTACCTTTGGTCATATCCTGGCCAACATAGGACTCAGCATAAAGTCCTTCATCGTTCTTGCCTTGGCTATAAGCAATGAGCTTGTTGCTATAGTCAACCGAGATATCATCCTTGCCGTTGATCTTATTTTTTGCAGCAGGATCAACTGTCCATCGGCCTTGTTGCAACGCTAAAGTGCTGTCATCGACCTTGCTGACGATCAAATTTCCTTGTCCATCAAAATGAGCACCTTCAGTAAAAGCAAGAACATTAGTGCCGGTAGCTTTATTCAAAAGAAACTCGTGTCCATCTTTTCTAAGAGCGCCTTCTTCAATGCCAAGTTGATTTAAAACAGGCCTATCGCTGTCTTTGAGTCGCGCTAAACCTGCTCCACCTGGCCCGCCGCCAGATTGCATCGCCGGAATATAAAATGGATTGTCTTTGCCGCTGGCGATCTTGAAACCAAGATATTCGCTTCTGTTACCCTCTCTGTCTTTTTCGCTAAAGACGCTCACGCCGTCTGTGATCGCATAAGTAAATTCCCCTTTGGTAGGCATGTTAACGGTCATGGTGCCTTTTTCAAACTTCATTGAGTCGCCATCAATGACAACGGGACCTTCAATTTGCTTAGTATTCGGGTTGAGCACTGTATTAAACTTCTTTGCAAGTGCGTAGTTGTTAAGTTCGCCTCTCCACGTTTGGCCGACATCGCCATAAGCCTTAATAGCGTTACCGTTCTGATCCAATCCCTGCTGTTGAACAACAAGTTTTTCCCCTGTAATAATTTCAGCACCCTTGCCGATGAAATTGCCGCTAGGATCAATGGTCATGGAGCCCTGGAATTGCTTTTGTTTCCAGTCGCCAACTTCAGAATCAGCGAACATTCTTACGCCAGAGCCGACAACCACCTTGCCATTGGCATCTGTTTCAAGCATGCCTTTATTAAGCCATTCTGCATTAGAAAAAACCGGAGCAAAAAGGCCGGTAGCTTTTTCACTGGCTAAACCGTCACGATTTACCACTTGACCGTTGGCGTCAAGATTAATGTTCATGCCGATCTGACCAGCTGCTAAATTAACATTAGAGCCGTTCCTTACATTCGCAATATGGTTAACAACAAGAGCGTCTTTTGGCTGTGGTTTTGGATCTGACGTCGTTTCAGTCGTTGAAGAATCTTGCGGGGTTTCAGCTTGTTGCTGTCCTGGCGCTGCGTATTTCTTTTGATCAACTGTTGGCGCATACACAAACGCGGCGTCTTGCTCTAAATCAAGCCCTAAAGAAACGAGATTACCAGTGCTTGGGTCAAATGAAGGTTGCGCTTTGGCTTGCTGTGATAGAGAAACGTTTAGGTTGCCGTCTGCATCAGGGACAATAGCATTTAATGCATGATCAATATCTGCCTGGGTCAATCGTCCGTCATTGATATGGGTTGCATATTTTTTCTCAATATGCCCTCTAAGCTCATCTTTTGTAACACCGGTTAATTTCTGTTCTCCTTCTATTTTTGCTGAAGACTCGTTCATGCCTTCGATCCATTCGCCAGTTTGCGCGTTGGCAGCGAAACCTTGAACAGACGAGGCAGACGTGACGGTCACGTCTGTTTCTACTCTAATGCCTTGTTGATCGGTATAATCATAATTTGCCACAACAGGCTTGTCGATCAATGAAGAACCGATAGCATAGCCGCCTTCAAAAGCGCCGCTACCGTTGCCGACCGTGACAATATTGCCTTCTTTGTCAAAACCGATCTTGCCGGCGAACTCTGTTCCTGTAAGATCACCAACCCACGCATTCTTATAAAGATGAATGCCTTGTTTGATGTCATGGTTATCTTTTGTGCCCATGCTTGCTTTGTTTTCCCAGATCACATTGCCCTTGAAATTCGGCTCAAAGCTAAGACTGCCGAAAGAATATTGCTCTCCCTTAGGGTCTTCCTCTGCAAACTTGATCCCTTCAACCCTAAAGCCAAGATGTCCTGCAGCAAAATTATAATCTGAACCTGCTTCAATGGGCGCAATG
>JAKQPK010000068.1 GCA_029564765.1 Candidatus Omnitrophota bacterium
CTGTCTTTAACCCTCGCCCGGTAGTGCCGATCAATGCTATTCCAAAGCGATCTCCTGGAAACCATCTTGCGCACACTGGCGACGCGAAACTGGTTGTGAGCAGGATTGCTGCTTTGTCTGGTGGCCATGTCTTGAAGATCAGATCAAGTGCAACCATGCCAATTTGTTCATCTCCGGTCGATAGGTCTGCAGGGACCCTGCGCGACAAATTAAACTTGAAACCATCATCATCCAACCCAGGTATCGCAAGCCGGTCATTCACCCACATTGGCGCGTCTACTGATATCAGTTTTTTAACATCTATGGTCAGGTCTTGGATCATCTCAGCGCAGAGATCGCGAATTTTGTTTCTCGCGCCGAAATGAGACATCAAAATGCCGCGCAGCTTTCTTTTATCTGCAAAATCACGACCAGAAACAGTACATCTAAACCTATGGCCATCATTGCTGCCAGCTCCTTCAAGGGTAAACGTCGCCTCTCCACTTTCGTCCCTGGTTTCCTCTGTTATGACACAATATCCATCACAGACTATTGCTTTTACTGGTTTGTCCTCCTTGCCTTTTTTCAGGACTTTTTGATAGGTTCTTAGATCAGAATCAACGCCCGGCATGCCGAAAGGTAGGTCGTCTGACCATCTTCGGACGTTTTCTGGTATAATTGGTGCAATGTCGTCGTCCATCTTTTTCACAACCACTGGTTCTTGTCGATCCGGGATATTGAATCCGCGCTCTTTCGCGATGTTAATCACTTGGGCAAGTTGCTGTCCATTTAGGCATCCATGCCCCGCCGCTTTGCAGGTAATGATCCCCTCTTCAACTGCCAACCATTCGAGTGGGCCGCCACCGCTTTTATGCCTAAAACAATGCCAACAATTTTTTGATGTGTTGACTGAAAAGTTTTTTCCATGTTTAGAATCATGCTTAGGATGACTCCCGAACACCTCGGAGCCTTTCCTTTCTTTGATCCTTAGTGGCCATGCAACTTGATCTATCGGAATGAGATTGCCGATTGAAGATCCACCGTGCGGTGTTTTGCATTTCTTGGATGTCCGTGGATCTTCTTTTTTCACGAATGGCTTGATCAGTTCTAGTAGAAAGTCTTTATCTACGGTAGCAATAGGAACATCTGCAATCACTTTATAATAATTACCA
>JAKQPK010000011.1 GCA_029564765.1 Candidatus Omnitrophota bacterium
TCTGTTTTGGTCGCAGAACTTTTACGTGAAAGACACGAGGTCGTCGTCCTTGATAATTTTATGTATAACCAAACGTCACTATTAGATTGCTGTCATGACAAGAGACTTGCTATCGTTCGCGGTGATACACGGGATAAGAAATTATTGGAACGCTTGATCAAGGACGTTGACGCGATATTTCCATTGGCATGCTTGACCGGGGCCCCGTTGTGTTCTAAAGACCCTTTAAGCGCGCAAACGATTATCGTGGACGCTGTCAAGATGATCCTAGGGATGCGTAGCAAGAACCAGATCATTATTTATCCAACGACCAATAGCGGTTATGGTGTTGGGCAGAAAGATAGATTTTGCACGGAAAAAACACCTTTAAACCCTATTTCGCTTTATGGCAAACTGAAGACCGAAGCAGAAATACTACTTTTAGATTCCGGCAACGCGATCACGCTGCGCTTAGCTACGGCATTTGGCGTGAGCCCGCGCATGCGCTTAGACCTTCTTGTGAATGATTTTACTTATCGGGCGGTCTATGATCGGTTTGTCGTTTTATTTGAAGCTCATTTTAAACGGAATTATATCCATGTTCGTGATGTCGCGAACGCTTTTATGTTGGGGCTTAAGAATTTCGATCAGATGAAGAATGAACCTTATAACGTAGGGCTAAGCGATGCGAACCTAAGCAAATTAGAGCTTTGTCAGGAGATCAAAAAACACGTAAAAGAGTTTTACTTCGTCGAATCCTCTATAGGAGAAGATCCTGATAAAAGGGATTATGTCGTTAGTAATGAAAAGATCGAGAAGATGGGGTTTAAGCCGCAGGTTTCCTTATCTGATGGTATCGCGGAGCTTGTTAAAGGATACCAGATCATCAAGCGTAACCAGTACGCGAATATTTAAGAGGTCAACATGAACGATCCATTTCGTATTGTTAGGGTTCTGGCGGGGATCTTTATTTTGGGTCCAATGATCCTTGGTGTCATTATTATGATCAAACTATTAGATGTAAAGGAGTGGGCATGCGCAAAGAAGAATTAATGGCATTTGAAGAAAGAATAAAGGAGACCTACGAGGACGGGAAGATCCACGCTCCTATTCATTTGTCGGGTGGCAATGAGGACCAACTGATAGATCTTTTTAAAGGATACAATTCTCGGGATTGGATATTCTCAACGTGGCGCAATCATTATCATTGGCTTTTATCCGGCCGAAGCCCGCAAGAGCTTGAGAGGCAGATCGTTGCCGGAGACTCTATGGCTGTCTGCGATGAACGCTTCTTTACATCAGCGATCGTTGGGGGCAACGCTCCGATCGCCCTAGGCGTTGCATTGGCGATCAAGCTTAAGAAGGAAAGATTTGCGCATTATAAAACACAAGGATTGAGCGATAAGCCTGTTGAGGACTTGCCGCATCCAAAAGTTTGGTGTTTTATGGGCGATATGGGTGCTTCATGCGGGATCGCCCTAGAATGCTTTCGTTATGCCGAAGGGCATGACCTCCCGATCGCGTATATCGTTGAGGACAACGGCCTATCGGTTACAACGGATACCAAAAAGGTGTGGGGTACGAAGAAGGAAAAGAAATGCCATCGGTATGAATACAAGCGAAAATACCCTCATGCCGGGACCGGCAAGCATGTTCTGTTTTAATGGACTTTTATTTTAACGAACTAACGCAAGGAATAAGATCTCATGACCTATAAAGAATGTCTCACGAACGAAATGAATGAGTTAGCCAAAAACCCTCATGTTTTTTTTCTGGGCCAGCAAGTTGCTGACCAAGATTTTTACGGGACTTTGAAGGATATCCCGATTGATCGGCGTATTGAAATGCCTGTTGCTGAAGAGATGCAAATGGGGATCAGTATCGGTATGGCGCTGGAAGGATTGTGTCCGGTTTCGATCTACCAGCGTATGGATTTCTTGCCGCGGGCGATGGATCAGATCGTTAATCATTTGGATATCATTGACAAACTCTCTAAGGGGAGGTTTTGCCCTAAGGTCATCATTCGAACGACCATTGGGTCCAAGGAGCCTCTGGATACTGGCTTGCAGCATTCCAAGGATATGATCAAGGGGTTTCAAGCTATGGTTGATTTTCCAGTTCTGGATCTTCGATCAAAAAAAGATATTATCGAAGGCTATAAGCTCGCAAGGGAAGGTGCGCGCTCGATCATGCTCGTTGAACGACAGGATCTTTACGCAACTGAATAAAGGAAATATTTTGAGCAAGACAGATGTTGTCCTTATCAACCCAAGCAACAAAGAGCAAGTATACGGCCGATTAGGCGAAAGTCTGGCTGGTATCGAGCCGCCGTTATGGCTTGGGCTTTTGGCCGGCTACTTACGTGAAAATAATTTTAATGTGACGATCAT
>JAKQPK010000012.1 GCA_029564765.1 Candidatus Omnitrophota bacterium
TCTGTTTTGGTCGCAGAACTTTTACGTGAAAGACACGAGGTCGTCGTCCTTGATAATTTTATGTATAACCAAACGTCACTATTAGATTGCTGTCATGACAAGAGACTTGCTATCGTTCGCGGTGATACACGGGATAAGAAACTATTGGAACGCTTGATCAAGGACGTTGACGCGATATTTCCATTGGCATGCTTGACCGGGGCCCCGTTGTGTTCTAAAGATCCTTTGAGCGCGCAAACGATTATCGTGGACGCTGTCAAGATGATCCTAGAGATGCGTAGCAAGGACCAGATCATTATTTATCCAACGACCAATAGCGGGTATGGTGTTGGGCAAAAAGATAGATTTTGCACGGAAAAAACACCTTTAAATCCTATTTCGCTTTATGGCAAACTGAAGACCGAAGCAGAAACACTACTTTTAGATTCCGGCAACGCGATCACGTTGCGCTTAGCTACGGCGTTTGGCGTGAGCCCACGCATGCGTCTAGACCTTCTTGTGAATGATTTTACTTATCGGGCGGTCTATGATCGATTTGTTGTTTTATTTGAAGCTCATTTTAAACGGAATTATATCCATGTTCGTGATGTCGCGAACGCTTTTACGTTGGGGCTTAAGAATTTCGATCAGATGAAGAATGAACCTTATAACGTAGGGCTAAGCGATGCGAACCTAAGCAAATTAGAGCTTTGCCAGGAGATCAAAAAACATGTAAAAGAATTTTACTTCGTTGAATCTTCTGTCGGAGAAGATCCTGATAAGAGGGATTATGTCGTTAGCAATGAAAAGATCGAGAAGATGGGGTTTAAGCCGCAGGTTTCCTTATCCGATGGTATCGTGGAGCTTGTTAAAGGATATCAGGTCATCAAGCGTAACCAGTACGCGAACATTTAAGAGGTCAACATGAACGATCCATTTCGCATTGTTAGGGTTCTGGCGGGGATCTTTTTTCTGGGCCCAATGATCCTTGGGATTATTATTATGATCAAACTATTAGATGTAAAGGAGTGGGCGTGCGCAAGGAAGCATTGATCGATTTTGAGGAAAAAATAAAGAAGATGTACGAGGATGGCAGGATCCACGCCCCGGTTCATCTGTCCGGCGGGAACGAAGAGGAGCTTATTGAGATCTTTAAGGAATATCATTTTAGAGACTGGATCTTTTCAACCTGGCGCAATCATTATCATTGGCTTTTGTCCGGCCGAAGCCCGCAAGAGCTTGAGAGGCAAATCGTTGCTGGAGATTCTATGGCTGTCTGCGATGAACGCTTCTTTACATCAGCGATCGTCGGGGGCAACGCTCCCATCGCGTTAGGTGTCGCGTTGGCGATCAAAATGAAAAAAGAAAGATTTGCGCATTATAAAACACAAGGATTGAGCGATAAGCCTGTTGAGGATTTGCCGCACCCGAAAGTTTGGTGCTTTGTCGGAGACATGGGTGCTTCCTGTGGCTTGGTAGAGGAATGCGTTCGTTATGCGCAAGGACATGACCTCCCGATCGCGTATATCGTTGAGGACAACGGCCTATCGGTTACAACGGACACCAAAAAGGTGTGGGGTGCGAAGAAAGAAAAGAAATGCCATCGTTATGAATACAAGCGAAAATATCCTCACGCAGGAACAGGAAAACACGTTTTATTCTAATGTTTGATATTTTTGCGTTATAGGAGAGAGAAATAGGACATGACTTATAAAGAATGCCTCACGAGCGAAATGAACGAGCTAGCCAAAAACCCTCATGTTTTCTTTCTAGGCCAGCAAGTTGCCGACCAAGATTTTTATGGGACTTTGAAGGATATCCCGATTGATCGGCGTATTGAAATGCCTGTTGCTGAAGAGATGCAGATGGGGATCAGTATCGGTATGGCGCTGGAAGGATTGTGTCCGGTTTCGATCTACCAACGCATGGATTTTCTGCCGCGGGCGATGGATCAGATCGTTAATCATTTGAACATCATTGATAAGCTCTCTAAGGGAAGATTTTGTCCTAAGGTCATCATTCGAACGACCATTGGGTCCAAGGAGCCTTTGGATACTGGCTTGCAGCATTCCAAGGATATGATCAAGGGGTTTCAAGCTATGGTTGATTTTCCAGTTCTGGATCTTCGATCCAAAAAAGATATTATCGAAGGCTATAAGCTCGCAAGGGAAGGCGCGCGCTCGATCATGCTCGTTGAACGACAGGATCTTTACGCGACTGAATAAAGGAAATATTTTGAGCAAGATAGATGTTGTCCTTATCAACCCAAGCAACAAAGAGCAAGTATACGGCCGATTAGGCGAAAGTCTGGCTGGTATCGAGCCGCCGTTATGGCTTGGGCTTTTGGCCGGCTACTTACGTGAAAATAATTTTAATGTGACGATCAT
>JAKQPK010000017.1 GCA_029564765.1 Candidatus Omnitrophota bacterium
ACAGTTCCTGGCAGCGCGACCTTTGGGTCTCATATTGGAGAATGGCCCTGATGTCGGAAGAGGCAAAAGATGGTTTAGCTTCGAGTTGGTGGCGCAAGGCCTATGATAAGCTCTACTCTATGAAAAAATCCGGATTATTTAGTCGTTCCTGAAAAATATTTTAACAGATTATAAATATTGACTTTGATAATTCGAAATGGCTTCATAAATTGCCAGAAATAGAGAAAAGGACCTCAAAATCCGGTGATTTATGAAGCCCAAAAAGCACTTCGAAACGCCTGATCTCTTCCGCGCCAGACTGGATCAAATACTCGATCATTCTCATCAGCTTTTTATCTTGGCCAACAAGATTGACTGGTCAGTTTTCGATGAAGCCTTTGGCCAGTCCTATGACGACAAGACCGGCAGGCCAGGCTGTCCAACCCGGTTGATGGTTGGCCTACACTATCTGAAATATGCCTTCAATGAAAGCGATCAATCGGTTTTGGATCGCTTTCTGGAGAATGCTTATTGGCAATATTTTTGCGGTTTTGAGTACTTTCAACATGAGCTGCCGATCGACTCCAGCAGCATGACCAGATTCCGGAAACGCCTTGGCACCGGTGGTGCTGAAAAGCTCTTCGAGCAAGTGATTGAGACGGCCAAACGGGGTAAACATCTTACTCGCAGCCACCTAAACAAAGTGAATGTCGATACCACGGTTCAGGAAAAGGCGATCGCTTTCCCGACCGATGCTCGCCTCTATTACAAGATGCGCGATGCACTGGTTCGGGCAGCCGAATCCCGAAATATCGAACTGCGACAGAATTATCGCCGCGTTGCCAAGAGAGCACTATCCAAACAAGGTCACTATTCACACGCCCGGCAACTGCGTCGAGCGCGCAAAGAAACCAAGCGTCTAAAGACCATGCTGGGCCGTGTCTATCGTGATATCCTTCGAAAAATCAACGATCCAGATGAGCAACTCGCCGAGCTTTTGATGCGCGCTGAAAAGTTGTTGCTACAAGAAAAGAATGATTCGAAAAAACTTTACAGTGTCCATGCCCCCGAGGTGGAGTGCATCGCCAAAGGGAAAGTTCATAAGCGCTATGAGTTCGGCAACAAAGTAGGTCTGGTCACCACTAGCAGAGATAACTGGATCGTAGGTGTCCAGGCGTTTCACGATAATCCCTATGACGGCCATACTTTACCGGCCTGTTTGGCGGAGACAAAAAAATACACCGGCTGGCAGCCTGCTGAAGCCTATGTCGATCGCGGCTATCGCGGGCATGCGGTGGACCCGAAAGAAACACAAGTTCACATCGTCGATTGGCGGCACATGAAGCGGAAAACTCGAGCAATCCGTTACTGGTTCAAGAGAAGATCTGCCATAGAGCCTGTCTTTGGCCACCTGAAGTCTGATAATCGAATGTCAAGGAACTATCTCAAAGGAAAAGAAGGCGACCAGATCAACGCTGTCCTGTGCGCTTGCGGCTACAACTTGAGAAAACTGCTCGCAGTTTTCTTTTTGCCCGAAAAGATTTGGCAGCTTTTACGCAAATTGGGGGCTTTTCTCTGTGATTCTTTTGACAAATTACCACTCAAACCTTGTTTCTCTGTCAACTAAGGTCTTTTTCAGTACCGACTA
>JAKQPK010000018.1 GCA_029564765.1 Candidatus Omnitrophota bacterium
CACGGCGGGTCTGGCTCAATCTGCATCGCATGCCACGATCTCGGATTTGATCTGACGTGGATGGAGCTTGACGAGGACTACTACAACGCGGCTTGCAAGCGGTACAAGGAGCACGCGGCTCAGCAGGTGCTTTTCGAGCCAGAGCCGGAAAAGATTACGCAAGGGGTTTTTCTATGAGGCGGGTCAGAAACGCAGCAACCGGAAAAAAAGCAACCGCATGGAAAAACTTCTCGGCATATATTCGCGCCCGCGATTCAATGGCTACAACCGGAACGCTTGAATACTGCAAGTGTATCACCTGTGGGCAGGTAAAGCCGATCGACCAGATCGACGCAGGGCACATGATCGGTGGGCGGAAGAATGGAATCTTGTTTGACGAGACGATCACACATGGACAGTGTATCGCCTGCAACCGCGAAGGCGGGGGGCAGTACGAGGCATACAAGCGTATTATGATTGAGCGCAACGGCCTTGATTGGTACGAAGGCAAGGAACGGCAAAAGCGGGAAGTTGTCGAGCTGACAGACGAAGCTTTGGTACTCATATCGAAACTTTACCTACAAAAATACAAGGAGCTGACAAAATGATCGAAGTTAAAACACTAAAAGCCCCGGACGCGGAATTATTCGCGCTCTGCATCCGGGCCGCGAGACTATCCCACAGGTCAACAGGCGACGCGAAAAAGGATCACGCGCTGGCCGTGCGATTGGCAAAAGCAGGCGACGAGCACGCGAAGGCTCTACGGGGGCTTATTGTCTACACTGAGATAAATGCACCGCGATACTGGTGGGCAGAAATGGACACGTACAGGATCGGAGCTGAGCCTTTGGGAAGCGAAAGCACGATGCACGACCGGCCTGAACTTTCAGGCGCGGAACTGGTCAAGTACAAGGAAAGCATAACAGAGGGAACCATGCAGCGCAGGATTTGGATGATCTCGTATCAAACGTTGAGACGGATGCACAAGCAAAGACGCGCGCACAGACTGCCGGAGTGGAGGACTTTTTGCCGATGGATCGAAAGCTTGCCGTATTCAGAAGTGATAGTAAACGAATAAAACGCCACCAGACGCGCGAGAAGGCGCTTTTTAGCGTACTTTTACAGAAAACCGAGAAAGTACACAAAGAGCGTTTTCCAGTGCGTTTATGGGCTGTTTTTAACGCGATTAAAAATCAAGTTTTAATCGACATGAGGTAAAAAAGAAAAGCACAAAAAAGATTAAAAACAGCTTGACATGTAAACCGAGAGTGTATATACTTAAAAATGTCAGGAGGCAATGACATGAAAGATAAACTGATTACCTGCTATTACG
>JAKQPK010000041.1 GCA_029564765.1 Candidatus Omnitrophota bacterium
ATCTTGTCTTTTACGGCACGCACGAAGGCATTCCGCCCGAACAGCGCATGCTTGTCTACGGGGGAGAACAATCGCAGAAACGCTCAGAGGCGTATGTGCTCGGATGGAAGGACGCTGTGGCAGGGGAGATGACGGGATGGATGGGATAATTTTAGACAGGATTACACGATGAAGACGGGATGAACGGGATTTTTGGTTTGGGGGGAAGAAAGAGGGAAAAAATATCCTGTCAATCCCGCACAATCCTGCAAATCCCGTCAAAGTATTCAGTAAATCCTGTCGAGATTCATTCTGTTGAAGCATCCTTTTTAGTCGAGTAAAAGTGAATTGAGCGCATTGAGCGGCACAGCACTGACGTTTTCGGCGAGGGGGTACGATTTTGCGCCTGGGTAGATGACAAAGAGTTTTTCTAGGCCGAGGTCATCAATCGCGATGCGCATCGAGCGGGTCATGGTAGGAGCTTCGTTGAGCTTCATCTCGAAGCCATAGCGCTTGTTGTGGGCAAGAAGCAAAAGGTCGAGCTCAGCGCCTCCCTGCGTTGCATAGAAAAAAGGCTGACCATAAGGAAAGGTTGCACGCACCGCCTCGATCGCGAACCCTTCCCATGATGCGCCGACTGAAGGATGCGACAAGAGCGAACGTCTATCTTCGATACCGAGCAGCGCGTGCAGAATACCACTATCTTGGATATAGATCTTGGGCGACTTTACCAGCCGCTTGCCCAGATTCTCATGCCATGGCTGAAGCCTGCGCACAAGAAATGTACCTTCGAGAATCTCAAGATAACGCTTCACGGTCTTTTCACTCACACCAAGCGAACGCCCAATGGCAGAGCCATTCCAAACCTGGCCATGGTAATGCGCGATCATTGTCCAAAATCTTGAAAGCGCGGCTGCAGATATCGAAATACCAAGCTGAGGAATATCTCGCTCAAGGAAGGTGCGGATAAATGCCTTTCTCCATTCGAGACTTATCGAATCCGATTCTGCGAGCCAAGAGCGGGGAAAACCTCCACGAAGCCAAAGCCGTTGCCATGCATCGATTCCAACTTCATCTAAACTGAAGCCTTGCATCTCGACGAAGCTTGTTCTGCCTGCCAAGGTCTCGGAAACATCGCGCACTAGGGACGGCGATGCGCTCCCCAAAAGCAAAAAGAGCGTTGCATTATCGGGCCTATCCACGAGCACGCGGAGCACAGGGAAAAGATCGGGTCGCCGCTGCACTTCATCCAGGATGATAAGCCCCTGCAGCTCGCCAAGAACAAGTTTAGGATTCTCGAGCGCTGCATTATCGGTAGGATCCTCGAGATCGAATATCGTCACAGCTCTTTCTTGGGCAATAGTGCGCGCAATAGTGGTCTTGCCGCATTGGCGAGGTCCAAGCAAGGTGACGATTGGAGCTATGCGAAAGGCATTTTCTATGCGTTGCTGAAGCCGCAGACGAGGTATCATAGCACTATGATAAGTCTTGAAAATTTGGATGTCAACTACGGATTTACATGATTAGTTGGACAGGATAGACGGGATAATGTGTCGACGGGATGACAGGATAATTTTAGACAGGATTACAGGATAAGATAAGGATGAATGGGATTTTTTCCTTTGGGGGAAGAGAAAGAGAAAAAAGAAAGAGGGGCGGAGCTGGTTCTGGCTTGAGGCTTTTTACTTGCCACCCTTGGCTTATAAAATATCCTGTGAATCCTGAAAAATCCTGTTATCCTGTTGAAGTATCAGGTGCATCCTGTCTCAATATCCTGTGTTACACAAATCGGACACGATGGGCGATGTCGAGAAAGAATCCCTGTGACCATAGGCTAAGCTGGTCCTTATCTTCTACAAAGGGATACACCTCATTCTTTGCAGATTCCACATCAAGCTGTTGTATTCTTTGTTCGAGCATGGATATCGCCTTATTATTGGAAAGCGGTATATTGGGATCG
>JAKQPK010000015.1 GCA_029564765.1 Candidatus Omnitrophota bacterium
CTATCTGAAGCTGACGCCCGATGAAATCATCAAAATGACAAAGCGCCCGGTGGCGATCATTGACTGCTTCGGCATTCTCAGCGATGAGAAAATCAGGCGCTGCTTCGAACTGGACTGCGAAGTCAAGGGCCTCGGCCGCGGCCACGTCAAGCGCATCAAAGACAGCATAAGAAAATGAACAGTTCAATGTTCAAGGTTCAAGGTTCAAGGTTCAAGGTTCAAGGTTCAAAGTTCAAAGTTCAATGTTCAAGGTTTGTTGAATGAAAATTGAAAATTTTGAAGATATAGATTCTTGGAAAGAAGCAAGGTCATTAGTAAAAGAGGTTTACAGCTTATTTGCCAATATAAAAGACTATGGCTTTAAGGATCAGATTCAACGGGCAGCCATATCCGTTATGTCCAATATTGCAGAAGGTTTTGACCGAAATAGCAACAAAGAATTTATTCAGTTTCTCGTAATTGCAAGAGGATCTGTGTCGGAAGTAAAAAGCTTGAGTTATGCGGCTTTAGATATCGGTTACATTGAGAGAAATGCGTTTACCAGTCTGTCAGAACATTGTTTTAAATTGACCAATTTAATCAACGGCTTCATCAGATATCTAAGAACAACCGATCGAAAAGAATGAGAAAAAACATTCAACGTTGAACGTTGAACGTTCAATGTTCAATGTTCAACGTAGAACCTAGAACTTTGAACATAGAACACAGAACGTAGAACATAGAACATTTTTTTAGGGGGCTTTCCATGGACTTCATCGACCTTAAAACGCAGCAGCAAAGAATCAAAGCGCAATTGGATACAAACATCCAGAAAGTTTTGGCCCACGGCAACTACATCATGGGGCCGGAGATCAAGGAACTTGAAAAGCAGCTCGCCGCCTATACCGGCGCAAAGCACGCCATCAGTTGCGCATCAGGAACAGATGCACTTTTGATGGCCCTCATGGCCTATGGCGTGAAACCCGGCGACGCCATCTTCACAACGCCTTTCACCTTCATCGCCACGGCGGAAGTCATCAGCCTTCTTGGCGCAACGCCGGTCTTTGTCGACATCGATCCCAAAACCTTCAATATCGACCCGGCCAAACTGGAACTTGCCATCAAAGCCCTGAAAGCCAACGATCCAACCATCTACCCCTTACCCAACACAGAACATAGAACCTTGAACATAGAACAATCTTCTCCCGTTGAACCTAGAACGTTGAACCTGGAACCTAGAACCTTGAACATAGAACTCACGCCCAAAGGCGTGATCCCCGTCGACCTCTTCGGCCTGCTTGCCGACTACGACGCCATCGATAAAATCGCCAAAGAACACGGCCTCTTTGTCATTGAAGACGCCGCCCAGTCTTTCGGCGCAAATCACAAAGGAAAAATGTCCTGCTCTTACGGAGACATATCCTGCACCTCCTTCTTCCCCGCCAAGCCGCTCGGCTGTTACGGCGACGGCGGAATGTGCTTTACCAACGACGACAACCTGGCCGAAGTGATGGAATCCATCCGTGTGCACGGAAAGGGCGGCCACAAATACGACAACGTCCGCATCGGCATCAACGGCCGACTGGACACCCTTCAGGCGGCAATCCTCCTGGCCAAATTTGCCAT
>JAKQPK010000023.1 GCA_029564765.1 Candidatus Omnitrophota bacterium
AAATGTCACAACAGAAAAGTGCGCCTGGGCGGATTCGAACCGCCCACGCCGGCCTTAGGAGAGCCGCGCTCTATCCATCTGAGCTACAGGCGCATTTTCCTAATTAAAAACTCAAGGAAATGCGCACGCTTCAATCTTTTCTAAAACTTCTCGAAGATTGAAGCAGGGCGCAAACAGCTGAAACAACTCTCGGAAAAAATGCGCAGTTCCGATTTCCTCTAAATCTTTTTGGAAAGATCGGAGCAGGGCGCAAAGTTTATTTCTCTCGTTGAAACTTGCACCTGCTTCAATTTCCTCAGTTTCAAAATCAAGGACAATTGCAAGCAAGGCGCATTTTCCGGAATATCATTTCCAAAAGAAATGAACCTGCCCCGATCTCCATATTACTTTTTAGGAAGAATCAGGACTGGCGCATTTTCAAAAAATAAAAAGATCAGAGACCAAAATTTCTTTTACTTTCCCACACCCTCATAAAAAAGTCAACAGGCTATTTTGTGCTTTGTCATGGCGCGTCTGGATTTTCCAAATAATATTTCAAAGCTTGTAAATATCTCTTCGGCGGCCTGACTCCTAAATTTTGCGCCCTTTGGCAAAGATCTTTTGCCTCCTGAAATTTCTTTTGATAGAACAAAACGATCGAAAGATTCATCAAGGCGTTCGCATGACGCGGATTGATCTCTAAAACCTTTTGATACGCCTCTTGGGCCTTTGCGATATCTTTGAGTTTCAGCCAAACATTACCCATATCATAATAAACCGTATCGTAGTCTGGCTTGATCTCAGCAGCCTTTTGATAAGCCTCGATCGCATCATTATATTTTCCCAAACTTTGATAGGCGTGCCCTAAATTGCAATACGCTAACGCACGATCCTCTGACAGCGACAATACATGCTGATAATATTCCACTGATCGCTCATATTGCCTCAGGTGATCAAAAACAACGCCTAAATTTAAATATGCTTTCTCGTTCTTGGGGTCACGCTCCAAAACCTGCTCATAGGCTCTGATGGCCATATCATAACTTCCCTTCTGAAGATAAATATTGCCCAAAGCCAGAACCCTCTCAAGGTCTTGAGGATCTTCCTTGATAGCTTTCGTATACGCGTTCGCTGCCGCATCCCAATCCCTGATATTCTCGTAGGCAATGGCCAGGGCATAGGCATCCATGGTCTCTTGCGCGCCTTGAAGGGTCAGATCTCGCAAATACACATACAAGATCTCACGTTCACGCACAAAGGCGCTGGCATCCTCTCCTTTTTTGCGCCGTTTTTCGATGATCTCGTTGAGATCACCGATCACCTTTCCACATTCCAGCGAATCCATTTTTCTGAAGCGTAATGCCTGCCAATATTTGTCGATAGATTCTTTGTCCCTTCCCAGATCCGCGTAAAGATGCGCCAGATCATAATGCGCCTTCATATAATCAGGGTTTTCGCTCTGCGCCCAATAGTAGTAGTCAATAGCGATCTCTGGAAATCCAATACGTGCGTAGAGATCCGCCAGATTAACGATCGGCTCGCAAATAACGTTCTGCCCGCTCAGCGCTTTATGCAAGAGTAAAAATCGTCTTTCGGCTAAACTGTGCACATCAATGATCTCTTTAAGCGACCGAAAACGTGATCGCTTCTTAAGCGTTTCCACGTATTCAGGGTCCTGAGCGATCTTTTCTTTGAGCACAGCCACATCTTTTTCAAAAATATCTTTGCGGAATCCGACCTCAAAGGACAGGGAAAGATTGTTCGTTGAAATAGGATTGCTAACGCTATACATCGCCTGATGGGACCAAAGCGTGTCATCATTTTTCCAAATATGACACTGCAGATGCGCTATCACGCCAAAAGCGATCAATATGCAAACAGCAAAAATCCCCAAGGCGCATCGCAATACCTTCTGCGCGCCGATCTTAAGCTCCAAGATCTTTGTCACGGCAAAGGCCAGCCCTATGCTAAATCCCAAAGACGGCAGATATAAAAATCGGTCCGCGACAGGCTGTGAGTCAAACCCATAATCAAGCCTAAGCAAGAAAAAGATGGACAAAAAGAAAAACCCAAATGAAAAAATGAACCAACGATGCCGACGCCCAAAGATAAGACATAAGATCAATGCGAAAACGATCAAAAAGGACAAAAAGTATTCTGGGTTCAGGATGGAGACCGGGTATGCGATATCGTATACAGGGATCAAGATGTCTGGATAAAAAAACTTACAGATATAAAACGCGAGCGTCCATGGCCAGATCATCAAAGCTTCATAATGATTATAGATCGGTATCCGAGCGAACTTCATGTACGTCGCCCCCGCGACAATGATCGCGATCAAAAATAACGGGACCTTCTCGAGCAGGGTTCTCTTGTCGATCTTTCGGCCCTGATACCAATCCAGCAAAAGCAAGATCAACGGAAAACTTAACGCCATGGCCTTTGACAAAATGCTCAGCAAGAACAAAAAAGCCGATAACCAATAGAATCGTCCATCCTGCGCTTTGCGATAGCGGATATAGGATAAAAGTCCCAACATATAAAAGAACGCGTACAGGACATCCTTGCGCTCTGTGACCCAGGCGATAGATTCAACGCGTGTGGGATGCAAAGAGAAAAAGAGCGTGGCTACGGCCGCGATCGTTATAGAAAAATGTAGCTGCCGCAAAAAGAAGTAGATCAGGATCGCGACGCCAATATGCAAAAGAAGATTGTTGAGATGATACAAGAACGGCCGATAACCGACAAAATAATACTCGATCGCGAAGGATAGCGTTGTCAGAGGATGATAGGTATTGTTAACGCGCTGGGTAAATATTTCTTTTAAATACTGTGGCGAGAGCCCCCGGACAAAACGATTTTCCGTTAAATGCACGTTATCGTCCCAATGCAGCAACTCCCCTTTCAAAGATGGGGCAAAGGTAATGAATGTGACAATCGCGATACAAATAATAGCGATAGGCTGATAGAACTTTTTTAGGAAAGAGAGCTGATGGCTGAGACGCTTCATAAGAAGCTTGTCTTAATATTGGATCAGAGCGTGAATGGGATAGCCTTTTAACTTTGAGCGGCCTTTTAAGAACGTTAGCTCGATCAAGAATGCGATACCGACCACCTTGGCCTGAAATGATCTCAACAGCTTGGTAACAGCCCGGACCGTTCCTCCTGTGGCCAGAAGATCATCAACAATGATCACGCGGGACCCGCGTGGGATAGCATCATCATGGATCTCCAGGGTATCCGTACCGTATTCTAATTGATAGCTTACCTGCTTTGTTTTCCCAGGAAGCTTTCCTTTTTTACGGACAGGGACAAAGCCGGCACCAAGCTTGTAGGCCAATGCCGCGCCAAAAATAAAACCCCTAGACTCGATGGATATGACATGATCGATGCGCTTACCTTGAAACTCTTTTGCCAGAAGATCGATGGACCGCGCGAACGCCTGCTTGTTGTTCAGCAAGGTCGTTATGTCCTTAAAGAGAATGCCTTTTTTAGGAAAATCAGGAATGTCGCGGATACAGGAGTTTAGTTGTAAGGGTTTCATAACGTGGTCCTTGTGTTAGGCTATTTTTGCAACAGATTCTCGTTCGATCAGCTTTGTCGTCAGCATGGCCTGGACCGGGACATCGATCTTTCCGTCGCAGATCATGTTCAACTTCTCAAGGCCGAGACGTCCCATCTCTTTCAAGGGCTGCGCGACAGTCGCAAGCTTGATCGCGCTGTGGATGTTGATCGGATTATCATCAAATCCAACGATCGACAGATCCGCGGGAACAGCGATCGATCTGGCCTTAGCTTCAGCCATGACCTCAAGGGCCATCACGTCCGAGCAGGCAAAGATAGCCGTTGGCCTTTCGGTTAAGGCGAGCAATTCTTGCGTGGCCTTGCGTGACGGCGTGCGCAAAAAATCACCATATTTAATGTAATCTTTATTGATAGCGATATCATGCGCTAAAAGCGCTTCTTGATACCCTTCCAGGCGAAGACGTCCGGCCTGCGTGCGCTGGTCTCCGGCGATAATAGCGATCCGTTGATGGCCAGACTTGATCAAATGGTCGACCACATCAAAGGCGGCTTTGAAATTATCAACAGCGATACTGTTGATAGGTTCCTTGAACATATTATTCAGCACGATATACGGGATACCTGTGGCGATCACTTTTTGCAGGGTTTCCACATCGTTGTCAATATCCGCAAAAATGATCCCATCAACGATATCAGGATTGATCAGCTTGCTATGAAGCCAGTCTTGATGATCGTAGCGCTCAGTGACATGCAACAGGATATCAACACGTAAACGGCTGGCTGTCAGCCCAACGCCCTTAAGGATCTCCTCCGCGTAAAAGGAATGGTCAAGGTCCTCGAACCGTGGCATGATGAGCGCGAATGTTCGTGCTCCTTGGCGCGCTCGGGAGTGTCTAAACTTCGCTATCTTCCTTAGAAACATTTTCTTCTTGATCCTCGTCTTGATGTTTAAAGTATTTTCTTAGTTTTTTAATGGCCGCAACTTCGACTTGACGGATACGCTCGCGTGAAACGCCGAGCTTGTCCGCGATCTGCGCTAAAGTTTTTTTCTCTCCATCCACGATGCCGTAGCGCAACTCCAGCACCTCGCGCTCACGATCAGACATCATCTCCAGCAAGTCCATCGTGCGCTCTTTATTCAAGAAATTTTCCAACTCCTCATGGGGCGCTTCAATGCTGGTATCTTCGACAATGTCAATGAATTGCCCTTCTCCGTCCTCGCCGATCGGCGCGTCCAAGCTGGACATTTTCGTGACGCACTGACTGAACTCTCGGACCTTGTCGACGCCGACTTGCATCTTCTTGGCGATCTCGGCAACCCGTGGTTTTCGTCGCAACTTATGCGTGAGCGCTTCGACAGCCTTTTTGTACTTGGCCAGTTCCGCGTTCATGTAGACGGGGATACGGATCATCTTCCCTTGATCGACGATCGCGCGGGAAACACTCTGCTTGATCCACCAGGCGGCATAGGTCGAAAAGCGGAATCCCTTTGTGTGATCAAATTTATCGACGGCGCGCATCAAACCGATGTTGCCTTCTTCGATCAGATCACTCAAAGGGATCCCGAGGTTCATATAACGTTTGGCAATGCTAATGACCAAACGCAGATTAGCTTTGATCATCTGTTCGCGCGCTTGCGGGTCCCCTTTTTTGATACGCTGAGCAAGATCAACCTCTTCCTCAGGGGTCAATAAAGGGATCTCCCGGACATCTTTAAAATACGCGCGAATCGGATCCACGTGCTATTTCTTTCCTTTTTTAGGGTTGTTCAACACGGCCTGAGCAGCTGCAAGACGAGCGATCGGCACGCGAAACGGTGAACAAGACACGTAATTCATGCCAATATCATGGCAGAACTCTACGGACTTAGGATCTCCTCCGTGCTCACCGCAAATACCGACCTTCAGGTCTTTCTTTGTCTTGCGACCGCGTTCGATCCCGATCTTCATCAGCTCGCCGACACCATCTTGATCGATAGTCTGGAATGGATCATCCGGCAGGATCTTTTTGCCGATATAATCCTGCAAGAAACCTCCGATATCATCCCGAGAAAAGCCGAAGCTCATCTGAGTGAGATCGTTAGTACCGAAGCTAAAGAACTCAGCCACTTCGGCCATTCTATTTGCTTGAAGCGCGGCACGAGGGATCTCGATCATCGTTCCGAACATATAATTGAATTTCTTCAAATTATATTTTGCGCACGTTTCCTGATAGATCCTTGTGACGATCACTTTTTGGTCCAGCAACTCTTTTTCCGTGCACGTGACCGGGATCATGATCTCTGGGTTAACTTTCTTGCCTTCTTTCACAAGCTCTGCAGCAGCCTCGAGGATCGCGCGGACCTGCATTTCGGTCACCTCTGGATAAGTAACGCCTAAGCGAACACCGCGATGGCCCATCATCGGATTGCTTTCTTTGAGGCCTTCGCCGCGTTTTTTAGCTTCATCAACGCTGATCCCGAGTTCCTTGGCCATATCCGCGATCTTATCTTCGCTATGAGGAACGAACTCATGTAGCGGCGGATCCAACAAGCGGATCGTGATCGGATAACCATTCAAGGCCTCCATCGTTGCCTTAATATCGCTTTTAACGAATACGGAGAGTTCAGCCAATGCGGCTTTGCGCTCTTCCACGGTCTTGGACATGATCATCTTGCGTAACAAGAACAGCGGTTTGTCGCTTCCCTCGCCGTAGAACATGTGCTCTGTACGGAAAAGGCCGATGCCTTCAGCACCAAATTCAATAGCTTTCTTGGTATCCTTAGGCGTATCCGCATTGGTGCGGACTTTTAAGACTCTGAACTTATCAGACAATTTCATAAGCTCTTTGAACGAGTCATTGTGCTCCAGGTCAGGATCAACAAGCGGCAACTTTCCAGCATAAACAACGCCTTTGGTGCCGTTTAAGGTGATCCAGTCACCTTCTTTAACGACAACACCGTTCTTGGTCGTAAATGATTTTTCATCATCCGCGATCACAAGGCCCTCACATCCGACGATACAGCATTTTCCCCATCCGCGCGCAACTAACGCCGCGTGAGAGGTCATACCGCCTTTTGATGTAAGGATCGCCTCAGATTTATGCATACCATCAACATCCTCCGGAGAGGTCTCCTCGCGGACTAAGATCACTTTTTCGCCGCGCTCTGCCCATTTAACAGCCTCAGAGGACGAGAACACGACTTTTCCTGCAGCCCCGCCAGGACCGGCCGGAAGGCCTTTGGCGATAACTTTTGTGGCAGCTTCTACTTTAGGGTCTGTCATCGGCAAAAGAAGTTCGACAAGCTGATGCGACGGAACGCGCTTGACAGCGGTCGCCGCGTCAATGAACTTTTCCTTATACATATCAATAGCCATTCGAACGGCCGCTGTACCATTGCGCTTTCCAACGCGACACTGCAGCATAAAAAGCTTGCCATTCTCGATGGTAAACTCGATGTCCTGCATATCCTTATAATGCTTCTCAAGCCTTTTCTGGATATCGAACAGTTCTTTGTAGATCGCGGGCATGAATTTTTCTAAAGTCGTCAAATTGCGGCTTTGGTCGTTCTTGCTCTGATCATTGATCGGAGCAGGTGTACGGATACCAGCCACAACATCTTCACCCTGAGCGTTCACTAAATATTCCCCATAGAAATAATTCTCACCCGTTCCAGGGTTGCGCGTGAACGCAACGCCGGTCGCGGAGTTATTGCCCATATTGCCAAAAACCATGGATTGCACGTTGACCGCGGTACCCCACTCATCAGGGATACGCTCGATACGGCGATACTCGATCGCGCGCTTGCCGTTCCACGACATGAACACAGCGCCGATGCCGCCCCACAGTTGATCTTCAGGTTTTTCAGGGAAAGCGATGCCGATCTCTTTTTTGACCATTTCTTTGAAATCAGCAACGAGCTGCTTTAGGTCTTCAGCTGAAAGGTCTGTATCAAGCTTGTATCCTTTTGAATGCTTGAGCTCTTCAAGCTTTTCGTCCATCAGCTTACGGATCCCTTTTCCTCTGGCAGGATCGCGGCCCGCGGCTTTTTCCATAACAACATCCGCGTACATCATAACAAGCCGACGATACGCGTCATACGCAAAGCGCGGGTTGTTGGTCTTCTTAATCAAACCCTTGATCGTGTCATCGTTAAGCCCAATATTTAAAACAGTGTCCATCATGCCCGGCATGGACCTTCGAGCGCCGGAACGAACAGACATCAGCAAAGGATCATTAACGTCGCCGAATTTCTTGCCCATTACGCTTTCAACCTTTGCCATCGCGGCTTTGACCTGGGCTTTGAGTTCTGCGGGATATTTCTTTTTGTTCGCGTAATAATACGTACAGACATCGGTCGTGATCGTGAATCCTGGAGGAACAGGGAGCTTTAAATTCTTATTCCCTGCCATTTCGGCCAAGTTCGCACCTTTGCCGCCCAGGAGATTTTTCATGGATTCATTGCCATCCGCTTTACCGCCACCGAACGAATACACATACTTCTTTGTTTTGCCAGCCATTGCTTCTACCCCTATCCTTTCTAACTGTTAATTAAGTTGAGAATTGTTGTACGAAATATTCTTTGAGCTGATCTGCCTGGATGCGTTCCTGCGCCATGGTGTCACGGTGCCGGACCGTCACGCACTGATCACTTAAGGAGTCAACATCAACTGTCACGCAAAAAAATGTTCCAACTTCATCCTGGCGGCGATAAAGCTTGCCGATAGCCGCTGTGTCATCATAGACGGTCACAAAACTTTTAGAGAGATCCGCCTTGATACGTTTTGCCATTGTAACAATTTCTGCGTTCTTTTTCAAGAGCGGAAGCACCGCGATCTTCGTAGGTGTCAATGTCTTGCTTAGGCGAAGGACAACGCGCGTGGCATCATTGACCGTTTCTTCATGGTAAGCGTCCGTCAAAAAGGCCAAGGTCGCCCTGTCCACGCCGCCGGATGGCTCAATGATGTACGGGAAAAATTTCTTACCAGAAATATTGTCTTGATATTGCAGGTCCTTGCCCGAAAATTTCGAGTGCTGTTGAAGATCAAAATCCGTGCGGTTGGCGACCCCCTCAAGCTCTGCCCATCCAAAAGGAAATCGATATTCAATATCCGTGCACGCCTTGGCATAATGCGCCAATTCGTCCGCGCCATGGGGACGCAGCTGTAAATATTCTTTTCGGATGCCTAGATCAAGATACCACTGAAATCGTGCCTGCACCCACTCGCTGTGGATCCTTTCGGCGTCCGCTGGGTCCGTAAAATATTCGATCTCCATCTGCTCAAATTCACGTGTGCGAAAAACGAAATTGCCCGGCGTGATCTCATTGCGAAAGGATTTACCGATCTGCGCGATACCGAACGGCAGGCGCTTGCGTGTCGTATCAACAACATTGGCAAAATTAACGAAGATCCCTTGGGCGGTCTCAGGACGAAGATAACAAAGGCTATTCTCATCTTCCACCGCGCCCAAATGCGTCTGCATCATCAGATTAAAGGCTCGCCCATCGGTAAAATCCTTGCTGCCACATTCCGGGCAGGTGTCGCCGATATGGTCTTTGCGAAAACGTTTTTTGCAGGATCGACAATCAACGAGGATATCAGAAAAATTCTCGGCATGCCCTGACGCCCGCCAAGTGTTGGGATGCATTAAAATGCCAGCATCTAAGCCCACGACATCATCACGACGATGAACAACTGCTTTCCACCACGCGTCCTTAACGTTGCGTTTAAGCTCAACGCCTAAGGGGCCATAATCCCAAACGCTTCCCAAGCCGCCATAAATTTCTGAGGACTGAAAAATAAAGCCGCGACGCTTACAGAGAGAAACTATTTTTTCCATGAAATTTTCGTGAGACATAGAGCGAGTATTTTATCGGAAAGCTTTTGAAAAATCAAGCTTTTTCAAAATGAAAAATCAGATTTTCTATCATAAGGAAGGTCGGTCGCATATATCAGAAGCCCAGGCCGGGCAAAGAGGTGGCCTGCTAAACGGTCAAGATCACTCCAAGAAGTCTTTCCAGGATTGAGAATTCTCTTTCCAACGCTTGATCAGCTGGCCGCTGATCGTCGAATCTTTGATCTGTTTTCCACCATCTTCATAATAATTCTTAACGATCTTCTGGCTCTTGTATTGAGAGCGGTCTTTGCTGGCACTCATGGCTTTTTTTGCCAGCAAAAAGCACATGAAAACCAATAAGGCGCCAAAGATCGTGAAAAAGATGACTAATAAGCGTGGCAAGGTAAAGAAATCCATCACACACCTTCTTTGTTCTGGAACATCTGAGGATAAGAAAAATACATATTTTTACTGTAATGGGCCTATCTGAGAAGCATCCTTTGCCCGGTCTTGATGCGGCATCATCTGTTTATTGAACTTCTTAGACCATCGCAACAAAATGAATGTCGCCAAAAAAACAATGACCGCAACAAGTCCAGACAAAATACCTATCCGAAAAAATCCATACGCGGTACCCGAGTCAATATCCGCCTCCGGGACATTGATCGGATTGCCATAATCATCGATCACAGGCGTGCTGACACGCGGAAAATCAGCTTTAAGCCCAAGGCCGGAGATCGATCCGAACAACAAGAATGCCAACGAGATCAGGATGACACCTACGGCCACGATGAAAAAATCTTTTCCCAGCGACGTCTCGTGAGCAGGTCGATGGCCCTCATCGGCATGATCTTGATGCAAAAGGTCTTTTGCCACACTTTCCTTTCCGTGCGTAATGATAGGTGATGATTTTATTATACGTGTTTTTAGACGAGTTTTACAAGGAATTTTAAAAAAGAAAGAAGAGCCTTAATGCGGGATCTGCTGAGGGTATCGCATGTATCACAAGGATCAGAACAGCATTTTGTATTGGTCCTGCATCTGCTTCATCATAGCGCCAGTGGCATAGACCATTAGTATTGTTGCCGCGATGATCAGCGCAGAAACGATGATCTTTTTTTGCTGGCTGTAACGGGGATTGGTCCATACCAAAGGCAGGACGAACGGACCGAGCACCAAAAAACCAGCGAGGATCGTAGTGGTCTTGTTGTACCACTTGGCTTGAACCGCCGGTTTTTCGACAAAAAATTCATTGCACCAGCGGCATTTGATCGCGCCATCCTGGATCTCTTCCGCGCAGAAAGGACACTTACGCATGCACGAACTCCTGTCAGTCTTTTAGCTTGCTAAATTCTTCGGGCTTGATCGTAAATGACTGCTTGCGTGTTGGGAATTTTTTCGCGCGTACGTCTTGCGCGTAAGCCGCGATCGCCTTCTGCATCACAGCCCGCACGTTCGCGTAGGTCTTGACAAATTTGGGGCGAAAACGATCAAATAATCCTAAAATGTCATGAATGACCAAGACCTGCCCGTCGCAATGAACACCCGCGCCGATCCCGATCGTCGGGACTTTTAAGGTCTTTGTGATCTCCCCGGCGATCCTGTCAGGAATGCATTCTAAAACAATAGCAAAACATCCGCACTTTTGAAATGCCACGGCTTGAGTGATGATCTTTTTCGCGGACTGCGCGTCTTTACCCTGCACTTTAAAACCCCCTAAGGCCGCGGCTGTTTGTGGCGTTAAGCCCACGTGGCCCATGACAGGGATCCCGCTGGCGATAATTTTTTTAGCAACGGCAATGCAACCTTCAAACCACTCGATCTTAACCGCCTGGCATCCGCCCTCTTTGATAAAGCGCTTGGCATTCTTGACAGCATCCTGAGGCCTTTTTTGATACGCGTCAAACGGCATGTCACCGATAACAAGCGCGTGCTCAACCGCGCGCGCGACAGCTTTTGAATGATAGATCATCTGATCGGTCGTGACATCATTGGTGGAAGCTAATCCCAGCATAACATTGGCCAGAGAATCCCCGACCAAGATCGCGTCCACCCCAGCCGCGTCCACGATCTTCGCCATGGAATAATCATAGGCCGTGAGCATCACGATCTTTTGTTTCCGTCTTTTTTTAGCGCGAATATCCTGAGCTGTGATCTGCTTTATCATATCTTTTATGCCTTTTGCAAATATTCATCGATCTCTCTGGCCGCCTTCTTGCCTTGCGCGAGCGCCTGCACAAGCGGCATCACGCCCTGCGTGACTCCGCCGGCAGCAAAAACACCTTTCAAGTTTGTCGCGCACTGATCTCTTTTCACGGCAAGACATCCTTGCTTGTTGACCTTTAATCCGCCACCCAAGCGCGTAAACGACGTGTTCGCTTCGTAAAGCCCGCAAATAACGACCGTATCCGCGTCAATAATAAAATCCGAATCCTTGACTGGCATCAATATCCAGTCCCCATCCTGATCAGCAAAATCAAGCCGCGCGCAGCGCACACCTGCAACAGCACCTGTTTTATCTTGCGTGATGTCCACAACTTTGGCAAAACCCTCCCATGTCAAGCCTTCCTCCTGAGCGAGTATCTTTTCTTCTTCCGGAAATGGCAGTTCATCATCGCTTCCTTCGTGCACGAACGTAACTTTTTTACCTAACCGTAAAAGAAGCCGACCGCACTCCATCGCATCAAGACTGTTACCCATCACGATAACCTTTTGCCCCAAAAACGGTAGAACAGCCTTTGCAGGTTCATAACTGGACAAAAAATTCACACGGAACAACAATTCCTGGCCTGTGATCACACCTTTGATGCTGCGGTCCGCGGCTTGCGCGCCTGTTTCAAAACCAAGGCCTGTGGCGATCAAGACCGCTTGAAAATCATTGAGCAAAAACTCTGTGATCATCTGCTCCTGCCCGATCAAGGTGTTATGAACGTACGCTGTCCCCAGCGATCGCACATAATCGATCTCAGCGTCTAAAACTTTTCGCGGCAGATGAAAATCACACGCGGCATAACGCAGCATGCCGCCATTTTTATCCAGCGCGTCAAAAACTGTGACGCTATGGCCGTCCTCGATCAGGTTCGCGGCCGCCATCAATCCTGCCGGACCACTACCAATAACCGCGACTTTCTTAGCGCTCTTATTGCTCGCCTGCGCGTTAAAGATCTCTTGTAAACGAACATTACCCAGATCGAACGCCGCGCGCTCCAAACTCTTGATCGCGATCGGCTGACCGCCGTCTTTGCTAAAAATACACGCTTTTTCACATGGTGCTTCGCACAGTCGTCCGCAGATACCTGTAAGGCTATTGTCTTCGCGCAGCTTCTGAAGTGCTTTTGCAAGGTCTCCTTCACGGATAAGGCGGATAAATCCTGGAATATCCACGCCCAAGGGACAAGCCTTCACGCATTCAGGCTGCGAACATTGCGGGCAACGCTGCGCTTGCAGCATGGCTTGTTTTTTATTAAAACTGAGGACGGCTTCCGAAAAATTCTTAATGCGCTTTGTCGCAGGCTGAACATTCATAGATGTTTTGTTATTCTTCATACGATACGGCTCTCTTCTTTTTTCTGATAAAAATCAAGATCAAAAACTTCTCCATCAAAAATACATCCTTGCGCGGACATCAAAACGTATTCCTTGCCCACCTTGACCTCATCTGTCCCACAAAATCCGATACCACTTAAAGCGAAAGGCTTAACGATCACACTGACCTTGATCTTATGTTGACGGCACAAGGATACGACATCCTGCATGTTCGCGGTATCCGCAGCGACATAGACTTGGCTAATAGCATGCCCTGCGATCGCCTGAGATAACATATCAGCGACACTTCCTTTTTTGCCTGCCGATCCATCAGCTGTAACAACGAATGCGCTATGGCAGCTCACACGCATCGCCGGCTCAAGGATAATGGTTTTCCGTGTAGACGCGCTCAAGATGCCAAAAACCTTATTTCCTTTTTTCTGATAATGCCGGCATACAGGCAAGACCTGAGCGATACCAAGCTCGTGGCCGACACCGACGACGATTCCTTGTGCATCCTCAAGGACAGGATCGCCCAAAGGCCCTAAGACCGCGTGAACCTCCTCGTTGATCGCAAACCCACCAAATGCCTTTTCTGATAATGTTCGTTCATTAAAAATAAGCGTGATGGCATTTTTCTGGACACTGGCCTCAACGATGGGAAAAGCCAAGCACTGCGACCTCTCCGTTGGCATCACAACAACAAATTGTCCCGGCTTTGCCTTTTGAACGATAGACGGAGCTACGATGTCCATGCGCTTGGTTTCAGGCGCGATAATTTGTTTACTTAAGACTCGAAATTCACTCATAATGGTAAGTTAAAGAATTTTTTGGCATTCGCGTTCAAAACGTCTGCCGCTTTTTTCTTGTCTAGACTTTTAAGTTTAGCATAAACGTCAAGCGTAAAGAATACATCTTTTGGCCCAGCCTTAAAACTTTTTTCTTCGCTTAAGCGATACACGACCGGCGTATCCGTCTCGATCATGGTCTGCTCAATGGGTGCGAACTTCATAGCCTCCTGAAGCTGCGGGCTATAAAAAAGCGCTGGCGTCGCCGAGACAAGATATCCGCTTGCCAAAATATCTTGTAGGACATCCAGCGGCCCGCTGTACCAGTGAAAAACCGCGCGCGTCATACCGGACGCTTTTACCATATCAAAACATTCCCGCCACGCTCCTCGGCTGTGAATGATAACAGGAAGGTCGAATTCTTTAGCCAAATCCAGCTGCGCTTGAAGCACTTCACACTGTTGTTTTTTGCGCTCATCGCTTTTCTTGACCATCGGATACCAATAATCAAGTCCAATTTCGCCGATCGCCACGGCCTCGCTTCTGTGCTCACGGATGAACTGAAGCGTTGGCTCAATTTGCGGTGTAATGATATTGCCGGGATGAATGCCAAACGCCAGGAAAATCTTTGGCATTTTCCACTCTTTGGCGAGTTTCAAATGGATCTTGTTCGCGGCCAAGTCAACGCCCGCGGCAATGACCGCGCAAACGCCCGCCTCTGCTGCCTCGCGCAATTGCGCCGGCGCGTCATCGGTATGATCTAAATGGGCGTGGGTGTCAAGAAGAGTCATGGTTAAAATGAAGTATTAAATTTCTGTAACATTAAATCAAAACGTAATCCATTCTTTCCTATGATTAACATTCATCCTTATAAGGTTGATTCTTTTGCCAAACAAGTTTTTCATCTGATCAAAAATTCCAGCGTCTATATTACATCCACAATATACTTTTTTAATGCCACAATCTAAGTGGTAATGCTCCTTTTTCTGAATGACCCTAAATTCCTTTTCATATTTCCAATGAGCTAATTTTGTCGTTAAGGCAATTAGAGATTGTTCGTTAGCTATTTTAGATTTAGGGCCATGAATTATTTCCGGCAAATCTTCTTTATAATCAACTTGAAATATTCGTCTTTTAGTATCCTTTGGAATTCGATGACGTTCTCTTCCCGGAGGTGTTTTTACCATCAGAACATCGTCATCAGGCACCTCTATTTCAATGGCTATTCCGGCACAGCTATCCGCATAATGCGCCCAGAGAAGAACGTCATCATTTTTCTCTGAAAGGCAACAGATCCTCTTGTTTTTCACAAGAGTATTTATTTTCTCAGCCTTTGGATCTGAACTTGAAGAACTTTCATATTCACCACGGACCAAAGACCCTGCTGGTGACTTCTCTCTTTTAATACCCGTCAGATATCTCAAGCTAAACATCCCCTCAAAAGGATCGTTTAACTTATCGATGCTTGCGCAATAAAGCCGCTTATTCAACAAAATATCGTACACGTGACCAAGATTACTTAAAGACTTATATTTATATAGTTTCATTTTGTTGTGCCGGGTTGGAATCTAAAAACTCTAAACAACGCTCTACTGCCCTAGCAAGGTATTTTCTTCTTCATCCCAGGGACGTTCAGAAGTAGTTTCGTATTGGTCATGGGATTTGGGGTTGATATATCCGTTGCAAGTCTTATCATTGACTCTGATTTTTTTCTTAATCCATCCCAAGCGCATCATGCAGTCAGCAACGCGCCTCTGCCTGCCACGGTCGAAGTCAGAGGAGAAACCCTTCAAGCATTCTGTCCAAATATCAATGCTTCTTACCTTGGCCTTGCCGATAAGATATTTCTCGATGGAGTCCTTCCAGCTATCAAAGGCATCAGGAGGACCTTGCACGTCTTCGGCATGCGAAAAAAGATATTCCAGAGCGATATTCCATTGCTTCTGTGTAGGATAATGGCTTAAAACAATCCCGCTGTTCAAAGCGCATTTTTGAATATTAATATATTTGATCAGCTTGTTATTTTTTATTGTTATTTGAGAATCATTAATCACTAGAACCGATGTGTTTTTATCTTGCCTAAGTAATTTTACGATGCCAAAGGTATTGACAGCATTGACAGTATCCTCATCGCTCTGAAGACTTTCAGTTTTACATGAAGAAGGCAGAACATCTTCAGCATTTAAAAAAAGATGTTCAAGGGCACGATGCCATTCACCTTGCTCTGGAGAATGGCTCAGAACAATCCCCTTGTTCAAAGCAGACTTCTGGATATTGCTGTATTTCATTATCTTATTATTTCTTATCTCAATTTCATGGCCATTTATTATCAAAATAGAAGTATTATTACTTTTCTTCATGAGCTTTGTGATACCGAAGGTATTCACGTCAGCTTCTTCATCCTGAACAATATAAGATGCATCACCGGAAACTTTGACAGGAATATCTGTGATCCTGGAAAGCGAACCATCAGCATTATATCTAAAAAACTTTATTTCGGTCTCAGAAACAACAACGCCAAACAAAGCTCTCGCTACTGCAAGATAGGAAACAAGTTGATGCTCAGTGTCCTTGTCCGCTTTTATCTTAATTTCAGCAATGATCAAGGGGGTTCTTTTATCGCTTAAAACTACGATGTCCGCGCGTTTCTTAGTGATGCCGATCTGGATAGGGTATTCTGTGATAACGGAAATAGGATCATAATTGTAATGCAAAACAAGCTTAACAAGAAACAACTGTCTCACTACTTCCTCCGGCGTAGCCACTCGCTCGCTGGTGAAGTATTTGCTACAAATACTGCAAGCTCCTGAACCTTTTTCCGTTATAAGAATTCTGGACAAAAGGTCTGGTCGCATTGACCAAATCATAAGACATATCTCCTTTTAATTTAATAAGAAACCCCTAAAACCTTTCTGCCTAAATCAACAAGTTCAAAATAACTTTGATCAACAATTCTTTTTCTTCCGGCTTGCTCGCGGCAACCATAAGGGTCAAGGCGACCAACGCGTTGTCATCAATTCGCTTACTGCCGTCTTTGCGTAGAAGAATACCGTTTTTCTGCAAGAAACAGATAAAAAGTGCCGCCGCGATACGCTTGTTACCGTCAACAAAACTGTGGTTTTTTATAACGAAATACAATAAATGCGTAGCTTTTTCTTCGACCGTCGGATAAAGATCCTTTCCTCCAAACGTTTGATGGATAGCGTTGATGGAGCTTTGAAAACTCTTGTCCTTTTCCCGGCCAAAAAGCGGAAATTCCTTGAGCTGCTGTTTCATGGCCTGGATGATATTTTGAGCATGTTCATAAGTAAAAGCGAACCGAACTTGCCTTGTTCCCTTAGGGGAAGAAACCTTTTGATGATCGTAACCATCTAAAATATCAAGCGCGCGGCCATATTCTGCAATGACCTTGATCAACCCCTTAGTCTCATCGGATAGGCTATCAAGCTGGATGACGTTGCCTAAAAGCTTAATAGACCGCTGCAGTTCGAGATATTTATGTTCGGCAGTTTTCAACCGCTTTTCATTGATCGTATAGCCATCGACCAAATGCTTCTTGAGCACCTTTGTGGCCCAGATACGGAAGCGGGTTCCATTCTTTGATTTGACACGGTATCCAACTGAGATAATGACATCGAGATTATAGAAATTGGCTTCATAGGATTTCCCGTCAGAAGCAGTTATCCGGAATTTCCGGATAACTGCCTTTTTCGATAATTCTTGTTCCTTAAAAATATTCTGGATGTGCTCATTGACAGTTCGCATGTTTCTACTAAATAACACAGCCATCTGTTTTTGGGTAAGCCAGACAGTCTCTTTTTCAAGATGAACTTTCAGGTCTTTGCCATACAAAACAACTTGACCCTTTGAAGCTTCATTGTTGATCATGTCAATATCTCCCCTCAACCCCCAAAAACCTTTCTCCCTACCCTCTACTCTCCAAGATGAAAGTGACGGGCCCGTCGTTAATGAGTGCCACATCCATCATGGCGCGGAATTGGCCGGTTTGAACCTTTTGGCCAGCGCTTTTAAGCGCATCGACAAACGCGTTATAAAATTCTTCACCTTTTTGCGGATCCGCGGCCGCATCAAAAGAAGGGCGCCTGCCTTTTTCGCAGGCGCCCAAAAGTGTAAATTGCGAAACGACCAAAAATTCCCCGCCGACTTCGGTAATAGAACAATTCATCTTGCCCTGAGCATCTTCAAAAATGCGAAGTTCAATAAGCTTTCTGACAAGATAGTTGATATCATCTGCTGTGTCTTCTTTGGCAACGGCTAAAAAAACCAATAACCCTTTGCCGATACGGCCCACCACCTGGCCGCCCACCGTGACACTCGCCTCTTTGACCCTTTGCAAAACGATACGCATAAATATTATTCCTTATATTTTTATTAAATGATTATAGGGTACTTACCCTTTCAGGTCAACACTGGCAAGGGAAGCGAGAAAATTGATAAAAATCAATGTATCCTCTTTGCGTAAGGCGTGCTGTCATTATCCCTCGCTCAAACATCCTTCGCTCGCCTGTCTTTTCCAAACAGCTGCGGAATACAGGCGGCTAAGGAAACTCGCGAACGGACAACGCCAGCACGCTCTCTGACCAGGGTAAGCGAAAAAAGATTATCTTTTTGAAGCAGGACGTTGTTGAGGTTTCACTGCTGGCGATAAAGTGAAACCGAAAAGTCGAGTAAATTTTTCACGCTGGGGAAAATTTACATTCCTGAGAAGAAAAGATAATCTTTTAAGACCCCGCGTCGTCCCGCCTAAGTGGGACTCCTGGGACAAATTCGCACGCTTAAGTTATGTCACCCAGAGAGGTATCCGTAACTTAAGCGCTCATTTGACACCCCTATTCTTTTGTGTTACAAGTAAGGACTTATGTCCGATGTCCGCAAAACCTTACTGGAATACCAATTCCCCGAAAGCGTTATCGATGCCGTCACTTCCAATGGCATAAAGAAATTCTATCCACCGCAGGCGCAAGCCATCAAGCACGGCGCCTTAGATGGCAAAAGCCTTCTTTTAGCAATTCCCACAGCTGCTGGAAAGACGTTTGTCGCTGAGCTATGCATGATCAAGTCCATCATCCAAAACGGCGGACGATGTCTTTATATTGCACCCTTAAAAGCTCTAGCGAGCGAGAAGTTTAACGATTTTCAGAAAAAATATGAGCCTTTAGGAATCCATGTCGGCATTGCAACAGGCGATCTGGATAGCCCCAGCAAAAGCTTGAATCGTTATCAAATATTGATCGCCACCGCCGAGAAAGTGGACGCGCTATTGCGTTCCCGCGCTAAATGGCTTATTGATAATCTTTCGGTTGTGGTCTTAGATGAAATTCATTTCATCAACGATGAATCCCGCGGTCCAACGCTTGAAATTCTCACCGCGCGCATCAAACAGCTGAATCCTAACGTTCAGCTTCTTGCGCTGAGCGCTACGGTCAAGAACGCCAGCGAAATGGCGCAGTGGCTGAAGGCAGAATTCGTGGAAAGCACCTGGCGGCCCGTGCCGCTACGCGAAGGGGTTTATTTTAACGAAGAAATTGTTTTTGACGGGTTTGGCAGGAAGGCTATTCACGAAGACGAATTTCCAGATGACTTGACCAAACTGACGCTGGATACTTTGCGCGGCAAAGGACAAGTGTTGGTGTTTGTCAACAGCCGCCGCTCGGCGCAAGCCTCCGCGTTATTGCTTGCAAGCCCGGTGTCGGAGCTTCTCAAACCTAGCGAAAAAGAATTGCTCAAGGAGCTTTCACAACAAGTCGTCAAAGGAAGCGGTGAAGCGACAAAGATTTGCCGCAAGCTCTCTAATGTCTTAGAACACGGCGTTGCTTTTCACCACGCGGGGCTTCGGCCAGAACAACGCAAGATCATTGAAGACGCGTTCCGTCAAAATTTGGTCCGTGTCATCTGCTCTACGCCAACGCTCGCGGCCGGAGTGAACCTCCCTGCCCAGCGCACTATCTTGCGCGACACCAAACGCTACGAATCAGGGCTTGGCGCCGCTTACATTCCGGTTTCCGAATACAAGCAATGTGCCGGACGTGCCGGACGGCCCGGCTACGATGATTTTGGTGAAGCGGTCATCATCGCGAAAACCTTTGCCGAGTCGCGGCTTCTCTTTGAACGCTACATTGAAGCCGCCCCTGAGCCTGTCATTTCTAAATTAGGAAGCGAATCGGCCTTGCGCATCCACATCTTGGCTTCTATTGCCGCCGGACACGTGCACGATATCAATGAGATGTTTGAATTCATCTCGCATACATTTTTAGCCCACCAAAAACTCACGGGCAACTTGATCGAGCTTATCAGCAAGATCTTTGATTTCTTGGAAAAACACGGACTTATTGAAAAAAGCGGATTTCGGTATTTCGCAACAGCCTTTGGTCAATGTGTAAGCCGCCTGTACATTGACCCCATCACAGGCATTATGCTCCATCAAGGCCTCGCGAAAGCCCATCGGACCGGCGGATATTCGGCAACAGGATTATTACACCTTGTTGCCTGCTGCCCTGACGCGGAAAGGCTTGCGAGCATCACAAAATCTGACTATGAACAACTGGAAGGATTTATGTCTTCTTGTGGGGATGAATTTATCGTGACAGCGCAGGATTTTCCTGATCTGGAGGATTTCTTTTTTCAATTGCGTGTTCTAAAAACAACGCTTCTCTGGTCGCAATGGATCGATGAAACAAAAGAAGATGATCTCTGTGATCGTTTTAATGTCGGGCCAGGCGATATTCACCGTCATGTAGAATCCGCGCAGTGGATCCTCTATGCAGCCTCCGTTATCGCTGAACTTTTTAAATTTAAACGCCTCACCTTCGCGACCGATGACCTCAAACGCCGCATCCAATACGGTATTCGCGAAGAACTCCTCGATCTTGTCCTCTTAAAAGGCGTAGGACGCATTCGCGCGCGCAATCTTTTCTCCAAAGGATTTAAAAAGCTTTCTGATCTTCGCCTGGCACCCCTCGATGATATCGCCAGTGTCCCGCAGATCGGCAAGGCTCTTGCCAAGGATATCCTCAATCAAATTCAAAATTTCAAAGTCAAAAGTCAAAAATAAAATCAAAAAGCAGATCAAGCTTTAAGATCCAAGATTCAAGAAAACAAAACGATCAAAATTGACTTCTTGCCAGTAAATTTATTATTTTTTTCCCGTCTTTTACCTTTTGAATTCTGACTTTTGAATCTTGACTTATTCTTATCGTTTGTGGTTAAGAAAGCGCGCGCTTTTCATGTGCCGCTCAAGATGATAGACAAGAAAATTGTTGAGGATAAACTTGAGCTCTTTTTGGGTTAGAGCGGTAAGCCTAAGGCGTAGAATATTTTTCCATTCACCTTTTTCGATATGCACAAGCGACGCGATAGTCCCGCGTGAAACGTGTGTGGCGGCGTGATCATTACCATAACAGTTCTCACAAATAAGCCCGCCGAGCTTCATGCTAAAATGCATCTTCGGCGATATCTTAGCCTGGCAAACGACGCATGAATCCAAATACGGACGAAAACCCGACAACAACAAGATCTTGATCTGAAAGACATGCACAAGCTTGCTGACATCATCCGTATCCTCAAGGGTGTGAAGGTACCTTAACAGCAGATCATAGATCAGTTCGTTCTTTTCCTCCATTGGCATAATGGAATCAACAAGCTCAAGGGCGTAGCTCGCCGCCAGAGTACGCTTGATGTCCTGACGGATCTTGAAAAAAAACGCCTTAAGATCGCACTGACCTACCAAATGCAATTCCGCGTCACGGTGAAAATAATAGACGATATCATTAACGGAAAATTGATCGATGTTGCTACCGAATTTTTTGTGATCCTTGCGGATACCTTTAAGGACCCCCTTGATCTTGCCGTGATCACGGGTAAAGAAAGTCGCGATACGACTGGTTTCGCGAAAATCAAAACGTTTCAGGACGATACCTTCGGTTTTTAAGATCATTTCTTTTTTAGGCGGGCTAAAACGGCTTTTTCTTTGGCACGCATGCGCGTGATATCTTTGGCGCTATGGTCATCAAAACCCAACAGATGCAAGATGCCGTGAATGATATACAACAAAAGCTCATCAGAAACGGTCGTCTTGAAAACCTTCGATTGGCGCTTAGCGGTGTCCGCCGAGACGACCACCTCGCCATACAGACCATGGGCGCGCCCGATACAGCTTGAGGCCAAATTAAACGCGAGGACATCTGTTGCGTAATCGTGCTTTAAATATTTTTGGTTCAAAGATTTAATATGAGAGTCGCTGACGATCGCGATAGAAAGGTCCGCGGCGGCAATGCCTTCATGAGAAAGGAACTTCTTAACCTTGGCTGCTATCAGGTGAGGGCGTAAGGGAATTCGCGTCTGGAGGTTTCGAACGTCGATTTGCGTTTTCATTCTTTCTCTCAGGATATTTAACGCGCGTATGATACATCGCGCTTAGAACGCGTGTGAACGTCATGCCGATCACTTCCAGGTCCTTAAGCGTCAAACTGCATTCATCCAGCTGACCGTCAATAAATTTATTGTTGATGATCTTACGTACGGTTTCATCGATACGCGGAGGGGTCGGCTCTTCCAGCGCACGACAAGCGCCTTCTACAGAATCCGCCAGCATCATAATGGCGGTTTCGCGGGTCTGAGGCTTTGGCCCTGGATAACGGAAAGTCTGCTCGTCGATCGCCTCCCCTTCCCGAGCTTCAGAGATCGCCTTTTGATAGAAATAATGCATCAAACTTTTTCCATGATGCTGCTGGACAAAATCAATGATCGCCGGATGAAAGTGATATTTTTTCGCGACCTCAACACCATTGATGACATGATTAAAAATGACCAGGCGGCTCATCGTTGGCTCAAGGTTATCATGTTTGCTGGACTCAAAGATCTGGTTCTCGACAAAATATTCCGGCTTGTCGATCTTGCCGATGTCATGGTAATACGAACCAACCCGGCACAAAAGAGCGTTGGCACCAACGGCGTTGGCAGCGATCTCAGCCAGATTGCCAACCAACAAGCTATGATGATATGTCCCAGGGGCCTCTAGGATCATCCGCTTCAATAAAGGATGGTTCAAGTCTGACAACTCCAAAAGGCTAAAATTCGTTATAACACCGAACAGATATTCAAAGACCTTCAGTGTGGCGATCACGATCATAGCCGAGACCAGGCCGTTGATGAACAGCGGCCGAAAATAATCCAAAAGAAAATGACGGCTGAAGATGAAATCTGGGAAGGGATTCAAGAGCGTGACACAGAGGACCTGAAAAATACTGATAAAGAATCCCGCGTTGATCAGCTCGCTGCGCGTACGCGCGTTGCGAACCCTCAAAGCGCCAACGACGCTCGCGATAAAATAGATCACAGCGATATCGAGGCGATTGCCGGCGACCAACCCGGTCAGAATGCTAGCGGCAAAGGACATCAACAGCGCCAAGTAAAGATCATTATAAAGGATAATGACCAGAAGCCCAACCGCGGAAACCGGGATCAACAGATTGGAATAAAACGCGTACCGATTGGATGTGTACGCTAAGAAAAGAAGGATCGCGAGCAAAAATCCAAGGTTGAGAAAAAGGCGGTAATCGGACTTGCGCGCAAGAACACAATAGACACCTAAGACCAGCAAGAATAGCGGGATCGCCAAGGAGAGCTTGGCGATATAGCAAAACACGGTCAACGCCACGAATAAAACACTTAGAATGATGGCGTTAGCTATGCGTAAATTATTTAGAATTCGATTTTTCATACGCCTCAATAATGCGCTGAACAAGCTCATGGCGGACAACATCTTCGCCGGTCAAATAGACGAACTTTATCCCATCGACATCCTTCAGGATCTTCTCCGCGGAAACAAGCCCAGGAAGCTCGCCCGCCGGTAAGTCGCTCTGCGTGATGTCGCCAGTAATAACAGCTTTGGAATCAAAGCCGAGACGGGTCAAGAACATCTTCATTTGGTCCTTCGTGCAATTTTGCGCCTCATCCAGGATAACGAACGCGTCATTTAAGGTGCGTCCGCGCATGTAAGCCAGCGGAGCGACCTCGATGATGCCTTTTTCGGCATACTGATCGACCCTTTCGGCCTCGATCATGTCATAAAGCGCGTCATATAATGGACGCAAATATGGTGAAACTTTTTCCACCATATCGCCCGGCAAGAACCCTAAACTTTCTCCCGCCTCAATGGCAGGACGGGTCAAGATGATACGACGAACCAACCCTTTCTGAAGGGCGTTGACGGCCATCGCCATGGCCAAATATGTTTTTCCTGTGCCGGCAGGCCCAATACCAAAAACAATATCGCTCTTCTTGATGGTCTCAACGTATTCGACCTGGCCTTTGGTCTTAGGTGTAACGACCGAACCTTTTTTGGCCGCGACAGGGATCTTGCGCTTTGAAAGGGTTTTAAAATCAAAGCCTTGACCTGGATCAGCCAAGCGTAAAGCATAGATAATATCATAGCGCTTGACATCTTGGCCTTTCTGGACGAAATCCATCAAGTAGTCCATCAAGCCGGAAACGCGATCGATCTTCTCTTCACTGCCAACGACCCGAAGGCCTTCTTGGATACGAAAGATCTGGATCCCCAACTCATTCTCGATCAGCTTGAGGTTCTGATCGTATTTTCCGAAAATAAGCTGAAGGTCCTGATTACTTGTCAGTTTAAGGATGCGCTCCATACGGCATTAATTCTGCGGAACGCGAATGACTTTTCCTGGCTTGATACGATCAGGGTTCGTCAGAACGTCCTTGTTAACTTGGTAAATATCATTCCAGCGGCCATAGGTGCCGTAGAATTCTTTGGAGATCTTCTGCAGTGTATCCCCTTCTTTGATCTTATAATCGACAAAGGTCGCTTTTTTCTCAACGACAACAGGCTCTGGGGCATCCGGCAAAACGATCGCTCTTGGCTTGACCGTGCTGCGGGTTGTAAAATTTTGCTCCGTGTAGACCTCCGAAGAGACACTGCTTGTGTCCGTCTTGGTGGCGGTGTCGATCTTTTTAGGATTGGTCACGACTTCCAAAACATATGTTCGACGGGTTTGCTTGACATCCCCACGGTCTGCTTGCGGGCATGCGCCTTGGATACATCCCGCATTGCCGGTCATCTCCTGATCAACGCGTCCACGATCCTGAACATAGGTCCTCATTGTGCAACTGGCCAAAAAACATGCCACGACAACGATCGCGATCCTTGCGAAAAGACGATTTAACATTACTCTCCTCCTTTTTTATTAATAGAGATAATTCCCAATTCTTTCAATTGCTTACTATCAACTTCCGCCGGGGCTTCTGTCAACAGACAACTTCCTTTTTGTGTCTTAGGAAAAGCGATCACATCACGGATCGAATCAAGGCCCAAAAGGATCGCGACTAATCGATCAATACCATACGCCACGCCGGCATGCGGTGGAGCCCCATAGCGAAAGGCCTTGAGCAAGAAACCAAAACGCTTCTCCGCCTCCGCTTCATCAAAACCTATTATATCAAATATTTTCTTCTGTACATCTTGTTTGTGAATACGTATCGATCCGCTACCGATCTCGCTGCCGTTTAAAACCAGATCATAAGACCTGGAACGGATCTTATCGAACTGTCCGCTTTCCAACAACGGTATATCCTCCTGACAAAATGACGTAAAAGGATGATGCTCGCTTTCCCAGCGCTTTTCTTCTTCATTATATTTAAAGAGCGGGAAATCCACAACCCAAAGAAAAGAAAATTCCTCGCCTTGCTTGCGGGTGTCAGGTTTGTCGCTTTTGTATTGGGCCATGGCTTGCGCGTGCGTCATGCGCGGGAACGGGATCGCGATATCAACGCCCTTCACCTCTTTCATGATCTTTTGAAAAAGCCGTTCGGTCAAGCTAAACACATCTTCCTCTGTCACGAACGACATCTCCATATCCAGTTGCGTAAATTCTGGCTGACGGTCCGCGCGCAGATCCTCGTCGCGAAAACATTTCACGATCTGGTAATATCGATCAAGGCCGGAAACCATCAAGATCTGCTTGAACAATTGCGGTGATTGCGGAAGCGCGAAGAAAGTTCCTGGATTAAGCCGCGAAGGCACTAAAAAATCCCGCGCGCCTTCCGGTGTGGACTTGGTCAGGACAGGCGTTTCAACTTCTGTGAACTGCTCGGCGTTCAGAAATTGACGAATGCACGAACAGATCTGATGGCGAACTCGTAAGGCCTGCATGACCTTTTGCTTGCGCAGGTCCAGATAGCGGTACGCCAGGCGAAGTTCTTCCGACGGCTCAGCGGCATTATCATCGATCTCGAACACAGGCACTTCTGAAACGTTCAATATCTCAAGCGCGGTCGCGCACAACTCAATGTCGCCTGTTGCGACATCCGGATTGACGTTCTTATCAGGGCGCACATTTACCTTACCGGTAATACGGACAACGAATTCCGGGCCGAGTTTTTGCGCTTCATCATGCGCTTGTTTACTTACCGACGGAACAAAAACGACCTGCGTGATGCCATAGCGATCTCGAATATCAATGAAGATCAATTTTCCATGATCCCGGCGCTTGTGCACCCAACCGCACAGCGTGACCTCTTGATCCTTAAATGTTTTGTTTAATTCCCCGCAGGTGTGTGTTCTTAGCATAAATGAGCACCTTATCTTATAAAGCACAACGAACATCACGTTTGCTGTGCGAATCTATTCCAACGCCTTAGGACATCGGAATAAATATCATGTTAATACTAATTTCTTTATTTTCTCGACTATTTCTTCGCGTGAGATCTTCTCTTGGCTGCCGGTCGTCATATCTTTGAGCGTGACGGCATTTTGATTCATTTCATCCTCACCCAGGATACAGACATAGCGCGCTGATAATTTATCCGCAAGGCGCATCTGACTTTTAAGGGATGCGGTCTTGTAGCTCATATCGCTTGCCAACCCTTGCTGCCTTAGCGTGTTCATGATCTGAAATGCACTCTCGAACGCTTTATCGTCGATAGGCGCAACAAAAACATCAACACCTCTAGCTTGAGGCTCTGGCACCGCTTGCCGTGCCAAGATAATACGTTCCATCCCCAATGAAAATCCTACCGCGTCAACACCTTCTGAGCCTCCAAGTTCTTGAACGAGCCCGTTATAGCGACCCCCAGCGCCTAAAGCATCCTGGCTTCCAAGGCTTGGGCTTGTGATCTCAAAAACAACCTGCGTATAATAATCCAAACCCCGCACCAAGGTCGGCACTTCCTGAAAAGAAACGCCCAAAAGACCCAAGGCCTTTTTGACTTGCGCGTAATATTCCTGGGACTGCTGAGAAAGAAGCGAAACGCCAAGCTTCAAGCCTGCAACGATCTTTTGGCATTCCTGATTTTTACAATCGAGGACGCGAAAAACATTGCGATCCAGCCTTTGCTGACATGTCGGACATAGTGACGCTTTTTGATCACCGATCATTTCACGCAAGACAGTGGACACGTTCTGTTTGTCCTCAAGAGAGCCAAGTGTGTTGATCTTTAAGACATGATCCTTAACGCCGAACGCTTTTAAAAGCGCGACGCTCAACCCCATGATCTCCGCGTCTAGATAAGGCGACGCGCTATTAGGGCCTATAGCCTCAACACCGATCTGATAGAACTGACGTAATCTTCCCTTTTGCGGACGCTCGCCGCGGAACATCGGCCCTATATAAAAAAGCTTTGTCAGGGCTTCTTTGCGATCAAGGCTATTCTCGATATAGGAGCGAACGACTGAAGCTGTTCCTTCTGGTCTTAATGAAAAGATCTTTGAGGATTGTCCGCTTTCCCCTTCACGCTGATTAGGCTGCAGGGTAAGCATTTGCTTTTGCACCACATCACTTGTTGCCCCCATGGAGCGAGCAAAAAGTTCTGTTTCTTCAAAAACGGGCGTACGGATCTCTTGATAATGATAAAGATCAAAAAGGGAGCGCGCCTTGGCCTCAATATCCTGCCATAAACGCACCTCTTGAGGCAGTATATCGGCGGTACCGCGCGGTAAAGAAAATTTATTCTGGTTGGCCATAAATAACTTTTGTATAGGCACAAGGGCGGAGTTCTCTCCGCCCTTGTGATCATGTTCAATTGTAATAAATCAAAGCTATTTAATTCTCATTTTCATTTCCAAGCCAGGCTTGAAAACGACGACTTTTCTCGGCGGGACAGGAACTCCTTCTCCGGTACGAGGGTTGCGTCCAAAACGGGCCTTGCGTTCTTTGATCTTGAACACGCCAAAATTACGCAACTCAACCTTCTCAGAGCGGATGAGGCTATCAATAATGGCGTCAAAGGTCTTTTGAACGACTTTCTTGACATCCACCTGCTTGATGCCGGTCATATCCGTGATCTTAAGGACAATGTCTTTTTTTGTCATTAATGTTACCTCCAAGTCCTAAGTATAGTATCAACAAGAGGTTATAGTGTCAAGGCAAAATTAGACCTCTAAAGAGATCTTTTCCTCCCCCAAGATCTCTTTAAGATGGTCGATCAATGTTTCGCTTGGCTGAACAAAAAGGCTTTCTCCTACAAGGATCTGAACCCGCTTGTGCTCATTAGTGTTCAGATGCAGATGCACAGGGATCTTTCCGGGAAAACGAGACAATCTGTCCTTGAGCGCTTCCATGGCTTTTTCATCTGTACCAGACAGATCAAGGCTGATATTTTTAATGGATTGATATGCTTCTTTAACGCCACGGATCTCTGCGACAATGATTTTAGGGGCTTCTTCACGAAAACTGACACGTCCCCGCAAAACGACCACAGCGCCCTCCTTTAAATTGGCCGACACTTCTTGATAGGTCGATGGAAAAACAACAGCCTCGATCTCGCCTTCTAAGTCTTCGAACTTCAAGATAGCCATACGCTCGCCGGTCTTGCGCGTATTGGTCAGCTTGACATGGCTGATCAGGCCGATCAATTTTACTTCCTGACCTTCCGTGGCTTTCACAAGGTCCTTGGTCGAATAATCTGTAAACTCTTTGATCTCAGTTTGATAATGCGACAGAGGATGTCCTGTGATATAGAAGCCGAGAAGCTCTTTTTCATCCGAAAGGGTCTTCATTTTTGGCCATTCTTCAATATCAGGATAGCTTTCAGCGTCTGTCTTAAAATCATCCATACCTTGCATGTCAAAGAACGAGAACTGTCCTGTGCTGCGTTCTTTTTGTGCCTGAGAGCCGGACTCCAAAGCTTTGTCCAAAACATCCATCATCTGGGAGCGGCGCAACCCAAAAGAATCGAACGCCCCGCATCGAATCAAACTTTCAATGACCTTACGGTTGGCTGTGCGCAGGTCCACGCGCTTACAAAAATCAAAAATGTTCGCGAACGGCCCTTCCTTACGCTGTTCAACAATGGATTCAATGGCGGCCGCGCCGACATTCTTAACCGCAATGAGCCCAAAGCGGATCGCGCTCTCACCTTCGGCACTAAATTCTTTTTGGCTCGCGTTGATATCCGGCGGCATGATCTGAATGCCCATAGCCTCGGACTCTTTCACATATTCGACGATCTTGTCGGTGTTATCCTTTTCTGAGGTCAAAAGCGCGCACATGAATTCTGTTGGAAAATTGGCCTTCAGATAGGCGGTACGATAGGAGATCAACGCGTACGCGGCTGAATGACTGCGATTGAATCCATATCCGGAAAAATAATCAATGAGATCGAACAAGCGGTTGGCCAAAGGTTCCTTGATATTAGATGCCTTTTTGCACCCCGCGACAAAATCCGCGCGCGTCTTATCCATGACCTCCGTCTTCTTCTTGCTCATCGCGCTTCGCAAATGATCCGCTTGTGTCATCGTGAATCCCGCCAGATCGCTTGCGATCCTCATAACTTGCTCTTGAAAAATAATAATGCCATAAGTATCTTTAAGGATCGGTTCAAGCTTAGGATGATCGTAGCGGATCTGCTGGCCTTCACGTTTACGCCGGATATAATCTTCCAACATGCCGCTTCCAATAGGCCCAGGACGGTAAAGCGCTAAAATAGACACTAGATCCTCGAACTGGTTCGGCTTGATACGCTTTAAAAGGTCTCGCATCCCCGAACTTTCCAATTGAAAAATACCAAAACTGTTCGCCTGGCCAAGGAGCTCATACGTTTTCACATCGTCCAGCGACGCGTTGTTGACATCCACATCCACACCCTTGATGGCCTTGACGAGCTTCACGGTCTTGTCAATAACGGTCAAGGTCTTAAGCCCCAGAAAATCCATCTTCAAAAGCCCGATCTTAGCGATCCCGTTCATATCATAGCCGGTCGTGATCTGATCGTCGCTTGTCTTAAAAAGCGGCACATGTTCGGTCAAAGGCTTATCCGAGATCACAACGCCCGCCGCGTGCACAGAGGCATGGCGATTGAGGCCTTCAAGGACCTTGGCGGTCTCGATCAATTTCGCGACCTGTTCACTTTGGTCGCAAAGTTCCCTCAACTGCGGCTCACGCTTTAAGGATTCTTCGATGGTGATCTTAAGTTCGTTGGGAATTAACTTCGCGATCTTGTCCACATCCGGATACGGCATGCTCATAACGCGCCCGACATCGCGGATGGCTGCGCGCGCCTGCATCGTTCCAAAAGTAATGATCTGCGCCACAGAATCTTTGCCGTATTTGTTGGTAACGTATTCAATGACCTCCGGACGTCGTTCATAGCAGAAATCAATATCAATATCAGGCATCCCCAGACGGTCAGGATTCAGAAAGCGCTCGAATAAGAGCCCATAACGCAACGGATTCAAGTCCGTGATCCCTAGAAGATAACTGACCAAACTTCCAGCCGCTGACCCTCGGCCAGGGCCAACGGGGATCCCATTCTGCTTCGCGAAATGGATAAAATCCCACACGATCAAAAAGTAACTGATAAATCCCATTTTTTTGATAATGGCTAGTTCGTGCGTGAGGCGCTGTTCAATATCAGGAGTTACCTCTTTAAAACGCTTCTTCAATCCTTCCTGGCACAAATGCAATAGATATTCATCCTTGGGCTGGCCTGTGGGAATATCATAACGAGGCAAGTGGATCTTTTTGAAATCAAGTTCGAGGTTACATTTTTCAGCGATCTCGACCGTACGCGTGACAGCGTCAGGCGCGTAGGAAAAAGCCTTTTTCATCTCTTCCGGGCTTTTAAAATAAAATTCATCACTGGACATGCGCATACGATTGGGATCATCCAATGTCGTCTGCGTTTGCACGCAAAGAAGCGCTTCATGGGCGGCAGCTTGCGGACGCTCGAGATAATGGACATCGTTGGTGGCAACTAAGGGAATATTCAATTCCTTGCTGATCTTGATCAGTCCTTCGTTGACCGGTTTTTGCTCAGGGATGCCGTTTTCCATGATCTCTAAATAAAAATTGCCCTTGCCAAAGATCTGCTCAAGTTCATCTGCCGCCTTCAAGGCCGCGTTGTATCCTTCATTACGCAACGTCCAAGCGACTTCCCCTTTTAGACAAGCGGATGTTGCCAGAAGCCCCTGTGCATGGCGCGACAAGATCTCTTTATCCATCCTTGGCTTGTAATAAAATCCTTCCAGATACGCCGCGGAAACAAGCTTTAAGAGATTGCGGTAGCCCTGCTCATCTTTGGCAAAAAGGACAAGATGCGAAATACCTCTTTTACCCTGCGCGGGGCTTTTATCAAATCGGCTACCCGGAGCGATATAGCATTCACATCCGATGATTGGCTTGACACCGGCTTTGACCGCCGCCTGATAGAATTCAATAGCGCCAAAGATATTCCCATGGTCCGCGATCGCTAAAGCGGGCATGCGGTATTCAACAGCTTTTTTTAAAAGTTCAGGGATACGGCAAGCGCCGTCTAAGAGGCTGTACTGCGTGTGGACATGGAGGTGGACGAAATCAGTATGGTACATGTTTTAGGCCAAGGATTACGCTCCCTGGGTTTAATGAATACAAAAAATCAAATAAATATGATTACAGAGATTTTCAAATGGTTCAGAAGATTAAAAAATAATGATGGATCGTTAAAATATTTTTCAATCGTTGTAATGTTTCTTTCAATCTCTGCGATCTTGCTTAATCACTGCAATCAATCTTTATTCCCATTCGATCGTGGCCGGAGGCTTTGAGCTGATATCATAAACAACACGATTGACACCCGGTACTTCATTGATGACACGGTTCGCGATACGGCCCAGAAGATCATGTGGTAAATGGACCCAATCCGCGGTCATACCATCAACACTGTTAACGCAACGGATCGCCGCTACGTTCTCATACGTACGCTGATCGCCCATAACGCCAACGGATTTGATCGGCAACAAAATAGCGAATGACTGCCAGACCTGTTCATAAAGCCCAGCTTTTCGGATCTCTTCCAGGACCCTTTCATCTACTTCACGCAAGATATCCAGCCTTTCCTTTGTGACTTCGCCAACGATACGAATGGCTAAACCAGGACCAGGGAACGGCTGGCGCTTGATGATCGTGTCCGGAACACCTAAATGTTTTCCGATCTGACGAACTTCATCCTTAAAGAGCTCACGAAAAGGTTCTACGAGCTTAAGCTTCATTGTTTTCGGCAATCCACCAACGTTGTGATGGCTCTTGATCGTGGCCGATGGGCCTCCGATCGGTGAAAAAGACTCAATGACATCTGGATACAATGTCCCTTGGCCCAAGAATTCAAAACTCTTGCTGCGGCTAGCGGCCTCCTGAAAGACCTTGATGAATTCATCGCCGATGATCTTGCGTTTTTGCTCAGGATCCGTGACGTTCTTTAACCTCTGCAAGAATCTTTTTTGCGCGTCCACGCACACTAAATTCATCTTAAAGTTCGTCTTGAACGTTTTCTCGACAGAAGCGACCTCATTCTTACGCAGCACCCCGTTGTCAACAAAGATACAATGCAAATTCTTGCCAATCGCCTGATGCAGCAAGACAGCCGCGACCGATGAATCAACGCCGCCGCTTAAGCCCATGACGACCTTTTTATCTTTAACGGTCTCGCGGATCTCTTTGATCTTTTCCTTGATGAATTTGTCCATGGTCCAGCGGGCCAAACATCCGCAGACCTGAAAAACAAAATTGGTCAACAGCTGTGTCCCGCGCTGAGTATGAACAACTTCGGGGTGGAACTGAACACCATAAATTTTCTTCTGAGGATTAGCGATCGCCGCGTTGGGCGTTGAGAGCGTGTGCGCGATAGAACGGAATCCCGCGGGGAGTTTTTTGATCTCATCACCATGGCTCATCCAGGATGTAATGTTACTCGGCAGATTATAAAAAATATCTTTAGGGCTATCGATAAAAAGTTCCGCGCGCCCGTATTCTCGCTCCTGGGTCTTGACAACCTTGCCTCCATGCATATGGGTGATAAGCTGGGCACCGTAACAAACACCTAAGATCGGCAGTTTCAGCTTGAAAATATCCTTGTGCGGTAAAGGTGCTCCTTTATCATAAACGCTCATCGGACCGCCTGAGAAGATAAGACCTTTGGGATTGATCTTGGCGATCTCCTCCGGGGTGATATTGTACGCAACGATCTTGCTAAAAACCTTGCTTTCGCGGACCCTGCGGGCGATCAGCTGCGTGTACTGCGACCCAAAGTCCAAAACCAAAATGATGTCTTTACTTCTCATGTCTTCAACCGCCTTTTCGTGGTTCGCGCTATGAGTTTTGCGCTTTGACTTTTAACTTCTTTTTTCTGAATTCTAAATTATTTTCCCATGCCGATACGCTGGCCGATCTGGAACACCTTTCCCTCGGTCTGGATCGAAGGAGCGATGATGATCTCAACGTCCTGCATTTCCTTGATGTTGCTCGCGCCCAATGATCCCATAGATGTGCGAAGAGCGCCGACTAAATTCTGTGAACCGTCATCCACCTGTGCCGGCCCTAATAGGATCTGCTTAAGCGTTCCTGTGGTGCCGACTTTTACGCGCGTTCCACGAGGAAGATTGGCATTCGATGTCGCCATGCCCCAGTGATAACCGCGTCCCGGAGCTTCTTGCGCTTTGGCAAATGCAGAACCGACCATGACCGCGTCCCCGCCTGCGGCAAAGGCTTTGCAGATCTCGCCGCCAATACGCATGCCTCCATCGGTAATGATCGGAATATAGCGGCCTGTTCTCTTATAAAAATGATCTCGCGCTGCCGCGCAGTCAACGGTAGAAGTGATCTGAGGAACGCCGATACCTAAAACGCCGCGCGTGGTGCATGCAGCGCCTGGCCCAACCCCAACAAGCAGGCCAGCGATCCCCTCCTCCATAAGCTCCAAGGCCACCTCATAGGTGACCGCGTTGCCTAAAATAACAGGGGTTTTCATTTCTTCACAAAAATTCTTGATATCTAAGACTTTGTATTCCGTGGAAACATGTTTGACCGTCGCGACTGTGGATTGGACCACAAAGACGTCGCAACCGGCTTCTTGGGCAATGGCGCCAAAACGTTTGGCGTTCTGCGGGATACAGCTGACGAAGGCTGGGACCTTGCCTTTTTTGATCTCATCTACTCGTTTGGCGATCAATTTTTCTTGAATGGGAGGAAGATACAGATCTTGCAAAAGTTTGGTGGCGTGCTCAGGTGTGGCATCCGCGATCTGCTTTAAGACTTCATTAGGATTTTCATATCGGGTTTGAACACCGTCGAGGTTAAGGACCGCGATACCGCCGAGCTTTCCCATCGCGACCGCGAAATCAACACTCACCACCCCATCCATGGCCGCGGCCATGATCGGGACCTTGAACTTCATCTTGTCTAAAGCCCAGCTGATATCAACTTCGTTAGGGTTAACGGTTTGACGGCCAGGAACTAAGGCGATCTCATCAAAACCATAGCATCGTCTTGCTCTGCGTTCGATTCCAATCCACTCTGCCATGAAACTACCTCCTTCAATGAACACTTGACTTACGTCTCCGTCGGTGACGTAAGTCAACCGTGTGAATTAATCCCGTGCGGCTGCGGCCTAGCAGCCGAACAGGGAGTCTACCTTAAATGTCAATTTTACGATAAAAAGTGAATAATACAATATACTTATATAGTATAAAAATGTCAATGATAAAAAAGGTGATGGCTGTAAACAGCCATCACCTTTCCTTTATCCATTCCTTTTTGACATTTTCAGCTTCTTTTACCAAAAAATCACGGGGTCAGCCCCTCTTTAGCGGAAGGAGATATCCAATCTAAGTCGTGACCTTTCTGAAGCTGTTCTTTATAAAGCTCTATTTGCTTGGCCCGATCCTCTATCCAGCAATTTGCCTGCTGGTCTCTTATGTAAACCCAAAACCTGCTTTCTCCGCCAATATTACCATAACCCCAAAAGTTCCAACCACCCTCATTTGTATCTTGAGGCCAGCTGTCGCCAAAGAATTTCTGCCCGCTCATCTCCTTGACCCATCTCCCATCGTGAAACTCAGCCATACGATACCCAGGCCCAAATTGACGGCTACATAGGTCATTGGCCTGATCAAGGCTTGTAAGCGTATTTCCAACAACAGGGGGTGTGAGCTGAAGTTCTCCTTCAAGCCAGCCGCGGTAAGATTCTTTTACCCAGCTATGATCTGAACCATCAAGTTCATATCCCGGTCTTGGGGCTCCTGTCTTTTTTACGCACAGAATAGGCAACGCCCTGCTGCACGGGGTGTCGCCTACATACGCATTGCATGAACCCTCAAATTCAGTGCTTGGTTTTCCATGACAGCCTACCAGGTCAATGCCAAAACGGTCATCATGTCTTTCCTTCCCCCAGGTAAGCCCGAACTTCTCACCGGCATCATCCTGGAAAGGATCGTCCAAAATCTCTCTCTGACAAAACCCATTGATCGCATACGATAAGGACAAAAACAAAGAAATAATGAGTAGAAACGTGATCTTTTGTTCAAATTTTCCCATTCGTACGCCTCCTTTTTTACCGCAACCGACAGCGATAAAAACTATTTGTATTCACAAAGATAGGCCGCGTCTTCGGTCGTCTTGACCTTAAAAACAGATTTGGCTGGAACATCAAAAGATGATCCCGCGCCAAAATCTTCCCATTCTTCGTATGCTGGCAGATAAACAGACATCATGCCGGCGATAACCGTCATGGCCTCCGGGCCATCAGTATTAAATTCATACTCACCCGGTTCAATAACACCCACGGTTTTCTTACCCTCAGCTGAATTAACGACCAACGACTTGACCTTCCCTTCAAAATACTCATTGACTGTAACCACGACTATGACCCCCATTTAAATTGATTATAACAATACCCAACACCTTAAATTATTGTACTGATTGAATGAAAAAAATCCAGAGGAAAAATTAACTGAGGCCATAACTTACGGAGCAACAGCGCTCGTAAGTTATCCAGCCGAACTTATTTCGAGCCAAAGGCGAGGAGCAAATGAGCGCCAAATTGTTCATGCGAACTTATTTCGAGCCGAAGGCGAGAAGCAAATGTGCACCCAGATCCACTGGCGAGGAGCCAGTGAGCACACAAGTTGAAAAGAAAAGATTGGGACACTTCTATCAAAACCCCTTATCCGCCAACGGTTTATTTAGAAACGTTCTAGGGTTTTTTCCGCTAACCTTTTATTCACAAACAACGAACAACGGTAACAACGAAAATGTGCCAGGCACTTTTTAGTGTAAATCAGCTGATAGGCAGAAGGTTAAAGCTATTTCACCTTAACCCAGAAACGGAAATATTTAGCCTTTACAGGATAAATCGTCTTCCCATTCCTAATGATGTACCGGCAGAATACCAAGCGGCATCCCGGACGGTATTCACATTGTCCAGCCATATGCTGACCCTCCTTTCTAGCGAAGGTTTTCTCACCTCCAAGCCCATTTTGTAATTTTCAAAAAGGGGCTGGGGGAGAAAGTTCTAAGCTAAAATAGAAGATCATCAAAAGGACGACCCATCTGCCTATCAGCAATATTCAAAGAACTCCGAATTCCAGGGACACGTACAAAATTAATTAGGTACGTATCCCCTGACTCCTTGTAAGAATTTTTATCGAAAACTTGTTATTTCATTAAATATTTCAATTGCAAAATTATCGGTCATTCCGGCAATGAAATCAATAACAGATTGTGTATAGCTTCCTTTGTCTGCCAAAACATACAATATTTCATTATTATATTTATTTCCTAAACTACGAAACTTTGGATACGACATTGGCCAGCTCCTAAGGTCCGACCGTCCCTTTATCCACGCCAAGAAATTTCTTTGCAATATTGGATAAACTTTTAGACTTTTTTTGATGCTCTCGTATGAATCTCTTTGCGCATAAGCCCTCATCAAAACCTCAAAAACTAACTCTATAACAAGCTTCGCATACTTTTTATACGCTTGCAATCTTTCGCTGCTATAGATATTTCTATAGTTGTACTCGGTCAAAGAAGTCATTACTTTTGAATACTTTTCTGTGAACCGTATGCCATTTTCTGGGCTGCTAGCTCTACATAAATCAATGATAAATCCATGCATTAAAGCTGTGTTGCTTATCTCGCGAATTTTTTCTTTTTTTCCAACTATATCATTAACTATGGCTTTTAATTCTTTGAGCTGCTGTTTCCTTAAAATATCTAACCGCACAGCATCTTCAATGTCTCTGCCTATATATGCAATTCGATCGGATATCTTTACTACGCATCCCTCCCATGTAAAAGGAGTAAATAACCCTTTTTCTTGGATAGTCGCCAAATCTATTGCTTGTTCTCTTGGATAAATCGTATTTCCTCTATCTTCCCCACAATGCAGCAAGATTCCGTCTCTCACTGCATAGGTTAACAATAAATTCTGGAAAACATCATTTTGATCAGGCAAAATTTCAATTTGATCAGCAAATCGTAAACTATTTCGTTCATGCCAAAATTTAGCGCTCAATTTATCTTTAGTAATTTCCTCTAATACTTCTTCACCAGCATGACCAAAAGGAGCGTGCCCAAGATCATGACCCAAAGCTATTGCATTAGTTAATTCAGTGTTTAAGCCAAGAAAATTAGCAATTGTATAACTGACAGCAACAACATGATTAACATGCTCAATCCTGGTACAAATATGGTCGTTTTTTGTAGCAAAAAAAACTTGTGTTTTATGCTTTAATCTCCGAAAAGCCGTACAGTGAAGTATCCGATTATAATCTCGCGCAAATTCGCTTCTTATCTCTGGATCGCGTGAATACAATGAATGCTGTCGCTTAATAGCATTTTCCCATTTTCTATTTTTCTCATACATTCTGACAGAAAAAAATGAGTCTTTTCCCATACAAAAACCTCATAAAAACCCCAAAACGTTTCTATCAAAATCCAAGCTTACCCTTGGGCTTTTGCGGCTCTTCGAATAGATTTTTCAAAGCACTAAATACTACTTGAAATTGCTTGTCGTATTTCCTTTCCATCTCTTCGATTTTACGCCTGATATTAACATTTGTTAAAGACATCCGGCGTAATTGGGTAAATGCGCGCATGATTTGAATGTTGACAGCGATCGCCCTATCGCTACTTAATACTCCCGAAAGCATCGCAACGCCTTGCTCGGTAAAAGCTAAAGGCAAGTGGGGCGAAAATTTTAAGAATTTGAGGTGGTCGCAAATTGCGACCACCTCTTCTTTTTCTTTATTCGTTAACTGGAACATAAAATCTTCCGGGAATCGTTTTTTGTTCCTTTTTACCTGCTCGTTGAGCCGTTTTGTTTGCACGCCATACAATAAAGCCAAATCGCTATCCATCATGACTTTTTTGCCCCGAATGAAGAATATCTTGCTGGTGATAGCCTCAGCTGAAATTAAATTAGGCATGACTGTTCTTCCTTCCCGCAGGATACGCTTCTGAGCTGAAAAAATAAGATTTCACGGATACATACACCGTTAGTCAGATATCTACTGCCAGACTTTTAGCTAATTTGATATATACCACTCACGTGTGTGGATGTCAAGAAATTTCCCCAGGTAGCCTCTAAATGTCTTGATCATTTATTGCTTCTCCAAAACAAAAGTGCCCCGACGATTTGTCGGGGCACTTATTAGTTACGCTTGTTTTGTAGATAGACGATTCAAGATGTTTTGCCTTTCTTAAAGGAGATCCCGCGGCTACTTGTCTGCCTTCGGCAGAAAAGCAGCCTGGGATAATTTATTCCGACATTTGTCGGAATAAATTAATACATCCCTCCGCCCATGCCACCCATTCCACCCATTCCGCCTGGCATTGCCGGCATAGCTGGTTTTTCTTCAGGAATGTCTGTTACGAGAACTTCGGTGGTTAAAAGCAAGGATGCAATGCTGGATGCGTTCTGTAAAGCTGTGCGTGTAACCTTGGCTGGGTCCACAACGCCAGACTCGAACATATCCACATAGCTATCGCTATTGATATCATAACCAACTGTTGTTTGTTTTTCTTCCTTGAGCTTCTGAACGATGACGGATCCATCAAGCCCTGCGTTAGCGCATAGCTGGCGGATCGGTTCTTCGATCGCACGCTTGACGATCGCAACACCAGTTTGCTCATCATCTTCAAGCTTTAATTTATCCAACGCCGGAATAGCACGTAAAAGCGCTACGCCACCGCCAGGAACGATGCCTTCTTGTAAAGCGGCGCGGGTCGCGTGAAGCGCGTCCTCAACACGAGCTTTCTTTTCTTTCATTTCAGATTCCGTCGCGGCGCCGACATTGATCACAGCCACGCCACCGGAAAGCTTTGCCAAGCGCTCTTGGAGCTTTTCTTTGTCATAGCTGGAATCTGTTTTTTCGATCTGGTTCTTGATCTGAGCGATGCGGGCCTTGATGTCCTCTTTTTTGCCGGCACCGTCAACGATCACGGTATTTTCCTTGTCGATCTTCACGCGCTTGGCGGAACCAAGGTCCTTAACGGAAATATTTTCCAGTTTAAGGCCGAGGTCTTCAGTGATTGCGTTCGCGCCTGTAAGCTTTGCGATATCAACAAGCATTTCCTTGCGGCGATCGCCATAGCCTGGGGCTTTGACGGCAACACAGACCAATGTCTTGCGTAAATTGTTCACAACTAATGTGGCAAGGGCCTCTCCTTCAACTTCTTCGCAGATAATAAGGATCGGTCTGCCGGATTTGGCAACTTGCTCAAGAGCTGGAACGAGGTCCTTGATGTTGGAGATCTTCTTCTCGTAGATCAAGATCAAAGGATCTTCGAGCTCGCATTCCATCTTTTCCATATCGGTGCAAAAATATGGAGAAAGATATCCTTGATCGAACTGCATCCCTTCGACAACCTTAAGCTCTGTTTTCATGGTCTTGGATTCTTCGACCGTGATAACACCATCTTTACCGACAACGCTAAAAGCCTCAGCCAAATTCTTGCCGATCGTGACATCGCCGTTAGCCGCGATGGTGCCGACCTGCTCGACTTCTTTGTTGTTCTTGCTGTCGACTTTTTTGGAAGCTTTTTCGATCTCTTTGATGACCGCTTCAACTGCCTTATCGATACCGCGCTTTAAGGCCATAGGATTAGCGCCCGCGGTCACGTTCTTTAAACCTTCCCGATAGATGGATTCGGCTAAAACAGTAGCTGTCGTTGTTCCGTCACCGGCTAGGTCAGATGTTTTCTCAGCGACTTCTTTGACCATCTGAGCGCCCATGTTCTCAAAAGGATCCTTGAGATCGATCTCTTTTGCGACCGTGACGCCGTCTTTGGTGATGGTCGGTGAACCAAATTTTTTATCAAGAACGGCATTGCGTCCTTTAGGGCCTAAGGTGGCCTTGACCGCTTTCGCAAGCTGCTCAACGCCTACCAGAAGCTTGCGTCTTGCTTCCTCATTGAAAAGTAATTGTTTTGCCATTGCTTCGCTCCTTCGCTAAGACAGGTTAAATGGTAAATTATTTCTTGCCTTTTTCAACATTGATAACAGCTAACACATCTTCTTCGCGCATGATCAAAAGATCTTCGCCGTCCTTGGTCTTGATCTCTGTGCCGCTATATTTTCCGTAGAGCACGCGATCGCCTTTCTTTAATTCTAAAGCCTGGACATTGCCGTTCTCAAGGACCTTGCCTTTGCCGACAGCAACGACTTCGCCCTCTTGAGGCTTTTCCTTCGCTGTGTCTGGAAGGATGATACCGCCCTTGGTCTTTTCTTCAGCCGCCAGCGGTCGCACAATAACTCTGTCGCCCAATGGTTGAATGTTCATTCCTCTACCTCCTTGATTGTGTTGTTAAGTGTTGAACTTGCGGTTAGCACTCTTAATTTACGAGTGCTAAATATACAAAAAAATTTTTTTGTTGTCAAGTTTTTTTATGCCCATGGCAAAAAATAACGCACGGCATGGCAATATAAAAAGGAAAAAATATTTAGCCCGATCAAGAACAAAGAACAGGCCAGCACGATAACGCCCGCGCGCAAATACGGACGCGCGAACTGAATGATCCCGACGGAAAAGATTACCGCGATAGGCGCGATCACAGGATACAGATAGCGGCCTTGCGGCTGGTATTTGATCATCATGACATACGCGATAATGGATACGATCTCCAGCGCGATCGCCAACCACAAAAAAGGAAACGTATGTCCTGGAAAGCCGATCTTTTTTTGCGCGGACCCTACCCCAGCCCCAACAATCCCGGCCGCCAGCAACCCTCCCGAAAGAATATACAATAACCGCGGCAGTTGAATCGTCATCCAGCCAAACACACCCCAGAATGATGAATAGCAAAAATACAAAAGATATCCAACGCTCCAACGATAACCTGCTTGGTTGAGAAAAGAAAAAATATCGCGCTCGACAACAAAAGCCGGCGCCTGCGCCAGAAATTCTTTTAACCGCTGTGTGTATGCAGCATATCCGAAAAGATCCCCGTACAAAACAGCGTTACGCACAAAAAACCATCCACTAGCCACCAGACAGACAGCGCCAGCGATCGCTAAAAAACGCCAGCGCCTTTCACGAGGCAGAGAAAAAAGAAGGAACAAAATACTCGCCGCGATAACGCTGTAGCCAGATATCTTTGATAAGATACCACACCCCAGCCCCGCCCCCAAAGCGATCGCCGCGCGCGCGGACCAGCGCGTATCCAGCGCGTAAAACCAAAGCCTGACGATCAAGGTCGCGATAAAGGCGGTGATGATATCCGGATTCATATAAGCGCTTAAAAAAGTGAATTGCGGTAAGAATGCGACGAATATAGTGGATAACTTTTGGAATGCTCGGTCGTCGGGGCGCAGCTTCTTCGCGATATCGTAAACCAGCAAGACGATCCCAACGGCACACAGCGCGGATAAAAATCTGGCAAAATAAAAAATTGGGACCCCAGGAAAGAAATGGCCAAATTTTAAGAACATACCCATAAGGATATGCGGGCCGCAAGGCCACATCATATAGACAGGTTTTAGTTCGTACAAAAAAATGTTCTGGAACATACCCGACTGCTGATGATACGCGACAAGCTCATCAGTAATAGGAAGGCGTGTGGCGATCGATGAAAAATAAAAATCTTGATCCAGAGGTAAGACCGGGATACGGTTGCGCGCGGCCACAAAAGCAGCCAGGCGATAATGATCATATTCATCTGGAGCGCCATTAAAGGGAATAGAGAATATCCACACGAGGCTGTTGAGAAAAACAGCGCCGATGACAACAAGGATAAAGATATCAATCTTTGGTCGCACAGAAGGCCAGCAGCAATCCTTTAAGGACGAGGTCAGGTTCGAATTTATCAACACAGCGCTTAAGCGATGTTCCCATAAAGTTCCCATAGCCGCCCGTGAGGATGACAATGGCGCGCCGTGAGAATTTTTTCTTCATCTTGGCAACAAGGCCTTCGATGAGCGCGGTGTAGCCATGGAACATACCGCTTAAAATACTTTCCTGCGTGTTACGGCCGATCAAATAGGATGGCTTTTGGATCTTGACTTGCGGCAACAAGGCCGTATGCTCTGCTAACGCCCTCAAAGACAAACGGATGCCGGGCACAATGACTCCCCCTTCATACGCGCCTTGCGCGCAGACAACATCCATGGTCAGCGCTGTTCCAAAATCGATGACGATCGACGGAGATCCGTAAAGCATTTTGGCGGCGTACGCGCACGCCAACCGGTCTTGGCCGACCTGGCGGGCCGCGCGATAATTATTCTTGATCGGAATACGCAGATTTTTTCCAGCGACAAGGACCTTTCCTTGAAATGAACGCGCGAAAACTTTTTGCACAAGCCTTAAGGCAGATGGTACAACACTGCAAACAAGAACAACAGACAGCTTTGGATATTTTCGTTGTAAGACATGAAGCATTTTTTCCACGTGGCGGCTAAAAAGCTTTTGGCTCACGCTGGTTTCGATCCTGTGACGGTCCACGGCACGCGCTCCTTTAAAAACGACAAAGGAGGTCATCGTGTTCCCGATGTCGGCCGTTAAGATATATGTTTCCTGTGATGTGAACATTAGAGTTTCTCTAAAGCTGTTTTGGCTGCTTCAAAGCGCGGCTCGATCTTCAAGGCTCGCGTGAACATATCCCGTGCTGCGCTTACCTTCCCCTGTTTCTGGTAAACCAAACCCATTCCATAATAAAGCCAAAAGTAGTTTTTGTCCATATCTTGCCCGGCCTGAAAATAAGCCAGGGCTTTTTCGTGTTCTCCCAGAAAATGGTGAGTGACACCCAAATTATAATAATGGGACACGCTATTTTGATCCAGCCGAAAGGCGCTAGAAAATTCGATAAGAGCCAAGTCGTGTTGACCCATTAGACCATAAAGCGTCCCTATGGCACTGTGAAGAGCGATCTTTTGCGCATCAGGCCTTTGAAGCGCCTGACGATAGGCCTCAAGAGCTTTGTCATAATAAGCACTTCCATGATACGCGTAAGCATCGCCTAGGTAGTGGAATGGCTTAGCGCTTCGAGGTGTTTTCTGGCAAGTATCCGACCATAGGGTCACATCGTTGCGCCAAATATAATTGCGTGACGCGGAAGCCTGTCCATACAACCCTAAGACAAGAACAAGCCCTATCCCTAAAATCATCTGCTCTTGGCGCGCGTCGTGCTTCGATAAGCGCTTAGAAGCCTCCACGATCACCCATGCCAAAAAAAAGCAAAAGGAAACTGAAGGAAGGTACATGAACCTTTCCGCGAACAATCCCCCGATCGGAATGATGTTTGAGATCATAAAACTGGTGATGAAGAAAAAAAGAGCGAAGAATGATGCCAAACGGTAACGCTTGGCCATCGTTATCGCGAAAGACAAAATACTGCCGACAATGAAAAAGGACAGGAAGATCTCCACAGCCGAAAGCGTTTCTGGCTGCGGCAAAAGATAAAAAGCTGACAAGCGAAAAGGATAGATCAGGATCCAAAAATAATTTAGAAATGTTTTCGCGAACATAGCCACTTGGGCCAGGACCCCGCCATCAGAAATGATGTTAAATCCTAGATTCAAATGCCAAAAACCTAATGCCGCGGCTTTCTGCATCACAAAAACTCGAGCTGCTATATAGCAGGCTGCCGGCAGCACGAACCACGCGTACCGCATCAATCGACGCGCCAGATCCCTGAAACGAAATTCCGCGATAAAGTAAAGATCGTAAAGCACAAAAATAGCCGGCAATACGATCGCTTCTTCCTTGGCAAAGATCGCGAGAAAACAAAAAACAACAGAAAATAAAAAATATTTCTTATCTCCAGTCTTGGTACTCTGCAGAAAGAACCAAAACGACAACAATGATAAAAAAGACGCCAGGACACCCATATAATTAAAGATCGGCGCAACCGCTTCTACATGAATGGGGTGGACCGCGAAAATAAGCGCTGTTATCAAGCCTGTTTTTTTGCTCAAGGCCATCTGACTGATCAAAAGAAAAACAAGAAATGTAGTCCCCAGATGCAAAAGCAGACTGGTCAAATGCAATCCAAAAGTGTTCAACCCCCAGAGCTGATACATCAACATCAAAAAAAGCATCGACACCGGACGATAATAGCCGCTGGGCTTGGCGATCGGTGTCACGACCGCGACATCACTGGTCAAGACCTCCGGCAGATTCGAGAAATTGCGGATAAACTCATTATCCTTGATCAAATAATGGTCATCATAAACAAAGCCATTAGAAAGCGCGTTGCCAAATACCACGAAGACCGCAACAGCCAAGATCCCTAGGTATACCCAATTATTTTTTGCGTTCCACATGCCCATATTTTTTGAGCTCCGTGATCTTATCCCGCAGAAGGGCCGCTTTTTCAAACAATAAATTACGTGCCGCAAGCTCCATGTCGCGCTCAAGATCTACGATCAATTCTTGCAAAGCCCTTTCTTCGCCATCTTGTCCGACAACTTCATCGACGATCTCATCGGCTTTACTGTACTGCTCGATCCCCTGACGGATCGCCTTCTGGATGGTTTGCGGCGTGATCTTGTGCGTCTCATTATACGCCAACTGAATGGCGCGGCGGCGTTCGCATTCTTGGATCGTAGCCTTCATAGCCGCGGAGATCTTGTCCGCGTACATAATGACCATGCCGTTGACATGACGCGCGGCTCGTCCTGAAACCTGGATCAAAGATGTCTGGGACCGCAAAAAACCTTCTTTATCCGCGTCCAAGATCGCGACTAGCGAAACCTCCGGAAGATCAAGGCCTTCACGTAATAGATTAACCCCAACCAAGCAATCAAAATTCTTCATGCGTAAATTTTGCAGGATCTTAGCGCGATCAATGGTCTCAATATCGCAATGCATATACTTAACCTTGATCTTTTGCTTCTCGAGATACGCCGCCAAATCCTCGGCCATTCGCTTGGTCATCGTGGTCACCAACGCGCGTTCGCTTTTTTTGACACGCTGCTTGATCTCGCGAACCAGATCGCTAACCTGGTCCTTACTGGAGCGAACACTGATCGGCGGATCCACGATCCCTGTTGGCCGGATGATCTGCTCAACGATATGGTCCTTACTTTCCTTGCGTTCAAACGGACCTGGCGTTGCTGACACATAAATACGCTGGCCGATCGCGCCTTGGATCTCCGGGAATCTCAAGGGGCGGTTATCCAAGCAAGACGGCAGGCGGAATCCATGCTCGACCAAGGTTTGCTTACGCGCTCTATCGCCTTCGTACATGCCGTTAAGTTGAGGGATCGTTACATGCGATTCATCGATGATCGTCAAAAAATCCTTCGGGAAATAATCGATCAGCGTGAATGGACGGCTTCCCGATGGACGCCCTGATAAGGGGCGAGAATAATTCTCGATGCCGTGGCAATAACCCACCTCTCGCAGCATCTCCATGTCATAGCGTGTCCGCGATTCCAATCGCTGCGCCTCAACGAGCTTTCCCTTTGCTTTCAAAAACGCTACATGCTCTTGCAATTCTTTATCGATCAGGGTAATGCCACTCTCGATCGTCTGCGAAGGCATAATAAAATGCTTAGCAGGATAAATAGCGATCTTTTCCAGGCTGACCAAGACCTTTCCCGATACAGGATCGATCTGGGCGATACGCTCAACCTTGTCCCCAAAGAATTCCACCCTGACCGCGTCCCGTCGGTAAGCCGGAAAAATCTCGACAACATCCCCGCGCACGCGAAATTTTCCCCGCGTCAGCTCATAATCATTGCGCTCATATTGAATATCCAAAAGCTGGCGTAACGCCTCATCGCGGTCCAAGGCCTGGCCTTTTTCGAGCCAAAGCAATAATTCTTTGTAATCATCCGGAGAACCTAGGTTGTAGATACACGAAACGCTTGCCACGATGATCACATCCCGCCGCGTGATCAGCGATGTGGTCGCGGCTAAACGCAATTGGTCCAACTGGTCGTTGATCGAGGCATCTTTTTCGATATAAACGTCTGTTTGGGGGATATACGCTTCCGGCTGATAATAATCATAGTAGCTGACAAAGTATTCGACAGCATTATCCGGAAAGAACTCCTTAAATTCGCCGTATAGCTGGGCTGCTAGGGTTTTGTTGTGGGAGATCACCAATGTCGGACGGTTCACGGCTTCAATGACATTCGCGAGCGTGAATGTCTTACCGCTTCCGGTCACTCCCAGCAGGATCTGGGCAGAGATATCCTGGCGAAGATGGGCAACGATCTGCTGCGCGGCTTTTTGCTGTTCGTCAACAGGCTTAAAAGGACTTTTTAAGACAAAACGATTCATGCCGCAACGATCTTTCGCACGACCTCTTACAACTTTGCGTTCGTGCTGTTAATGGACTTCTCGATCTCGGCGAACACTTTTTGAACAAGCCCGTCATTCTTATAGCTTTCCATGTTCTTGATCGCCACGGAAAGAACGGAATAATAACGGACCTCGATCTCAACTTTTTCATTGTTTTCTTTGATCAGAACGTTGAGCATCGTATAGCGGGAGCTTAAAAACATAGATGTCTGGCGCACATTCGTGAACAAGATCACTTGATGGGGTTGAGCCTCCGCGGCCGCTTTATCACTCTCAAAAACAACAGGATTAACCTCTCGCGTGATCTTCCAGCCAAGCCGTTCAAGCGCGTGTGTCGTCGCGGTCACGGCCTTGTCATAGCTCGTATAAAATTCCTGACGATAAGGGTTCTTGTCTTTAAGATATTGAGGCATCTGGACCGTTATACATCCTGCCAAAACTAATGTGCTGATCAGCATCAACGAATGAATATGTCTTTTCATAGAAAATCCTCCTAACAGATTTTACCGTGTTTATAGGGACGGTTTTTATTCTTTTCGGTCTTTTTAATGATCTCCTGGGCGATATCGATCTTTAATCCACCGCAGAGATCGAACAAACGGATAAAGGTGTCCGCGATCTCCTCTTTAAAGTTCGCGCCATCTTGCACGCGATAGGATTCCATGGCTTCCGCAAGCTCGGTAACGATCAGCATCAGGGCTTCGCCTAAATTCCTCTTTTCATCCCAAAAACCCTTTTCTACCGCGATATTGTGGCACAGGGATGCCCATTCGTCCAAGGTCAATGTTCTCAATTCCTTTGTCATCTTTTTTCTCGTTTCAATGATTTGTTATGAACGCCGCCATGTCTTGCGCGAGCGGGGCTTGTACATGCGCATCTTTTTTGGTGATCGGATGACGCCATGCCAGCGAAGCGGCATGCAAAGCTGTTCGACGGAATTTCAGGTCAAAATCTTTCGCGAATGCGTATTTGCGCTCTCCCAGCAAAGGATGACCGATCATACTAAAATGGATACGGATCTGATTGCTGCGGCCGGTCTTAATAAAGACTTCAACGATGCTGTAGCCGGTCTTTTGCTTTAAGACGCGGTATTCTGTGATCGCCGTTTTCGGCCTAGCAAAGCGATCATGCCGCCTTTCATCAAAGCTCATGACAGGACGATCGATCACGCCCTGCTGTTGGCGCATTCTTCCATGCGCAAAAGCGATATATTGTTTTTTCACAGAACGTCCACGAAACGCATCCATCATCAACTGCTGATTTCTTTTTCCACGGGCAAAAAGGATCACGCCAGAAGTATCACGATCTAGACGATGACAGGGATACAGGGCGCCTTCTCCGGCCTGAGGGGGGCACTGCTGGTTGACGATCTCGGTCAATGTTTTCTTTTCATCAGGGGCAGGGACAACCAAAAGTCCGGCGGGTTTATCAAAAACATAATACCATGGATCTTGATACAAAATATCGACCGGCTTCACTCCCAATCCCCTTTAAACATCCAGCAGGATGATCCTATCCTGATGCCTGCGGCGTATCGCGGTCCTCATCCTCGAACTGCGCCTGCAAAACATCAACAATATAATTCAATTTCTTAATGATAATGATCGGAAACACGACCAACCATACCTGGAATGCCAAAGACAAAATAGCCTGAAAATACGTTATGGATACTGTCAAATTGCTTTCCATGTCAGATCATCTTTCGGTTTAGGAGCGCTCAGCTTGAAGTTTGATGCTCAAGAAGGGTCGAGATATATTCCGCGATCACCTTCTTATCGCGGTCCTGCACATCATTGAAGTAAATGGCGACATTGAAATTATTTTGCTGAGGGTAAGGCTCAGTGCGGACAACAACGCCTGAACAAGAAACTTTTTTCGTGGATAACTTATTATTGCGCCTGAGCGGCAAAAGAAGCTGCACCTTAAGCTTAGTCATGGGCTCTAAATACTGACTGACCGTACAATAAGCCCCAGAACAGCTTAAATTCTTGCTTTCTGTTACGATATCAAAATCTTCACTAGATATCTTAAGCGGAATATTATTCTCGATGCGAGGACTTCGTCGTCTTTCCTTGCTCGACATGATCAAAACTTTACCTCTTTAATTACTTATTGTTCTCTTGGCCTTCATCCTGCTTGGCTTGTTGCGCCTTTGCCCAGCAGTTCTTATTGCAATAATAATGGCCGTTACGATAATAACGCTTTGCCTTCTTTAAAGCCTTCTTGCAGGCCGGACAATTCTTAACAACCTCTACCTCTTGGGGTGCAGCTGCTTCATTTGCCATGGTACAATTGTACTCCTTTCTTCATAAAAATCACGAAAATTCTTATATTTGAGATTATTTTATCTGATTTGATATCACGAACTTACGGATATTTTGCTGCTGGTCATCGCCCTGGGTCGCGAACTCGATACCGAGCTGATAGCGGTCAGATGAGGGAACTCGGTGCGACCAAGCGACATGCCCTTTCATAGAGAACACCTGAGATCCTTGGGTCAAGCGGAATTCAAACGCCATAGGCGTATAAGGCCTCACAAAATTTTCAAAATTGATCCGTAAACCACCCTCACTAATATCCTTTGCCAAGCACCCTCCGCTTTCTGGAGATCCAGAGAAGTGAAATGATATAGGCTCTCGAAAGTCTATTCTTGGGTATTTACGTCTTTCGCTATTATTGCTCTCTGAAGAAAACATGCCACTTTCCCTTGTTAAAAGGTCCCGTGGCTAATAAAAGTATAACATAATTTATTTTACTGACAACGACTTTTATTCTCTTTTTAATGCCTTTACCAAAGATACACCTCATGTTATAATTTGCACCATGTATAAAGAATTTTACGGGCTTAAAGAAAACCCGTTCAATGTCACTTCTGATCCATCTTTTTTCTTTTCCAGCACGTATCACGCCGAGGCATTCTCTCATTTGGTCTATGGGATCCAACAGCGCAAGGGTATCATCTTGATCACAGGTGAGATCGGAACAGGAAAAACTACACTTTGTCGGGCACTCCTAAACCGCCTTGACCAGCAAACGAGGACAGCGTTCATCCTCTACCCCAATTTCTCTGAAGTCCAGCTCTTGCAGATGGTTATAAAAGATTTCGGGATCCAAACAAGCTCCAGCAATAAAGCGGCTATCATCAACGCCTTAAATGAATTTTTACTAGGGGAAACGAACAAAGGCCACAATGTTGTTTTGATCATTGATGAGGCTCAAAACCTTAAAGCCAGCCAGCTTGAACAGATCCGCCTTTTATCGAACCTTGAGACCGAAAAAGAAAAACTTCTTCAAATCATCCTTGTTGGACAACCAGAATTATGTGAAAAACTAAGGCTTCCCTCCTTGCGGCAGCTGAACCAGCGCATCACCATTCGCAACCATATCAAACCTTTAGAAAAAAAAGAGCTCAAAGGCTACATCCAGCACCGCCTTCACATCGCCGGCGCGCAAAAGGACGTATTGTTCACGGATGAAGCCTTAGAGGAGATCTTTCTTTGCTCCATGGGTACTCCCCGGCTAATTAACATTATCTGTGATCGGGCACTTTTGGCAGGGTTTGTCGCTGAGACATGGACGATCGACTACAATATCATCAAGAAATGTATTGAGGAAATCACCTAGTATGAGCATTATTAATGATGCTTTAAAAAAAACACAGCAAAATTTTGAACATCGAAAAAGAGTCTTAGTTCCAGGAAGCGGCACTGAGAAAACAACAGGAAAGTTCTCTGAGATCACAGGCGCGATCATCATCGCAAGCTTCATGGCCTCTTTGCTGGTCTTTACTCTTGCTTTCTTTTTTGCCCCCAAGGAAAAAAAGGTCATTCTTCCAGCTACCCCAGAAGACAAGGACATAACAACCGCTTCATTCACGCCTCCAACATCCTCTGTTGGTCCTCTTTCCGTACCAAAGATCATAGCTAAAGATCCAGACCCCAAGAACCAAGTCGCTGGCTTAACGCTTAACGGGATCGTACAAATGGGTGAAGGCTATGTTGCTTTGATCAACAACCGCATCCTCAAGGAAGGCGATAGGATCGACAATAAAAAGATCTTGGGGATCTATAGCGATCACGTGAAAGTTTTTTATGATGGAGATGTTGTGATCCTGAGGCGGGAAAAATTCTAGGCGCTTACCTGACGGATCGCGCGTTCAATAAGAGCGCAAGGGATCCCCTCGCGCACCGTGGCCCTGCCCAATCCCTGCAGCAGAACAAATCGGTTCTTTTTTGAGATATTCTTTTTATCATGTGCCGCGGCGTTCATGATAGCGCGCGCGCTGACACCTTTTATGACCGATGGTAATCCAGCGGCTGTCAAAAGTCGTTCAAGCTGTTGGTGGTCGCTTTCTGAAAGTAATCCTCTTTGCACCGATAAATAAGCCGCCATGCGCATACCTAAAGCGACCGCTTCACCGTGCTGATAGCGTCCGTATCGACAAGCCGTCTCAATACCATGCCCTAGGGTATGGCCGAAATTCAATATCGTTCGCACGCCAAGGACTTCTCTCTCATCTTTAACGACAATACGTGCTTTGATCGCGCTGCAACGCGCCACGACGTATTCCAAGGCCTGCGCATCACGCGATAAGATCCTAAAAAGATTTTTCTCGATGAACCGCAACAAAGAACAATCACAGATCGCGCCATACTTGATCGCCTCTGCCAAACCATTGCGCAACTGGCGATCGCTCAATGACCCTAAGGTCATAATATCGCTGAGCACAAAACGTGGCTGATAGAACGCGCCGACCAGATTCTTGCCGGCAGGCAGATCGATAGCTGTTTTTCCACCGATCGCGGAATCAATCTGGGCTAAAAACGTTGTTGGGACCTGGACGAGCGCAACGCCACGCTTGTAGATCGCCGCGACAAAACCAGCAACATCACCGACCACGCCACCGCCCAAGGCAACAATGAATACCTTGCGCCCGACATCAAATTTGGCGATCTTGGCGATCAGCTCAAACGCTGTCTTTTGGGATTTGCTTTTTTCCGTATCCGCCACATCCAAGAAAGTCGCACTGATACTGCTGGACGCCAATACCCTCTTAAGCCGTGAGCCATAAAGCCCACGCACCACTGGATTACTGATAACGATCGCGTCGGATCCTATGCGGGCGTCCTTGGCCATGCGTCCCAGCATGGACAAAGCGCCTGAACCGACAACGATCGGATAACTTCTTTCTTTTAAAGCAACGCTGATCTTTTTCATATGATCACTTTCTATGAAACACCAAGTAGGCGCCCTAGCAGGCGCACCACAGGCCAAAGAATATAATCAAGGATGCGAAAATATAATAACAAAAAAATGATGATCATGCCATACCTCTCTATTTGCGCGTAAGAACGCGCTAAAGAGTAAGGCAGGATCCCCATGACAAAACGTGATCCATCCAACGGCGGGATGGGTAGCAAATTAAAAACAGCTAAAACCAAATTGATCACAACGCCCGTTTGTAGAACATAGTTCATGTTGCTAGAAAAAGGAAGGCGCAATAACAAGGCCGCAACTGCGGCTAAGGCCAGATTAACCAGAGGCCCGGACAGGCCCACCCATATCATGTCTTGCTTGGGATTTCTTAGCGCCATAAAATTAACCGGGACAGGTTTAGCCCACCCCAAAACGATCGGTGACCTCATAAAAAGAAGAAGAGCCGGCACAACAATAGTCCCGATCGGATCGATGTGCGGCAAGGGATTGAGCGTTAATCGCCCCGCAAGTTTAGCTGTGGAATCTCCTAAGCGGTATGCAACCCAACCATGCGCACATTCATGCAGGATAACAGAAAAGAATAAGATAAATGGGATCGCTAATAGGTGATAAATGTCCATGAGGCGATAGCTATTCCCGAACGAGGGCTTACAAGAAATGATCTAAAAACTACTTTGCTTTCGACTCAGCCCCTGCAGCTGCGGCAGGTGTTTCAGCTTTGGCGGCCTTTGTTTTCTTGGTCTTGATCTTCAGGATCTTGGTCTTGGGCAAACCTGTTACAGATTGATTATCTTGCCATTTGCCTTTTTTCATCAAGCCCTTAATGCGCTGAATACGCGAAAGAACTGTTTTCTGTTGAGCGCCAGCTGTGTCGATCTTTAATGATGGATGAATGGACATGTTATAATCTCCTTACTAAACAATCTTTGTATTTATCTTTGAGCTTCCCTAAAAAAGTTTTAGCGGCCTGAGAATCGACAAAGCGGCCAACACAGACAATGATATGCTTGCCCTTAGAAACAACGAATGTTTCATATCCTTTTTTCTCTAAGGCGGCGGCTTCTTTTTCCGCGTACTTCTTAGATACAAACGACGCAAGCTGTATCGTATAAAAGTTTTGCGGAGCCTCGACTAGAGCTTGAGGCATTTTGTCTTCAGGAGCACTAGCTGTTTCCCGAACGTCAGCAACGGAAGCCGCTGGTATCTGAGGCTGGATCGCTTTCCTTTTTTCTACCGGCTGATCAGCTACGACTGGTTGAACTGCGATCTTGCGCGCGACTGCCACAGGCTGAGCAGAAGCAACACGTTTTCCTTTCTCAACACCGACAGAGAAAGATACGATAATAGCGAGAAAGATAAAAACAGTCAAGACAATAATATTTTCCGCGCTCAATGTCACATTCGACAAGATAAAACGCGATACAGCCGATTCGGATGATGATTTTCGATCGGCATTCGAAAACAATTCAAATTGATCTTGTTTATAATTAATATCCATAAATGTATTATAAGGTTATGAGCCTATCATGCTCAAGTATTTTCTAAATTTTGTTTGAGAACACAGCTCACAAAATACCTTAACGACCTTCGGGTCGAACTGCGTCCCGCTCTTTTTCAGGATCTCTTGCCTCATGCGCGGCAATGAGACTTTTCGCTTGTAAGGCCGCTGGACCATCATAGCTTCTGCGGCATCAACCACAGCCATCACGCGCGCACCCAAAGGGATCTCCTCCGCGCAAAGCCCCGATGGATAACCTTTGCCATCGTAACGTTCATGATGATACAAAATAATCGGAAGGACAGGCTTTAAGAACGCAACAGGCTTGATCAATTCAACACTTTTCTCAGGATGCCGACGGATCTCTCTGAATTCAGCAGGTGTCAATCGCCCTTGCTTGCGTAAAATATGATGCGGAATGTCAATGGAGCCAGCATCATGCAAGATGCTCGCATATTCTAGGGCCGCAATATCTTTTTCGTTCATTCCCATTTCTTGAGCCAGAGATTGCACGATCTTGTAATATGCCGGCGCGTGCTGACAAAATTCTTTCACGCCTTGCTTCGCGAAAAACTTTCCCATAGATCGAATACTATCAAGAATGACCTTCTGCTGGAGCTCTTGCAATTGCAAATTACGCACAGCGATAACGACCTCTTCCGCAAGAACAGTTAACACTTCCCTGTCAAAATCCTCGAATGGTTTCTGTGCCGGCTTACGCCTCATAAAAATGGCACCGATGTTCTCCTCGCTGACAAGAGGTAGGCCGATAAATCTCTCGCGAATAATGGTCGCGCCCTTGACCACGCTGCGCTCGTCCTTGGTTGCCTTGGCCAGATCGGCTTTGCGCTCATAAAGAATATTGATCTTGCCGTTAAAAACAGCGATCAACTTTAAATGTTTTCCCCTGTCATCTAAGACGTGAACACACGACGAACTAGCGCCCACCAGCTGGCAGATAATGCGCGTGAGACGGATCAAAAGCTCCTTGGTGCTATATGTGGAGTTGACCAAGCGGTAGACCATGTGGACCGCAGCGATGACACGCTTGTATTTTTCTTTTGAAGAAATATTATATTTGATTCTATGAGGGCTCATAAGTTTTACGAAAGTTTTTGATATTCTTCCAAAGCCACACGATCCGTCATGTCAGCGATGAAATCACAGATAATCTCTTTTTCTGTTTCTTTAGAATATTTTTTATCTGGATCATAAATGTCATACGGGAGCTGACGAGGGTTGCTACTGTAGATATCGAACAGCCGGTGGATCACACGCTTGGCCTTTGTGGTCATGCGCTCAACCAGGTAGTGATGATACAGCTTTTTATTTAGGATCTGCTGGAGTTCATCGCGCTCCTGCGCCATCACAGCGCTGAACTTTATCGAGAAATCGCTGGTCTTTTTAACATCATTAACGGAACCGAAATGATGCTGCGTGATCTCCTTATCAGAAGTCTCAAGAAGGTCCTTAACTTGAATATCGATCAAGGTCTTGACGATCAAATTCCGCTCTAAGGCTTCATTGCCAATCGGTGTCGACGGCTGAAGGCCAGCGATCGTCCTTGACCATAAGGCGCTCGCGCTAAGATCCTCTTTACGAATATATCCGGAAGCCAACCCATCATCAATATCATGATTGAGATATGCTAGCTCATCGGCAACGTTGACGATCTGCGCTTCCAAGGTCGGGAATTCATTGAGCGACTGATCGCCTAGTGATGGTGCGTCATAGGTCGTTTTATGCTTGAGAATGCCAACAAGCACTTCCCGTGTTAGATTCAACCCATCAAAGGCCGGATAGCGTTTTTCCTTAGTAACGATCTCAAAGCTTCTCTTGTTATGATTAAACCCCTTGCTTGTTTTGGCCTGAGAGATAAAACGCAAGAATTCATCAATCTTATTCCCACTCATGATCTCATCCAGCGCCTTTTCTCCAGCGTGTCCAAAAGGAGGATGGCCAAGATCATGCGCTAAGGCGATCGCCTCGATCAGGTCCTCATTGAGCATCAAGCTGCGGCCGATCGTGCGAGCGATCTGAGCCACCTCGATCGTATGCGTAAGTCGTGTACGATAATAGTCCCCTTCGAAGATCGGGAAAACTTGAGTTTTGTATTCGAGGTTACGAAAAGCGCGCAAATGAACGATGCGGTCACGGTCCCTCTGGTAGCATGTGCGGGTCGGATGGCCCGGCTCTGCAAAAAAACGGCCAGCCGAATCCTTGCTGTGCATCGCATAAGGGGCTAAAACAACATCCTCAAGCTTTTCGATTTCTTCTCTGGTCCTCACGACATAGCTCCTTAAAGACAACGGTCATTGATTGCGAAATAACCTTAGTGCCCGCAGTGACGGGCATAAAATTAACATCCCCTTTCCACCGAGGAACAATGTGAATGTGAAAATGGTTCGGAAATCCTGCTCCAGCTAAACGACCAACATTGATCCCAATATTATACCCTTGGGGCTTTAAAACCTTATCCAAAAGAGCCTGAGCGTATTCTAGCGTGTCTAAAAGATCTTGCTTTTCAAATTTCGTAAGTTTTCTTAATTCTCCAACATGGCGGTACGGGATCACCATCGCATGTCCATTGTTGTATGGAAAAATATTTAAGACAGCGAAGCAATGTTGGCTGCGCTTGAAGATAAGGTTCTTCTTATCCTTTTGTTCAGAGTGGATACGACAAAAAACGCATCCCTTCTTTTTTTGATCGATCGCCGTGACATACGCGCTGCGCCATGGAGCCCAAAGACGTTTATTGTTCATCGATCCTCACGATCGTGGCTGTGATCTTATCGGTAATATCCAAAATGCCGTATGAGCGGTACGGCGCAAACACCGTATCGGTAATGCTCCCAGGATTAAAAAAAAGAACGCTCCCGATCTTTTCATTAAAAGGATGATGCGAATGGCCAAAAACAACAGCATCAACCTTCTGGTCCTTGAATTCTTTTTGAACACAAGCTAACAAACGGTCCGGATGCCCTTCTCCGTGGAAAACTCCGATCGTGAAAGCTCCACAACGGATCAACTGCGTACGCGCAAGCTGTCCACGAAGCTTCCCATCATCCATATTACCATGCACAGCTTTGATCTCGTTAATTTTCTGGAGCTGGCGCAAAGATTCTTCGCAGCAGATATCACCGGCATGGATAATAAAATCCATCTTCTTAAGGTCCGCGACCGCAGAAGTAGGGATCGGACGTGAATGCGTGTCTGAAATAACCCCGATCCTCATAGCGCGATGTATGGTTTATTGTACATGTTCAACAAGAAATTAAGCTCCTTTTCATCCCAGATCCACATGCGTTCCTGAAGCGCTCGCAAACGTAAAGGATTCCCGAGATCCCTTAAAGAGATAATGACCTGTTTACGCGGCTTCCCCTCGACCTTTTTGATCTCATCAAGCAAGGCGTTCATATCGTTCTCCGACAGGTCTTTGTCATGCAGCATCACGATCCATGGCCCATCAGGAGCATAGGCCTTGATGACATCCATTTCTGCTGTCGGCGACATGGCCATCCTTGTCGATTTAAACTTCTCAAAAGACGACAGACGATAGCGACGGCCATGCACATGGAACGTTTCGTCATTAAAACAGCTGAGCAGCTCGATCACGCGCACTGAGAGATCCTTTTGTGATGCCAAATGAAAGGCATTAACGTTATGCGCAAATTCTTCACGGAACAAGATCCTCTCTTGCTGGGGATCAAAGCCGACAAAATTTAAGCGACGCTTGAGGATGTACTTGATCCAATAACGGAACAATTTGTCTTTTAAATAATAAAATCTTCCGCTGCGCTCAACGAGCCCTAACTCGATCAGATGTGACAACTTTTGCTTGATGATAATCTTTTTTCTGCGTTCGTGAACGCAAACGATCTCATCAAGGCTGTTCTTTTGCTCTGCCAAGGCGATCAACAAGCGCAGCGTTGCTTCATCGTCTTTCGGCCAGGACAAGCTTTCGACTAGGATCTCAAAATGACGGCTCAAGACACCCCAGCGGTTAAAGATCGTGTTCTCTACAGCGTAGGACAAAAACGGCAAAAAGATCTCGGCTTGGCGGTGAAGCTGGCACAACTGGTTTAGCTGAGAGATCAAAATGTTAAGGTACAGCGGATGCCCACCGGTAAAATCAACTAAGAAATTTTTTAGCTGATCTTTGATCTGAAAATCCTTTAAATGACTCTCCATAAACTCCTTGCTGGTCTTCATGGAGAATGGTTCAACGTCGACGATCTCAAAATGACCAAACAAAAGCGACAATTTTTCAGTGAGGATCTTGCGCGCAACTTCCTGTAAGGAGCTTGCCATGAAATAAAGGCATCGTTTTTGGGTCATGATCCTCTTGCCAAGCTCCTGAAAAGCTTCATCAATATCCAAATGATCCAAATAATGGAATTCATCAAAAAGAATAACGCAGAACTTGCTCGTTTCAAGCGTGAAGATCTCCGGCAGCGACACCAAATGCTCATAAGCCTCAACAAAACGTTTTTTCTCGCTGAGAGCCTGGACCTGCTTGATGGCGGCAAAGGTTTGGGGCAGGCGATGTTGCGTGGTCTCTAACAATAAAGCTAGGTCATGATGCAGCGCAAGGTTCTCGCTTTTCGCGAAATTGTACAGAAGGCTTGTTATAAAATTGGTAGCCAGATACGGAAAATCTTTTCCCTTGAAATTAACATAAACAACGATCAAATCCTTGTCATCAAGATCGTGAATAAATTTCTGAAGCAAGGACGTCTTGCCGATATGCTCCGGGCCGATGAAGGCAACGTTCTGACGATAGCCGTCCTTGAGGTCCAAGACGCGTTTTTTTAGAAGGCCTAAGACTTCCTGTCGCCCAAAAAAATTCTTATCAATATCCATACCCTTGACCTTTTATGGCAAAAAATACAATGGATTCTTCGCTATAGAATCCTTTCGGATCTCAAAATGTAAGGACGCCAAACTGCTATGGCCCGAAGCAAGCGCTATAGCTGTCTGTGACGTCACATGTTCACCAACGGAAACCAACAGTTTGGCGTTATCCGCATAAACGGTTTGATAACCATCTCCGTGACTAACGATCAGTGTCGGGCCATACCCGATCAAATGGTCCGCGAAAACAACCTCCCCTCCTCTGGAAGGGAACACCTGCTGATCAGGCTCAGACTTGATATCGATCCCATTGTTCACGCCAAATCTTGATTTTGGATCCCCAAAAAAAGAGACGACCTTCCCGCGGATCGGCCATTTAAAATCATCGTCACTAAAAGCTTCTTCACGAGAAACGACGGATCTTTCAGTAGTTGCCTGGGGAATAAAGATGAGCTGATTCTGCTGAATATGCGCGGCATCTGGAATGCTATTGGCTCTTACTATCTCCTCGACGCTAATGCCATACGCCTGGGAGATACGCCATAAGGTTTCTTTCGGCTTGACCTTATGATAAATGCCCGCTGGCCGCTTAAACGCCTCAGTGCGCATAGCTTCATGAGGCGTTGCGCAACCAGAAAGTATAAAACTTGCTACAACGATCCCAGCAAGAAAAGATCTCATTATTATGACCATAGTAATAAATACGAGCGAGGGACGGGAGTTGAACCCGCGACGTTCAGCTTGGGAAGCTGACATTCTACCGCTGAATTACCCTCGCAATATTATAAATTTCTTCCCAAAATCTTTTGTTCTAACGAGTAAATTCGATAACGTATTTCTTTACAAGAAGCGGAACTCTTCCGATCCGCCAACTTCAAAAACTCCTCAAGGACCCGCACCGATTCCTTCACGCGCTGTGAATTCGCCCAAAAAATGTCCTTCACGGTCTTGCGCGTGAGCTCCGGCTTTGTTGTGATGGTCCGCCCAACATCATGACGGCTATCACGTACAGCAACCAAACAATGTTTAAATGCTAAAGAACCTACACCTGACAAAGCATGCCGCAACGTTTTATATTGTCGCGCTAAACAGGGATCGTCCAGGACAAACCGTGTAATATCTTCGCAGACCCTTAACCCTTCTTTCGCTCGATTAAAATTCGCATCTAAAACACGTAAAACTTTCTTTTCGGCTACAAGGCGCATTGCGTTCGGATCTTATTAATAATGTTCGTTGTCGAAAAGCCAGGGATATATCTTACAAGCTGTACACGGCCACCGCGTGCCTTCACAATATCCTCCCCGACAACGGTTTTGTTTTTCCAATCCGCACCTTTTACCAAGATATCTGGCTGCACGGCTTGGATAACCTGATAAGGAGTAGGATCAGAAAATATCGTCACATAATCCACGCAGGCCAAAGCGGCTAAAACACGAGCCCGCGCTTTCTGGGGCTGGATAGGGCGTCCCGCGGATTTGATACGGCGGACGGATCGGTCGCTATTAAGCCCAACGACCAAAATGTTATCTTTTGATTTAATCTTCTCTAAATAGCTAACATGCCCAAGATGCATGAGATCAAAGCACCCATTCGTAAAGACGATCTTCTTGCCCGCTTTGCGCGAAACGACGATCTTCTTTTTAAGCACAGCAAGCGATACGATCTTATATTCTGTTTTCATGATGCCTGAAAATAGTCCTCGATTAGCTCGCAAAGGATGTGCGCTAAACAACTGTGTGCTTCTTGCACACGCGCGGTATTCCGGGAGGGAACGATCAAGCTGATATCCGTCAGCTTAGCGACCTGGCCCCCATCGTTGCCGGTCAAAGAGATCGTCTTCATTCCGATCTTTTTCGCGGCTTTGATCCCCTCAACAACATTCTTGGAATTCCCGCTGGTCGACAACCCCACCGCAATGTCCTCGGATCGACCGAGGCCTTCGATCTGCCTAGAGAAAATAATATCGAATGAATAATCATTACCAAGCGCTGTAATGATCGACGTATCCGTGGAAAGCGCGATCGCGGCTAAAGATCTGCGCTCTCTCTGGAATCGACCGATGAATTCCGCGGCAACATGCTGACTATCTGCCGCTGAACCACCATTGCCAAACAAAAGGATCTTGCCTCCCTTTTCCAACGACTGGATCATGGCCTTGGCCGCGTGCTCGATCTGCAAACTATTACACGCTAACGTTTGGCGTTTTACCTCTATTGATTCATTGAAGATCCGCTGAATATTGTCTTGCATACCCTTACCTTATTCCGCAAAAAAAACACGGGCCATTTCGTACATGCCCATGTCGATCGTTTTACGTTTTTCGATAGCTGCCGCGATAGGGACAGATTGGATCATATTGTTGTGAAGGCTGACCATGTAGCCAAAGCGCTCCTCCTTGATAAGCTCAACAGCGCCAACGCCAAAACGAGTACCGATCAGGCGATCATACGCGGAGGGCGTCCCTCCCCGCTGAATATATCCTAAAACGCTCACACGAGTTTCATAGCCTGTTTTTTGTTCTATCGCCTGAGCGATCATCTCCCCGATCCCGCCAAAACTATGCCCACAATCGACTTTCTCGCGGAATTCTGGATGATCCTTACAGTGAACCCCTTCGGCTACAACAATGATCGTAAATGTCTTGCCTCTTTTATGCCGACTATGGATCGCATCGCACACCTCTTGAATTCCAATAGGTATTTCTGGGACCAAGATAATATCCGCTCCGCCAGCAATCCCTGATTCCAAGGCAACCCAGCCTGTATGTCTTCCCATAACCTCAATGACCATGATTCGATGATGACTTTCAGCGGTCGTATGCAAACGGTCGATGCACTCCGTGGCTATGTTGACCGCGGTGTCAAAACCAAAAGCGTAATCCGTACCTGATAATGAGTTGTCAATCGACTTTGGCACACCGATCACTTTCATGATCTTCTTTTTATAAAACTCTAGCGCAACGCGCAGTGTTTCTTCTCCCCCAATGACGATCATGGCATCAATGCCGCTACGCTTATAATTCTCAGCAATCTTTCGTATCTGCTCGGGATCGTCCAAAGGATTGATACGACTTGTCCCCAAAATCGTTCCACCACGATCAAGAATACCAGAAATTGCCTTGGGATCAATGACCTTCATATCATTGTCGATCAGTCCAAGCCATCCATTCTTGATGCCAGTGACGACATAACCTTCTTGAATACCTTTACGCACAACAGCACGGATCACAGAATTGAGCCCAGGACAATCTGCTCCACCGGTTAGGATACCAATCTTTCGCATATCAATGCTCCTGTGATGTTATTTGCGGTATCCTTTGAATGGAACGCTCATATCAGAAAAATCCTTTCGGTCAGATTCAGAGCCAGAAGAATCTTTTTCAGATTGCGTCATGATCTTGGTGATATGGATCCTGACGATCACATTTTCTTCGAGGCCAAGGATCTCTTGAATGCGGCTTTTTACCAAGTCTTGGATGCGTGATGTCATGTCAGGAATATTGCTTTCTGCCTTAAGAACAAGCCGACATGTCACGTCAATGCCTTTTTTAGTCGCTCTCACGGATGATCTTACCTCTTTGACCTCTGAAACCCGCAAGACAGTTCTTTTGATCATATCTTCCAGTGCCACCAGCGAGATCGTGACACGTCCTGACGGATTTTCAAAAGCAATAGTACGCTCTTTTTGTTGCACCCCTAAAATAATACGAGAAAACAAAAAACCAACAAGAACAGCTGTCACGCTGACAATAATGATCGCGATACAAATATTCCTACTCTGGTAGGCAATATTCAAAAAATAAGTCAATTCTTCGAACTTAATGCGATGAACCGCAAATGAAACAGCCACCGCCGCAACAAATGTAATGATGGCTAAATAAAAGAACATCGCGATATGTGTTAGGACTCTCATTGCTCGATCCCTCCTTTGATGCCTTGAATATTAATATGGATGTCTTTGAGTTGAATATCCGTCATCCTTTCAACGGTATCACGAATGGCTTCTTGCAAATAACGTGATGCTTCTGGAATATTGATGCCTAAGCGGGCGCACACTCTCGCCTCAACGCTAACCTCGTTATCACGATCGATCTTAACATCGATCGCAAAATTCTTTTGAGGGGCGAACAACTTAAGGAATCGCTGGCCTAGATGATCCGCCGCCAAAGACATGCCTTCTGTTTCTTGCACGACAGATGCTACGATATCGGCCAGAGCTCTTTTATGAATATGGATGGACCCGTAATCGATTTTTTGCTCTTCGCGCATCAGGATGTCTCCTTATTAGATAGGATTATTTTGGAATTTCGTGGTCTGGCTTTATTAAATGCTCAAGAAAGTGAGTGTTGACATTGCCTTCCAGGAATAACGGATGCTGAAGTATTTGCTTATGAAAGTTGATAGTTGTCTTGATAGGCGCAACATAAAACTCATCAAGCGCGCGCATCATGATCTTAATGGCTTCTGTTCGGGTTTTGGCATGCACAATAAGCTTGGCGACCATTGAATCATAGAATGGGCTGATCACATAATTCTGATAAATATGCGTGTCCACTCTAACGCCTGGGCCTCCAGGAAGATTCAGTTCTTCAACCTTCCCAGGGCAAGGCATAAAATTATTGGCAGGGTCTTCCGCGTTGATGCGGCATTCAATAGCTGCTCCCTGGATCTTAACGTCCTCCTGCTTGATCTTAAGCTTTTCGCCTGAGGCAACGCGAATTTGTTCTTTAACAATGTCAACACCTGTGATCATCTCGGTCACAGGATGCTCGACTTGAACACGGGTGTTCATTTCCATAAAATAAAAGGACCCATCTCCGTCAAGCAAAAACTCTATGGTTCCAGCACCGCGATAGTTTACTGCTTTAGCCCCACGGACCGCGAGCTCTCCCATTTTCTTACGTAATGAGGCGCTTAGCGCAGGCGAAGGAGCCTCCTCCAAAAGTTTTTGATGACGCCTCTGAATACTGCAATCCCTCTCACCAAGATGAATAATATTGCCATGATGATCGGCTAGGATCTGGATCTCAATATGACGCGGATTGGTAATATATTTCTCGATATAAACATCAGGGTTCCCAAAGCTTGCTTCCGCTTCTCGCTGGGCCATAGTCAGAGAGCTAACCAAGGTCACATCATTATGACAGACCCGCATACCTTTGCCCCCACCGCCCGCTGTTGCCTTAATAATCACAGGATATTTGATCTTTTTCGCGAGTTTCAGGGCTTCATCTTTACTCTTAATGATCGACTCACCGCCTGGCGTGACTGGAAGGCCAGCCTTGACCATCACGGTTCTTGCGGTCACTTTATCTCCCATGGAGCGCATCGCCTCAGGCGTAGGCCCGATAAAAGCGATATGGCATGATTCGCAGATCTCCGCAAAATGAGGATTTTCAGCTAAAAAGCCATACCCAGGATGAATGGCCTCGACATTAGTGATCTCAGCTGCTGAAATAATGGCGGGAATATTAAGATAGCTTTCTTTGCTGGCCGCGCGACCGATACACACAGCCTCATCAGCGAACTGCACATGAAGTGAAGTACGATCAGCTTCGGAATAGACAGCGACCGTAGCAATGCCAAGCTCTTTACATGCGCGTATGATGCGAAGAGCGATCTCCCCTCGGTTAGCTATAAGGATCTTTGAGAACATATGATTAGACCGGCTCGATCACGAACAACACTGTGCCAAATTCAACAGGCTCAGCATTGTCGACTTTAATATCAACGACTTTTCCGCGAACATCAGACTTGATCTCGTTCATAAGCTTCATGGCTTCAAGGATACACACAACCTGGCCGACTTCAATGACCTGCCCAACATCCACAAAAGACGGAGCGTCCGGCGATGGGGCGCGATAAAACGTCCCGACCATAGGAGCTTTGATCTCTTTAAGGCCTTTTCCTGAAGGGGCTTCTGGCCTCACAACTTCTGGGGTCTGATTTGACGCCGGGACAGGGGCTGCTACGGAAGGACGATATTCTACCGCGGGTGAAGACATAACAACAGGGGCCCCTAAAGGACCTTTTTTGATCTTCAGTTTTGACCCTTCCCGTTCGACCTCGACTTCCATGAGGTCATTCTCATTCATCAGAGTGACGATTTCTTTGATCTCTTTCAAATTCATTTTCGTATCCTCTCGACATAAACACCGTTTCTTGTGTCAACCTTGATCCATTCCCCTGACTCAACAAATAAAGGCACTTGAACATCAGCGCCCGAGTCGATCTTCGCTGGCTTTGTTCCTGAGCGGGCTGAATCTCCTTTGAGGCCTGGTTCGGTTTCAACTACTTGCGCCTCAATAAAATTAGGGAGCTCGACCTTCTGGATGCGCCCTTCATACAAAAGACCCTTCACAACAAGATTATCCTGAAGATATTTAATATCGTTACCGATAAGATCCTGTGTAACAGCGACTTCTTCATAGGTTGTTTGGTCCATGAAATGCAAATCAGTGCCTGACTTATAAAGATATTGAAAATAGCGTTCTTCCAGGAAAACTTCATCCAATCGTTCAGAACTTTTAAATGTCCGCTCGATAACAAGATTGGTTTTCAGGTTACGAAGACGCACGCGAACAAAAGCGCTACCTTTTCCAGGCTTTACATGACTATACTCATTAACAACATAAATATTGCCATCAACGCGAAGGCCTAAACCTGCGGTGATTTCGTTGATCGTGATTGCCATTTTATTATTTCTTTAAATATTTATATTTATATTAAACCACTTAAAACCTTGGCTCCCTGAGAAGTCACAAGGACCATGTCTTCGATACGGACACCAAATCGACCTGGGATATATACTCCGGGTTCAACGGTCAACACCATTCCTTTTTCTAAAACGGAAGGGCTGCGAGGAGACAATCCCGGCTTTTCATGCACTTCCAACCCTATACCGTGCCCAAGAGAATGGCTAAAATACGCACCTAACTTCTTTTCCTTCAGGAAGTTTCGCGCACAACTGTCTACATCCTTGGCGAGAACCCCTGGCTTGATCTGGGCGATCGCTAAACGCTGCGCCTGAGCGACAGCTTCGCAAACTTCCCTCACAAGATGCGGTATTTTACCCAAAAAGAACATACGTGTCAAGTCAGACTTATAGCCATTGACCTCTATCCCCATATCGACGAGAACAAGGTCATTCTTTTTGATCTTTCGATCCGAAATACGTGCGTGCGGAAGACAAGAATTCGGACCTGAAGCTATGATGGGTGGAAAAGAAAAGATCTGCTGGTGCCTGAGGACAAAACGCTCAAGCTTTTCTAGGATCTGGTGTTCTGCTTGACCCGGGCGAATGATCGTTTTAAGATATTGATAGCATTCATTATGAAAACAAAGGGCTTTTCTGATCGCGGCGACCTCATTCTCCCGCTTAACAGCCCTGATATTTTCAATAAGCCCTTGCGTACCGATCAACCTAACTTTACGGGTCAAGGCCTTCTTGAGCCTGCGAAACGAGACAACAACAAGATGGCGTTCATCGAAACCCAAAGAATGCACTTTCCTCTTGGATACCAGATCTGCCACAGAATCAAAAGCGCTCTTTTTACATTCAACCACATTGATGCGGCCAAAATGACGCCTGGCATCCAGGCTGTAGCGGCTGTCCGTCAGATAATAGACATGTCGAGGCAAGATCAAAAGCCACGACTCCTGACAGGGATAGCCTGTTAGATACCTGATATTCACATCGTCTGTGACAAGAAAAGCGTCAATTGAATATTTGGCGAAAGAAAGCCTTAATTTCTGGAGGGAAGCGTTCAATTCTTAATAGACTCTAATATTGCTTGGAGGCCTAAAACATAGCTATAGGGACCGAATCCGCAGATCTGCCCTCTGCACACTGCTGAAATAAGCGATGTTTGACGGAATTCCTCTCTGGAATAGATATTCGACAGATGGATCTCAACAGCTGGAAGGTTAATGGCGGCAATCGCATCGCGAATAGCCACGCTTGTGTGAGTATACGCGGCAGGATTAATGAGCACAGCCTCAAAACCCTGAGCAGGAGCTTTGCCAATAGTATCAACGATCTCCCCCTCATGATTCGTCTGAACGATCTCGAGGCTTACCTTATTTTCCTTAGCAAATTCCTGAAGCATTCGATTGATCTCATCTAATGTCATTTTTCCATAAACATTTGTCTCACGCATCCCCAGAAGATCAAGATTAGGTCCGTGGATCACAAGTATCTTTTTCATAAAAACCATCCTTTTGTTTGCTAATTTTCTGACTAGGCATTAACGCCACAATATCTTGATTAAAGCTATATTCTTTCTGGCACTTGTTGCACTGTAGCTTATCCTCTCTCATCGTCAACTGATCCTGACAGCCAGGACAAGCAAGCGCATCAAGAAATTCTTCGTTCATTACTCCTTACGTCTTTTCTGGAACATCTTTAACATATTTCAGTTGTAACTCATAGATAGAAGAGTCCAAGAGCCCTTCTTCTGCCTGTGAAACATTGCCCTTGGTCTTATCTCGTAGCAAAATGAGGGTATCGATCAGCAGTTTCGCCTGCTCCAGGTTCTTTTCTTTCTTTCCGCTGAGGGGATTTTCGATCTCTCCTAAGAAAACCATAGCCTGAAAGGCTAAACTGGCGATATACCCAAAAAAATCTAATGTTGGGGGCTGAGAGTTTTCTTGCGCAAAAACATTCGTCTGATCCATAGCATGTAGAATAACATCGCTTATATATTATGTCAACAAAACCGCCAAAACTTACTCGACCTCGTAAGAAATGATAACATTAAAAGATAATTCCGGATACTGCAGGTCCGATGGAAATGGAGGGAATGGATTTGATTCTTCAATGCTGCGCATACTGATCTGCCGCAAATACTGATTAGCGCGGGTTCTCTCTTCGATGATCTTGATCCGCTTAAGCGAGCCTTGCGAATCAAGCATAAAGGTCAGATATACTTCTCCTGACTCAAATCTTTCATAATTGGCATATGCACGGTCCCGAATACGGCTGCGGACAATTTGATAATAGTTAATGTAAACGGGATTGTTGATCTGCTGGGCCTCTACGGCAGGGACGCTTACTTTTCTTTTTTGAGGTTTCTGGTTAACGACCTTGGCTTTTTGTCCTTGATGCAGAAAATCATCAGACAGTTTAGACATGTCTTTCATAAAAGATGAAATACTCTTTTGCTCCTGCAAAGAAGCCTTAGCTGCCTGCAAAAGATCGACCTTCATCCCCTTCACAGGTGCAGGCGTAGTGTCCGGAATCTTTTTTTCTAACTTGATCCCAGGATAAACAACCTCGATCATCTTGACGGTCTTCGCCTTAAGCCGCATCTGCGCATATGACATGTTCCACAGAACGCCAATATGAATAAGAAGTGAAACGATCAGGGTATAAGTAAAGATCCTATTTTCCATAGATTTCAAGACCTATCGCTTAGGCCCAGAGGCCAACAACTCCTTAATGATGTAGCGCAGAAAACGAAGCGTGTCGCGGAAAGGATTGATCTTGCTTAATTCATCGCGGTAGATCGTTTGGATAGGAACAGCGTGGATCTTAAATCCATGACGACTGGCTTGAATGAGGACCTCTGTCTCGATCTCAAATTCTGCGGACTGCAACGTCATGGATCTTAAAACATCGATCCCGATGTAGCGGAATCCACACTGAGAATCTGGGACTTTCTGGCCGCAAAGCAATGAAATGGTCCATGACATAAAATGATTGACGAGAAAACGTAACCAAGGCATACGGCGACAATTAGACATGCGGTTTCCGCTGATCACAGAATCCGGGTATTCTTGAGCCTTACGCAGGAACACGTCAACATCCTCGATCGCGTGCTGTCCATCTCCGTCCATGGCGATCACACCATCAAAACCACGTCCGACAGCATGCGCAAATCCGTCCCTAAGCGAAAGCCCTTTACCCTGTTTGCAGGGATGCGTGATCACTACCGCGCCTTTCTCTCGAGCGATATCCCCCGAATGATCCACTGAGCCATCGTCAATAACGACCACATCCCATCCGCGACCTTTCACCTGCTCGACAATACGTCCGATCGCGCGCGATTCATTAAAGACGGGGATGATGATGCATATTTTCATATTAGTCGATCCAAAATTTCTGGAACATATACCATTGTGTGGGATTCCGGCGAATAGCGCCTTCAATGATCTTGACACATTCCCGTAAAATTTCTTTTTCTGTTTGTTCTGTTGGGCTTTCAGGGGGATAGATCGGTGGTTCGATCGTTAACGTGAAATGATCATTTTCTTCACGCGTAAGGAACGCTGGAATGATCGCGGCCCCTGTCTTTAAAGCGAACGCGGCTGGTCCTTTAGGGATACGTGTTTTCTTTCCAAAAAAGTCCATGATCTCCCCAGTGGCGTTAAAATCCCTATCTCCCAGCAAAGCGACCAGGCGGTTACCCCGTAGGCCACGAATACATTCACGGATCGCAACGTTGTTTGGGACAATGGTCAGGCCTTGCGATTGACGCTGCTCGTTAAAAAGATTGTTCACAGAACGCTCTTTGTGCGGCAAGGCAACCGCAATCAAAGGATATCCCAAACGGCTGATGATAAATCCTCCCAGCTCCCAATTCCCGACGTGCGCCGTTAAGACTATAGCACCCTTGCCCTTCTTGAGAACTTGCGGTAAGTATTCTAAATTCTTAATCACTACGTTCTTTTCGATATACGCTTTGTCAATTTTTCCTGTAACATAAAAAAAATCGATCAGATATTTCGCGAAATCCCTGAAAACCTGCCGCGAAAGCCTCGCTAATTCATCATCAGCAACCGGAGCCGGAAGAATGACTCGCAAATTATTCTTAACGCATCGCCTGTCACGCGCAGAAAGATAATAATGGATATCCGAAAGAAAACCCGCGACCTGATAACTTAATCGCAGCGGAAGATTCTGTACGAGGAACTGTCCAAGCTTATAAAGATAATACTGGATCATGATTCAAGTGCAAGTTTCGCGATGTCAATAGCGGCATTCGGCTTGCCATGCGCCTTGGCAGATTGACGCATGTCATGAAGCCTTTCAGGCGATTCTAAAAGCCTGCGAACGCTATCGCCGATCGCTGCAAGATCGTTAACTTGAACGGCAACGCCTTTCTTAAGCAATAGCTCGGTATTGCGTGCTTCCTGTCCTGGAATAGGATTAACAATGACCATAGGCAATCCTTTAACAAGACATTCAGCAGTTGTCATGCCCCCTGGCTTAGTGATCACGAAACTCGCTATCTCCATCAACTCATGCACATTATCAACATATGATAACGGCATAACTTTTTGTCCATGCGGAAACTTTATCATCTTGATGATCTTCAATGTCTTTTTGTTAATGCCGGTCAAAATGATAAGCTGAAAAGGATTCTTGAGTTGTGCCAACGCTTTTACGATCGTCTTAATAGGCCCCAGGCCATGGCCTCCGCCCATCACAAGGATGACCGGAGTATCTAGATCAAGCCCTAAAGATCCTGCGACACGCGCTTTATCTGCTGAAGAAGCGAACTTAGGGTCAGCGGGAATACCATAAACTTTAATACGCTCTTTGCTGATACCTTCTTGCACAAGACGATAAGCTGCCTCTTGGGTCGGAACGATATAATAATCAACTTCCCCATGAACCCAGTAGTGATGTGGCGCGAAATCTGTCAGGACGCCGATCAATTTAACGGGATACTTATAGCGTTTTTTAAAATCCCCGACCATCCCGCAAGGAAAAGCCTGGGAACAAATGACGACTTCGGGATTGAACTTCTTGAAAAGTTTTGCCAATCTGGCGTGGCGAGAATTGTTGAGGATTTTCTTTATGGTCCCTGTTTTTTTGATCACGCGAGGGTTATCATAAAGATATTCCCATATCTTGGGGCGCCGCTTGATAATATTCATGTAGATAGCATTAGCGATCTTCTCCAGCACAGGATAGACATAGGCGAATCCGTTAATGTTCATCGTTTCGACATCAGGACGAATGATCCTCAGCGCATTTTCGATCGCGACTGTCGCGCGGTGATGTCCCGAAGTGCGCGTAATATGCATCAAAAGAACTCTTGGATGATTGCTCACAGGTCCTCAACGATGGCGACAGCCTGACCAATGGACGCTTCTTGGCCAGCTGGCACTAAAATTGTTCTTAAGATACATTTTTTTTCACAAGGCACATTGAACAAAGCTTTATCCGCCTCAAGCTCAAAAAAGTCTTCTCCCTGAGACACAACATCCTCTGGCTTGTAATGCCATTCGGCAATGGTCACTTTGTCGATACCGTCGCCCAGAAAAGGCACTTTAATTTCTTTTGTCATGGCAGATATCCATCATTTTCAGGTCAAACTTTTTAGCCAGCTGATCAAGGATCTCTTGCTTAACCAAGTCCATTGAAGCATCAGCCTTAAGCTCGCGAGCAATGGAGGTCATGGTCACATCAAGGCCGCACGGCTTGACCAAAGAGAAAGGACTCAAGTCTGTGCTGACGTTCAGACCGATCCCGTGATACGTAACCCACTTCTTAACTCCGATCCCTATTGAGGCGATCTTTTTTTCTCTGACAAAAACGCCTGTATAGCCGTTAAGTCTATTAGCCACTATACCAAAATATTTCAATAAATCAATAACGACATCCTCGAGTTTATAAAGAAATCTTTTTAGGTCGCGCAAAGGCTCTTTAAGAAAGAAAATAGGATAGGCGATCAACTGTCCAGGCCCGTGGAACGTCACATCCCCTCCTCGGTCCGTTCGCAGGATATCAATGCCTTGCTGACGGATCGATCCCGGGTCTAATAACGACCCACCTTCCCGCGCTAAGCGACCCAAGGTAAAGACAGGCCTGTGCTCGCAAAGGATAACAGTAGGGATACGTTCATCAAGGACCTTGCGAACAGTTTGCTGTTGGATGTGATAGGCAGAGAGGAAATCTATGAGCCCTAGATCTATGATATGACACTGCATAAACGGATCAAAAATTGGGCAACAAATTCTTGGAACAGGGTTTCAGTGAGATCAAAATGATTTCAGCTTTTGGCAGATCGCGTCCGCCATCTCTTGGGTACCGACGGCTGAAGGATCATCACGGTTAGGCTTCAGGTCATAGGTGACGAATCGGCCCTCCTTGATGACTTCTCGCACAGCGCGCTCAAGTTTTTGAGCGGCAGCCGTCTCCCCTAAATGATCAAGCATCAATGCTCCAGAGAGAATGGTCGCTGTCGGGTTGACCTTATTTTTTCCAGTATATTTCGGAGCAGAACCATGGACAGGTTCAAATAAGGCGACAGTATCCCCGATGTTGGCGCCTGGGGCGACGCCTAACCCTCCAGCCAAGCCAGCGCAAAGATCCGAAATAATATCGCCGTATAAATTAGGCAAGACCAAAACATCAAAGTTAGAAGCTCTCTGCACGAGCTGCATCGTCATATTATCAACGATCACATCTTCAAAAGCAACACGTCCTGCGTATTCTTGCGCGATCGCGCGACCTGTCTGCAAAAAAAGCCCATCAGTAAACTTCATAATGTTCGCTTTATGTACGAGGGTCACTTTCTTGCGCCCATGCTTAACGGCATAATCAAATGCAAAACGAATAATGCGCTCTGACGCGTAAATAGAAATTGGCTTGATCGAAATGGCGGAATCTTGACGGATCTTCTTGGGTTGCAAATTGTTGATCTCTTGGATCAAATGCAAAGCATTCTGGCTCCCTTTCTCGAACTCGACTCCCATATAGAGATCTTCCGTGTTTTCCCGAAAAATAACAAGGTCCAAGGCTTTATCCTTACCCTGGGATCCTTCAAAGTATTTTGCGGGACGAACACAAGCAAAAAGGTCCAACTCTTGCCGCAACTGAACATTGACAGAGCGGAACCCAGTCCCGACGGGAGTAACGATAGGTCCTTTAATGGCAACCTTGTTACGCCTAACGGATTCAATGGCTTGCGGAGGAAGAGGTGTGCCGTATTGCTTGATAGCAGGCTCTCCAACCGCTTGCTCTTCCCAGTCAATACGGACGCCTGTGGTATCAATACACCGACGCATCGCCCACGCAACTTCTGGGCCAATACCATCACCTGGAAGCAATGTCACTTTATAACTCATAAACATCCTTCATTACTGAACGAGACGCTGAAATTCTTCGGGATTCTTTGCGTTATTAACCGCTTCTTCGTAGGAAATAATACCGGCCTGATATAGCTCTTGAAGAGATTTATCCATGGTCTTCATGCCATAGCGATGGCCTGTCTGGATGGCTGTTGGAAGCTGCTCGATGGCTTGCTCTCGGATCAAATGACGGATCCCTGGCGTTGCTACCATGACTTCAGAAGCCAGGATCCTTCCTGTGCCATCTTTGCGCGGAAGAAGTCTCTGCGAAACGACTCCTGCTAGACAGGAAGAAAGCTGGATCTTCACTTGCTCCTGCTGATGAGGAGGAAAAACGTCTACGATGCGTTCGATCGTCTGGGGAGCGTCAGGGGTATGCAACGTTGCCAATACAAGGTGTCCTGTCTCAGCAGCTGTTAAGGCCGTCGAGATCGTTTCGAGATCGCGCATTTCTCCAACTACAATAACATCAGGATCTTGGCGCAAACAGCGTTTTAAGGCCTCAGAAAAAGAATGTGTATCGCTGAAGACTTCGCGCTGTTTAATGATAGATTTCTTGTTGTAGTGAATATACTCAATAGGATCCTCAATGCAAATGATCAAGTTCGCCTTCTGATTATTGATCAGATCGATCATGGCTGCCAATGTTGTCGTCTTTCCCATTCCGGTTGGGCCCGTGACAAGGACAAGCCCATCTTTCTTGAGGGCAAAATCACGTACAGCATTCGGAAGCCCCAGCTCTTCGATAGACGGCAGGAATAAGGGAATGCGGCGCAAAGCGATCTCAACAGATCCTCGCTGCATATGCACATTCGCGCGAAAACGGTCTACACCTGGAAGTGCGATAGAAAAATCTAGCTCTAACTTCTTTTCGAATTGCTCTTTTTGGTCATCAGTAAGGAGACTGTAGATCATTTTCTTTAAAAAATCACGATCCATGGGATCTTGCTTCACAAGTGATAGCTGACCGTTGATACGTAAGACTGGAGGGGTATCGTCTGTTAAATGCAGATCAGACGCATTGCGCTCACTTGTCAAGATCAATAAATCGCGGATATCTACAGGTTTTGTCATAAGGTCATCCTCTTTGATTGTTTTGGAACCATTCCGCAAGTCGTCTTGTGCCCTCTTCAATACGTTCCATCGACGTCGCAAAGCCCAAGCGAATATAGTCATCGGCGCCGAAACTTGAGCCCGGGATGCAGGCGACATCCTTTTCATCAAGCACTTTCTTAGCGATAGTATCAGAATCTAACCCGGTCTTGCTGATATTACAAAAAACATAAAAGGCTCCCTCAGGATAGATATAATCGATCTGGGGTATCTGATCTAAACACTTAACAATAAAATCCCTTCTTTTTCGGAACTCTTCCTTCATCGCGTTCAGAGTACTTTCATCCGCATTTAAAGCTGCCAAGGCAGCGGCCTGGCTGATCGATGTTGGATTGGACGTGGAATGATCTTGGATCTTAGCGACACTCTGGGCGATCTCTTTGGAGGCGCCCAGATAACCAATCCGCCATCCAGTCATGGCATAAGCTTTAGAGACACCATTCACGGTCACCGTTAGGTTATAAATATCCTTACCCAATGATCCTATAGAAACAAATGGTTCATTCGCGTAGCATAATTTCTCGTAGATCTCATCGCTGACCACAACGATATTACGCTTCACGCAGACTGCCGCAATGGACTCAAGCTCTTTGCGCGTATAAACAGTCCCCGTCGGATTGGAAGGAGAATTAATAATAAGGACTTTTGTACTTGGAGAAATATTTTCTTCGAGCTGGCGAGCCGTGATCTTAAATTTTGTTTTTTCACAAGTTTCTAGGATCTTAGGCGTGGCCCCGGCAAGCTTGACCATTTCTGGATAACTCACCCAAAAAGGAGCGGGTATCAAGACCTCATCTCCCGCGTCAACGAGTGCCTGCATGAGCGTATAAAGCGAATGTTTGGCTCCGCAGGAAACAACGATCTGATCCTTAGGATTGTAGCTGAGCTGATTATCGCGCTGAAATTTATTGGCGATAGCTTGTCGAAGCTCGATCGTACCACTGCTAGGAGTGTACTTGGTCAGGCCATTTTGGATGGCATCGATCGCGGCTTTCTTAATAAAATCTGGCGTGTCAAAATCGGGCTCACCAGCAGCAAAGCTCACCACATCATGCCCCTGGGCTTTCAATTCTTTAGCCCTAGCTGTGATCGCTAAGGTTGTTGACCCAACCGTATTCTTCGCACGGAAAGAAACAGGCATAAATATTCCTATTCGGGTTTCTTATTGCGGAATATATTCTTAATAACACCAGAAGCAGGTTTCACGGACTTTTCTCTGGCGACCCTTGGTGTCTTCTTGTCATCTTTTTTATCACGATGACTTTCTTTCTTCTTGGGATCGACAGCGTCCTTATCTTTGACCTCTTCGCGAATGACTGCGTCTGTGGCGAAAGGCTCTTTTTTATCCTTTGATGTCTTTTTGTCTGAAGGTTTAACGGTTTCTTTAGCGATCTTTTCCGTTAGTTCTAAAAGAACAAGGCTGGCATTATCTCCACGACGATTAACTCCTAAACGAATAATGCGGGTGTATCCTCCAGCACGATCTTTAAATTGCTTCGCGATCTCATTAAAAAGACGGCTAACGAGTTTATGATCACAAAGGATCGCAAAGGCCCGGCGCTTAGCAGCGAGCGTTCCTTCCTTACCCATTGTGATGATGCGATCAACGAGCTTGCGAGCTTCCTTAGCGCGAGATTCCGTCGTCTGAATGCGCTGATGAATCAGAACGGACTTCGCGATATCGCGGACCGTTGCAGCACGCCACATTGTTCTGCGCCCAAAGGCTTTTCCAGATTTTCCGTGTCTCATAGACTCTTATGCTTCCTTTTGTCTAAGTTTTTTTGCGTCAATTTTCATGCCTAGCTCAAGACCCATGGCTTTCAGGATCTCGTCGATCTCAGTAAGAGACTTCTTGCCGAAGTTGCGGAAGCCTAAAAGCTCCGCTTCACTCTTGCGAACCAGATCTGCGATCGTCTTGATGTTTGATTCACGTAAGCAATTGGAGCTTCGAACAGAAAGTTCCAGTTCAGAGATCGGCAAACGTAATTTTTCATAAAGAGCTTTCTCCTCAGCGGAGATCTCTTCCTCTTCTTCCTCTTCTTCTGGCAACTGACCATAGCTAACGAACACATCCAAATGGCGTTGTAAAATATTAGCCCCATACAGCAATGCCTCTTTAGGGTTCACACCACCGTTAGTCCATATCTCTAAGATCAATTTATCATAATCTGTTTGTTGGCCGACACGCGTGTTCTCAACTGAAAAATTGACCTTCACGATCGGAGTAAAGATAGAATCGACAACGATAGTGTTCATTGGCGATCCTTCCTTTTTGTTCGATTCAGAAGGAACGTAGCCGCGTCCGCGCGACACTTCAAGCTCCATATTGAATTTCACATCCTGGGTCAACGTCGCGACCAAAAGGTCAGGATTCAAGACCTCGACAGTTTCGTCACGAATAATATCTTTCGCGTAAATCGGGCCTTTTTTATCTGCTTTGATATAAACGGTCTTTGCCACCTTAGAGTGCGAACGAAGGATCAGCTGTTTGACATTAAGAATAATGTCTGTCACGGCTTCCATAACGCCCGGCATCGTTGAGAACTCATGCTGGACACCCTCGATGCGGATCGCAGTCACGGCGCTTCCTTCAAGAGAAGAAAGCAAAATGCGTCTTAAGGAATTACCCAGTGTCACGCCATATCCACGCTCAAAGGGTTCCGCGATAAATTTGCCGTATGTTGCAGTATAGCTCGACTCATCGCATTCGAGTCGTTTTGGCATTTGGAAATCTCTCCATTTGACACCCATGTGCACTCCTCCTACCGTTAATGAATATTCGAAATATTTCGATTATCGAGAATAAAGTTCAACGATCAGCTGCTCGTTGATCGGGACCTGTATATCTTCACGAACAGGCAAACGCACGATCTTTGCCTTGTATTGCTGCAGATCAATGGCCAGCCAAGCTGGGATGTTGCGCGCTTTTCCTGCTTCAATGTTTTCCTTGATCAGCTTCTCGCCTTTCTTCTGAAAACGTAATTGCACCTCATCATCCTTTTTCACAAGAAACGATGAGATGTTCACGCGACGATTATTGACCCAAGCGTAACCGTGACTCACAAGTTGCCTCGCTTGGCGCCGTGACGCGGCAAAACCCATCTGATAAACAACATTGTCGAGACGTCTCTCTAAAAGCTGAAGTAACGTGTGGCCTGTAACGCCTTTGGCCCGTGCGGCTTTAGAGAAATAAATACGGAATTGCCTCTCCAGCATGCCATACATTCTCTTAAGCTTCTGCTTCTCACGCATCTGAAGGCCAAAGTTTGACAACTTGGTCCGCTTGGCGCCATGCTGACCTGGCGCGTATTCACGCCTTGTCAAAGCGCATTTATGCGTGAAACAGCGAGCGCCTTTTAAAAAAAGTTTTTGTCCCTCTCTTCGACATTTTGGACAATATGCTTGCAAATCTTTTGCCATGAATTTCTCCTCTTGCCTTAAACCCGTCGCTTTTTACGCGGACGGCAACCATTATGGGGTACCGGTGTAATATCTCTGATGGATAGCACTTTAATGCCTGCAGCTGCAACAGCCCGGATCGCAGACTCACGACCAGCGCCCGGACCTTTGACGAAAACTTCAACAGTCTCTAGCCCCATGTCTTTAGCCTTTTTGGCCGCATCCGCTGCCGCGATCTGGGCAGCAAAAGGGGTTGACTTCTTTGAACCTTTGAACCCCATATGTCCTGGGCTTGACCAAACAAGCACATTACCTTTCGTATCAGTAACAGCGATGATCGTATTGTTAAAACTCGCTTGGATATGGATCTCACCAGCGGTAACGCCGCGAAGCATTTTCTTTTTTGATTTTGCCTTGACCTCTTTAGCCGCCGATGGTTGAGCGGGAGGCTGTGCTGATGGTTGTTGCGTCGTCATGCAATCTCCTTAGTGAATTATTTGGCTACAGCTGTTGGCGCAGCCATAATGATTTTCTTCTTACCCTTGCGTGTTCTCGCGTTCGTTTTTGTCCTTTGGCCGCGAGCCGGAAGGCCTCGTTTGTGACGATATCCACGATAAGCGCCGATATCAATAAGCCTTTTAATATTTTGCGACACCTCTCGGCGTAAATCACCTTCAATGCGATAATCTCGCTGAATGATGGCCGTGATCTTTGATACTTCCTCTTCACTGAGGTCTTTGGCGCGCTTATCTTTATCGACCTGGGCTTGCGCTAAGATCTTTAGGCAGTTCTTGCGTCCAATGCCGTAAAGATAAGGCAAAGCCGCCTCAATTCGTTTTTCTTTCGGAAGATCAACACCTAAAATTCTTGGCATAGATATTATCCCTGTCTCTGTTTGTGTTTTGAATTAGAACAGATCACCCGAACCACGTTCTTGCGTCGGACAATCTTACACTTGCTACAAATTCTTTTAACGGAAGATTTAACTTTCATATTATAACGTCCTATAGGTAATACGTCCTCTGGTTAGATCATATGGTGATAGCTCTACTTTGACCTTATCACCCGGTAAAAGACGGATAAAATGTACTCGCATTTTTCCGGAAATATGCGCCAAAACTCGATGTCCATTCTCTAGCTCAACCTGGAACATCGCGTTTGGAAGCGCTTCTTTAATAACCCCTTCAACTTCAATAAGATCTTCTTTTGCCATTATTTATACCTGTGTCAAAATTTCTGGCCCCTGAGAAGTGATCGCAACCGTATGCTCAAAATGAGCAGAAGGTTGTCCATCATAGGTAACGACTGTCCAGTGGTCATCCAGAATTCTTGTCCTTGCGGCTCCTTTGTTGACCATGGGCTCAACGGCAAAGACCATACCTTCTTTTAATATAGGTCCTGATCTTGGGAGTCCGAAGTTTGGGACCTCAGGGTCTTCATGCAAAGCCCTCCCGATCCCATGTCCAACAAAATCACGAACAACTGAAAAACCAAAAGGCTCGACATAGCTCTGGATGGCAAATCCTATATCAGAAAGATAATTACCGCAAGCCATCTGCTGGATGCCTTGATAAAGCGATCTTTCGGTCACCTCAAGGAGTTTCTTATGGCTATCATCTAACTCGCCAAAACCCACAGAAAATGCCATATCCGAGAACCAACCATCGACGATCAAACCAACATCAATGCTTAGGATATCCCCTTCTTTGATCTTGCGCTGGCTCGGGATACCATGGACGACTTCCTCGTTAAAGGACGTACAGATAGCCGCCGGATACCCGCGGTAGCCCTTAAAAGCCGCGACAGCGCCTTTTTTGTTGATCAAATCTTCAGCAAGACAATTGATATCGAATGTCGTTAAACCTATTTTCAAAGAACTTCTCAGAGAACAAACAATCTTCGCTAAAGCCTTTCCGGCTTTGCGCATAGCATCAATTTCACTTTTTGTTTTTAGAGGTATCAATTTTACCGTCTTCTTTAAAGATCGTCAGCAATTCATCCCTAAGCTTTTCTGCGTCTGTATTGCCATCGACCGTTAGCAACGTGCCCTTCTTTTTATAATAATCGATGATGGGCGTCGTGCTTTCTAAATAGACATTGATACGTTTTCTGATCGTCTCTTCATTGTCATCCGGCCGCTGATAAAGCTCGCCTTGACAGGCATCACAAATACCTTCTTGCTTTGAAGGCATGTTCTTGACATGATACAAAGCTGCGCAACTCCGACAAACACGGCGGCCTGTCAAACGCTGGATCACAACTTCTGAATCAACTTCCATATAAACCACATAATCAACAGGCTGATTGATCCGAGTTAAAATGACATCGAGATCTTCGGCTTGTTTTGCTGTTCGCGGAAAACCATCAAGCAAATAGCCTGCTTGAGCGATCGAAGGATCCTGAAAACGATTTTCAATGATCTTAGTCACAACCTCGTCAGGAACTAAACCACCGCTTTCAACGTACTTTTTTACTTCTTGGCCAAGCGCGGTATTATTTTTCATTTCCTCGCGCAAGATGTCGCCCATGGAGATATGCTTTACATGAAGTTGTTTTTCAAGAAGCTTGGCCTGTGTTCCCTTGCCAGCCCCAGGTGCTCCCAACAAGATCAACCTCATCTTCGACCTCGAATATGACCCGCCTTCATAAATCCATCATAATGGCGCATCAAAAGTTGTGATTCCATCTGCTTAACGGTATCCAGCATAACACCGACAACGATAAGAATACTGGTTCCTCCAAAGAATGATGCTACCAAATATGGAACCTTAAAGGCTGCCATGATTGCATCGGGCATAACGGCAATCGCGCACATAAAGAAAGCTCCCGCAAGCGTGATACGCGTCATGACAAAATCTAAGAATTCCGCAGTTGGGGCTCCGGGCCTCACGCCAGGAATAAAACCGCCATGTTTTTTCATATTATCAGCCACATCAACAGGATTAAAAACGATCGCAGTATAAAAATAACAAAAGAAAATGATCAAAAGCCCGTAAAGAAAATAATACACGAAGTGGCCCCGTAAAAACATGTTCGCAAACGTCTGCAATCCTTGATTGGGAATAAAGCTCGCCATTGTTGCTGGAAACAAAAGGATCGATTGAGCAAAAATGATCGCGATGATCCCGGCCGTATCCACCTTTAAAGGAATATAAGTACTTTGCCCGCCATAAACTTTACGTCCAACGATACGCCTTGCGTACTGCACAGGGATGCGTCGCTGGCCTTGCGTGATCAAGGTGATGGACAAAATAACGCCGATCAAGAAAGCGATCATCATTACAAGCGTAAAGGGTTGTATCTGGCGCATCGCAGCTGTCTTTGGGGATAAAAGAATGATCAGGGCTCGAACAGCGTCAGGGATACGCGACAAGATACCCGCCGCAATGATAATAGATATTCCCTGCCCGATCCCCCTTTCCTGGATCTGCTCTCCCAGCCACATCAATAGCATTGTTCCGCAGGAAAGCGTGAACATGGTCGTAAATCGAAAACCGAATCCTGGATTATTAACAACTTGCAAACCCTGAAAAGCCTGAGGGCTTTCAAGCCATAGCGCGATAAAATAAGACTGGATCAAGCATAATCCAAGAGTGCCATAACGCGTATACTGATTGATCTTCTGGTATCCTGCCTGGCCCTCTTTAGAAAGCTTCTCTAAAGCCGGAATAACAGCTGTTAGAAGTTGCATAATGATCGAGCTAGAGATATACGGCATGATCCCTAAAGAAAAAACGGTCATCTGCTCTAAGGCGCCTCCAGAGAACATATTCATCATGCCAAAGATCGTTCCTCCGCCGGATGTTTCATTGATACGACGGAAAAATTCTGCTAAAACAGATCCATTAACCCCTGGGGTTGGAACATGACAACCCAATCGGTACAGGACAATGATCCCCAACGTAAAAAGAATCTTCTTTTTTAGGTCTGGGATCCGAAAGCAATTCGCAAACGCTTGCAGCATTATTGATTAGATCGTTTTCTTTATGATTTCGATTTTTCCGCCGGCTTTTTTGATCTTTTCTTCAGCGGATTTAGAAAAACTGTGTGCCTGGACCGTCAGAGGTTTCTTGATGTCGCCAACGCCTAAGATCTTGACCACTTTATAAGCACTCTTGACCAAACCCCGTTCTTTTAATACGACTGGGGTCACAATATCATTATCTTTAAACTTTCCAAGGCCTTCAATGTTGACAATTTGATAGATCACAGGATTCTTACGTCGAAAACCAAATTTGGGCAAGCGACGAATAAGTGGCATCTGTCCGCCTTCAAGTCCATGGATAACAGCGCGACCGGAACGTGACTTCTGGCCCTTGCTGCCGCGCCCAGAGGTCTTGCCGCTGCCTGATCCTTGGCCTCGACCAACAGGTTTTTTACGCTTATTCGATCCCTTGGGAGGTTTTAATTCATGCAGGAACATTTTCTTTCTCTTCTGTTGTCTCGATTGTTTTTAGATGTGTTAGAGCATCGATCGTTGCTTTAACGACATTAATTGGATTGTTCGAACGATGGCATTTACTAAGAATATTGCGGATGCCGCAGGCATCGCAAACAGCCCGAACAGGTCCTGCCGCAATAACGCCAGTTCCCTCGAACGCAGGCTTCAACAATACACGCGCGCCACCGCATCGGCCAATGATCTCATGAGGGATCGTCCCTTTCACAACCGGAATGTTGATCATATTGCGCTTAGCGATGCGCAGGGATTTCTGGATCGCAAGCGAAACCTCACGGGCCTTATCCAAACAAAATCCTACCTTACCTTTTCCGTCACCAACTACGACCAAGGCGCTGAATCCTAACTTCTTGCCACCTTTGGTAACTTTTGTGACACGGTTGATCGTGATGACTTTCTCGATGAATCCAGAATCTTCATGCTTACGTACAGGAGCTACCTTGGCTGGCCAACGCTTTCGCTTTTGGTCCGGAGCTGCATGAAATTCATCATCTTCGCCAGCAGGCTTTGTCGCGGCGGCAGCAGGATTCCCTGTGGCAGCGCCAGCAGGATTCACTGGACTAGCCTCATTAACTTGCTTAGAAAGGTTTTCTTGGCTCTGCTCTTTTTCTTGAGAATGATTTTCGTTTGTCATTAAAATTCCACTCCACCTTTACGCACCGCATCGGCCAAGGCTTTCACCCGCCCATGATACAAGCAACCGCCACGGTCAAAACATACTTTTTTTATTCCTTTTTCAAGGACCTTGGCTGCAAAAGCTTCGCCTAATACTGAGGCTGCTTCAACATTGCCGCCACTCTTTAGTTTTTTCCTTAAATCCTTATTAAGTGTAGACATGCTTATTAATGTCTTTTGCGCAGAATCATCGATCAACGCAACTGAAATATTGCTAAGACTACGATGAATACAAAGGCGTGGGCGTTCTGTTGTGCCAACGACCTTCGCGCGAATACGATTATGACGGTAGATGCGTTTTTGTTCTCGAGTATTGATCATAGGTTATTTTGTAACTGTCTTTCCTTGTTTACGCTTAACGACTTCACCGGAATAACGGATACCTTTTCCTTTATATGGCTCCGGCGGCTTAATGCGACGGATGCTCGCCGCCACATTTCCAAGCTGGACGTTATCAAAGCTTTCTAACTCGATCTCGCTAGGGCTAGGCGCCTTGACCTTAACGTCCGCGGGAATGTCGAAAACAACAGGATGGCTAAAGCCAAGATTGAAAGTGATCTTCTGACCTTGCACTTGAGCGCGGAAGCCAAGACCATGGATCTCAAGCTTCTTTTTGTGACCATCGGTAACGCCTTTGATCATTCCAAGGAGCCGAGAACGGATCGTTCCGTGATTCGCTCTTGATTGCTTATCATTGGACTTGCGATCAACGAGGACCTTGTCATCTTTTGTTTCAACAGTAATGCTGGAAGGAATAGGAAGGCTTAATTTCCCCTTAGGCCCTTCAACAAGAACTGTCCCGTTGTTAAAGGAGAGCTTAACTCCCTTTGGAATACTGACTGATTTCTTTCCGATTCTTGACATAGATTTTACCAGATATAGCAGAGAACTTCTCCGCCCACCTTTAATTCACGAGCCTCTTTGTCATCCAGAACACCTTTGGATGTCGAAAGAACAGCTGTGCCAAGTCCGTTTAATACTCTAGGAAGTCGATCGCGAGTTGCGTAGACACGTAAACCCGGTTTCGAAATCCTCTTTAACCCTAAAACAGCAGCTTTTTTCCCTTTGCCATACCTTAAGTACACCTTTAAGGTACCTTGTGCGCTATCTTTAAGAAGGCGCACATCTTCAACATACCCACGCTTCTTAAAGATAGATAAAATCTTTTCAACGAGTTTAGACGCAGGGATATCGACAGTTTCCTTCGATGCCTGAATGGCATTGCGGATACATGTCAAAGCGTCGGCGATTGGATCTGATACTGACATCTTTCCTACCTTTCTTGTTACCAGCTGGCTTTTTTAACGCCCGGGATCTCACCCTTCCAAGCCAGTTCTCGAAAACAAATACGGCATACGCCAAACCGTCTTAAGAATCCTTTTGGTCGTCCACATAAACGGCAACGATTGTGCTGGCGTGCGCTAAACTTTGGTTTTTTTGCTGCTTTTAATATCAATGATTTTCGTGCCATAATTTTATCTCTTCCTGAACGGCATTCCCAAGAGGCTTAAGATCTCAAATGTCTGCTCTTCGGGGCCATGATTAAAGACAAAAGAAATATCCATTCCTTGTGGACGCGGAATCTGATCCGTTGGGATCTCTGGAAAAATCGTCTGCTCGCTTAACCCTAAGGTGTAATTGCCTCCCTTGTCAAACGACTTACGAGAAACACCATTAAAATCGCGAATACGCGGCAAGGCGATATTAACTAGGCGATCAAGGAATTCATACATCTTGTCGCCTCGCAAGGTAACCTTGCATCCTACAGGGGCATTCTCTCGCAGCTTAAAGTTCGAAATAGCTTTACGCGCTTTACGAACGATCGGTTTTTGACCTGTAATAGCTGTTAGATCCTTAACGGCTGTCTCAAGAATATTGATATCAGCGACCGCTTCACCCACGCCCATATTAACGACAATCTTCTGAAGGCGCGGTACAGCCATGATATTTTTGACGCCAAACTTTTCCTGAACTGCTGGAAGAACTTCTTTCTGCAGTTTTTCAGCTAATCTAGCTTTCATCTTAATTCGTTGCTCCACATTGTTTGCATTCACGACTCTTTGTCCCATCTTTTAGCACAGAAACTTTTGTGCGTGACGCCTTGTTGCACTGCTTGCAGACAAGCATCAGATTGCTAAGCGAAATGGCTGCTTCAACCTCAACGATTCCTCCCTTAGGATCTGTTTGTGTCTTGCGCTGCGCTTTCTTGATCAAGTTGATGTTCTCAACAATGGCTTTACCCAAATCAGGAAAAACATGCAACACTTTTCCTTTTTTTCCCTTATCTTTGCCTGTAATAATTTGCACAGTATCATTTTTTCTGATTTTCATCATGTTACACGACCTCAGGAGCTAAAGAAATGATCTTCATATAATCTAAGTTTCTCAATTCACGAGCCACAGGACCAAAGACGCGTGTCCCTTTTGGGTTGCCAGCATCATCAACGATCACAACCGCGTTAGAATCAAACCGGACATAGGTCCCATCGATGCGGCGTAATGGGAACTTTTGGCGAACAACGATCGCCTTCACAACAGTTCCTTTTTTGACGGCCGCGTTAGGGGCTGCTTCTTTAATGTTAACGCGGATCATCTCTCCGATCTTCGCAAAACGGCGCCCACGCGCTCTCAAGACTCCAATGAAGGAGGCTTTGCGCGCGCCTGTGTTGTCTGCCACATCAAGAATAGTTTTCAATAAAATCATTTTTCAGCTTCTTTTTTAATAATGTTGGTAATAACCCAGCGCTTATCTTTGGAGATAGGTCTCGATTCCATGATCTCAACAGTATCACCCATCTTAGCGCTATTATTTTCATCATGCGCCTTATACTTCACAGAATGCTTTACTTGTTTTCCATATTTTGAATGCTTAGATCGCCATGCGACGGAAACGACACGTGTTTTGTTCATCTTGTCGCTTACCACGGCCCCTAAAAGCTTTCTTCGTCTATTAATACGTTCTGTCATTTGGACTTTCTTTCCCTTAAAATCGTTTGAATGCGAGCGATATTACGTCGTAGCTTACCAAAACGCGCTGGCTTCTCGATCTTGCCAAATTTACGCTGATAGTTCAGATCGAATAACTCTTTTTTGAAAGCTACTTCTTTTTGAAGCAAATCGGTATTGTCTAAGGCTCTTAATTCTTTTATCTTCATACGTTAACCTTTGATTATTACGCTGCGCCAGATCGCGTAATGAACTTTGTTCTCACGGGCATCTTAAAAGCAACAAGACGAAAAATCGTCTTAGCAAATTCTTCTGGTACGCCCCCCATTTCGAATAGGATCCGTCCTCGATGAATAGGACAAACCCAATGGTCCAAATCTCCCTTGCCTTTTCCCTGGCGGGTTTCCGCAGGCTTCTTCGTAACAGGTTTCGCAGGGAAAACATTGATCCAAAGCTTGCCGGAACCCTTCATTTTACGAGCGATCAAAACGCGGGCCGCCTCAATATGATTTGATCTTAACAAGCCGTTATCAAGGGCCTTTAGGCCGTATTCTCCAAATGCAAGCATGGAACCTCGCGTCGCCAAACCGCGAACCTTGCCTTTTTGCATCTTTCGATATTTAACTTTCTTTGGTAACAACATAATCGATTAATCCTTCTTTTCTGTCTCGGCTGTCTTTGCTGCCTCTACTTTTTTCTCCGCATGAGACTCTTTGCTGTCTTTATCATCCCCCGATTTATCAAGAACTGCATCTCCATGATAAACCCATGCTTTCACGCCCAAAATCCCATACGTAGTCAAGGCTTCTGCGAACCCATAATCAATGTCCGCACGAAAGGTCTGAAGAGGAAGCTTGCCTTCTTTATATGTCTCCCGTCGGGACATCTCAGCGCCACCTAAACGGCCAGCACAGCTGATCTTGATCCCCTTTGCTCCAGAAGCTAGGGCTTGCTCAACCGCACGTTTCATTGCGCGACGGAATGCAATACGCTTTTCGAGCTGTAACGCGACGCTTTGCGCGATCAAATTCGCATTAACCGCTGGATTTTTGATCTCTTGAATGTCGATCGCAAGTTCTTTAGTGGTTAGTTTCCCAAGCTCTTCTTTCAGCTTGTCAATGTCCGCACCTCGACGACCGATAATGACGCCCGGACGAGCAGAAGCGATCTTTACTTTCACTTGACCGCCAAGGCGCTCAATATCAACGTGAGAAACCGACGCATGCGCGAACTTTTTCCGGATATAAGTACGGATCTTATTATCTTCAATGATGTTTTGCGCGAAATCTTTTTTATCGGCAAACCATCGGCTTTTCCAGTCTTTAATATATCCGATCCTTAATGCAATTGGACTAACCTTCTGCCCCACGGTGTTCCTCTCTATTTCGTTTTTAAATCAAGTTCAATGGTTAAATGGGTTGTTCGTTTGATCAATGGCGTTGCCCGGCCAAAGGAGGCGGCACGGTAACGCTTCCAAGACGGGCCGACATCCGCAAAGATCTTTGAAACAAAAAGCTGATCTTCCGTCAATCCTTTTTGCTTGGCATTGCTGATCGCGGAATTCAATAATTTCACTATGCGATCCCGTGAACCTTTGTTGACTTGCTGCAAAATAACAGAAGCCACTTTAACATCTTTACCGCGGACAAGGTCAATTACTTGTCGAACCTTGGCTGGCGCGATACGGATAAATCTTCCCTTAGCTGATGCGATCATGAACGGTTACCTTTTAAGTTTTATCTGGTGTTTTTTAGCCTTCACGCCGCCATGCTTCTTGAAAAGACGTGTCGGAGCAAAATAACCAAGTTTATACCCTACCATATTCTCAGTAACAAAAACCGGAACATGCTTACGCCCATCATGGACAGCGATCGTATAACCTACGAAATCCGGCGAGATCGTTGAGCGACGAGACCAAGTCTTGATGACTTGTTTTTGACCGGTTTTTTGCATCTTTTCAATCTTTTTCAAAAGATGGTCATCGATAAATGGACCCTTGCTGATCGAGCGTGCCATATTCTATTAATTTCCTTTTTTACGTCTTCGAACAATATCCTTGTCCGAATACTTCCTTTTTTGTCGTGTTTTATAACCCTTTGTCGGTTTGCCCCAAGGTGTTACTGGATGAGGATTTCCTTGAGGTGCTTTACCTTCACCGCCGCCATGGGGATGATCAACAGGGTTCATCGCTACGCCGCGCACCTTGCCGCGTCGACCAAGCCATCGCGAGCGCCCTGCTTTACCGATCGAAATAGATTCATGCTCTACATTCCCGATCTGACCAATGGTCGCACGACAGGTTGTCCTGATCTTGCGGACTTCGCTAGAAGGCAAACGAATATGCGCTTCCGATCCTTCTTTTGCCATGATCTGCGCCGCAGTCCCGGCGGATCGAACGATCTGACCACCTTGCCCTGGCTGCAGTTCAATATTATGGATCGCCGTTCCTAAAGGAATATTAGCGATCGGCATACAGTTGCCTGGTTTGATCTCTGCGTCTGGATCAAACGTGCTGATCACCGTATCCCCAACCTTTAATTCAAGTGGAGCGATGATATAGGACCTTACTTTATCTGGATACTCGATCAGCGCAATCCGTGAGGATCGGTTTGGATCGTATTCGATCGCCAACACTTTTGCGACAGCATCAATGCGATCACGCTTGAAATCAACCAACCGGTACATACGCTTATGTCCACCGCCACGAAAACGCATTGTAATGCGGCCATAGCTATTACGCCCGCCCGAACTATGCAGAGGTGTTAATAACGACTTCTCTGGTCTTGACTTAGTGATCTCAGCAAAATCAGACAACACAGTATGGCGCAACGCATTTGTTGTGGGGCGAAATTTCTTCAGTCCCATTAAGTCACCTCAATTTTGTGGCCTTCGTGGAGTGTCACAATAGCCTTTTTCCAGTCTGGCACGCGTCCTAAGATCTGTCGAACACGCTTTTTCTTCCCAGGAACAATACAGGTATGAACGCTGTGAACTTTAACCTTGTAGATCTCTTCAACCGCTTTACGGATCTCAACCTTTGTCGCCCGACGATCCACCTCAAAAAGATACTTCCTGTCCTCTTCTAAGGCTGTTCCTTTTTCAGTGCGGATCAATGTTTTTACTTTATCGTAACTATTGGCCATATTAACAAGCTTTCTCTGGTATTCTCTATCGTATTGCTTTAAAAATGAATTATTGGATCCGTTTTAGCAAATCCTTAAAAGCGGATTTTGTAATCAACAACTTCTTGTTCTGCAAAATATCATGAGCCGTCACATCGCAAGAGCGAACCATTCGCAAGGAGGCAATGTTGCGGGAGACGCGAAAAACCTTTTCATCAATCGATTCAACAACGGCAATGATCTTCCCAGTCAACTTTAAATTCTTTAAGATCTTTACAAAATCTTTTGTCTTATCTGAGCTTGTCTTCAACTGTTCGACACAGCACAGATCATTTTCCTTAAATTTTGAGTTCAGGCTTGCGCCCAGCGCGGCAATCTTAACCTTGCGCGGGACTTGATAAGTAAAATCTTTTGGATGAGGCCCAAAAGTTGTTCCGCCTCCATGCCACAAAGGTGATCGGGAAGACCCTGCACGCGCGCGTCCCGTTCCTTTCTGTCGCCAAGGCTTCTTGCCTCCACCTGAAACTTCAGCTCGCTCCTTCGTGGAAGCATTCCCTTGGCGGAGATTGGCTTGATACATCATAATCGCTTGATGCAGCGCATGGACATTGACCACGCTATCAAAAATACCTTCAGGAAGCTTTAGCTCATCAACTTTCTTCCCTTGAAGATCATAAACATCACAGACTGGCATTATGCTTTACCCTTTGCTTTTTGCTTCCTTTGCTTAAGCGGATTGCGTGAAACAGCTGCCGCCGCTTTCTTTTCGTCTAATGATTTAAAGGCTTTCTTCTTTGATCTATTGATCATCAAATAAGCACGCTTATGTCCTGGAACAGCTCCCTTGACAATCAGCAAATTCTTTTCAACGTCAACATCCATGACGCGTAGCCCTTGCACTGTAACGCGATCCATCCCCATATGCCCAGGCATTGTACGCCCTTTCCAGACACGAGATGGTTCCGTGGAAGAAGAAACTGACCCAATGCGACGGTGATGCATAGAGCCGTGTCCGCCAGGACCGCCTCCCCATCCCCAGCGCTTCATGCCGCCTTGGAATCCTTTTCCAATAGACGTCCCGGTAACATCCACAAAATCGCCTGGTCGGAATAGATCAGCCTTAATGAACTGTCCGACTTGACAATCTTTCACATCTTCAGCCTCAAACTCACGAACAAGCTTTAAGGGTTTGATCCCGTTCTTTTTAAAAAATCCTAATTCAGATCTTTTCATTCTTGATTCGACACCGTCTCCAAAGCCCAGCTTTATCTTCTTTTTTGGCGTCTCTTGCAATCCAAGAACACAACATGGCCCTGCTTCGATAACCGTGACAGGAATAATATTCCCATCTTTATCAAAGATCTGTGTCATGCCTAATTTTTTTCCCAATAATCCACGAACCATGTTGCTGTCTTCTCCTTGCCCTTATTGCTTGATCTCCACATCAACGCTAGCAGGTAAATTAAGCTTGCGCAATGCTTCAACGGTTTTCGCTGTCGGGTCTAACAGATCGATCAGACGCTTATGCGTAGCGATTCCAAATTGCTCACGTGATTTCTTATCGATAAACGTAGAGCGTAATACCGTGTACAATTCCTTCTTGGTCGGCAAAGGAATAGGTCCAACGACCCGTGCTCCCGTACGCTTTGCTGTCTCGACGATCTCTTGCGTTGATTGATCAATGAGCCGATGATCGTATGCTTTGAGTTTGATTCTGATTTTTTGCATATATTCTCTTATTTTAGGATCTCAGAAATAACACCAGCACCAACGGTCCTACCACCTTCGCGGATAGCAAAGCGAAGTTCTTTTTCCATGGCGACAGGCGTGATCAATTCGATCTCCAATTCCACGTTGTCACCTGGCATCGCCATTTCAACACCTTTTGGCAAATTGGCTGTTCCGGTAACATCGGTTGTTCTAAAATAAAACTGAGGGCGATATCCATTGAAAAATGGGGTATGTCGTCCACCTTCTTCCTTGCTTAAGACGTAAACGCTTGCCTTAAACTTTGTATGTGGTGTGATCGATCCTGGCTTAGCGAGAACCATACCTCTTTCGATCGTGTTCTTATCAACACCGCGTAAAAGAAGGCCAAGGTTATCACCTGCCTGCCCTTGGTCAAGCTCTTTACGGAACATTTCAACGCCAGTCACAACCGTCTTTTGAACATCAGGACGAAGACCAACAATGTCTAATTCTTCACCAACCTTGACGATACCACGCTCAACACGGCCTGTTGCAACAGTTCCACGGCCAGATATCGAGAAGACATCTTCTACGGCCATTGAGAATGGTTTGTCTAGATCACGTTGTGGTTCTGGAATGAATTCATCAACCGCCTTCATTAGATCCATGATCGGCTGTGTTTTAGCCGCATCATCAGAATTGGTCAACGCATCCAAAGCGCTTCCCTTAATGATCGGCGTCTTATCTCCATCGAACTTATATTTTGTCAAAAGATCTCGAAGTTCCATTTCCACAAGATCTAAAAGTTCTTTATCTTCAACTTGGTCACACTTATTCATGAAAACAACAATACGAGGAACATTCACTTGGCGAGCCAAAAGAATGTGCTCGCGAGTCTGAGGCATAGCACCATCTGCTGCGGAGACGACAAGAATAGCACCATCCATCTGCGCGGCACCAGTGATCATATTTTTGATATAGTCCGCGTGACCAGGGCAATCGATGTGCGCATAGTGACGCTTTTCCGTTTCATACTCAAGATGAGAAATGTTGATAGTAACGCCACGCTCTTTTTCTTCAGGAGCATTATCGATCGAATCAAAGCTTCTCGCCTCAGCAAAGCCTTTTTTCGCCAAAACAGTTGTGATAGCGGCGCTTAAGGTCGTCTTTCCATGATCAACATGACCAATCGTTCCGATGTTTAAGTGAGGTTTACTCCTGATAAATTTTCCTTTTGCCATGTTCGTTTCCTCCGGTTAAAATTTTCTTTCAATTATGCTTTTTTAGTCTTTCCCTGTATTTTCTCGGCTACAAAAGCAGGAACTTCCGCATAAAATGCGGGCTCCATTGAAAATGTAGCACGTCCTTGTGATAAAGAGCGGATCGCGCCGGCGTAATTGAACATTTCGGCGAGAGGGACTTCACATCGTGTTGTCTTTAGCATGCCACGATTCCCCATTTCGGCAATCTTTGCTCTTCGTGTGTTCAGATCACCTACGATAGTGCCCATGAACTGCTCAGGGGCAACAACTTCCACATCCATGATAGGCTCTAAGAAAATGGAATGACCTTTACGCAAAGCATCATATAAAGCATTCTTTGCGGCTAATTGGAATGCCAATTCGCTAGAATCAACATCATGATAAGAACCGTCAACAAGCGTGACGATAATATCATCAACAGGATAACCACCTAAAATACCGGTCAAGGCTGCCGTTCGGATGCCTTCTTCAACAGGCTTAATAAACTCACGCGGGATCGCGCCACCCTTGATCTTATCAACAAAGACAACGCCCTTTCCTTTTTCTTCTTGAGGCTCAACGTCGATGATGACGTGACCGTATTGACCACGGCCACCAGACTGAGAAATGTGCTTACCGGTAACACCCGTAACCTTTTGTTTGATCGTTTCTTTATAAGCAACTTGGGGACGGCCAACCTTTGTCTCAAGCCCGAATTCACGTTTCATGCGCTCGATGATGATCTCCAAATGCAACTCACCCATACCAGAAACGATCGTCTCGCCGGTCTCCTTGTCGTAGCGGCAACGAAAAGATGGATCCTCATCCAGAAATTTCTTAAGAGTTAAGCCCATCTTGTCTTGATCTGCTTTCGTTAATGGTTCCAGAGACATCGAAACAACGGGCTCTGGGACTCTCGTGCTCTCTAGGATTATCGGCGCGCTTTCATCACACAAGGTATCACCGGATTTTGTTTCTTTCAAGCCAACCAGCGCGACGATCTCTCCCGCGCCAACTTGTGAAACGATCTCCTGCTTGTTCGCATGCATCAAAACGATCTTAGAAATTTTTTCACGGACCTGCTGAGAAGAATTATAGATTTGGGTCCCGGAAACGATCTTTCCTGAGTAAATACGAGTAAAAAATAATTTACCAACATACTGATCCATAGCGATCTTGAATGTTAAAGCAACAAGTTTTTCACTATCAGAAGCTTGACGCGTTACAACTTCTCCTGTTTTTGGAGTCGTCCCTTTAACAGGCGGAACGTCGATCGGCGATGGCAAATAATCTGCAACTGCATCTAGAACCATTTGAACACCGCGGTTGCGAAGAGAGGCACCGCACAGGACTGGGACAAACACACCTTTTAGAACGGCGCGTCGGATCGCCTGGCGGATCTCATCCACCGTTGGTTCTTTCTCCTCTAGGAATTTTTCCATTAAGACATCATCTACTTCAGCGATCTTTTCGATCAATGTTTTGCGATATTTCGCAAGTCTTTCCTTAAGATCGGCTGGAACTTCTTGAAGTTTAAATTTCATCCCCTGATCATCTTCATAAACGATCAATTGCTGGTTAACGATATCCACAATATCGCTAAAATTATCTTCTGATCCAACGGGAAAGTATATCGCAGCAGCATTAGCTCCTAAACGATCGTACATTTGATCGAGAACGTTATCAAAATTTACCCCTAAGCGATCCATCTTATTGATAAACGTAATGCGTGGAACGCTGTAGCGATCAGCCTGGCGCCAAACAGTTTCGGTTTGCGGCTGAACTCCGCTGGTAGCGCACAAAACGACAACCGCACCGTCCAGCACTTTCAACGACCGCTCAACTTCAACAGTAAAATCGACGTGACCGGGAGTATCGATAATATTCACCTTGCAATCTCGCCAAAAACACGTCGTGTTCGCTGAGGTGATCGTAATGCCGCGTTCTTGCTCTAGCTCCATCCAGTCAGTCGTCGCGTTACCCTCGTCAACAGTTCCCATCTTATGAATAACGCCCGCATAAAAAAGGATACGCTCGGTGGTGGTCGTTTTGCCAGCATCAATATGTGCAATAATACCAATATTTCTTACTTTACTTAAGGGGATGTCTGCCATTTTTTATATTTCTACCATCTTAGATGAGCAAAAGCCTGGTTGGCCTCTGCCATTTTGTGGGTTTCGTCTCGTTTTTTTACTGCGGGCCCTTCATTCTTAAAAGCTGCAAATAATTCGTCCGCGAGCTTTATTTCCATGGGTTTTCCTTTTTTGGAGCGGGCGAAATCGCGAATCCATCGAAGGGAAATCGTATTACCCTTAAGAGGCAGAACCTCCATAGGGATCTGATAGGTCGAGCCACCGACACGACGTGACTTTACCATTTGTCGTGGACGAACATTATCGATCGCTTTAGCAAAAGTTTTAACAACATCTTCTTCGCCTGTTTTCTTTTTAAGGATATCTAACGCCCCATAAACAATCCGTTCAGCCAACGTCTTCTTTCCTTCGATCATGACAATACCGATAAAAGTGCCGATCAGTTGATCGTTATATTTTGCGTCAGAAGGTGCAGCACGCTTATTAGCTCTTCGTCTTCTCATTATTTATCTCGCTTTGATCCATACTTTGACCGTGATCGTTTACGGTCTTTAACGCCGGTCGTATCCAATGTTCCGCGAACAATATGATAGCGGACACCCGGTAAATCTTTGACGCGACCGCCGCGAACAAGGACGATCGAATGTTCCTGCAAATTATGTCCTTCGCCAGGAATATATGATGTAACTTCCATCTTGTTTGACAAGCGAACTCTGGCTATTTTTCGTAACGCCGAATTTGGCTTCTTTGGCGTCATGGTCTTCACTTGCAAACAAACGCCTCGCCGTTGCGGGCAGTTCGTGAGCGCCGGAGATTTACTCTTCTTGCTTTTGAGATTCCGGCTCTTTCGTATTAACTGAGAGATCGTCGGCATATTTTACCATTTCTATATTTTTATATTCTTTAAAACCTGTCCCTGCGGGAATCAAATGACCTACAATAACGTTCTCTTTCAGGCCACGTAAAAAGTCCACTTTACCAGAAGTTGCTGCGTCTGTCAAGACCCTTGTCGTCTCCTGGAAACTCGCGGCAGAAATAAAACTTTCCGTCGACAAAGAAACCTTTGTAATGCCCAATAACAGCGGTGTTGCAGAGGCTGGTTTTCCTTTTTTCTTTAAGACCGCCTCATTCGCCTTCTTGAACAGGATTTTATCCACTTGTTGTCCGACGAGAAAATCCGTATCACCAGATTCTTCGATCTTGACCTTCTTTAACATCTGCCCGATGATCAACTCGATATGTTTATCGCTGATGCGCACACCCTGAAGACGATAAACCTCCTGAACTTCGTTAAGCAAATATTCCTGCAAAACTTTATCGCCTGAAACGCGCAAAATATCATGAGGAACAACCGGCCCTTCGGTCAATTGTTGACCTGCAAAAACGCGATCCCCTTTGTAGACATTGGGATGTTTGCCATGCGGTAGCACGTATTCCTTGGTCATGCCTGTTTGGCTACGGATAATGATCTTGCGCGATCCCTTACGGTCCTCACCAAACTCAACGAACCCATCGATCTCGCTGATGATCGCCGGCTCTTTTGGACGACGAGCTTCAAAAAGTTCAGCGACGCGCGGCAAACCACCAGTAATGTCGCGTGTCTTGCCGGATGCGCGAGGGATCTTTGCAAGCAACTCACCTGCGCCAACTTGTTTTTTATCATGAACAAGAATGTGGGCTCCGACAGGAATGGAATAGATACCCAAAACTTCCATCTTCTCATCTGTAACAATGATCTGAGGATGGAATTCTTGTTTGTGTTCGACAACAACGCGCTCAGTAACGCCCGTGATCGGATTTTGTTCGTTCTGGATAGTGACATCTTCTTTGATGTCTTCAAAGTTGATGATACCTTTAACTTCCGTAATGATCGGGATCGTATATGGATCCCAGTTGACAAAAATAACACCTTTCTTGATCGGCGCCCCATCCACAAATTTTAAAACAGCACCTTGCACTAAAGGATAACGCTCGAACTCCCGTCCAAATTCATCATTAATGCTAACGGAACCGTTACGGTTTAAAACAATATATTCCTTGCCTTTTTCAACAACACGAAGACCATGATACTTGATAACGCCATCATTCTTGGATCGCAAAAACGATTGTTCAACCGCACGGCTTGCTGTACCGCCGATGTGGAACGTTCTCATCGTCAACTGCGTACCCGGCTCACCAATACTTTGCGCCGCAATACAACCGACAGCTTCGCCGAGTTCGACGAGCCGTTGTGTCGCCAGGTTGCGACCGTAGCATTTAACACAAACGCCTCGCTCAGATTCACAAGTCAAAACGCTGCGAATACGCACCTTTTCAATACCCAGCTGCTCAATGATCTCAGCTTTCTCTTCCGTGATCTGCTGGCCCGCTTCAACGACAAGCTGATCCGTGATAATATCGACAATGTTATCAAGCGCCACGCGACCGATAATGCGCTCTTTCAAACTGACAACCACTTCGTCGCCTTCGATGATCGCTGAAACCGTAATACCATTGACGGTCCCGCAATCTTCTTCCGCAACTACGATCTCTTGCGCAACGTCTACCAATCGTCGAGTCAAGTATCCCGCATCCGCTGTCTTAAGCGCTGTATCCGCCAAACCTTTACGCGCACCGTGAGTTGAAATGAAATACTCTAGAACGGTCAATCCTTCACGGAAACTTGCGGTAATAGGATTCTCGATGATCTCGCCTGAAGGTTTCGCCATCAAGCCACGCATACCGGAAAGCTGACGGATCTGAAGGCGGGATCCTCGCGCGCCAGAGTCTGCCATGATAAACACTGGATTGAACGGGTCCATGCCCTTAAAAACAAGATCGGAGATCGCTTCAGTTGTGTGTGTCCAAACGTCAATGATCTTGTTGTAACGCTCGCGCGCAGTGATGATACCTTTGCGATACTGATCTTCAACCTTGGCAACTTCTTGTCGGGAATTCTTGACCAAAACTTGTTTTTCTTCTGGAACAGTCATATCCGCGATACTGATAGAAATACCAGCGGTTGTTGCTGATCGGAATCCTAGCGCTTTCAGGTCATCCAGAAGAATTGTCGTGGCATATTGCCCAAATCGTTTATAGCAATCAGAAATGACCGCTCCGATCTTTTTCTTATTGAGCGTTTCATTGACAAAACCGAATCCTTTAGGCAAAAGATCGTTCAGGAAAATCTTTCCAATCGTTGTTTCTATAACCTGATTCTTTTTTTCTTCTTTCATTTCTTCGCCAAGCGCTTGTCGCTGTGACACAACAAAGGAAGGGCTCTCTTCACCCCAGACTTTGCAATCAACAAGTCTAAGCTTGATGCGGCTATGCAGGCCAACAAGCCCATCATAATAGGCGATCTTCGCCTCCTCGGTCGTCGCAAAAAGCCTTCCTTCGCCCTTAACACCTGGCTTGTCCTTGGTCAAATAATAAAGACCTAAGACAATATCCTGCGTCGGAGAAAGAAGCGGTCGTCCATCTGCGGGAGAAAAAATATTATTAATTGAAAGTAGTTCAAGACGGCACTCCATCTGCGCCTCTAAAGATAAAGGAACATGAACAGCCATCTGGTCACCGTCAAAATCAGCATTAAACGCCGCGCAAACCAAAGGATGAAGCTGAATCGCCTTGCCTTCCACTAAAATAGGCTGAAACGCTTGAATACTCAAACGGTGAAGCGTTGGAGCGCGGTTTAGCATTACAGGATGATCTTGGATCACTTCATCCAGAATGTCCCAAACCTCATTCTTTGCCCTCTCGACCATTCTCTTGGCACCTTTGATCGTGTGCACAAAACCTCGCTCGCGAAGCTTGCGGATAATGAACGGTTCAAAGAGTTCCAGCGCCATACGCTTTGGTAGGCCGCATTGGTGCAATTTTAATTCGGGACCAACAACAATAACGGATCTGCCAGAATAATCCACGCGCTTACCCAAAAGATTCATGCGGAATCGGCCTTGTTTGCCTTTTAACATATCCGACAATGATTTTAATGGACGATTGCTAGATCCTAAAACGGGCCTGCCATGGCGTCCGTTGTCAAAGAGCGCGTCCACAGCTTCTTGAAGCATGCGCTTTTCATTGCGAACGATGATCTCAGGAGCGTTTAAATTAATAAGCTTCTTAAGACGATTGTTGCGATTAATAACACGTCGATAAAGATCGTTGAGGTCGGATGTCGCGAAACGTCCACCTTCAAGCGGAACTAACGGCCTAAGATCTGGAGGAATGACCGGTAGGGATTCTAAGACCATCCAATCTACAGCATTACCAGATTTTTTAAAGTCTTCAGCGATCTTCAATGTCTTGGCGAACTTCTTAGCATTGGCGCCTAAGGGTGAGGATTTTTCAAGGTCTGCCCTGATCTCTTTACACAGTTTGTCGAGATTGACTTGTTTCAAAAGGTCTTTAATGGCTTCAGCGCCGATCTTTGCCTTAAAAGAATCCCCGTATTTTGCCAGACACTCTTGATATTTATCCTCATTCAAGAATTGCTTATGCTTCAGCTGAGTGTCGCCAGGATCAACGACCACATATTCTTCATAGTAAATGATCTTTTCAAGGTCCTTGAGGCCGATCTGTAGCAGTGCCGACAAGCGGCTGGGAACAGCCTTGTAAAACCAGATATGCGTTACAGGGCATGCAAGCTCAATATGTCCCATGCGTTCACGACGGACAGCAGAGCGGGTTACTAAAACACCACAACGGTCGCAGACGATGCCCTTGAATTTAATACCCTTATATTTACCGCAATTGCATTCCCAGTCGCGGACAGGGCCAAAGATCTTCTCGCAGAACAAACCATCTTTTTCTGGTTTCAAGGTGCGGTAATTCAACGTCTCTGCCTTGCGGACTTCGCCATTCGACCAAGAACGAATTATATCCGGCGAAGCAAGCTTGATCGCAATATGATCGTAAACTTTTTCTTGGCTCATGTTTTATTTTTCCTTCTTCTCTTCTTTTTTATCTTCAGATACAGGCTCAGAGCTCTGCATCCGGATATCTAAGCATAAACCCTGCAATTCTTTCATGAGAACATTGAAAGACTCTGGGGTTCCCGGGGTCAACTTCTGCTCACCCTTAACGATCGCTTCGTAAATACGGCTACGTCCAGCGACGTCATCGCTTTTAACTGTCAGCATTTCTTGCAATGTGTAAGCGGCACCGTACGCTTCCAATGCCCAAACTTCCATTTCACCAAACCTCTGGCCGCCAAAATGCGCCTTACCACCTAATGGCTGTTGGGTTACCAGCGAATATGGACCGATCGAGCGAGCATGGATCTTTTCATCGACAAGATGAATAAGTTTCATCATATAGATATAACCAACGGTCACCTTTTGATCAAAAGGCATACCCGTATATCCATCGTGCACGGTAGTCTTTCCATTTTCTGGAAGCTGAGCTTCTTTTAACAAAGCGCAGATTTCAGACTCTTTCGCACCATTAAAAACAGGTGTTTCACATTCAAACCCTAGAACATGAGCAGCCCATCCAAGGTGTGTCTCCAAAAGCTGTCCAACGTTCATACGCGAAGGAACACCTAAAGGATTAAGGATAATATCGACTGGTGTTCCATTAGATAAGAATGGCATATCTTCTTCCGGCAAAACGCGAGCCACAACGCCTTTGTTACCATGACGTCCTGCCATTTTATCCCCTTCAGAAACCTTTCGCTTTGTCGCAATGTAGACAATGACACGCTTGAGAACGCCCGCAGGCAACTCATCCCCGCACTTTACCTTCTCAATTTCGTGTTCTTGCTCATCAGAAAGCTCTTGGATACGGTCATTAAAATAGATCATCGCATCCCCGGCCTCTTCTGTCTCGCGAATCTGTCGCTCGGTCATTTTCTCAAAGGTTTTACGATCAACCTTGAGGATCTTCATCAATCGCTTCTCTTTTTCTTCTTTTAAAAATTCGATCTCTTGCTTGTAATAACGCTTGATCTTATCGATCTCAATCAGCTCTTTCTTTTTATCTTCTTTCGACTTTCGGCCACGCTCACTACGCTGAAAAACTTCCACGTTAACAACAACCCCCTCTTCCCCTGGAGGAAGCGTGAGCGATGTATCACGGATGTCTGCGGCTTTTTCGCCGAAAATAGCGCGCAACAAGCGTTCTTCCGGTGTCAACTCTTTTTCGCTCTTGGGAGTTACCTTGCCAACTAAAATGTCGCCTGCTTTCACTTCGGCGCCAACACGGATGATGCCTTCTTCAGTCAGGTCGTTCAAAGCTTCTTCGCCAACGTTAGGAATGTCACGAGTGATCTCTTCATTGCCCAAACGTGTCTCACGAGCTTCGACCTCAAAACGCTCAATATGGATGGAAGTAAAAACATCATCCTTGACCAAACGCTGATTCAGGATGATGGCGTCTTCAAAGTTATAACCTCTCCATGGCATGAACGCGACAAGAATATTGCGCCCCAGCGCCAATTTTCCACGTTCGGTGGCGACCCCATCCGCAATGACCTGGCCTGCCTGGACATAATCACCAAGCTTAACGATCGGCTTATTATGAAGACAAGTATTCGCATTAGAACGTAAGAAATTCTTTAAGGGATAAACGGTCTTGCCAATGACAATCTCGCGGGCATCAACTTTCGTGACTTTGCCGGACTCGCGCGCGATCACAACCGCGCCTGAATCACGTGCCACTGCCTCCTCCATACCGGTACCAACGTATGGAGCTTCCGTATCCATCAAAGGAACGGCTTGACGCTGCATGTTCGAGCCCATCAACGCGCGATTCGCGTCATCATGCTCTAAAAACGGGATCAAGGATGTTGCTGGCGAAACAAGCTGCTTAGGAGATACATCCATGTAGTCAACCTTGTTCGGGCTGACATAAGGAAAATCTGCACGATAACGACATGAAATCTCTTTTTCCAGGAAGTTTCCACCTTTATCAATAGGAGTGCTCGCTTGCGCGATATACTTCGTTTGATCGATATCCGCTGTTAAATATTCGATCTTATTCGTGACACGTCCTTCTTCTACTTTGCGGTAGGGCGTTTCGATAAATCCTAATTCATTAACACGGGAACAGTTTGTCAAGGATGCGATCAAACCAATATTCGGACCTTCAGGGGTCTCGATCGGACAAACGCGGCCATAATGCGTAGGATGAACGTCGCGGACTTCAAATCCCGCGCGCTCACGGGATAATCCGCCAGGACCTAAAGCGCTAAGACGTCGTTTGTGCGTTGTTTCCGCGAGAGGGTTTCCTTGGTCTAAGAATTGAGAGAGTTGGCTACGGGCAAAAAAATCTTGGATTTGGCTTGAGAACAAGCGTGAATTGATCAAATGGTGCGCGGTCAGATTTTCAAATGTATTCATAACGACCAAACGTTCCTTAATGGAGCGTTCGATGCGGGCGAGGCCAATACGGACTTGGTTTTGCACGAGTTCACCAACGGTTTTGATCCGTCGATTCCCTAAGTGATCAATGTCATCGATCTCCCCTTGCCCATCGCGAAGCTTGAAAAGATACTTGATAACTTCTGCGACCGTTGCCAGATCTAAAATACGATTATCTAGATCGACATTCATGCCGAGTTTTCGATTGATAATATAGCGTCCCACTTTGCTCAACTCATATCGGCGAATGTCGAAGAACAATCTAAAGAACAACGCTTCCGCAACTTCGATCGTTGCCGGTTCCGTTGGACGCATTTTACGATAAAAATCTAATAACGCATCTTCCTTTGTTTTCGTATGGTCCTTTTCTAGTGTATTCTTCAGCTTTGAAAAATCCTCGCCAAAAAGTTTCTGCATTTCTTCTTCGCTGGAAAGACCCATGATGCGCAAGATCTGTGTCGCGGGAAAACTACGACGACGATCTACATAGGCTAATAAAACATCATTAAGATCATATTTGATCTCGAACCATGCGCCACGAGAGGGAATGATACGCCCTTGATAGATCACCTTTCCCGTTGGATGAGGCTCTTGCTCGAACGAGACACCCGGCGGCCTCTGGATCTGCGATACAACGACACGCTCATCGCCATTAATGATAAAGGTGCCTGTCTCGGTCATCAAAGGGAAATCGCCGAAGTAAACCTCCTGCTCTTTGATCTCAACCGGAGTCACTAAGCGCAAAGTAACCTTAAGCGGGGCTGAATAGGTCATGCTGCGTCGTTGGCATTCGCGAGAAGAATATTTTTCTTTCCCAAGCTGATAGCTGATGTACTCCATGCGCACCTGGCCATCATAGCTTTCAAAAGGAAATGTTTCGCGGAAAACTTCCTCAAGCCCTTGATTCTTTCGCTCTTCCGGCTTTACGAACCTTTGCAGAAAGTGGTCATAAGACACGACTTGGACATCGAGCAAATTAGGTAAGGTAAATGTATCCTTAAATTTGCTAAAGTCCCGGATTTCTCTTTTTCTCATATTTGGCTTTTGAGTTGTTTAGAGTTGGTTAGAGATCGTGTTATTTAACTTCAACGACAGCGCCAGCAGCGGTCAACTTTTTCTTTAAGTCTTCAGCTTCTTCCTTGGCAATTCCCTCTTTAACCGTCTTCGGAGCACCCTCAACCAAGTCCTTAGCTTCTTTTAGACCTAAGTTCGTTGCAGCTCTGACTTCCTTAATAACAGCGATCTTGTTCCCACCGGCTTCTTTCAAAACAACATCAAAAGTTGTTTTTTCTTCAGCTGGAGCAGCGGCTGCTCCACCGGCAGCGCCAGCCATCATGGGCATGCCCATCATGGGAGCTGCTGCGGTGATCCCAAACTTCTTCTCGAGACCTTTGACAAGGTCAGAAAGCTCAAGCGCAGTCAAGCCTTCAATGGTCTTGACCACCTCTTCGAGTTTCGGTGAGAGCTTTATTTCTTCTTTTTCTTGGACTGTTTCTGACATTTTACTTTCCTCCTGTTTCGATTCACATTGACTTCCACAAAAGTGGAATTTGAAGCATCTCAGACTTAGCTAGACTTATCGCCAGATGAGCCTGAGGCTGATTTATCGCTTAACTGCTTTAAAATATATATTAAATCCCTCGTATTGGCATTTAAAGCATTGAGCAGCCTGGATAGCGGCGACTGGATACTCTGTGCCAACATCGTCAACAGCACATCACGGGAAGGAAGATCGGATAAGCGTTGGATATCATTCTGCGCGACGGTCTTGCCATCAAGAACTCCACCTCTGATGTTAACGGCTTCGTTGGCTTTTGAGATCTTGACAAGGACTTTGGCGATCTCAACAGAGTCCTTGTCGCTCCAAACAAATGCGACTTGACTTTTCACGTCCCCGATAAGAGATGAAAACTTGATCTCTTCTAAGGCCTTTTTCGCTACGCGATTCTTAGAAACATATACTTTAGCGCCCACAGCGCTCAGAGCCTTGCGAACATCGCTCATCTTAGGAGACGACATTTTATCATAACTAAATAAAAAAGTCGTTCCGCGGTCCTTAACATTCTGACGGATCTTCTCCGAAACGCTTTCGCGGATTAAACGTCCAACTTTCTTCATAGCGCAATCCTCAATCCTGGCCCCATGGTGGTCGACAATGAAAGGCTCTTAATAAAATCTACTTTAACAGATGTTGGTTTTGCATGCTGGATCGCATCGATAACCTGTCGAGCGTTCGCTTCGATCTTATCTGCAGCAAAAGACCTCTTGCCGATACCAACATGGATCCCACCTTGTTTATCTGCTTTGAATTCAACGCGTCCAGCCTTAACTTCCGTGATCGCTTTCTCAATATCATTGGTAACTGTACCCGCTTTTGGCGAAGGCATCAGACCCTTAGGGCCCAAAACACGTCCAAGCTTGCTTAAGTCGCGCATAATATCTGGAGTCGCTATGACGCAATCAAAATCCATGAACCCATTCATCACTTTCTCGATCAAATCCTCTGCGCCAACATGTTCCGCGCCCATTTCTTTCGCCTTCATCGCTTGCTCACCTTTGCAGAATGCGATAACGCGCACTTTCTTTCCAAGTCCATGCGGTAACAGCACCGTGCCTCGGATCGCTTGATCAGTCGCTTTAAGATCAACATTCAGATGAAAATGCAACTCAACAGTTTCGTCAAATTTTGTCTTTGGAAAAGCAGAGATAGCCGCAATACCTTCCTGGAGTGAATACTGCTTTGCGGTATCAAGCTTTTCATAACCCTGCTTCATGCGTTTTGATACTTTAGCCATTATCCTGTCACCTCAATGCCCATGCTGCGGGCTGTCCCCTTAATCGTCTCAATCGCTTTTTGAGTATCGGCAGTATTTAAGTCTTCCATTTTCAATTTGACAATTTCTTCGATCTGCTTCATGGTCACGGTCCCGATCTTCTCTTTTCCCGCTTGCCCTGACGCCTTCGCTAAATTCGCTGCTTTCTTGATCAACACGGAACTCGGTGGACTCTTAATAATAAAATCAAAAGATTTATCTTTATAAACCTTAATGATCGCTGGAAGAATAAGGCCTTCCTTGCCCTTGGTCTTCTCATTGAATTGCTTGCAGAACATCATAATGTTGATCCCATGCTGACCTAAGGCGGGACCAACGGGTGGCGCAGGATTCGCTTGCCCTGCGGGGACATAAAGCTTGATTTGCGCGACGACTTCTTTTGCCATATTAGACCTTCTCGACTTGCCAGTATTCTAGTTCTACGAGTGTTGAGCGTCCAAAGATCGAGACGCTTACCTTAAGCTTTCCTCTGTCTGGGTGGATCTCCATGACAGCTCCATTGAAATTTGCGAACGGTCCTTCAGTGATCTGAATTGCTTCTCCCACTTCATAAACCGTTTTTGGGCTTGGCTTGGCACCTGTTTCTTCTGTCTTTTTCAAGATATTGTCTACTTCCTTGTCAGACAGTGGTGCCGGCTTATGGCCTGCCCCGATAAATCCTGCAATCCCGGGAGTTGTTTTGACCAAATACCAACTCTCGTTATTCATTTCCATTTTGATCAATAAATATCCAGGAAAAAATTTACGTGTCGAAATGCACTTTTTTCCTCGACGAACTTCTGATATCTGCTCTGTAGGGACAACGACTTCCCCGATATACTTCTTAAGTTCTGTTGTGGCCATGCGCTTTTCAAGGCCGACCTTGGCGCGCTCTTCACAACCAGTTTGAGTATGGACAACGTACCATTTCATAGTATTATCGGATTATTAACCCCAATAGTCGTGAAAGTCCAAGATCAACAGCCCCGATGAAAAGCCCCAAGAAAAATGTTGTGCCGATGACGATCCATGTCGCATCATAAAGTTCCGCGCGTGTCGGCCAACTAACCTTCTTGAGCTCCACCACAACTTCTGATAAAAAATTCTGGATCTTTCCGAACATTGTTATTACCTTCTACAGGCCTGGTAGGACTCGAACCTACAACACACGGTTTTGGAGACCGTCGCTCTACCAATTAGAGCTACAGGCCTATAAACTAAAACTATTTCTTTGTTTCTTTGTGTTGAGTATGTCGACGACAAAAAGGACAGAACTTTTTAAGCTCGATCCGTTCAGGCTTTTTCTTTTTGTCTTTGGTGCTGCAATAGTTAATCCTATCGCACTCTTTGCATTGAAATTGAATATTTTCGCGCATGTTAAGGTCTTTTCAGATTAAGCCCTCGACCGGAATTGAACCGGTGACCCCGTCCTTACCAAGGACGTGCTCTACCGACTGAGCTACAAGGGCAAACATATGAAGCAAGAGTATACTTTTCAAACACCTATTTGTCAAGTATTTTATTTATCTTAGTTAAATAAAATATACTTACGACAAACTATTTCTATGACAACGAAGGGATCAGGTGAGTTTTAGGAAGCGTCGCTTACCGATTTTCAGAATACACGGCTTTGATGGGATCTCTATGCTAGTGACGACGGTCGTTCCATCGGTAACCGCCCCTTGGGCAATAAGAGCTCTGGCCTTATTCTTTGAATCGGCGAGTCCTTGACTTACTAAAACATCGACCAATGTCTTCGCCTCCCCCGTCGCGACACTGTATACAGGGATATCGTCCGGGGTTTCTCGACTAGAAAAAACTTTTTCAAACGCTTCACGTTCTTGACGTGCTTCTTGTAACGAATAAAATTGTCGAACAATATCTTCTGCAAGCCTTAATTTGGCTTCCTTTGGATGCAACGCCCGCGTCTGCGCTACGTCAAGATCGGTTAGTAATTCATAATATCGATACATCAGTTGATCACTGATGGACATCACCTTGCCAAAGATCTCTTTTGCGGGTTCATCAATGCCGATATAATTACCCAGCGACTTGCTCATTTTATTAATGCCATCGGTTCCCTCTAAAAGAGGCATCATGATGACAGCCTGAGGTTCCTGGGCAAGCGCCTCCTGTAATTGACGCCCCATCAGCAAATTAAATTTCTGATCTGAACCTCCCAGCTCAACATCTGCCCGCAAGTAAACAGAATCGTACGCTTGCAACAACGGATAAATAAATTCAAGGATGCTAATCTCTTTTTGGTCTTCAAAGCGTTTTTTAAAATCTGCGCGCGCGAGCATTTGTGCGACAGTGCAATGCGCTGAAAGCTCAAGCATGTCTTGTGCGGTTAGCTTCTTGAGCCAGCGGCTATTAAAAACAACTTTTGTCTTGTTGCGATCAAGGATCTTAAAAACTTGTCGCTGGTAAGTCCGTGCATTCTTCGCGACCTGCTGAGGTGTCATGCGGATACGCGCTTGATCGCGACCAGAAGGATCCCCGATCTGAGCGGTGAAATCCCCAATAATAAAAAAAACCGTATGTCCTAGATCTTGAAACTGGCGCAATTTACGCAACAACACGACATGGCCTAAATGCAAATCAGGAGCCGTAGGATCGAAACCGGCTTTAACATGCAGGGATTTACGTTTTTTCTGAGCGTGCTCGATCTTCTTCCTGAGAATATCAACGCTAATGATTTCGGTTGTCCCGGAAGAGATCTTGTGAAGAATGGTATCGGCAGAATGTGTCATAAGCAAATCCGCCTATCCCATCGAAGATCATTCTTCGACGGAATAGGCGCAATGATCATGATTAATTTGCAACTGGATCTTCTGGATTTGAAACGTCGGTCTTGGCGCTCAGGCCGATCTTCATCTGGTCGACATCCACCTTGATAACCTTAACGGTGATCTTATCTCCAGCCTTCAAGGTTTCAACGCGCGACTTCTCGATCTCAGATGCATAGATCAAGCCCTCAAGCTCATCTTCGAGCTTGACAAAAACACCAAAATCAGTGTTAAGGACAACTTCAGCTTCCGCAACAAGGCCAATAGAATAACGCTTAGCGATCTCTGGCCAGGGATTTTCTTTCAGCTGCTTATAGCCAAGGTTTATTTTGCGTTGCTCTGGATCGATCGCCAGAATAACAACGTCAACGCTCTGTCCCTTTTTGAAGATCTCCTGCGGATGATTAACCTTGCGGGTCCACGACATATCAGAAACGTGAATCATGCCTTCAATGCTTCCTTCGATCTCAACGAAAGCACCGTAATCAGTAAAGCCGCGCACCTTACCCGCGACCTTTGTCCCGATCGGAAATTTGCCTTCAACCTCCAACCATGGGTTCTTTTCAAGCTGTTTTAAACTTAAAGAGATGCGCTTGGTATCCTTATCAATGCTGATGATCTGTACCTCAGCCATATCCCCGATGGCGAACATTTCCTGAGGATTAACCATTTTCTTCTGCCATGAAATTTCTGATGAGTGTAGCAACCCTTCAATTCCCTTATCGATCTCAATGAAAAGCCCGTAGGGCATGATATTGACGATCTTTCCTTTGATCTTGCTGCCGATCGGATATCTTTCTTCAACGCCTTCCCAAGGATTCGCGGTGATCTGCTTTAAGCCTAAGGAAACTTTTGAATTCTCACGATCAAAATCAAGGATCATGATCTCGATCTTATCCCCAACAGCGACCAACTCAGAAGGATGATTAATACGGGACCAGCTCATATCCGTAATGTGCAAAAGTCCGTCGATGCCGCCCAGATCAATAAATGCACCGAAATCCGTAATACCCTTGACGGTTCCCGTGCGACGCTGACCTTTTTCGATCTTCTCCCAAAGCTTTGTCTTAACCTCATCCCTCTCCTTTTGAATAACTTCCCTGCGAGAAAGGATAATGTTACGTCTTGGCTTGTTCATTTTGGTAATAAAGAACTTGTATTTTGTGCCTATCACATCCTTGATCGCCATCCCCTTAAAAGCGGAAAGGGATCGAGGCAGGAACGCGTCTACGCCTTCGATATCAACGATATACCCGCCGTTCACTTGTTTGATGACCCGCCCGTCGATATAAGAACCTTCATCAAGTTGATCAGCGATCTTCTGCCAGCCTTGAAGCCGCTGGGCTTTCGTATAGGACAAGATCAGGCGTCCGCTCTCATCTTCAACAGACTCAACGAGAACTTCGACCCGATTACCAATCTTCACTTTTTCTGGATCACGAAACTCATCGACAGATATAAAACCTTCGGACTTATAGCCGATATCAACAATGATATCTTGCATGGTAATACCGATGATCTCACCCTCGACGATCTCTCCTTCCTTAAGATCGCGCATGGACTGCGCGTACAACTCAGCTAATGAAACTTCTTCTTTGTTTGACATTATTCTTTTCCTCTTTTCGATAGAATTCTTTTTCAGAAAGAAAATGGATTTCCTTTGCGAAAAAGTATTAGATTATGTGCGAAAAGCTTTTATTTGTCAACTAAAATTTTAGCGGGGAAACCTTTTTAATATAAGGAAGGAGCTTACGTAGAAGGTTTGCTCTCGCTCGCCAATGCTTTCATGGCATCATAAACTCGCTGAGCGACCTCTTGGTAAGAGAGCTGACCGCTTATCTGAACAGGATTACCAAAAAAAACACTCACAGGGGCTCTTTGGATGCCTTTGAATCCTTTTGGCATCGCTTTGTCAGACCCCATAATAAAGGCGGGAACAACAGGAACCTGCGCTTTGATGGCCAAAAAACCAACCCCCGCCTTCACCTCGGAAGTATCAAGGTCTTCTGACCTTCTGCCCCCTTGGGGGAACATCACGACACCCTGCTGCGCTTTAAGCCTTCTTAAGGCCTCCTTGATCCCCTGCATATCAAAAGCCCCTCGCTTAACAGGAAAAGCGCCAAATTGATAAAGAAAAAAATTAACGAACCAATTCTTGAAAAGAGATTTCTTCGCGACAAAACTTAGACGCCGCCCTGAAGCAACACCGACAAGCATGGGATCCAGATTGCTTAAATGATTACAGGCGATGATATAACCGCCATGACGGGGGATCTTTTCTTGGCCACAAGCCTTCAGGGATAAATATAACTCATAAAATATCTTCTGAAGGTAAAAAGCGATCCAGTAAATCATTTTTAGATCTTTTTAAGTATGGCCTTAGCGAACTCGATCAAGGCCTTCGCCTTTGACATGGATGTCGCTTCCACATAAGCGCGCACCAAAGGCTCTGTCCCTGAAGGCCTGAACATGACCCAATTTTCATCCTCGCAAATGAGTTTCACGCCATCAAAGGTTTTTACATCAACTACTTTCTTGCCTAAAACACGACTGATCGATCTTAGCTTATCTAAGTCCACACTCTTTTTCGTTGTCGTGATCGCGGCTCGCTCGTAATAATAGCGGCCAAATTCTTTCTCCATATCCGCGATCAAACGCTTGATACTTTTCTTTTGATAGACCATCATTTCCAGCAACAAAAGCCCCGCCAAAGTCCCATCCCTTTCCGGGATATAATTCTGAACCCCGATCCCTCCGGCCTCTTCTCCTCCAGCCAGAATATCCTCAGAGGTCATCAGATCCGAAATATATTTAAATCCAACGGGTGTTTCATAGAGCTTAAGGCCAAGCTTCGCGGTGATCTTATCAAGCATGGTCGTCCCGCAAATGGTTTTAACAACACCTCCTGTTTTTCCCTTATTGCGAACAAAATGTAAGATGATCAAAGCCAATATCTTCTGAGGATTAATATACTCCCCGTCAGAGGTAACGGCCGCGATACGGTCTGCGTCCCCGTCCAAGATCATGCCAAGATCAAATTTTTCTTTTTTCACGCGCGCCATGATGCCGCCGACATATTTTTCGATCGGCTCTGGCTTACCACCCTCAAAAGAAGGATTAATATCAGCACGCATGACTTCAGCGCGAATGTTCGTTCCTTCTAAAATGCGTAATGCCAATGAGTCACCACTGCCGTGCATCGCGTCAACCAAGACCTTGCAACGTGCTTTTTTAATGGCTTTCAGGTCAATATAGCTGCGGATGAACTGCACGTAGTCTTCCTTAAAATCAAAGATGGTCAGATCCTTCTTCGCTTTTGCTTGCTCAAAATCGGTCGTCTTAACATCTGTTGCGCACAAATATTCCTCCACAATATCCGTGATCTCGCGCGAAGCAGCTCCTCCTTGCGCTGTTTTGATCTTCAAGCCATTAAATTGTCCCGGATTATGGCTGGCCGTGATCATGATACCCGCCACACATTGCTGGCGCGTTACGCCAAAGCTTAATGTCGGTGTTGGAATAGGCGCATCGGAAAGAAAAACTTCAATATCGTTAGCAGCCAAAACGCACGCAACGATCCTAGCGTACTCATCAGATAAAAATCGAGTATCATAACCTATGGCAACACGCCTGCGCAAACCCGCTGGCTTGCGCAAATCGCCGTTAACCCACTCACTGATCGCTTGCGCCAAGATCGCTACATTCTTGAACGTGAATTCTTTAGAGATGACAGCACGCCACCCGTCTGTTCCAAAACGGATCTCCTGCCTTGCTTCGGGGATGACAACGCAATCTTTTTGTTTTTGCTTTGCCTTTGTCTTTACGATCTTACGTTTCATAGATATGGTTCTCCTTTATGTAGTTTAACACAGGCTCTGGGACGAAATATCGAACCGTTCTCTGCTGGAATAGCCGCATTCGAACGTACGATGATGAAATATCAATACCCGGCATAATAACGCTATGGTGTTTGATGTCATGGCTCTTTTTAACACACCCCGGCCTGTTCACAACAATGAATTCCGCGATCTTGCGGATATCATCAATATACCGCCAACTGGGCAGCTGAGATAAAGTGTCGCCACCAATAATGAAATATAGTTTAGCATCTACGTACTGCTGGCGCAAATGCTGCATCGTATCGATCGTGTACGATTTCCCTCTTTTCGCTATCTCAAAATCAGAGACCTCAAAGTCTTGATTTCCTTCAATGGCCAATCTGACCATATGATATCGATACTTCGCGCCGGCAACTGCGTGCGAATTTTTATGTGGTGGCATATGAGCCGGCATAAAAATAACCTTTGTTAAATGCATCCGCTCCAGCGCCATTTGCGCGATCGCTAAATGACCAATGTGGATGGGGTTGAATGTCCCTCCTAAAACTCCGATGCGCTCCATATATCTTTTATGCCTACCTTTATGAACGAACTTGGCCATTACCAAGAATTTCATACTTATAAGTTGTTAGTTCTTCTAAAGCCATCGGCCCTCGCGCGTGCAGCTTGTCCGTGCTGATCCCTATTTCCGCGCCAAAACCAAACTCATAACCATCAGTAAAGCGGGTCGAGGCGTTAACATAAACACAGGCGGAATCAACAGATCTTAAGAAATGTTTTGCTTCGGACTTATTGCGTGTGATGATCGCGTCTGAATGCTTAGTGCCATAATAATTAATATGCTCTATGGCCTCTTGCGCACCTTTAACGACCTTTACTGCCAGAATAAGATCTAAATACTCTTCAAACCAGTCCTTGTCCGTTGCCTTCCCAATTTTCGCTGCGCAGATCTGGCGTGTTTTAGGACACCCTCGAACCTCCACACCCGCGTCGATAAACTCTGATATCATGCCAGGCAAGAACTTTCTTGCGATGCGCTCATCCACTAATAATGTTTCCATGGCGTTGCAAACACCCGGTCGCTGGACCTTGGCATTCAAGCATATCTTGCGCGCCATCGCAAGGTCCGCAGAAGCGCCAACATAAACGTGACAAACACCTTTGTAATGTTTTACCACCGGAATATAAGAATTTTCAACAACAAAACGGATCAGCCCCTCCCCTCCGCGCGGAATAACAAGATCGATATGTTGATCTTGGCGCAAAAGAACGTCCAAGGCTCCACGATCAGTTACGTCAATGAATTGGATCGCATCCACGGATATCTTCGTTTTACGCAAAGCTATTCTTAGCACTTTAAAGATAGCCCGATTCGAAAAGATCGCTTCTTTACCGCCTCGTAAAATAACCGCGTTCCCTGATTTAAGACACAAGCCGGCGCAATCACTTGTGACATTAGGTCGAGATTCATAAATGACCCCAATGACCCCAATAGACGTCCTAACCTTTCGGATCACAAGTCCGTTAGGCCTCTTAAAGACCCTCAAGACCTGACCAACTGGATCCTGAAGGCGTGCCGTATCCTGAAGGCAAGCAGCCATCGCTTCAACACGCTTAAGGTTAAGCGTCAATCGATCGATAAGGGCGGCTGAATAACCATTAGCGCGCGCGGCATCAACGTCCTTTTTATTCTCCCGTAACAAAAAATTCTTGCGCGCGATCAAAGCATGCGCCATCAGAAGAAGCGCTTTGTTCTTTTCTTGCGTTGATATCAAGGCAAGCGATCGGGAAGCTTTTTTTGCCCGCTGAGCGATCGCTGATATGTTTTTCTCGAACTTCATAACTGCACCCTTACCGTTGAGACAGAACCATATCATCGCAGTGAATGACTTCTGCCTTTTGCTTTTTATCTTTTGCCGTATGCAGATCGCTAACGGAATAGTTCACGATGCCTCGAGCAAATTCCTGACCCTGCTGGTCAACAACGGCGACAACATCATCCTTTCTGAAATGACCTTCCCAGCCCACGATACCCGGCAACAAAAGGCTTTTCCCACCCTTAAGTAAAGCCTGTCGAGCGCCCGCGTCAACAATGATCTTTCCTTTGGGTTTGGCGGCAAACGAGATCCAATGACGCTTTGCTAAGAGCCTATCTTCTTTCTCGACGAATAAAGTTCCGACCTGCCCACCTTTAAGAATGTCTGCGATAACACATGGCGCATTGGCGTTAGCAATAATGCATGGGATCTTTGCCTGTGTAACGATCTTAACTGCCTCCAATTTTGTGACCATGCCGCCTTTTGAAATGTTCTTATTCGGCGTTCCAAGGGCCAGACTCTCTATCTCTTTCGTGACCTCTTTGATCTCGCGAAAAACTTTCTTGTCTGAACTCTGAGTGTCATAAAGACCATCGACGTCGGAGAGGATCAGAAGCAGGTCCGCGCCAATCAAGCTAGCAACCAATGCTGAAAGCCGATCGTTATCGCCGAACTTGATCTCATCATTTGATATCGTGTCATTCTCGTTAATGATAGGGATGACATCGTATTCTAAGATCTTTTCAATGGTTTTTCGAGCGCTATTGTAACGCAACCGATCTCTAAAATCATCCCACGTGAGCAAAACTTGAGCGCAACACAATCCATTTTTTCTAAAAAGCTGTGTATACAAATGCATGAGAACATTTTGCCCTATAGCGGCTAATGCTTGTAGCGAGGTAACATCCGCTGGGCGCAGGCGCTGGCCGAGCTCGCCTAACCCTAGAACAATAGAGCCAGAGCTTACGAGTACAACATCAATGCCTTGTCGTGACACAGCGCAGATCTCGCTGGCTAGCGACTCAAAAGCAGAAGCTTTCGGATTCATGTAATAGTTCGCGATCGTTGCCGAACCTAGCTTGATAACGATACGCTTGATTTTTCTTTCGAATGTTCTCGACATAAAACCTTCTTTATTTCCTGGATAAGCTTATCCAGCCCTTCTTTCTCAAGGGCTGAGATCAAAAAGATCTTTCCTTTAATCTTTTTCTTGAACCGTTTGAGGTTTTCCTTGCTCTCCGGTAGGTCGATCTTATTGCCAACGATGATCTGCTTTTTAAAAGAAAGCTGTTCACTGTATGACTCCAACTCATGATTGATCTTTTCGTAATCTTCGATCGGATCCCGACCGTCCACGCCCGCCATATCAATGACATGAACTAGGATGCGTGTTCGCTCCGCGTGCCGCAAAAATCGGTCTCCCAAACCTTTTCCGTGATGCGCCCCTTCAATAAGCCCTGGAAGATCAGCGACAACGAATTGAGAATAATCCTCTTGGTCCTGAACGAACCCCAGGATCGGTTGGCGCGTAGTAAAAGGGTAACTTGCGATCTTGGAGCGAACTCTAGAAATACTGGAGATCAATGTTGACTTGCCTGCGTTAGGAAAGCCGATCAATCCAACATCCGCAACAGTCTTGAGCTCAAAATGAATGGTTCGCGCTTCGCCCTGCCCAGCCGGTTTTGGTGTTCGATTTTTGTTGTTGCCAATGCCCCCGGCACCACCTCTAGCAACGACGACGCTTTGGCCGTCTCCTGCCAGATCCTTGATCATAAGGCCTGTGTCGTGATCGCGAACGATCGTGCCGACAGGAACCTTCAAAATGCAATCTTCGCCGGTTTTTCCGTGCTTATTCTTGCTGCTGGCATGGCCACCGCGCTGCGCTTCATGGTGCTGGCGAAATTTATAGTCTAGCAGTGTCTGGACCGACCGGCTTGCGAGCACGACAACACTACCGCCACGGCCACCATCGCCACCGTCGGGACGGGGATAGCGCGTCCTGAGATCCTGATAAAAACTTTCGCACCCCTTCCCTCCGTCTCCGGCTTTGATAAAGATTCTTGCTTCATCAACGAAGGCGCTCATAGAATGGATCCTTCTCTTGCGAGAACAAAAACGCTATGCTTTTGCTTCGATCTTGGCAATTTTAAGAATGGTCAATTTCTGACGATGCCCTTTTTTCCAAGACGTATTCTTACGCTTGGAATATTTAAAGGACACGGCTTTGTTGTCTTTGGCTTCAGCTGCCACGACATCAGCCTTAACCTTGACATCTGACAAGAATGGATTTCCGATCTTAACAGTTTCTCCATCTTCAAAAAGAAGAACTTGATCAAGCTGGACAGACTTTTCAGCTTTTTCAAGGCGCTGAACACTGATCGTGTCACCTTCGGTGATTTTGTATTGCTGAGAACCTACCTGAACAATTGCGTACATGATGCCTCCTTTAAATAAGCTCGTACACTACCCCGTCTTCACTTGCCCTCTGCCTTGACAATAAGGACAAGGACTGAAAGACATGGATTGTATTGTTTTTCCTGTGCGCGCCCTGGTCATTTCCAAAAGACCAAGCTGTGAGATACGCGTAAGCTCTGTTTTGGCGTGATCTTTCTCGAGCGCTTTTTCTAAGGCCTGCAAAACCTGCCGCTTGTGGCCTTCCCTGTTCATATCAATAAAATCGATGACAATAATACCACCTAAATCCCGTAAGCGCAACTGTCGCGCGATCTCGGTCGCTGCCTCCATATTGACCATGAACGCCGCGTCTTCTGGAGAAGCATTGACCTTAAAACGGCCACTATTCACATCAACCACGGTCAATCCTTCAGTAGGTTCGATTACAACATAAGCGCCAGATTTTAAATAAACCTTGGTCTCATAGATCTTATTCAACTGCTTTGTGATATTCTTCGCCTCGAACAATGGCGCCTCACCGCGGTAATGCTGGATACGATTGATCATTTCATTTCCGATCAACGTAAAAACAAACTTGCGAATACGATGATAGGCTTCCTGAGAATCAACGATAATGCTGTCAATATCATCACGTAGAAAATCTCGGACGATCCTCCAGACCAGATCATATTCCTTGTACAACAACGCGGGCGCCTGTTTTCCTTCTGACTGCTTACGGATCTTCTGCCAAATCTCATAGAGAAACTTGGCATCGCGGACAATTTCACGCTTACCCTTATCTAAGGCAACTGTTCTAATAATGAAGCCGCTGTTTTTCGCAAAATCTAGATCCTTCAAAAGCTCTCTCAGACGATGCCTCTCATCGCCTGTATCGATCCTCTTTGAAACACCTAGATGTTTGTCATAAGGCATAAAAACAACAAACCGCCCAGGAAGGCTCACGTGAGAAGTAAGCCGAGCACCTTTTGTGCCAAAGGGCTCTTTAACGACTTGAACAATGATCTCATCCCCTTTAGATAATGCCGGAGGATGTTCTGATCTTTTTTTAGTCTCCTTCGGTTTTACCTGCGGGTTTAGGATCTTTTCAATAAATTTTCGAGGACCCGATAGCTCTTCTTCCACTAACGGATTGACTATATCGGTCAAATACAAAAATCCGTTCTTTTCTTGCCCGATGTTAACAAACGCCGCATTAATGGACGGCAAGATGGATTCAACGCGCCCTTTATAAATATTGCCTAGCAGCGTTCCTTCGGACTCTCTTTCGATATAAAAATCTTCCAGCACGCCACTTTCTATAATAGCGACACGCGTCTCACCTTCTTTAATATTAACTAAGATTTCTTTGGACATAGGATAGGTTATTTCTTCTTCTCGAACCGCTTCTCTGCAACGCCTAGTTGATCAGCGTCATTGACCTTTTCTGGCTGAATCACATGTGGCGTAATAAAGATGATCAGTTCTGTTTTGGTTAGCGTTTTTTCGCTTTTTTGAAAGGCAAGACCCATGATAGGGATATCGCCAAAGAAAGGCACTTTCTTTTTTGTATCGTTCCACTGCTTCTTGATCAAACCCGCGATCACAAGTGTTTGGCCATCCTTGATCATAACTCGCGTCGATGCGGATTCCGTGCTTAGTCGCGGAACACTCGTAGACTCCACCTGCACATAATCTAAGATCGCTGTTACCTTAGGCTCAACCTCTAAGGTAATATATCCTAGCTTATTGACTTGTGGCGTGACCTCAAAAATAATGCCAATGTCCTTATACTCCCACCCAGAAACTTGTAATTTTGCCTGCTCTTCATTGTATGTGTATTGAGGCAAGGGATACTGGGTGCCAACAACAATATTTGCCTTCTGATTATCAAGGGTCGTAATGCGCGGATTGGAAAGGATATCTGTCCCAGAGCGCGACTTCAGCAATTCCAGGACGGCCTGCATTTGAGAAAAATCCAAGACACCAAAAGTAAACAAATTTGTATCTGGCGTTGGGAAGTTCATGCCTGGGCCACTTAAAAATTTATTAGAGGAATTTTCGGTGAACGGCCAATATGCCGGCCTTGCAGAACCTGAAGCGCCCGCTTTAAAAGTCCAATCAATACCCATATTTTCCGTGTTTGTCAGCGTCGTCTCAATGATCTTTGCTTCAATAAGGACCTGCGGCGTCGCGGCATCAAGACGCTCCACGACCTTAGCGACTACCTCTAAATTGCTTGGTGTATCTCGCACGATCAGCACGTTCGTCCTTTTGTCAAAATTGACCGTACCCCGAGCTGTCAGCATCTTCTCTATTGAGCCAACGACTTGGGTCGCATCTGCATAATCTAAAATAAAGGTTTTTGTCATGACAGACTCTTGGTCTGCCAATATCAAATCATCTTCGCGCAGTTTCTTTAAGTTCTGAACCGTCGTAACGACAATAATGTTGCCGCGCTGATCATACCCATAACCATACGTCTTTAGGATCACATTGAGCGCGTCTTGCCAAGTCACATTCTTAAGCTTAATGGTCACTAACCCTTGAACATCAGGACTTGGAACAATATTGATCTTTGCCTTGTACGATAAGATTTCCAGGACATTGCGAATATCTGCGTTCTCAAAATCTAGAGTAACGCAGCCATCACAAACCGCCTCATGGGCATCAGAAGCTGTTTGGGCTGCCGCAGGCCCTGCGCTCTTCCCCGTAGTTGTATTCTCCTGCTGAGCTAAAAGCTGCTGGATCATGATCCCAAGACATAAGATACCAAAAATAGCAATAACATATTTCTTCATGCCTTACTCCTTTTTCAGGTTCAAGCTAAATTCCTGACCTTGTCGATACAGCGTAACTGAATCTTGATTCACCGCAGTGACCACAAAACCTCCAATACGGTCTTCGATCTTGACAACCCTGCTGTTGATGATCGCAAACCTCTCTCCGTCAGGGTCATAGATGACCCCCTCTAAAACCATGTCTGAAAATTGCAAGCTATCATCATAAGATAGGATCGCACCGCTAGATGATACCAATGGCCAAAATGGATCGCGCCGCCCATGAGAGTCATACATAAAATCTTCTTGCGCAATTGCAAGAGCGGCTGACAAAAACAAGGCCAGGGTCCCTATGGCTGCAATAAAAAATCGCTTCATCATGCTCATTTCTTTTTTACAATAAAAACATTAACTGTAGCCGTGACAATATTCTTCTTAACAGAGCCGGCATCTTTCATGATCTCAAAATTATCAATGCTCATAAACGTTTCATCATTTTCCAGCTTGTAAAAAAATGTGCCGATCTCATGGTATCCACCTTCCGCGCTTAAAGCGATCGGTAATGAGAAATATTCGCCATGCTCATTACTCAAGACCCTTGTCTCTGCGTTATTTAAAGGTGCGATCTGGTTGATCCTGATCGAGGATTTAGCCGCCAGCCTGGAGATCTTGTCGATCATCATGATCGCTTCTTCCTTTGGCAGGATACTATTCTCAATCCTGCTTAGCTTATCCTTCAGATTGACTATCTCTTCGCGGAGAACCGGTAATCGCTGCAGATTGTCTTTTGTCTCCCTAACCCCTTGCGATGTCTCCACAATTTTCTTTCTAGTTGATGCAAGGGCTTGCAACTGAGGTCTCATGATCAAGAAAAAATCAACAATAACAATAAAAATGATCGCGAAACCTAGCAGGACATAGCTTAGCTGTCTGGTCATTTCTATTTTAGGAAGCAATTGTTTATCCATCTTACTTACCGCCTACTTGCAATCGAAGAACAAAATTAGCGATCTCTGTAGTGTTGACCCTGCGACGACCTGTAAAATTCATATCAGGGTCCTTCAATCCTTTCATGAACAACGAATTGCTACGTAAATTTGTACTGAACGTGTTGACGATATTCGCGTAGTCGCCTTTTTTGGAGACTACGCTTCCTTCCATGATAAAGTTTTCTTTTGTTAGCGTCATGCGCGCCAACCACGTTCCAGGCGTCATCGCATCACTAACCGCATTCAGCTTTTGGGACCACGAAAGTCGTTTTCCCGTAGTAACGCTTTCAATGGTCGAAATTTTCTGGCGCAAAACCTTCAACTCCGCCAACACAGCATTAACCTCGGTTCTCTGAGGACCAATGCCTGCGAGGGATACTTCAATAGCCTTGCACGTCCCCATTTGCACAAATATCGTTAATTGCAATACAATATTAACAATGAACAAAAATGCCAAGAAACCACCGACAATACCTATAGAAATTTCCAGCGGAATAGCTTGGACCGCTCGATGGAAGAGTCGATATTTCTTTCGCTTAACAAGTTCTTCGGGGACAAGATTGATATTAATCATTTTTTGTCAATGCCAGTCCTAAAGCTACGCATAACTGATCAGCCTGCGCTAAAAAGTCTTGTTTATCAACGTTTCCTGAAAACTCCAAATCAGGGGACGGGGCCCAAGCCTGAACAGGAATCTCAAGTTCTTTGGTCAAGAAATCTTGAAGGCCCTGCAAGCGCGCTCCCTGTCCAGCTAGCAAAATCTTTATAACGCGCGCCCCATCTTCTGAACTAAAATAATCGAAAGAAAGGCGGATCTCTGATACAAAATTCATTAAAACGGGATGACAGGCCTTTAGCACATCTTCCTGCTTATCTTGAGAGGAACATTTTATTTTTTCCGCTCCTTGAAAGTCCAAACTAAGCAAGCTCATGATCTTCTGGGTAAAATCTTTTCCTCCGATCGCGATCTCTCTGGTAAAACGAGGACCATGGTCCCGGAAAATAATAATCGTCGACTTGGCCTCCCCAACGTCTAAAAAGGCAAAAGCTTCCTTTTTTACGCTAGCCGGCAAAGAAATTGATCGTGTTTCTTTTTGCCCTTCAATGACCGCATTCGCAGCAGCAATCGCATGTAAGCCTATAAAATTCGCTTGTAAACCAAGATTTGAGATCATCTGCAAGCGATCTTTAACGATGTCCTTTTTTGCTACTGCAACAAGAACCGACATCTTATTGTCTTTTATCTGGCCATCATCGATAATTTGGCAATCAATATAGATCTCATTGCTCGGGAAAGGAAAATATTTGTCAGACTCGATCAACAAAGAGTCTTTTAACTGCGTGACTGGCATGCGAGGCATTCGAATGAAACGGATCAAGGTTCCCTGGCCTGCAAGTCCCGTAAAAACGTTTTTTGACTCACTATCAATCTTTTTCAAGAGATTCCGGACTGCTGAAAGGACATCCCGGTCATGTACAGGCTCTACAGCCCAATTCATGATCTTAACATTTTTACTAGTCCGGACAACCTCAACCGCCTTGCATTGATAATTGCCAATATCAAGACCTATAGAGGTCTCCTGAGGTCCGACAGGGATGTATTTTCTGATTAAAGAAAAATACGTATCTATAATATTTTGAATTTTATGCTTAAACATTTATTTAATAAATATAATATTCTTATTATTTCTTATCTTATTATATTTGCTTTTACTCTCTAATCAAATATTAACTCATTTTTCTTTCTGTCCCAGAAAAACCTTAAAAAACAAAGAGGGCTTGGGATTTCATCCCAAGCCCTCTTCAAAAACCACACTTACAGCCTTATTGAGCTGTTAACACACCACCTGTTGTAATGGTATAGGTTGATGAACCTGTAACATTACGCGAGACAGGAGTAGCTGTCAACGTATACCCTGTAGTTGTAAATGTACAGGCGTATGAAAAACCTGACAAATTGCTTCCACAGTACGCTGTGTTAAGATAAGGCGGTGTCGCATTCATAAGCGATGTTATTTGAGCTGGATAACTTCCGGTGTTCGCAGTGCCGTATGTTTCAGCTGCCGTAGAAATGGCGCGAAGAGTGCTCTGCGCTAAGCTATCGTTGGCTGAAAGTCTTGCGCGAAGCAAGTTCGGAATAGCGATCGCGGCTAACAACGCAATGATCGCAACAACGATCATGATTTCGACCAATGTAAAACCTTTTTTATTCATTGTTCTCTCCTCCTTTCAGGATTCAGATTGAACATCTCTGAAAATCTGCCTCGCGAGAAGAGAATGAGCAGAATGTATGATGCCGTCGAAGGGATGACTCTTGCTCTGCGTGCTTTTTTTCAGGACAGTTCTAATCCTTTTTTTATTTTACCTTCACCTCCTTTCATTGTCAAACCTGTTTTAGCTTTTATTTCAAACACCCTTCAATGTAAGTATAGCACTTGAAGAAAAGAATTGACTGAAAAGATCGTGGAAAGGTTTTTGCAGGACTATCTTTGGGTGAAGGTTTTCTCGAGGGATCTTTTCTGGCGATCCAAACTTTTGAGAAGGGCCTGAAGCCTGAGCGATTCCTTATTAAGATCGTGATTTGCTTTCTGAAGATTATCGATATCAGATCGTAATAAAAGAATTGCCGGGCTCGCAGGGGCCTTGCGTATCGCTTGCCATTCTTTTCTTTTGGCGTTGAGCAATTCCTGAAGATCCTCGAGGACGGCCTGAGAGGCGACGAGAGTATCAGAGCCCTCATCAGACCCCTCCTTAGAAAAGGAGGCCGCGAGAATCTTTCCCTGCTTCTCAACAGCCGCTATTTTTTCTCTTGTACTCACCACTTCTGCTTTTAAATGTTGTCGGTCAAGGTTCGCACAGTTGTAAGCCAAATAACTATCAATGGCCTGTCGGCTAGCAGTTCTCACATCTTGCCCGAGTCGTTGCCATCCTTGATCCTGAGCGCTAAACCAAGCATCCACCCTACTTTGACCTTCATCAAGGTAGGCGTTTAGCTGCTGATCTTTTTGTTGGCGAGTAAAGAAACTTTTCTCAATGCCTTCAATGTCTTTCGTAGACTGAGATATGGTCTTTTGCAGCTCCCGGCTCAATTCTTTTTCCTTGTTAATAGAATTCGCAAGGCTCGCTTTCTCTTGGATCAGGGTCAAATATTTCTTATCAAGATTCCCAGATTGCTCAAGAAAAAACAGCATTTTCTCCTGGTGATCATTCAGCAAGGCTTCAAGTTCCCTTGATTGAGAGCTCAACAAAACAAGATCTGACAAAAAACCATACGCCTGCTGATTTAAGTTCTGGATGGAAGTCTTAAGGCGCATATTCTCAGTTGAAAGCAAGGCATTTGTCCTCTGCAGATCCTTTGTGGCTTGATCAAGAGCTTCTAGCCCATGATACCAGCGATCAGCCAGGCGAAAAGGGGCCTGTGCACTATCGAGAGGCTGAGCAAAAGCGCTGGATGCTGCTAGCCATGATCCTATTAACAAAAAACAAATCAAACGCACGTTGATCCCTCGCTTCATACTAACGGATAGCTGATGTTAAGCTAATGATCGGTAAAAATAACGCGATAACGATGAACCCGACAACGATCCCCAGAAAACCAATGATCAAAGGTTCGATCATGCTGGTCAATCCAGCGACAGCCGCGTCAACTTGGTCCTCGTAGAATTCAGCGATCTTTGTCAACATGGTATCAAGTTTTCCTGTCTTCTCTCCGACGGAAATCATGCGTGTAACCATCTGCGGAAAAACACCGCTTTGGATCAACGGTTCAGAAATACTTTCTCCTTCTTGAATATGTTTTGCCGCATCCTCGACCGTTAGCTCAATAACACGGTTTCCAGAACTCTTCCCAACAATGTCCAACGCCGTTAAAATAGGCACGCCGCTTTGAATCAAGGTCGCCAATGTACGACTAAACCGGCTCAATGCAACCTTTTGGATCAGCGGCCCAAAGATAGGAAGTTTTAAGCTTATCCTATCTATCTGGAGGCTTCCAGCTTGAGTCTTTTTATAATTCACAAAAAAAACAAAACCAGCGATCCCTGCTAAGACCAACCATAAAAAGCTAGCCTTCAGATTATCGCTAATAAAAATAAGGATCTGCGTCATTCCCGGCAACTCTTTGCCTAAGGACTCGTAGATCCCCTTAAATGTTGGAACAACTTTTACAAGCAAAAGCACTGTGATCAGAACCGCCATGGTGATGACAACGGCTGGATACACCATGGCAGACTTCACTTTGTTGCGAAGCTTTAGCGCTTTCTCCATATAGCCAGCGATACGATCCAATAAAGCGCTCAAAGCCCCTCCTGTTTCTCCAGCCTTCACCATGCTGATAAATAAACTGTCAAAAACTCTTACGTGCTTGGAGAATGAAGCTGAGAGACTATTACCAACAGAAACATCTTCACGAACAGCGCTGATCACACTTTTAAAATATTTCTGGGTCACTTGCTCTTCCAGAGCTTCCAAGCTTTGCAAGATAGGGATCCCAGCATCGATCATCGTTGAGAGCTGTCGAGTAAAGATCACAAGGTCTTCTGATTTAACCTTTTCTTCGCCAACTGAAAAATCCTTCAAAGAAAAGCCCCGGTCTTCTTCAACTGAAATAATGATCAAGCTTCGCTTGCGTAACTCCTTAATGACAAGTTCCTTGCTTTCGGCCGTAACTTTTCCAGTAACGGTCGTTGCGTTCTCGTCTTTTGCGATGTATTTGAATTTTGCCATTACATTTTTCTCCCTATTTTAAAAGCTGACGCTAATCAATCTTCTGAGGTAACACGCAAAACCTCCTCGACTGTTGTCTTGCCGGACACAAGCTTTTCAACAGCGTCCTCCCACAAGGTTGTCATGCCTTTTTTCATTGCATAATCTTTAATAGCCGATGACGATGTTCCTTTGATCAGCATTTCACGGACAGCCTCATCGACTTCTAGAACCTCTAAGATGCCCATACGGCCATAGTATCCGGTGTGACGACAAAAATCACAACCTTTCGCGGTAAACAATGCCGTTTCCGGCTTGATACGCGTCGCGAAACCTTTGAGAACATGATCAGGAATATCCGCGGGCTCTTTGCATTTAGGACAAAGTGTCCTGCACAAACGCTGCGCGCAAATCGCAATAACACTTGATGCAACCAAAAAAGATTCAACGCCCATATCCACAAGACGCGTTAAAGCGCCGGCTGCGTCATTAGTATGCAAAGTAGACAGGACAAGCTGTCCTGTTAAGGATGCCTTGATCGCAATATCTGCTGTTTCTGAGTCGCGGATCTCTCCCAGCATAACAACGTCAGGACTTTGACGCAAGATGGCACGCAACCCAGAAGCGAATGTCAAGCCAATGTCTGATTTGATCTGGATCTGAGTCAAGCCATCGACCAGATACTCAACAGGATCTTCAACGGTAATAATATTCTTATCCGGAGTATTCAACTGGCTTATGATCGAATAAAGTGTCGTTGATTTTCCGCTTCCCGTAGGACCGGTCACAAGGATCATGCCAAAAGGTCGCGCGATCGACTCCTTAAGTCTCTGGGCGGGCCCTGGAGAAAAACTTAGACCATCAAGCCCCATCGAAAGATTCATTTTGTCTAAAATACGGATAACCACTTTTTGTCCGTAGGTCGTCGGAAGAAGCGATACGCGAAAATCAACTTCGCGAGATTGTAGGCGCATTTTAAAGCGTCCATCTTGGGGTATCTGCATCTCCGTAATGTCAACACCAGACATGATCTTGATACGAACGATGATGGCGTTCTGGTTCACCTTAGGAATGCTCAAAACCTCCTGCAGAACTCCGTCAACCCGATAACGAACACGCGCATCCGATTCCGCGGGCTCGATGTGGATATCCGAAGCCCGCTGCTTAATGGCCTCACGGATGATCAGATCGACCATGCGCACAATAGGCGCCTGACCGCTTTCTTCCACATTGATCGCGGCGAACTCCTGAGCGCCTTTATCGTCTACGACTTGAAAATCTTCCGTATCAATGTCGCGGCTGACCTCAGCGACACTTTGGATGTCGGCTGAACCATAATATTCATCGATCGCTTGCGCGATCTTCGCATTTTCGCTCAAGACAACATCGACGTTCCTGCCTGTCAAAAGCTTTAGATCGTCAATGGCAAAAATATTAAACGGATCCGATAATGCAACGGTCACGGTATTGCCCAACCTCGATATAGGGATGATATGATATTGTCGCGCGATTTTCTCAGAAATGATCTCTTTAAGATTAGGATCGATCTTATATTTTGCGAGATTAATAGTCGGGATATTGAGCTCCCGAACCAAAAGGCTTAATAAGTCTTGCTCAGAGATCAGGCCTTTTTCAATAAACGCTTTTTCCAGGCTGATGGATCTCTTTTTGTGGAGCGTGACGGCCTCTTCTACATCTTTTTCTTTAATGTGATGCAGCTGTGCGAGCGCTTCAAAAACTTTTTCCTTGATCGTTTTGGCCATTATTTCTATACTTTCTCATCTACGGCTGTCACCCGGACAACTTCTTCTATCGAGGTAAGTCCCACCGCGGCTTTTAACAAAGCATCTTCGCGCATTGTTACCATACCTTCCTGTCGAGCCATTTCTTTTATCTTCATTTCCCCTGCATGGTCAAGGATCAGCTTTTTAACAGTGGGTGAAAGCAGCATGACCTCCGTTATGCCCACCCGCCCTCGATATCCAAGATCGAAACAATGTCGGCACCCTTTGGCCTTAAAGAATGTTGGTTTATGTTCGAGCTTCATCGTTGAGAGGCCGAGCTTTTGGACTAAGTAATCTGGGACATCATAAGGCTCTTTGCATTTATCGCACAGCTTACGCAAAAGCCTCTGAGCAACAATGGACAAAACAGACGAACAAATAAGAAAAGGCTCAATGCCCATATTCATCATACGAATAATGGACCCAGCGGCTGTTGTGGTATGCAGCGAACTTAAAACTAAGTGTCCCGTAAGGGCCGCCTTCACCGCCACGTCCAAAGTTTCAAAATCCCTGATCTCCCCGATCATGACAACATCAGGATCCTGGCGCAAGATCGCCCTTAAGGCTGAGGCAAAGGTCAGGTTGACCTGGGGCTTAATATTAACCTGATTGATCCCTTTCATCTGGTATTCGACCGGATCCTCAACCGTTACAATGTTCTTTTCGGTGGAGTCAATAAACTTTAGAACAGAGTACAAGGTTGTTGTTTTCCCGCTTCCAGTCGGCCCGCAAGTCAGGATCATGCCGTGGGGTTTACGTGCGCATTCGCGTAAAACATCCAATGCTTTCGCGTTAAATCCTAATTTAGTCAGATCTAGCATAGCCGCGTTCTTATCTAAAACTCGCAAGACAACTTTTTCTCCAAAAGCTGTCGGCAGAACGCTGACGCGGAAGTCAACCTCTCTCTTTCGGTCTGTCACAGCCTTGAAACGTCCGTCCTGAGGAAGGCGATGCTCAGAAATATCCAGATTGGACATGATCTTGATACGGGAGACGACAGGAAAATGGAGCGTTTTTGACATCCGATCAACTTCGCGAATGATACCATCAACACGATAGCGAATGCGCAACGCTTTCTGTAAAGGCTCAACGAAAATATCGCTGGCTTTCGCAGCAATAGCCTGACGAATGATCGCATCCGTCAATCGGATCGTTGGCGCGTCCTCAGCCAAATTCTCGATCTTCTCTTTGTCGATCTGCTTTTGACCTTCTTTGACAAGCTCCATCTCTTCCAAGCTTGAAATATCTTTCATAATATCTTCAAAGGCTTGCATTGCATCTTCAGAATAAAAAATACCGATCGCCCTCTCGATCTCTTTAGCAGAAGCTGCAACGCCACATACCTTAAGACCTGTCAACGCATTAATATTGTCGATCGTTAGCACATCAGAAGGATTAGCCATAGCCAAAAAAAGCGTCCGGCCCAAACGAATAATAGGGACAACTTGATAATTAATGATCACGGATTTTGGCAGGATATCAAGGACTTGCTTTTCAACTCTGGCATCAGCGATATCAAAAGATTGACGGCCGATTTTGTCAAGCATCGCTGAAACTAATTTGCTTTCTGAAACAGTATCTGATTGAATAAGGATATCCATGAACAGAAGGTTGTCCGCTTCGGCGGTGGATACCGCGCGATCTAACGAAGCGTCATCTACGAGCTTTGCTTCCAGCAGAAAGCTTTTTAGATATTCAACGGGCGAGAACATATATTATCCATAATGTTTCTTGATAGCCGCGCGCACATCTGTCGCCGTGCTGACAAAAGCCTGAACGGAACAATGCGTCAGCGCCTCAACTTCTTCAATGGAGCCTGTATGCAAAGGATTGGCCATGGCCAAGGTCAAGCTAGCTCCGATCTTATCAATTGGTATCAGGCAATGCTGACGGCAGACGTCAGCAGAAACAGCTGACAAAACCTCGGGCTCTATCTCATAGTTGGATAACGGAAGATAAGGAAAACCGTACTGGGATGTCAAGGCCTGAGCAATATCCTCTTCCGAAGCGTACTTAAGGAACATCAGCGCCTCTCCCAGCAGGCCACCTTTCTCCTTCTGATACTCAATGGCTTCCTGCAACTGGTGGACATTGATCACTCCACGCTCTACAAGAAGATCCCCGATAAATTTTGGATTAATTCGCTTATATCCTTGCATAAGAAACCATATTGGTCTTTATATTATCGCATGAATGGATTATTTTCATATAAAACATTAAAAATTTCAAATCAAAACATTTTTCGCTGACGGGCCAAGCTCAACAAAAAACCAAACATCAAGATGCATACCAGAAAAGACGAACGTCCGTAGCTCACGAACGGCAAGGTGATCCCAACGATAGGACAAAGGCCCAGAACCATGCCAATATTGATGATAACCTGAAGGGCAAAGATCGCAACGATGCCTGCCCCCGCCAAGTGGCTAAATTTTTCTTTAGTTTGCTCAACGGCGCGGAGCCCGGACAGGATCAACAGATAAAAACAAACAACGACAATAACGCTGCCGACAAAACCCCATTCTTCCCCGATCACGGAGAAAATAAAATCCGTATGTCGTTCTGGCAAGAAATTCAGCTGATTTTGAGTCCCCGAAAGCCATCCTTTGCCAAAAATCTGACCAGATCCGATAGCGATCTTGGATTGAATAATGGTATAGCCAGCCCCTAATGGATCGACATTGGGATTCAAGAAAACAAGCAATCGATCCTTTTGATAAGGCTTCATCATATGCCACAATATCGGCATCGCTAAAAGACACACGCCCAAGAACCCTCCCAAATGCTTGGTAGAAACCCCTGCTGCAAAAGCCATAACAAAAAAGATCCCAACCAGCAAAATGGCCGTTCCAAGATCTGGTTGCTTAAAGATAAGGATCGCCGGAGCGGCCGTCATCGCGAAAGGAATAAAGAAATCAGAAACGATCGCCGGCCTTGACCATGGATTATAAAAGGAAACCTTGGGTTTATGGTCGGTATAATAACGCGCCAACGCCAAGATCAAGGAAAGCTTCATAAACTCAGAGGGTTGAAAATTAAAACCAAAAATTTCGATCCATCGCTTTGCACCTAAAGCGTAGTATCCGAAAAGAAAGATCGCGACCAGTAAAAAAACGTTGATGCCATAAGCAATATACGCAAGGTCATAGTATCTGCGATGGTCAACACGCCCTAAAAAAAAGATCGCGACTACACCTAGAATAGAGAAAACGAGCTGATTATAAAATACTTCCTGTGTGACACGTGAATTCTGAAAAGAGGCGCTAAAAAGAGCAAGCAAGCCAGAAACGATGATGATCATAAGGCTAACCCACATGGCTTTTTTGAGATCTGATAGCATCTAAAGGATTTCCAGGGCTTTCATTTCTTTAAGCAATTGCGCGCTAACACGGCACGCGTTATAACTAGATCCCCCATATTCTAAAAAAACACAGAATGCAATGCGTGTCTTTGCTGATGGGCAATATCCAACGAACCAGGCATGATGTTCTTGATTCCCGGAAGACTGGGCTGTTCCTGTCTTGCCGAGAACGAGAAGGTCTTTCATGAAAACAGCGCGCGCCGTCCCTCCTTCGCCTGCGACAGCCGCTCGCAAGCCCTCCTTAACTTGGTCTAAAATATTCTTCGGCAAATGAATAACGCGCGCTACTTGCCCCTGGGGTTGCGCATGGGCACCGATGGATTGTGCGATATACGGTTGTATTTGGCGGCCATCTCGAGCAACGGTCGCGATCATGTTCACTATCTGGATCGGGGTCACCAAAAGATCACCTTGTCCAATAGAAAAATTGAGGGTGTCTCCCTTGCTCCATCGTCGAGCACGAAAACCATCTGGATGCGGAACATGGCCGCGTTCTTCATACGGCAGGTCGATCTTTGTAAAAACCCCTAACCCAAAAAGGCGGGCATACTCTTCCATCAGCTTAGGGCCAATGATAAGGCCTGTATTAAAAAAATAAACATTGCACGAATGACCAAGCCCCTGCGTAAAATCCTGAGCACCATGGGTATGGGAACAACGAAAGGCGCGATTTCCCAACGTATAAGACCCATGGCAAACAAAGGTCGTATGCGGATTGATCTTTTTTGTGTAAAGGCCAGCGATCGCTACCGGGATCTTGAACACAGACCCGGGAGGATACTGTCCCCGGATCGCCCGATTGAACAAGGGAGCGCGAGTATCGGTAAAATATCGCACGCGATTGTTTGAGGCAGCCTCGCTCGCGAAATCATTAGGATCAAAGCTAGGCGCACTGACCATCCCCAGGATCGCCCCATCGTCTAAATTCATAACAATGATAACGCCTCGCTGCTCTCGCATCAGCGTCTGAGCTATCTGCTGGATACGCGCGTCAAGCGTGGTCATTACGTCTTCGCCTGGATGAGCGACCTTCATACCTAAAACACGAACTTGCTGCCCTCGGTTATTCACCTCGATCTGAAGTCCACCATTGACACCTCTCAACATCTGATCATACTGCTCTTCGATGCCGGAATAGCCCATTACACCATCTATCGTGTAACCATATTCTTTAAGTCTTTCGATCCGTTCTTGGCTCATTTTAGCAACGTATCCTAGGACATGAGCCCCCGCTTCCCCAAAGGGATAATGCCTGCGAGATCGCACCTGAACGAGAAGGCCAGGAAAACGAAATTTATTCTCTTCTAAAATGATCGCTTTTTCCCGAGGAACATCCTCCGCGATCACAACAGGGGCGAACGATGCCGTTCTTTTTCTCTGATAGATCGCGTCTATCCTCCCTTGACCAAAGCCTAGGACGCTTCCCAAAAAAGAAAAGAGCTCATCTCTGTCCTGCAACTCTTGCGGGATGACCAAAACATCGAATGCGGCTAATGTATCAGCTAGGGCGATGCCGTTACGGTCCAGGATGCGCCCACGATTGGAATGCACGGGAACAACGCGGATACAATTGGAAACGCTCAATTGTTGATAGTATTCACCTTGAAAGATCTGAGTATAACCCAAACCAACGATCAAGATGATAAAAGAGAATGTGATAATTACTTTGAAACTTTTAAGGCGCATTTTTTAAAGAAAAGGAACGCATAAGGTCCAATAGCCGTTGTTGTAATGATCTCTGGAATGGCCAGAAACCAAGCGATATCCCTAAATCCTCCCGAAGCGAAAAAAGCTGCTACAATATAAAGAATCGAAACATTTAAAGCGCTCAAAAAGAACGCAAGCGCAATCTTAAGATATAGAGCATCGATCTGAAAAATATATTTTTTAAGCAGCAAAACGATATAGGAAGAAATGATAAAAGAAAAAATATTAACGCCGAACACCCCTACCAAAAGACTGTCCTTAAGAAGCCCAGCTGCAACGGCAGCCCACAGACCATAACGCGAACCCCAGAACAGATTGATAAAAATAACGAACAGGATCAGAAAGTTCGGCTTCACCCAGAAGCTGAAAACATGAAAAACACCTATCTCGATGAGAAAAAGCAGATAACAGCTTATCAGGATCCATAAAGTTTTCTTGATCATAGGATATCTTATTAACGATCGATAACGACAAAAACCTCTTCCAACTGCGAGAAGACGACTGCAGGCTTAATCAGACAATCAAGCGTAGGACTTGCAAGATTTTCTTGGACATCGATAATGCGCCCGATCAGGAGCCCTTCTGGAAAAAAAGAACTGATCTTCGAGGTCACGACAATATCACCGACCTGAACATCCGAGGTCACAGGAAGGTATTGCAAGCGACACGTCCCTCGAAGCGTTCCAGAGACAACGCCCTGATCGCGCGTGCGCTCAAGGGAAGCCGCAACGCTAAATCGAGAGTCAGTCAGCATTGTCACTTTCGCCAGCTGATCCCCGACCTCTGAAATTTTTCCAACAACCCCAGAGGACGTGACGACTGGCATTCCTTGCCGCACACCCTGTTTCTTTCCCTTATCAATAATGATAGCCGCTGACCAATTCGCCGGATCGCGCATAAGCACATGGGCTGCGATTAAGGAAAAAGAAGACTGACGCTTAAAATCCAACAACGCGCGCAAACGGGCATTTTCTTTCAAGACCTCTTCCTGCTGCCAAGCCTGCTGGACCAAAGGCTCCATTTGTTTCTTAAAAACTTGATACTCATTATAGGTCTTGTGATAAAAAAGGATCTTTCTTATTTCTCTGAATGGGAATAACGCGACCTGGATCGGCCATGAACTCGCCTGGAGGACATCTGTTTTCAGATTAGAAAAAAGTTGCTGCGGAAGAAAAAGGCAAATAAAAGCGGTAGTAGCGATCAGGAAATAAACTAGAGCTTTCTTGGATTTCTTAAGCACATCAACTCACTACTCGTTATGCGATCAATATTCAAATCGGGTAGGAACAACAAGGCCTCGTCGAAGGCGAGCCGGCATATCGAGCGTCTGCCCTGTGCCTAGAACGACCGCGGTTAAAGGGTCATCGGCAATGTGCACAGGAAGACCAGTTTCTTCAGAGATCAGTTTATCCAAGCCGCGCAACATCGCTCCCCCGCCGGCCATAACGATACCGCGATCAATCAGATCGGCAGCCAATTCAGGCGGCGTGTGTTCCAGTGTCGCTTTCGATGCCTCTACAATAGCGCGCACAGGGCCTTGCAAAGATTCGCGAACCTCGACAGAAGTGATCGTGATCGTCTTAGGTAGGCCAGAAATAAGATCGCGGCCACGAACATCCATCGTTAGCTCTTCGTCCAATGGATAGGCGGATCCGATACGGATCTTGATCTCTTCCGACGTGCGTTCACCGATCATCAAATTATAATTCTTTCCTAAATAATCCATGATCGCCGCGTCCATTTCATCTCCAGCGATACGGATCGACTGCGCGTAAACAATGCCACCTAGGGATAAAACCGCGAATTCCGTGGTCCCTCCTCCGATATCAACGATCATATTTCCGGCGGGATCTTCAACTGGAAGGCCGGCTCCGACCGCTGCGGCCTTTGGCTCTTCGATCAGATCAACGGAACGCGCTCCCGCTCGCTCGGCTGAATCCTTGACCGCTCTTTTTTCAACTTCCGTGATCCCTGAAGGGATCGCAACGACCATCGCTGGCCTAGCGATCACAAATCGCCGATGCACTTTCTTAATAAAATACCGTAGCATCGCTTCAGTGATCTCAAAGTCAGAAATGACACCATCCTTCATAGGGCGCACCGCGACAATATTGCCGGGCGTTCTTCCGAGCATACGCTTTGCCTCTTCGCCAACAGCGATCACTTGACCTGTTTCTTTATGAAGAGCAACGACGGAAGGCTCGCACAAAACCACTCCTTCTCCTTTGATGTAGACGAGTGTTGTCGCTGTGCCAAGATCGATCCCCATATCATTAGAAAAAAGACCAACGATATAATTGATCGTCTTTTTAAATATTTTCCAGAACTTTTCCCACATAAGAGAGCTCCTTAATAATAATATTTATAAAAATCATATCGGAAAAGGCCCTAACTGTCAAATGAAAGGATATTTTATCTTTTTTTAAGCTTCGCTCCGATTTCCTGAAGATCTGATATAAAATCAGGATAAGATTTCCTAACACACTCAATATCCTTGACTTGCGTCCCTATTTTTAGCCCTAAAACGCTAAATGCCATTGCCAAGCGATGATCCTGGCGAGGATCCAAAATAACATCCTGTCTGTAAAAAGCTTGAGGGTAAATGGTTAATGAGTCTTTTTCCTCTCTGATACAAGCCCCTATCTTTAAGAGTTCCGATCGAAGATCACTAATACGATCAGATTCCTTTGCGCGCGCGTGAGCAATATGACAAAGTTTTGTTCTGCCCTTAGCAAAAAGCGCTAAGACAGCCATAATAGGAACCAGATCTGGACAATCACGCAAAGAAAAAACGCCTCCAGAAAGAAGATGTGGTCCTTTCACCTTAAGGGACGTCTTTGTCTTTATGATCCGCGCGCCCATACGCTTTAAAAAAGCCATGATCTGGCCATCTGCCTGGACCAGCTCATCACAAAAGAAACCCTGCAAAGTCAACTGAGACCTGCTTAAGATCCCTGCCGCAAGCAAAAAAGCAGCTAATCCGTAATCCGAAGGAACGGTAAACTGTCCCAACCCGCTATATTTCTGTTCGCCCTTAATGACAAAGCGTGCGCTAGATGCCTTATCGATCTTAATGCCGGCTTTTTTTAAAATAGCCAAAGTCATATCAACATAAGTTTTTGAAACAGCTGTCTTGCCCGTGACTTTCAAGGTCGTATCTTTTTGTAAAAAAGGACACGCGATCAGTAAGGCAGAAATAAATTGGGAACTCAGTGATCCATCGATCGAAATATTGCCTGAACGCAAGAAGCCTTTGTTAATACGGATAGGAATGGTTTCTTTTAGGCCTTTTCCTCTCACATCACGACCCATGCGCCGCAAAGTTTCTGTTAAGAATTTATTAGGCCTTGATCGCAGTGTCCCTTGTCCCAACACCATGCTAGGGCCAGGCCTCAGCGCCAATAGCGGCAAAAGGAACCGCAGTACAGTACCTGATTCTCCCACAGAACATTTAAGAAGATCTTTTGTAAAGTTAAAATCAGCTTGGATCGTGATCGTTCGACCATCAGCGGAAATGATAACACGTGCGCCCAGAGCTTTGGCAGCGTCCAACGCTCGTCGCACATCATCACAGGACGAAACGTTTTGAAGAATGGAACGACCGCCGCAGGCCGCGACGATCACTGAACGAATAGAATATGACTTAGAGGAAGGCGATCTGACCGCTCCCCGCAGGTAAGGCGTAGGCCGAACGTCAAGTATCATTTTTTAATCAGAACGCGGTCGTTAGGTTGGACGCTTTGTGCTGACAGCGGCTCTAGGAAGTCCGCGACGGACATGATGTTTTGCACGCGGGCAATCCTTCCTTCGCCTAAAAGCGTGTCACCGCGATAAAATTCAACGATCATTCCTTCAGAAATGCCGCTTGAGGCCCCAAGATCGATGATCGCAAAATTATTTTCTTGATTTAACTTAAGGATCTGCCCTTGAGCAGGCGTATCCATGCCGGTCGCCTGTTCAGGCACCCCTTCGGGGGTAACAATGATCGTTTCCAGGCTCACACCTGTCGAGGAAGAAAGTTTCCCTTCTATGCCCTTTAATTTCTCTTCAGCCTCTTGCAATTTATTAGACAGCTGATCGCGCAAATCTTTTGCCGCATTGATTTCACTTTCTAAAAATGTATTGCGTTCACGTAGCACAATCACTTCATCTTGGAACTTCTTTCGCTCGCTACCGATCGTTTCAACCAGCCCTTTTAAATTCACATTCTCTTTTTTGATCTCATCTTTTAATCCTTTTTCAAGCTCGAGATCATCCATGAGCCCGCTGATCTTATCATCCTGCTCTTTCATTTTATTCGTCAGGACAACGATCTCTTCCTGGGCTGCCTTATATTGCTCTTCGATCTTGCGACGAGCGTCTTCAGAAACGACAAGTTTCTTTTCCACGCCAGATCTGATCTCGCGCTCTTTCACAAGAAAAAAAGTCACGATCGAAGTAAGAGATAGCAACATCAAAAAGAAAACAATAAGAAAAATAGTGAATGTTTTCCCTGAACGGTTCATAGATAACTCCTTTATAAATAAATTTTTATTAAACTTATTATAAAATAAACCCCAATGAAGTAAAGAGAAGTTTCTGGAAAAAGGGCTGTCGTGAAAATCATCCCAGAAGAAATTCTGAGGGCGTGGGCGATGAAAACTCAACCCAAGCCTTTGTTTGAGGATGAAAGAAAGCAAGAGCCTTGGCATGAAGAGCGAGCCGAGAGAAAGAATTCTTCTTCCCGTACTTTTCATCTCCCAAGATCGGATGTCCTAGATGGGCCATGTGTACGCGCAGCTGATGCATTCTCCCTGTTCTTGGCATCAACAACACGAGCGAGGCTTTGGAAAATCTTTTGAGCACCCTATAAAAGGTTTGGGCTTCTTTTGGTTCCCGCGCCAGAACAGAACGCTTTTGGCGATGCAAAGGGTCTGGCCCTAAAGGGGCATCGATCACGCCTTCGTCAAATTCCACGCATCCTTCCACGAGCGCGACATAGCACTTCTTCACGATCCGCCCTTCAAATTGATGGGCCAAATCAACATGCGCCCTGTTGCTCTTGACCGCCACCATCAATCCGGATGTTTCCTTATCGAGTCGATGAACAATGCCGGGCCTCGTCATATCATCGTTGACGTTGGAGAGCTTCTTGCAATGACAAAGCAAAGCGTTGACCAAAGTTCCGCTGCCACATCCGGCACCAGGGTGCACCGTCATGCCCGAAGGCTTATTGATAACGATCAAAACGCTATCTTCATAAAAAACATCTAAAGGAATATTCTCGGGCTTGACATCAAAAGATATCTTGTCCTGAACGCTTACATCAACGGTCTCCCCTGCGATAAGTTTATAATTGTTTTTACGCGGAATACCATTGATACTGACAGAACCGCTCTTGATCAGATGCTGAACAAAAGCTCTCGAAGGACAAAGCGGGATTGCCTTGGCGAGAAAAACATCAAGACGTTTATGCGCGTCTTCGGGCGCGATGCAAAAGGTATATGTCGGCATAGAAGGCCAAAAATATCATGGCAACATTGATCAACTGAAAAATACCTAGCCCTAGGATGATCGGCTCATAATCCGCACGGAAAAATTGAACGATCAGCCGCTCGAATGATGCCAGAATGAAATACCAGCAGAAGATCCGTCCTTCCACAACATGGCGAGCCTGGCCAATCTTTAGAATAACAAAGATAAGGAATAAATTAATCGCCGAATAAAGCTGTGTTGGATGCAGGGTTTGTTGATGGACAGGAAAATACATGCCCTGGCCCCAAGGCTTTCCATGACAACAACCGTTGAAGAAACATCCTATACGCCCTAAAGATTGGCCTAGTGCTGCGTACGGGATAACAAAATCAAGCGTTTTCAACAAAGGTAATTTATGATAACGAATAAAAAGAACACCCACAACAGTGGAAAGGATCAAGCCACCCTGCCACGCGAGGCCTCCCTGATGCAAATAAAAAACCTCTAGTGGATGCTGCAGAAAATAATGCACATGAAGGATGATGAAAAAAAGGCGACTGCCAATGATACCCGCGACAGAGACCCAGAAAACAAGGTCTACCATGACATTCGGGTCCCAGTGTTTTCGTCTTGCGTCATGTTGCAACAAGAACGTGCAGACCACGACCGCAACGGCGACCATGGCCCCATAGCTGTAGATCGTAAACGTTCCTATTTGGCAGAGGATGGGATGCATGTCAAAATAAAGACGCAGGCGCCTATCGTTATGGCGCTGTCTGCAATGTTAAAAACAGGCCAGATCCTAAGATCAATAAAATCAATAACGAAGCCATATTGCAAGCGGTCGATCAAATTCCCGATGGCCCCGCTGATGATCAGAGAAAAGGACACAACGGACAACCGACCCGGCAGTGGGCTTTGAGGATGAACAAACAACATCCAGCTAAAAAAAAGTACCGAGGCTAGTGATACACCAATAAAAATGAATCCCTGGTCCTTGAACAAGCCAAAGGCGATCCCCGTATTATGCACTAATGTAAAATGGAATATGTTACGTATAACGGGAATGGACTCTCCTAGCGAAAGCGTATTCAGAAAGAAAAGTTTTGACAATCGATCCGCGCAAACGACCAAAGAGACCAGAGGGATGGCAATAAAAAAGATCTCATGGGTTCTTTTCATAAGGCATGGTCACGCTTGTGTCTGAAAAACGATTATTTCTCGTGCTTTTCCTGACACTTTAGACAGAACGCAACATAAGGAAGAGCCTCTAGACGTCTTGCTGGGATCTCGCATCCGCATTCCTCGCAGAGGCCAAAGTTCCCCGCTTCAATACGTTTAAGGGCTTTATCGATCTTCTGCAATAATTCACGATCATTCGAGGCGAGCCCTAGAGAAAATTCACGGTCATACATATCCGTGGCAACATCAGCCAAATGCATTACATGGCCAGAAACATCGCCGGAATCGCTGCGCTCCGAGGGTGACGCGTGATCGGCAATCTTCTTAATGTCATGGACGATCTTTTCCTTCAGGTCCATGAGAATGGTCTGGTATTTAAGGACTTTTTTCTTGTCGATCTTTGTTTTTGGCATTTGCTTCTCCTTCAAATTATTAAGATGACATATTCTTTAATGATCTCAACCAAAACCTTACTTGTTGCCAGGAACGCTCTCAACGACAGCCAGGCAACGCACGCATATCTGCGGGTGATCCTGATGGGCTCCAACCGACGCGCAATAATTCCAGCATCGTGCGCATTTTTGACCGTCCGCCCTATCGACAACAATTTGTGTTTTAGGGCACTCAGCGCTGATATCAGATACAATGCCAGCATCCCAAACAACTTCGCACTGAGAAACAATAAAAACAGCCCTGAGCATTTCAACATCAAATCGTGATAGCTGATCAAAGATATTCTTGCTCGCTGTACGAATAACAACCTTAGCTTCCAAAGAACTACCAATAAGCCCTTGCTGACGTTTTTCTTCCAAGGATTTTAACGCGTAAGGTCGAAATGTCGCCAACAAAAATCCCCATTTGGACTCAAGGTCGCCATCGCGGACCCAATCATCAGGAGTAGAATTCCATTGAAGCAAATGTACGCTGGAAATATTTTTTAGCGCTGTTGTTTTAGGCATTGCTTCAAAAATTTCATGGGCTGTAAAGCTTAGGACGGGAGCCAATAATCGAACTAAAATATCGATCGTATGATACAGAACGGTTTGCGCGCTTGCGCGTTCGCGCGATTTAGCCGCCGAAGTATACAGTCTATCTTTTAGGATGTCAAGATAAATGCCGGACAATGTCTCGTTGCAAAAAGAATAGAGCTCTTGATAGACCATCGCAAAATCATATTCTTCGTATTTTTTCTCAACAAGATCTTTTGTCCACGACAATCGGGAGAGCGCCCAGCGGTCGATCTCCAAAAGCTGATCGTGGGCAAGAGTGTCCTTGTCAGGATCAAAATCATAAAGATTGCTCAGAATAAACCTAACCGTGTTGCGGATCTTGCGATACGCGTCAACGAGGCGATCTAGGATCTCCTTGGAAACACGGATATCATCATTGTAGTTGCTGGAAGCGACCCATAAACGCAAGAAGTCTGCGCCGTAATTCTTGATGATGTCTTGCGGTGAAACAACATTGCCCAAGGATTTTGACATTTTGCGTCCTTGGCCGTCCACCACAAAACCATGGGTTAAAACAGCTTTAAACGGCGGCTTCCCATCGATCGCGACAGATGGAATAAGCGAAGATTGGAACCAGCCACGATGCTGGTCTGACCCCTCCAAATATAAAGCGACCGGAATATCTTTGTGCATCATGCCCTTAACGACCGCTTGATGACTCACCCCTGAGTCGAACCAAACATCCAAAATATCATCAGCTTTCGCAAAATCATCCTTGCCGCAATCCGGGCACTTGAAGCCTTGAGGCAGAAGGTCCTTAATGTCTTTCTCAAACCAGGCGCTCGTTCCTTCTTTCTTAACGATCTCTTTAAAATGACCGATCACTTCAGAAAATAATTTCTGCTCATCGCTACACCCGTGACAAATAACAGCCGGAATAGGTACGCCCCAGTACCGCTGACGCGACAGACACCAGTCCGGACGGGTCTTGATCATGCCTTCGATGCGCTCTTTCCCCGCTTCAGGGATCCACTGTACATCATTCTGAGCTGCTTCTAACAACTTGTGACGAAGGCCATTGTGGTCGATACGCGCGAACCACTGCTTCGTTGCACGAAAAATGACAGGCTTCTTGCAGCGCCAGCAATGAGGATAAGAGTGATCGATGTTCTCCTGTGCGAATAAAACTTTTTTCTCGTTAAGTTTCGCAATAATAGCTTCATTCGCCTTAAACACATGCTGGCCAGCAAACTCCCCAGCCTCCGCGCTAAAGATCCCGCGAGAATCAACCGGCATCACAACGTCAAGTTTAAATCTTAGTCCTGTTTCAAAATCTTCTTGTCCATGACCAGGTGCCGTGTGCACAAGCCCCGTACCATCTTCCCGAGTAACATAATCAACCGCGACAACAGGACATTTCTCTCGCAAACCAAAAGGATGACAGTAAATAAATTTTGTTAGGTCTTTTCCGCGGCATTGTTTGATAACTTTAAATTTCTGGATGCCCCCTTTGGCTAAAACTTTCTCGGCCAAGGTCTTTTCTAGAATGAGAACGCTGTCGCCCGTTTCAACAAAAGAATACTCATACTCCGGATGAATGGCAACCGCCACGTTCGCCAAGAGCGTCCAAGGTGTCGTGGTCCAGACAAGCAAAAAAAGTTCTTTGCCTTTAAGATCACATGGAACACCCTCAGGATTGCTCACAGGAAATTTAACATACACAGATGGCGAAGTATGATTTTCGTATTCTACCTCCGCCTCCGCCAAAGCAGTCTCGCAACTTGCGCACCAATTGACCGGTTTTAGTCCTCGATAAATATAACCCTTCTGGTTCAACTGCTCCAGCGAATGCAAGATCCAATATTCATATTCCGGCGTCAAAGTAAGATATGGTTTGTCCCATTCGCCAAAAACACCTAAGCGCTTGAACTGATCACGCTGAAGGGCAACGTATTTCATTGCATACTCATGGGCCTTGCGCCTGAAGTCCACCCGCTCAACCTGTGATTTGTGCGCTTTCATTTCTTTCAATAGCTGATGCTCGATCGGAAGCCCATGACAATCCCAACCCGGCACATATAGACTATCAAACCCTTGCATCGTCTTGAATTTAACGATCATATCCTTAAGGATCTTATTCAAGGCATGTCCGATGTGAATATTGCCATTCGCATACGGTGGCCCATCATGAAGCGTAAATTCAGGTTTTCCTTTTGCCTGAGCGCGGATCGCCTGGTACAAGCCATTCTTTTCCCATGCCTCCAACAGCTTCGGCTCCTTCTGAGCCAGATCAGCCTTCATAGAAAAAGATGTTTTCGGTAAATTCAGCGTTTCTTGATAGCTCATCTTATGATATGTACTTTCCGATAATGATCTTAAGGTCTTCTTTGACCTTAGCGGGGATCTGATCGTGCTGCGTGATGATCGCGAACTTAAGAGCTTCTTCCGCGCCAAAAATAGGAACACAAGCGATCTTCGGGATCGCCGCTTTCAAGATGCTTTTTGCATGACCAACGTTCTTGTTCAGATACTCAATGATCATATCGATGCTGACGCTTTCATGGGTTTGATGCCAACAATCATAATCGGTCACAGCGGCTAGGGTCGCGTAAGCGATCTCTGCTTCGCGCGCGAGCTTAGCTTCCGTGGCGTTCGTCATGCCGATAATATCCATCTTCCAACTTCGATACAAAAAAGATTCCGCGCGCGTCGAAAATTGTGGGCCTTCCATATTCAAATAAACACCTCCGCGATGCACAGGAATCTTTAGCGCTTTTGCCGTTTTTTCAAGAATGTCGCACAACTGAGGGCAAAAAGGATCAGCTAAAGAGACATGCGCGACAATACCGTCGCTAAAAAATGTTGACCGGCGATCGACAGCGCGATCAATGAACTGGTCCGGAATAACAAAATCCATCGGCTTTAATTCTTCCTTGAGGCTTCCGCACGCAGAGACAGAGATGATAGCGCTCACACCCAGGTGTTTCATGCCATAAATATTGGCGCGATAATTAATATCGCGAGGACTGATGCGATGCCCTCGGCCATGGCGAGGCAAAAAAACAACCTCAACACCTTCCAGAGCACCACAATGATACGTGTCTGAAGGATCCCCAAAAGGAGTTGTCAATTTAACTTCTTTAAGGCCCGTGATCCCCTCGATATTATAAAGACCACTTCCGCCAATGACGCCGACTTTTCGCATGTCTTATCTCCTGGACAATTGTTTAGCTCGCCTGACTGCCGCCTGCAATGCTTTCACAAAGATCTTCCCCACTTTATGCTTCTTAAAAACTTCAACAGCCGCATGCGTTGTTCCACCCTTAGAGGTCACCTTGGCTCGCAAGGTTGCCGGCGACTCATAAACGCTCTTTAAAAGATGCACGCTACCCGCGAATGTTTCAATCACAAGATGCGCAGCTACTTGTTCGCTTAACCCAACTTTTTTTGCCGCTTCGATCATCTGCTCCATAAGAAAGAAAACATACCCCGGCCCGCTCCCGGAAGTGGCCGTGACCATGTCAATAAGCTCTTCTTTAACGATCAATGTTTTTCCTAGACGATCAAAGATCTCACCAGCGATCTTCAGATCGCCAGCTTGCGCAAAACGTCCCCTGGCTAAAGCCGTGACGGCTCTCTGAACAACGGCCGGTAAATTAGGCATAGTCCGTATCACGCGGACCCGCCCTCCAAGCTTTTTCTCGATATAATTCGTTGTGATGCCAGCAGCTACAGAAATGATCAAATGTCTTTTTGTAACGAATGGCTTAAGGCTAGCGAGCGTCTCATCGAAGTCCTGCGGCTTAACCGCCAGAATGATCACAGAACATCTTTGCGCGAGGCCTTCAATGCGATCGCTCTTGATACGGTATTTTTTAATAAGATAACGCTGGCGTTCTACAGATTTTTCGCTTACGCAAACATGCAAATGCTTGCGGCAGCTAGCGAGGATCGCCTCACCCATATTCCCACCGCCAATGATCCCAATATTTTTTATTTTCACCATTACGTTAACCTACCTGAAAGATCGCTCGTCCGATACGTAGCATATTAGCACCTTCTTCCAGAGCGATCGGATAGTCATCGCTCATGCCCATCGATAAATACTGCATACAGATATTCTTAGATCCGCGGAAATCTTGTTCCATCTCCTGAAAAATATCATGAAGTCGTCGAAAACAGCCACGAATCTCTATTTTATCCTGCGTGAGAGGGCCTATGGTCATCAATCCTTTCACGTGCACGGTCGGACAACCCTCAAGATGCTTTAAAAGGTCTGCGGCATGGTCCGGCGCCACGCCAAACTTCTGCGCCTCACCCGATGTATTCACTTGAAGCAAAACATCGATCGTTCGATGGATCCTTGCGCACTGACGATCAATCTCTTTGGCTAAATCTAAAGAGTCCACCGACTGGATCATATCGAATAATTGAACGGCTTGCTTGACCTTGTTGGTCTGCAAATGGCCGATCATATGCCTGGTAATATGCCCAAAATTGGAATATTTCGCGACAGCCTGCTGCAATCTATTTTCAGCGATGTGCTGCAATCCTGCGTCAACAGCTTGTTGAATGCTTTGAATGTCGCTATATTTTGTCACACCGATAATGACGATTTCCTGGGGATCGCGATCAGCTGAACGGCAAATATCCGCAACAGAAGCTCTTATCCGGTCAATATTTTCGCGAATCATTGCCCTAAAGTATCACAAAAGCCCTATGCCGTCAAATGCAAAAACAGCACTTTATAATATATTTATAGGATTAGAAATATTAGAAGGATTAAACGGCCGCGCTGACCCCTGGGCGGATATCGATACGCAGCGAATGGCAGAAATCGATCCTTAAAAGGCTCCCTTCCTGGGTAATGTAGGAAGTCCCTTTAACGCGCAGAGAAAATTTTTCGATCTTTTCTTTAGAATCATACGTCTTGCAAATATAGTACTCTGGCTGAGCGAGCTCCCTGACAGGGGCTGTAACAGCGCTAACCACATAAACGATCGTCTTATGGGAAGAGACCAAGAAGCCTTGTTTTTCTGTTTTTTCGACCAACGAAATGACCTTGCGGCGCTTGGCGGTTGACGTTAGATTTTTAAAAGCGATCTCTCGCATAACTTCCTTTCTATTTGGCTAAGTCGCCTGGGGATGTTCATGGGCACCCTCAGGCGGCTTAGTCATGTCCTCCATGGCTGGTGGGGACTACCAATATTGTCAAGATTCTGCTTTCCGTGGCTCAACCTATTGAGAGTATAACATCGCAACCCAAGCAAACAAGGCATGTCAAGGCCGCAGAGGAAAACGTTTTCCGTGCACGCGCAAAAACTTCACTTTCTCGACGGTAAGAAAGAAAAAAGATCTCGATCAGCCTAAAAAAAAATGAAAAAACGGTCACGAAGGACCTGTCAAGGTCTGTCCTAAAAACCAGATCTTGTCAAGCAAGGAGAAGAAAACGTTTTCTTTTAAGTTTTACGGAAAGGAAAGCGAAAGCGGGATTCTCTGCCCTGCAGAAGCCTCTGGATGTTTGGCCGATGGCGCAGGACCACAAGCCCGCAAAAAACGACCCCTAACATCACAAGCTCTAAAGGCTGAGCGAACAAGACCATCAAAAACGGCAAGGCAGCTGCCGCGACAATGGAGGCTAAAGAAACATATCCAAATGCTACAAAAACAATGAGCCATGTCAGGACGCATAAGGCCACGGCAAGGCGTAAGGACGCCACTTGGATCGTTAACCCTAAAAAAACGCCAAGGCTTGTCGCAACACCCTTGCCGCCTTTGAATCTTAGGAAAACGGTCCAGTTGTGTCCGCAAACCGCGACAAGTCCGCAGAAGATATACGACAAATGATCGTGCAGGCCCAAAATCCTTGGAACAACAGCTACTGCCACAACGCCTTTCAGGACGTCCAGCAGAAGGACGAGGATCCCAGGTGTTTTTCCAAGGACGCGGAAAACGTTGGTCGCGCCCATATTCTTAGATCCATGTTCGCGGATATCGATCCCCTTAAGCAGCTTACCAGCCCAATACCCAGTTGGGATAGATCCTAAAGTATAGGAAAAAATAAATCCTAAGATCAGCTTAGCGAGAACTATCATTAAAGACCTTCACTCCCCTGTAAAGATAATCTGCTCCTGAAAGAATTGACAAGATGCCAACAGCATACCATAGCGCTGGAAAGAATGACAAATGCAGCAAGACCCCGATGATCGCGATCACCTGGAAAAAGGTCGTCATGCGCCCTAAGCGGGACGGAACAACATCGATGCTCCCTCGGGTCAGATAAACCGCGGCTCCGCCGACCAACAAGATCGCATCCCGACTAATAACGATCAAAAGGATCCATAAAGGGATCCCGGCCGGCGTCGAGATCTCTCTGGCGACATACAAACAAATAAAAGCGCTCATCAATAAAAACTTGTCGGCGAGCGGATCGAGGATCGCCCCGATCTTTGTGTCCTGATGATATTTTCGAGCAAAGTATCCATCGACGATATCAGTGAAGATGGCAACAAAGAAAATACCCAAGGCAACGTAGCGAAGATAGTCGTGCTCCGGCTGATAATAAACAATCGCCGAAACAAAGAAAGGGACGGCCAGAATGCGAATCAAAGTCATAATATTCGCGATATTAACTGACATCTTACGGCTCCACTTCTTTTAGCTGAGTTCCATCCACAGGACAAATGTTCACTTGGGGACTAAATCGGCGTCCGCACGTGGGACAATATTTCACGCGTGCCGCCGCTGATACAGCTCCGGCCACAGATTCGATCGCAGATCGAACATCGTTCGGGCTTTCTTTGGTAGATGCTGCCTTCTTTTGATAGGACCCGACGGATTGACATCCACCAAAAAAAAGGATCATCAGAAAAATGAACCACTTCATATCATTGCACCGCCCGGATACGATTCAAAGGCCAATAAATGATTTCTGCCTTGCCAACAAGATAATGCTCAGGAACAAAACCCCAGAAACGGCTGTCCATGCTGGAAGCGCTATTATCCCCTAGAACAAAATAAAAACCGTCCGGCACTTTAACGGCTTGGCCCTTGGCCCCATAGTCTCCTCGGTTATAATAATAACGGTTCAAGATCTTTCGATCCTGGATCTTGGCACCATCAACATAAATCGCGCCATCCCGAATGACAACTGTCTCTCCCGGAAAAGCGATCAAGCGCTTAATAAAATCCCTCTGAGGGTCTTCAGGATACTTAAAAACAATGATGTCACCGCGCTGCAGCTTCCCATAGCCGGGCAAACGCCAGCGCGTCCCAGGGATCTGAGGGCCATATTTCATTTTGTTGACAAGGACACGGTCCCCTTCCAGAAGGGTCGTTCGCATAGATCCGGTCGGGATCTTGAACGCCTGTACCACGAATGTGCGGATAATCATCGCCAACAAGAACGCGATCACAATCGATTCTGTCCACTCGCGCACCGCTGAACCTTTACGAAAGAAATTATTCATCATTTCATATCCTTAGGACCGCGAGAAATGCCTCTTGAGGGATCTCTACTTGGCCAATCTGTTTTAAACGTTTTTTACCTTCTTTTTGTTTTTCCCAAAGCTTACGTTTACGTGAAATATCGCCCCCATAGCACTTAGCGGTAACATTTTTCCCAACGGAACGAACCTTGGCGCTGGAGATAATACGACCGTTCGCTGACGCCTGAATTTTGACCTCAAAGAGCTGCTGAGGGATCAACTCTTTTAATTTGGAAACGAGAGCCAGGCCTTTCTCATAAGACCTCTCCTTATGCACCAGACAAGAAAAGGCGTCACAAACTTTATCATTGATCAATATATCAAGCTTGGTGATGTCCGTTGGAAAATAACCTTTTAGCTCGTAATCGATCGAACCGTAACCGCGCGTGGCCGACTTGATCATGTCGTTGAAATCAACAATGACCTCCGAAAGCGGAATATCAAAAACAACCTTCATGCGATCCGATACATACATGCTTTCCTGATAGATGCCGCGCTTGGACTTTGCTAGGTCCATGATCGCATCCATCATCGTTACAGGTGAAAAGATCGCTACTGACAAATACGGTTCTTCGATCTTTGAGACGGCAGTCCAATCAGGCAGCTGAATTGGGCTTTCAACTTCCATGACCTCCCCGTTGCGCTTGGTGACGCGGTAGCTAACATTGGGCGTTGTGAGAATGAGGTTGAGATTGTATTCACGCTCTAATCGTTCTTGAACGATCTCCATGTGCAATAACCCCAAAAAACCGCAACGAAAACCATGGCCAAAAGACTGTGAAGATTCAGGTTCATAGACAAAGCTGGGATCGTTTAGATGAAGTTTTTCCATTGCTTCGCGCAAAGCGATAAAATCTCCTGAGTTCTCTGGATAAACACCAGCGAACACCAAAGGCTTTAGTTGTCGATATCCCTCCAAGGCTTTCTCTGAGGGATGCGCAGCATCCGTGATCGTGTCCCCTACATGAACCTCTCTGGGCTCACGGATATTGCATGTGATATAGCCGACCTCTCCGCTCGTCAGTTCGCGCACTTTTTCCGCTTCGGGCCGAAAAACTCCGATCTCCTCGATCGTCACTTCCTTGTTGCCATGCATCATCTTGACCCGCATGTTTTCTTTCAGGATACCGTTGACAACGCGCACATAAACAACAACACCTTTATAAGTATCATATTTTGAATCAAAGATCAGCGCTTGCGCGGGTGCACCGTCATCGCCTTCGGGGTGTGGAATGAACTCAACGACCTTTTCCAAAACATCTTTAATGCCAAGGCCTTCCTTTGCGGAGCAAAGGATCATGTCTTTTTCTTTAAAGTTAAAGATCTCACTGAGCTCTGTTTTGACGATCCCAAGGTCGATATTAGCAATGTCGATCTTATTAATGACGGGAATGATCTCAAGATTGTTCTCGATCGCCAAATAATAATTGCCGATGGTTTGTGACTCAACCCCCTGAGAGGCGTCGACAACAAGCAAAGCACCCTCGCATGCCCTTAACGACTTCTCAACCTCATAAGTGAAATCAACATGGCCAGGTGTATCGATGAGGTTCAAGATGTATTCTTTCCCATCGTTAGCCTTATAGTTTAAACGCACAGCGGATGCTTTGATCGTGATGCCTCGCTCGCGCTCTAGGTCCATATCATCAAGGATCTGGTTCTGGAACTTGCGCTCATCGATCGCTCCAGTAGCCAACATCAAGCGGTCCGCTAAAGTTGACTTACCGTGATCGATATGAGCAATGATCGAAAAATTACGAATGAGGGATTTATCCATGAGACTGAATGTGGTCAATGACTTTCTGAACAACGTCCTGAATGGACATGTTGGTTGAATCGATAACGATCGCATCATCTGCTATTTTTAAAGGACCAACCTTGCGCGTAAGATCCTTTGTGTCCCTATCCTGAAGATCCTGCTGCACCTGCGCGCATGCGACCGCTTTGCCCTTTTCGCTCATTTCTTTGCAGCGACGATTGGCGCGCTCTTCAAAGCGAGCGTCTAAATAAAACTTACAAAATGCGTTTGGGAACACGACCGTTCCAATGTCGCGGCCTTCAGCGATAACATTTGTCTTCGCGCCAATAGCTCTCTGCTGCTCCACCATCACATCGCGCACTCCTGCTGTGCGGGCAATATAAAAAGTGTTGTTCGTTACCTCAGGGCTGCGAATTTCTTCGGTTACCTCTTGTCCATCGAGCAAAACTTTCAAAGCGTGATGATCGCCGATCTTTAGATCGATACGCGTCGACCTCGCAAGCGCTGTTAAGCTTGCCTCATCATTGAGGTCAATTTTCTCGCGCAGCGCTTTCAGGGTAAGAGAGCGGTACATCGCGCCTGTATCGAGATACATAAAACCTAGTCTTTTCGCGACTTCTTTGGCGATCGTGCTCTTACCGGCGCCGGCCGGTCCATCGATCGCGACAACAATAGGCGCATTATGCATGAAGGCCGTCCCGTTTTTCTTTTGATCTCTTAAAGGATTCCATCAAAAAATTTTCGTCTCCAACAACAATAGCCTTGCGGTACCCGGCAATGGTCTTGATGATGTCATCCAAACTTTTTGTCATGTTTTTCGCGTTCTGCATGCAGATATCAGCCCATAGCTCGGGATTGGAAGAGGCGATCCGTGTTGTATCACGTAATCCCGTGGCCCCAAAAGGCAAATAATCCGCAGGTATCGCGTCCATTAGGCCGTATGCCAATAGATGAGGAACGTGACTTGTGTACGCGACGATCGTATCATGTTCATCAGGAGAGATAGTCTTGATCTTAGCTCCTGCCCTGGTCCAAAATTCTGACACTTTGTCCAAAGCGCCTTTGTTGGTCTTATCCGTTGGTGTCAGCAAGCAATGGCTTTGCTCAAAAAGGGACGCGGTGCTAAATTCAATGCCTTTCTTTTCTGAACCGGCCAAAGGATGAGAACCGACAAACAACACATGATTTGGAAAATGTTTTTGCGCCGCCTGAACAATGGTCGCCTTGGTGCTCCCAACATCCGTGACAATGCATCCACGCTTTAGATGTGCGCCTAAGGTCGTGATAAGTGTTAGGATCGTCTGGATCGGCGTTGCCAGTACAACAAGGTCCGCGTTCTCAACAGATTTCACGATATTGCTTGAGCCATGATCGATGATCTTATTCTTCAACGCGTATTGCAATGCGGCCTGCCGTCGAGAGACGCCGACAACCTCCCGCGCAAGATGGTTCTTTTTTATCGCCATCGCCAGTGATCCACCCAACAAGCCTATCCCGATGACAGTGACCTTGCGAAACATTAAAGGGTTCCGTTGAAAGCGCATATTACAAATCCCGTCCGATCGCCAAAGCGACTTTCTTTAGTTCCCTAACAAGGCTGCTGAAGCCTTGGGGGATCAGCGACTGAACGCCGTCGGACATTGCTTCTTCCGGATGATCATGGACCTCAACGATCAAACCATCCGCGCCAGCGGCAACCGCCGCGCGTGAAGCACTCGCGACCAGGCTGCGGCGCCCTGTCGCATGACTGGGGTCAACCACGATCGGCAAGTGGGAAAGCTCTTTGACAACAGCAACCGCGTTAATGTCCAAGGTGTTGCGCGTTTGTGTCTCAAATGTACGGATACCGCGCTCACATAAGATCACGTCAAAATTTCCCTCTGAAAGAATGTATTCTGCCGACATCAACCACTCTTTGATCGTTGCGCTAATGCCTCTTTTTAACATAACAGGTTTCTTTGTCTTGCCGAGTTCCCGCAACAAAGTAAAATTCTGCATATTGCGCGCGCCGACCTGCAAGACATCAACATACTTGACCATCAATGGAATGTCGCGTGGATCGACGACTTCGGAAACGGTAGCGATGCCGTACTTTTCAGAAGCTTCTTTCAAATATTTAAGCCCTTCCTCGCCTAATCCTTGAAAATCATAAGGAGATGTCCGAGGCTTGAACGCCCCACCGCGTAAAACACTGGCCCCCGCCTTCTTGATCTTCGCAGCGATGGCAAGAAGTGTTTTGCGGTTCTCGACAGCGCAAGGCCCAGCCATAAGGACAACCTTTCTATCTCCAATCCTTAAGTCTTTGCGAATAGCGATCCTTGAGCTTTCCTTCTTGAATTCCCGCGAGACAAGCCGATAAGGAGCCAAAACCGGCATAACCTCTTCAACGCCTGGAAAGACCTCAAGAGGTGTAACGCGCAGGACATCTTCAGGCCCTATGAGCCCAATGATCGTGCGCTCAACCCCTCGCGAAACATGCGCTTTCAATCCTAAATTTTTTGTTTTCTCAAGAATATGCTGGATCTGTTTTTCTGTTGCCTGTGGTTTTAGAACGACGATCATAAGATCTCCTTTAAGGCTTGAATAAATTTTTTATTTTCTTTTGGGGTCCCGATAGAAACGCGAATAAAATTCTCTAGTCCCCAGAAACCCATATCACGCACGATCACACCCTTGCGTAAAAGCTTCTGCGTGGCCGCTAAGCTATCGGTCTTCAGGTCGATCAAGACAAAATTCGTGACACTTTCAACGAATGGAACCTTCAGCTTTTGAAGGTCCTTGCACATTCTCTGTTTTTCCTGGTTTAGGCCGCGGATCATTTTCATATATCGCGGCTTGTCCCCAAGCGCTGCCAATGCCGCCGCCTGGGCCAACGTATTCACATTGAAAGGTTCTCTGACACGATTAAGGATGTCGATCATCTCTTTGCTGGCAACGCCATAGCCAACGCGCAATCCAGCCAAGCTGTACGCTTTAGAAAAAGTCCGGGTCAGGATCACGTTGGGATATTGCTTAAGTAAACGCAAGCTATTGGGATAATCTTTTTTGCCAACGAACTCATAATAAGCTTCATCAAAGAAGACAATGATATTTTCAGGTAAGCCTTTCAAGAAGTCCTCTACTTCACACTGTGTTACGTAGGTCCCGGTCGGATTATTAGGATTGGCGATAAAGATGATCTTTGTTCTTTCCGTGACAGCCTGACGAATCGCCTGAAGGTCGTAGCGAAAATCCTTTAAAGGCACTAAGCGAATGTTCGCTCCAGAGATCTTGGTCGCGATCTCGTAGATAAGGAATGTCGGATGCGCGGTTATGATCTCATCGCCTTCCGCGGCGAATGCTTTTGTTACCAAGACAATGATCTCGTCAGAGCCGTTGCCGAAAACTAGCTGATCAGTATCAACACCCAACTGCTTAGCGATCGCCTGGCGTAAACAAAAACAATTACCGTCAGGATAACGGTTCAGCTCCTTTAATTCCTTGATGATCGCCTTTAAAACCTTCGGTGTCGGCGGATAAGGATTTTCATTGGAAGCAAGCTTATAGACTTCTTTCAATCCCAACTCGCGCTTGACCTCTTCAATGGGTTTTCCAGGAAGATAAGGTTTCACATTTAAGATATTCTTTTTGACAATATTTCTCATATATCCTCTTGAGGGTACGATCCAACAACTTTTAAATATTTACACATCCCTTCCAGCTGCCCTAAGGCTTTTTTAACCTTCGCATCATCCCGATGTCCGATCAAATCGACAAAAAAGTAGTAATCCCATGCCTTCTTCTTTGAAGGCCGTGATTCGATCTTGGTCAGATTGATACCTAGCTTTCGAAATGGAACAAGCATGTCATGCAACGCGCCCACCTTGTCTTTAATAGAAAAGATCAAGGACGTCTTATCCTTTCCGGTAGGGGGAACATCCTGCCTGGCGATCACAAAAAAACGCGTCATGTTGTGCGCCATATCTTGAATATTCTCACGGATGATCGGCACCTCGTAAACCTTGGCGGCTAAACTAGAGGCGATCGCCGCGGAATACCGTTGCTTCGCGGCTTTCTGAGCAGCCTCCGTGTTGGACGCTACCCAGATCTGGCCAGCCGTTGGCAAGTTCGCGGCAAGCCAATGACGGCACTGCCCGAACGATTGCGGGTTAGAGTAGATCGTCTTAACGTCTTTGAGATTCTCTTTGGATAACAAGTGCTGTTCAACCTTGATCGTTGTCTGCGCGCAGATCCTCAGGTCGGAATCCACCAACATGTCGCAGGTATGCGTTACCGCGCCTTCGATGGAATTCTCGACAGGAACAACGCCATAGTCGCAGTCGCCATGGTCTACTTTCTGAAAGACCTCATCGATGCTGTTACACGCAACGTACTCAACCTGCGAACCAAACTTTTTGTTGGCCGCCATATGCGTAAAAGATCCCTGCGTCCCAAGGAAAGAAATACGCAAAGCTTTCTCTAAGGACAAAGAACCTGACATGATCTCACGGTAGATCGCCTCCAGCGTCGATGCGGTCATAGGGCCGCGATTAGCGCCCTTAACGCTGTCAAAAACCTGCTTTTCTCTGTCCGGGGCATAAATTCCTTTTTGATGCTTTTTCTTTTCATGGCCAATGGCAAGGCTCGCCCTCGCGCGCTCATTGAGCAAACGCACGATCTTTCCGTCAAGAACATCAATCTTTTTACGCAACGTTGGGATGCTCATCCGTTCCTCCATCGCTTACCACATCTTTTAATTGTTCCGCTGATGTTGCCTGATCTTCCTCTACAGCAGGCTCTAATGCTTCATGCGCTGGCTGCGATTGGATCTGCTCAGACTCTATCACATCTTTTTCATCTAATGGCAGCATGTCTCCTGCTGTCGGAGAATACTCTGCGGCCTGCTGCTTAAATTCTTCGCTGATCCCTTGAAACGCCTTAATGTTATCCGTTCCCTGTTCCTGCAAAGACGCGAAATCCTCAAGCTTAGGCAGGTCGGAAAGCGAACGCAAACCAAAGTATTCCAGAAATTCTTTCGTAGTCCCGTACATGAACGGTTTTCCGGGGACATCTTTTCGGCCAGCGATCTTGATCAAATTCTTTTCAAGTAAATGCGCGACAACACCGTCAGAATTCACCCCGCGGATCAACTCGATATCAAGCCTCGTCACAGGCTGTTTGTAGGCGACGATCGCCAAGGACTCTAAGGCAGGCTTGGATAATTTTTCTTTCTTTTGCGTGCGATAGAACGCGCGGACCGCGTTAGCGTATTCGGGGTTACTAAGCATTTGATATCCGCCAGCGATCTCAACGATCACCATGCCTCGTTTTTCCGCTTCGTACTTTGCCGTAAGCTCATCGATCGCTTGACGCAAAGCACGTCCTTCTACATCACCAACAACTTCCTTGATCTCCTCAAATGTTACCGGCTTGTCGCTGACGAACAAAACGGCTTCGATCACGCTATGAACATAACTGACCACTGGTTCACTCATTGGCTTTTACCCTCTGCTTATAAATTTCGTTTAACAATCCCTCCGCGCTAGCGATCGCTGGACAACGATCAAGAGCGGACTGGATCATCGATAGAGCCTCCGGCCGCTTGTACTGCAATTGTAACAACACCGAAAGCACCTCCTCCTGAAAATCAGCCGGAGGCTTAATGGTGCTCTCTGCGCCGGCGACCCTGTCCTGGATCAAGCCGAACTTAGCAACCTTCCCTTGAAGCTTAGCCACGATCTCTTTTGCGCGTTGAATGCCGATCCCAGGCAATGTTTTTAGAAAATGGACATCACCACTATCGATCGCCCTAACGATCTCTGATATAGGCTTGCTCAACGCCCGAACCGCCGCCCGAGGGCCTATCCCTGAGACCTTAATGAATTCCAAAAAGAAATCTCTTTCCACGTCATTAATAAAGCCGATCAGCATCGGCACGGCTCGAGAAGGATCGTTCTGGATATAATGATAGGTCTTCAGGTGGATCTGCCCTTGCGCTTGATCCTGATCGTTGATGCGCGCGAGGACAGATGCCGGAACAAGGACCTCGTAATACAATCCCTGGACATCGATAACGAGACCTTGATCTTGCTTATGAACAATTTTTCCGTGAATTTCCGCTATCATCGTTGATCCGTGCTTAAGCTTAAATGGCCTATGGCTAAGGCAAGGGCGTCTGAGGCATCCTTGGTCAGGCGCTGTTGATCGATGCGCAGAATGTGCGCGACCATCGCCTGAGTCTGATCCTTGGTCGCGGCGCCGTTACCTGTCAACGCCTTGCGGATACGCTTAACGCTATTTTCCGCTAAAATCATATTCTTTTCTGCTGCCAGAAGACAGATCGCTCCCCGCACGTGTCCTAAGACAGAGGCCGTCGTGCGATACTGAAAATGCGTGTACAATTTTTCAAGGACCAAAACTTCCGGCTGATACGTCGCAATGATATCCGCGAGATTACGGTAGATCTTCTGGATACGTTCTTCTAACGGGTCCGCTGACCTTGGCTTGATGATCCCGGCTTCGATCAGCTTAACGCAATGTCCTTGGGATTCAACGATCCCATAACCTGTAATGCGCGAACCAGGGTCAACGCCAAGCACTTTCATATTCTTTATTCAGAGATCGTTTCCATGTCTTCATCAGAAATGTCAAAGTTGGCATACACAGCTTGCACGTCTTCATGGTCTTCTAAGGCTTCCATTAAAGCCAGGACCTGCTTAGCGTCGTTGCCAACAACTTTGACCGTTGAGTTGGGTATCATGGTAACTTCTGCAGACTCCATCGCGATCTTTTTAGTGTCTAAAGCTGTTTTCACAGCTTCCAAGCTGGACGCGTCCGTTGTGATCTCAAATAGATCATCTTCGGCCTTGAGGTCTTCAGCCCCTGCTTCCAAGACGGTGTCCATCAACTCTTCTTCTTTCGCCTTGGCTTTGGACACAGTGATGAATCCTTTTTTTGTAAACATCCACGCTGTGCTGCCAGCGCCAGCCATGCTGCCGTTCTTTTTGTTCAAGATCATGCGCAACTCAGAGACCGTTCGATTCTTATTATCTGTCAATGTTTCAATAAGGATCGCGACGCCTCCTGGTCCATAACCTTCGAAAACAGCCGATTCATAAGTAACGCCCGGCAGCTCTCCAGTACCTTTTTTGATCGCGTTGTCAACATTGTTACCAGGCATGTTGATCATCTTGGCGCGCTGGACTGCTGTACGCAATCGTGGATTGGTCTCAGGATTACCGCCACCTTCACGCGCAGCTACGGTGATCTCTTTAATGATCTTGGTGAACGCAGCGCCTCTTTTTGCGTCCGTCGCCGCTTTTTTGTGCTTAATGGTTGCCCATTTTGAATGTCCTGACATAGACAGCTCCTCCCATTGTTTTTATGTTCTTGATAATAGATAAATACTTTCACATCAACGTAAATGATCAATAGAGTAGCCCAATAAGCCGAGTTCTGTTCCTCTCGATTTTTTATTGGCGAGATGGACGATCATTTGACTTGCTCTAGCGATTGCTCGCCAGACTCTTGCAGCCTACCCGAGAATCCAAACGAAGCGGATCACTTCGCCTCAAAACCTTTCAGTTTTGCGTCTTCTCCTATTTGGCCTTGCTCCATGCAGAGATTGCGGCGTTTCACTCCTCGCCAACGGCGAGGCATCGTCACTGTAGCTCTGATCCTACCCCGCTAACAGCAGGGTGTCCCGCATTACCGGAATGCATTATCCTGCGGAGCTCGGACTTTCCTCCCCGAAGAGAAAATCTTCAGGGCGATCATCTGGGCTACTCTTAAATGTTTTTAAAGAACAAGCGGCCAAGCGGTCCGCGATCTTGTTTTGCTCTCTTGGAATATGTTTTACTTCAGCTTTCTGAAAGGTCCGCAATAACGACACCGCCTGATCGTGCAAAAATTTCAAATGAACGCTCTTGATCTTATAGGCTCCCGCGACTTGACGACAAACAAGCTGGCTGTCGGTCAATATCGTCACATGGTCTGCCTTCAGCCGAAGCGCCTGAATAAGCCCATGGATCAAGGCGCTATACTCTGCGATATTGTTCGTTGCGTCCCCTATCGGCATGGAGATCTGCTCAAGAGAGACATCGCCTTCAAAGATCGCTACTCCGACCCCGGCTGGGCCGGGATTTCCATGGCAAGCGCCATCAATAAATATCTTCAAATGCTTGCTCAAAGACTATCCTCAAGATAAAGAATGCGGGCACAAAACTCACAAGAAACAAGACCTTCATGCTTCTGGATCTCATTAACGACCTGAGCAGGAACGTTCATGTAGCACCCGCCGCAGGAATTATTCTTGACTGGTACCATCGCCAGGCCTTCTTTACCTTTTAAGATCCTTTCATATTGACTTAAAAGTTTTCCATCGATCTCTTTAGCCTTCTGTTGCCGCTGCGATTCCAAGACCTTCACTTTATCTTCCAGCTGCTTGATCTCCGACTCGATCGCAGCCTTTTCATCAGAAAACTTCTTTTCTTCCTTGCCGAAAGATTCCTTTTCTTTCGCCATCTTATTGTTGATCGCATCGATCTCATCAAAAAGGATCAAAATTTTCTCTTCAATAATGGATTTATCGGCTTTATGACCTTCAATCTCCGTTAATTTAGCTTTGTATTCTTTATTCGTTTTAAGCTGAGAAAGTTGGCCATTGGCTTTCGCGATATCCGCCTCTTTAACTTGCAGGTCCCCTTCGCGCTCTTTGCGCTCTAGCTGCTTCGCCTTTAATCGATCCTCCAAGTCCTTGAGGCCTGTTTTTTTCTGCTCGAACGCCTTCTTAAGTTCCTCGATCTTCTCTGGTTTTTCACGCAAGGCTATTTTGTATTCATAAAACTCCCCATCGATTTTTTGCAGCTCCACAAGTCTTCGCGTCTGATCCTGGATCAAAACCTCTGCCATATGTCACTTCTCCTTGCTATACATTCTGGTGGGCACAGAAGGACTTGAACCTTCGACCTCTGCCATGTGAGGGCAGCGCTCTAACCAGCTGAGCTATGCGCCCATGTTTTTACTCTGGGCCCACCAGGACTCGAACCTGGGACCAATTGATTATGAGTCAACTGCTCTAACCGGCTGAGCTATGGGCCCGGAAATCAATACATATATATATTACTTTATTATACTTACTTTAAATCTCTACTCAAATCCTAAAAACTGAAATGTCACAGTATACCAGATTTCTTTACTTCTGTATAGGGTGTTTTACCTGAAGGCCGCGATCGAACAAAAAAAGGGCCTATCGCGAGATCCGATAGGCCCAAAACACGCATATTCTGCCTAAACAATTATTGCAACCCTTCGCCTTCTTTCACGGTCATATCCAGAAAAGTTTTCAGTCTACGCGAACGGGTCGGATGGCGTAGCTTGCGCAAAGCTTTGGATTCGATCTGGCGTACACGCTCGCGGGTCACTTTAAAAACGCTGCCCACTTCTTCCAGTGTACGGGTCGATCCATCCTTAATGCCAAATCGTAACTCTAAGATCTGGCGTTCGCGGTCATCTAAGGTGCACAAAACCTCAATGATCTCCTCCTTCAACATCGAATGCACGGTCGCGTTAGCCGGCGACACAGCTTTTTTGTCTTCGATAAAATCACCAAAATGCGTATCCCCCTCATCGCCGATCGGGGTCTGCAGCGAGATCGGCACCTGGGAGATCTTAAGGATCTCCTTGACCTTGCCGACGGACATCCGCATCTGCTTTCCGATCTCTTTAGGGGTCGGCTCACGACCGCATTCTTGAACGAACAATCTGGAAATACGGATGATCTTGTTGATCGTTTCGGTCATATGCACAGGAATGCGGATCGTGCGGGCCTGATCCGCGATCGAGCGCGTGATCGCCTGGCGGATCCACCATGTCGCGTAAGTTGAAAATTTATAGCCGCGCTGATACTCAAATTTTTCTACCGCGCGAATAAGGCCCATGTTCCCTTCCTGGATCAAATCCAAGAACGATAGCCCGCGATTAATATATTTCTTGGCAATGCTGACCACCAAACGTAAATTTGCCTCCACAAGGCCTTTCTTCGCATGATTAAAACGGCGCTGGCGCTCACGAACGATCCGCATTTGCGTCTTGACCCTTGGCAAAGGCTCATCCAATTTTCTAATGAGATCACGTTTTTGATCACGGAACTCCGCGATCTTAGAGGCCTTGCCTTTGGCCTTAATGCTTTTTTCAAGCCGATCGATCTTTTTTAAGATATCGCGGATCTCCTGAACGATACCTTCATTTACCGTCGAAGTTAATTTAAATTGCGCGATGATCTTGCCAGAATCCTCTGTTCCTTTGCGGGAATACCGTACCTTTTCCAAAAGCTTCTTGAGATCTTTCATCAACCTCTCGCGTCGCTCTAACTCATCCTTGATCACGTCTTCCGCGTTGATCTCTTCGTTGAGAACTTTGTTGATGATCTCCATCGCTTCCTTGCGCGCGAACACAAGCTTGAACAACGCTTCAGCGAAACGTGTCTCTGTTTCTTCGATGCGCTTGGCAAGCGTGATCTCTTTTTCACGCGACAGCAAAGGAATGGATCCCATTTGCTTTAAATACATCTTGACAGGATCATCTAAGGGAATGAATTTATCGCTGTAATCGACTTCCTCTTTTTCTTCTTCGTCGCAAGGCGCCTTGACCTCTTGTGAGCCGGGCTCATCCGTGATCTCCATGTCTTCTTCAGAGTTAACAATACGGATCCCTTTGCTCTCCAAGGAGTCAAAAACTTGATCGACCTCTTCCGAAGACTCCGCGTCACCGGCTAAGGTATCATTGACCTCGTCATAGGTCAGAAATCCCTTACTTTTACCCAGTGTTAAAAGTTTTTCTAGTCCTTCTTGGATGCCCTTTGGTTTTGCTGCTTTTCGTCCCATGCTTACCCCTTTATGAGTTGATTAAATTTCTGCGTCAATTCTTCCAGCCGCGCATGATCGCCCGTGCGTTCCGCCTGATGGATCTCATCGCACAAATTCTTACGCTGTGATTTTAAGCGATCCGATTTGATCCGATTGATATAATCCCGCTTTAAAGATTCCTTGTCACCCGCAACCAAATGGCTGGCAGCGGCCAGCTCGGATAGAAATCGCAATGTTTCATCATCCTTGAAATGCTGGACCAAATGCGCGACGCTTATGGTCTTTTCATGCTGAGAAAGGTGGAAGATCTGTGCCATCACTGAACGCACCTGCTCATCCTGAAAATCCTCCAGGGTCACTTCCTCCTGGATACGGACCGCCGTCTCCTGGTCTTCTAAGATCAGCTTTAACAGATCCCGCTCCACCACGCGAACGATCTTTTGATGCTGCCGCGCATAGATGGATGGTTCGGCGGTCGGCGTCACGCCGATCTTTTTCAATTCCAAACGCAACGCGTCCTCAGAGACAGACAGCGCGTGCGCGAGTTGTTTTAAATACTCAGAGCGAACGATTTCATTGCGATACTTCGCGAGCGTTGTCAGCATTTCCGCAGAGATCCTTGCCTTCCCCTCAACAGATCGACCGTCATGCTGCCGCAACAAGATCCCTAGCTTATAATCGAACAGCGGCTGTGCCGCGCTCAAACGTTGTCGGAACTCTTGCACTCCAAATTTTTGAATGAACGAATCCGGATCCTCATTGCTTGTCAAAAGCGCGATCTTTACATGCATATCCTCTTCGATCAAAAGATCAAGACTGCGCACGGTCGCCATTTGACCTGCCATATCCGCGTCATACAACATAATGACATTACGCGTATAGCGTCTGATCAGACGGATCTGTTCAATCGTTAACGCTGTTCCTAAGGACGCGACGATATTTTCAACGCCTGCCTGAAAAGGTGTCAAAAAATCCATGTACCCTTCGACCACGACCGCGTGGTCATCACGGGCGATCGCCTGTTTTGACGCATGAAGCCCATAAAGATGTTCTCGTTTAGCATACACAGGCGTCTCAGGAGAATTCATATACTTTGCTCCTGACTCTGCTTTCATCGTACGCCCGCCAAAAGCGATACATTTTCCTCTCAGATCAAAGATCGGAAAGATCACACGATCACGGAAACGATCATAGTAGCCTTCACTTTTTTCCCGAGGGACGATCAGCCCCGCCTTTTCCATGATCGACAAGCTCATGTTCTTGCTGCGTAAAAATGTTATGATGCCATCCCAGCTGTCCGGCGCGAATCCTAACTTTAGCTTCCTTGCTGTTTCAAGTTTGACCTGACGTTTTTTAAGGTATTCTTGGGCGCTGGCGGCCTTACCTTGTCCCTTGATCAGATTATCATGAAAGAAATCAACCGCCGATTCATTCGCTTTAAGGACCAGATCCCGCTCGCCAAGTGCTTCAGAGGATGCGCTACTGTGCGTGTCTGGAATGCTGATCCCTGCTTTTTGCGCCAGATGACGGACTGCCGACGGGAAATCCATATGGTCATGGCTTATGAGAAAACCGATCGCGTTGCCTCCAGCCCCGCACCCAAAGCAATGATAGATCTGCTTGTCGCGATTTACTACGAATGATGGCGTCTTCTCGTGATGAAAGGGACAACAGGCTTTAAAATTCCGCCCTGCCTTCTTAAGCGTCACGTACTCTGAGATCAATTCCACAATGTCGCAGCGGTCGAGGACCTGAGCAATGATATCATCAGGGATCAAACCCATATTATCGCCTTACCCTTCGAAATCCTGAACATTCCAAGATCTCCACGCCTTTAACACGCCGTTGCAATTTATCCAACAAAAGATTCAATCCAATGTTATCACTAGCGATGTGCCCCGCGATGACAACATTGATATATTCGTTCTTCACTTGCTTAATATGCCCTTCGGACATATGCATGCCGATAACCGTCGCGACGCCTGCCTGCGAAAGCCTAGCAAAAACATCCCGCGATCCTTCTGTGCCGCCGGTCATATCAATGACCACCTTGCCCGCCTTATCCTTTGGCTTACCAACAACAACGCGTGGGCCGGATTTCATGGCCGCGGCCATTTGGTATTCAGGTTCTTGGCATAAAAGGTCTACGATATGTGTTAAGGTCTTGGGCTTTTTTGTATCCATGATCTTTTGTAAATACGCCGCCACATGATTATCCGCTGGCGTATGGCAACAAGCCAAGGCAAGCCCCAGCTGACGCGCCACATCCACGACCCTTTGATGATTATCCGCGTGGACGCTACGCCCCACTTCTTCCATGCGTTTTTCCATCAATTCTTTGGCAACCTTCTTGTCCAGTCCCAGACGCACAAGCCAATCGATCTGAAGCGCCATCACTTGTGCTAACCCTGCTAATCCCAAGCCTTCCGGGTGATGCGCAAGGACCAGATCTATTTTTTTACCTTGACGCGCAAGTTCATTGGCCCACAACAATTCGCCAATGCCAATATCGATACCGACCAATATTGTTTTGATCTCTGCCTGGGGGTCACCGCACAGGACCCTCGTATCCGCGTAAGGGTTCACAAGATCCTCTCTGTCAAAGAACTTCTTCAAAGCTTTGGTAGTTTTACGAAAATTCTTTCGCTGTTCAGCTAAAAATATTTTTAGCTGCTTTGGGCCGCGCATATCTTCGCGCATGCCTTCGTGAATAAAAAAATGATGGAGTTCGTCTAAACGCAAGGTTTTATTATTTCTTCTTTGGATCTTTGTGTTCAACAGATGCTGGCCTCTTGTCCGGATCAACGACAACATCAGGATTTATTTTCTCATTCGGAAAATATTTACTAATCAATGTGTTGTAGATGCCCCGATAAATATCCGGCGCGAACGTGATGATCTTCGGCGAGAAATAAGATCTTTGAATATGACGACTTAAATATTCGATCTGCATGGTAGAAAAAAAACACAGCATCAAGCTTGATACCAGCATTGCCCGTCCGCACGCCAAGAACAAACCGCCAAATTTATCAATAAATGATTTTGCCTCGATCTTAAAGACCATGTTGACGCCATCACGAACAAACTTGGCGATCAGCGCGACAACGATCCAGATCGCGACAAAGGCCATGGCCTTTGCGATACCGAGCTTAAAGAATATCTGCTTTTCCAAAAATCTTGCGCATAATGGATAATAATGAAAGACTGCAAAGATCACGACGATCATTGCCAGCAAATGAAAAAGCTCACTGACGAATCCGCGCTTAAGCCCTATATAAAGAGCGCGCAACGCGATCATGATGATAACAATATCGATCCAGTTGAACTTCGAAATGGTCTCGAGCAGCATAAAAAATGACACCTTTCATTTTTTCCGATTGAAGTTGCCAGAGTATAGCATGGGTTCTTTTGGATGTCAAGAAAACGCTTTCAAAAAGTATTCCTATAACATATTGGAAATATTAAGGTTACAACTTGTCAAGAGGGTAGTCAAGAAATGCCAAGGTTTTAAATCGCGGAACATATACGCAGGAAGCTAATAGGTATCGACCGCGATTGATGGATCACCAGCGACCTGCCATGTATGCAGATACGCCAAGTAGATCATTGCGGGGATCGTGCAAGCCGTGGAAAGCTCCGAATGATAAACATAGTTTCGCGCAGCAAAAGCTGCCAGGTCGATCGCCGTGGTGGATGTGCTCGGCTGCCCACGAATGGACATGGCCCCTTTAAAGTTTAACGTGCCAAAGGATCCTGGATTGCCCTGCGCATAAAATCTTTGTTCAGAGATCAACATCGCTTGCAAGGTACGGCTTCCTCCGGCGGGAGGAGAATTAATGATAATATTACCTTTTGCAAAAAGCCCAAGCTGAACGCTCGGATCGTTCTGATTGGCATACATCACATCGCCTGTAATGTAGATGTTCCCAGTAGCCACAACCGCCATAGACTCAGCAACGGTCGCGCTGATATACACATCTCCATTGACAAAAATAACACCGTTACCCGCGCTAGGGCCGGTTGGACCCCCTAAGGGCGTATTGCGATTCAAATTGCCACTGATCGTTAAAGATCCGCTTGCTTGATAATAGCCGTCGTCGTTGGCAAGATTCGAGTAACGATTGCTATCAACAACAGGGGCCGCAGGAGGCGAAATAAGGCTTGTTTTTGGATTACCAGTGATCGAAATATGAGGATAATTGAGTGGGTTATTAGGATCATATCCTGTAAGCGTTCCAAAATGATTAACGGTGCCTTGGATCGTGATAGGCTGTGCCTGGGTAGCATTGGCAAACGTAATGTTGCGACCTAGAATACCTGAATCGAGCGTGGCACCTTTTGCTATTTCCAGATCTGAGAAAGTAGAAATAAAAAACTCACCTAAAGATTGCCAGCGGATCCTCGCGTTGATCTGCCTGGATGCCGTCTGATCAGCATTCCATCCCACCACTGTTATCGGAACGATCTTCCATGATGAGTCTTGCTGAATGTTCGCGCTATCGACCGCGACTTGATAACGGCCATACACTTTCCCGCCTTCATCAATGTCTTCTAACCCATTCGTTCCTGTCCATGTCAATCCTGAAAACCGTAGCGCTGAAAGAGCGTGGTGGACACCGGCCTCAGCGGCATACAAAGCGTCCTCGACATTACGGCTGACTGTTCCCCGGATATTAACCGACGAGGAGCGCATGAAGGCGAGCCCGATAAAAATGCCAAAAAAAAGGCACAAAACGATGCTGGCCAGCAACGCGTATCCATGTCGTTTTTTTATCTGCAAGGAAATAATTTTCATTTTCTAATTCCTCAACGCTAATCTTTTAAGGCCACGCAGCGAAACAGTCCTCCCAAAAACTTGCTGCTCAAGATCGAGCTGGCAAACGACCACGTTAGGAACAGAAGCATCCTCTAAAAATAACGATGTCGCTTGCAAACCTTGAACGATAAGTGTTTGTGTCCCAGTCACCGTTCCAGCTGTCGTCCGCACAGCTTGTCCATTCCCAAAATCATAAGAAACTGAGCTAAAACTAAATCCTGATGCTGGATATGTCAGAAATAGACGCTGGTCGTTATTAGAAATAGTAAAATCGCTAGCTTCCAGAACATCTTCCTCCAGGACAATAAAGAAATTGTCCATCCTCTCCTGAAGATTGACGCGCGCCATTGTCGCTTCGTAATCCACCCAACTGCCAACGAATAATGACCCAAACAAGACCATCACGACCGCGCAGACCGCAACGACAACAATGACTTCAACTAAAGAAAACGCGCGATCCGCTCTTCTCATAACCCTGAACCTTCGGGGACTAACTGAAAATCATATGTATTTGTCTGATTGCGCTCAACAACAATGTTCGCTTGGGTGATCGTCGCATAGTTAGGATTCTTGTCAAAAAAGTTTGGATTGACCATCATGGTATGATTTCTTGGAGTTAAATAAAATTCTGTCTCGCTTACCAAGGAGACTCCTGATGCCTGCGGCGGCCAGCTTTCATGCGCATTGTTGATCGTGTAGACGCCATTGGCATCTGTAAACGCATGAAGGCTCGTGTTTGGAGAAACGACCGTTGAACTCGGCGTAAATGAAACCCTGATATTGGACACCGGAGCAGGCCCTTGCGCCGATTGATACGTCACGGTCCCTGTGATCGTTCCATAGCCTCTTGAGAGGATCGTAGAATCAAAAATGTTGCCTGTGTTTGCCACAACAGGAACAGTTGGCTTCGGCTTGTAAAAGGTATTGCCGACGCTATTTCGTTGATAATAACTTCCTGATTTATCGATAGTATATGAGTAACTTAGCGCGGGCAATCTATAGCCTGCGTTACCAGCCGGGCAAGAGAACGCGTAATTCCCTGTTGGTGTTGTCTGCGAATTAGCGCCTAACATAATTATTGACCCTGGAACAAGTGTTTGCTGTAGATGATCCTTGATATCGCCGGACAGATTTCCGCATACGACCGCGCCTGGGGGGTCAGGAAGCGCAAAATCGTAGTTGAGGGTTGAACCTACCGTTGCAGGCCCAACGACAGCATCCTTTTCTACCTGCACAGGTGTTTGCGCTTCGCAACATCCCGGGACCTGAATATATGCCCTGGCATATATATGCAAGTACCAAGCTTGATCATTAGGAAAAAGCTCTTGGGCCGCGGGAACTGTTAATGAATAGTTGCCATTGGCATCTGTCGTTGTTGTTATGATAGGAGCTTTATTATATGAGGTAGAGAAAAAATTTGAACTTTGCCCATTAAAACGCCACCAGACCATAACGTCAGCCCCAGCAATAGGTGTGTTGTCAAGCCTTTTGACAGATCCTGCAAGAGTCGCTGTCGGAACGCGATCCAGGGTGATCGTAAAAGTTTGATCGGCTTGCCCAGGAGAAACACAAAAACGATCTACGCCGGCCGCTGAGCTTCCAGCCCAAGGATTAGCACATGCAACATTTGCATAACCAGAGGGCGTGTAGATCTCGTCTCGAACCTGCGCGGATGACCATCCCTTATAATTATAAGGCATGGTGCTAGGCAGATTCCATCCTGTTTCACCCGCGCAACTGCGCGAACATGTTCTTGATCCTACGCTTTGATTGTAAAAAAATGGATACGAAGGTGCGTTAGTCGGGCTGGAAGAAAGATTTCCAGATAACTGTCCTGTGACCAGTGTAAAACATCTTTGGGCGGTTGATCCAACAGGAAAACCAACAGTAAAAGTTCTCCCTCCTGCCGCATAGCTCTGTTGCATGCTGGGAGTTACGAGCGTTGCTCCTGATCCATTCTGCAAAAGCCTCAACATAAGGCCGGAAAAAACCTGATCAGCTTCTCCAGCGACAGATGATTGAAGGATAAATTTGAGATTTGCTGTCGGATTTGGCTCAAGACAGAAATCATGGGTTGTATCCTGGCTGGACTGGACGTTGACGATAACAGATGGTGGTGAAGCTGGCGGATAGTTGCCATGATTAGCCTTTGACCCTTGGATCGCATAGTCTCCTGTCGGCAAAACTCGCACTGTATTGACCAGAAAAGTATAGAATCCGTTGCCATCTGTATAAACCTGACGTGAAGTCCCATCATTCTGGCTAGTGATCGTAACCATAGCCGAGCTGATAACAGCTGAGGTGCTACAATTTCTGACCGTACCCTGAATATTTCCTGGCAAGGTATCCGCGGGCCGAGACACAGTAAAGACATGATCGACTTGCTTTAGCTGGCCATTTTCAGGGGTCCATCGCACAGCGATAGAGAATCTTTTTGTTTCTTCAGTTCCAGACAAAAAAACAACCCTGCTTTCAAAAAAATTATTCGGATATCCCGGCTGAGTATAGGGCTGCCATGCCCCCTGAGCAGGAAAATTAGCAGCATTCATGTTATAAAAGGCGTTTGGATTATTATCCATGCCTTGTTTGATCTGTTCATAGCGAGAGGTGAGAATATTCTTTGCTGTTATTCGATCCCGCGTGAACATCTCTTCAAAAGAAATCGATGACAGCGCCATGTAAACAGCGGTAGATGTCAGCCCAAGGACTAAAAGACTGATCATCACTTCAATCAAGGTAAATGCCTGAAGGCGGGACCTGCGAAGCGGGCGCAAAAACATACGAACCTCCTGAATAATGACCCTCACGGACAACGCGCATCCTATAAAATAAGTATACTACATTTACAGTATGCGCGATGGACAAATCTTAAAGTCAAAACACGCTAATCCTTAATGATCTGTGGAATAACGGTAATGATAACTTCCTTGCTGTCGGTTGTGATTTTTTCATAGCGGAATGCCCATTTGATAAATGGGATATCGCCCAAGAAAGGCACTTTATAAATATTTTTCTTCTCTTCTTCGCTTAAAAGGCCAGCTAAGATAAAGGGTTGGTTATTCTTGACCTTGACACTAGCAAATGCTTCACGCGTCCTGACCCATGGATATTGGTCCCCTTCGCCGCGCCAAGAATAAATAAAGCTGACCTCTGGCTTAACGTTGACGACAACATAATCATCCGCAATAATAGATGGGGTGATGTTCAAACGAATGCCTGCCTCAGTAAAGCGGACCTCTGTATTGGCAACGCCTCCGGTCACCGTTGTGATCTCATATGGAATGCGATCGCCGATAAAAATGCTTGCTTCCTCTCCGTTAACGGTCGCGATCTTTGGATTAGAAAGGATCTTGGCTTTGTTGGTTTGGATCAACATGTTGATCGCCGCGTCAAGCTGCATTGGCGTACGCGTAAAACGATAGATGTTAAGCGCATTCACGGGATCCGTGATCCTTGTCCCCATCGCCAATGGATCAAAATTAGATTCTTGAAAGGACACGCTAAGCTTGTCCGACCAATCCACCCCGATCTGGGATAAAGCATCCTTGTCCACCTCGATCAACTGAGTGATTAAAAGGACCTGCGCGCGAGGCTTGTCCACTTCCGCGATGATCTTCTCTACATCCTTGATCTGCGAGATCGTTCCCACAACAAGCAAAGCGTTGATCGCGCGATCTGAAGCCACTGATTCCGCGAGATCCTTGACCAAATTTTTCGCGTCCTCCGCGTTAATGTTCTTTAGGCGGATGATCTTGTGGACCGCGGCCATACCGGCAATACGGTTCTTGGGTGCGACAAAAACAGAATTTCCCTTGATCGCATATGATAGTTCGTACGCCTGTAGGATAAGCTCGATCGCCTCTGAAACGGCAACATCTTTTAAGTGGAGGGTCACTTCTCTATCCCTAGTCGAAGGATCAACGATGATATTAATGCCTGCTTGCTCGGCAACCACACGCAAGGCCTCATCCAGTTTGAGCTTATCAAAATCCAGAGTGATCTTTTTGTCTTGCTGATCCGCGAGCAAGCGGTTGATATCGCTAATGCCCTCCTCCGCGTCCTGAACCTTCACAGGCTCTAAAGGAACGGGGTCAGATTTCTTTTCGTTAAGGGCTAGCGCTTGATTGTCAGCCACAGGAGCTAAAAGCACATCCTTCTGGAATTCGGTGATCTTATCGGCTTGCTTTAAGGTCATTTCCTTAGCTTGATCTTCACTACGTTTTAGAAATGATTCTTCTAAAACGCTTTTTTGGATCTCCGCAACAGTCATTTTGTCTTGAATAATGCTTTGCTCAAGATCATTGATCGAAGAAAGAAAGCTATCCCGGCCCTGATCAGCTTCCTGAGCCTGTACGACGCAAATACATAATAGGCTTATCAGCCCCGCCCATAACAAGAATGTCATCCTTCTTTTCATTTTTTTGCCTCCGGGATTTTTAAGTAGAAATCTTGTCCGTCTTTATTGAGCCGCACTCCTTTTTGATTGATCTCAAGGACCTTGAATGCGTTTATATATTCTTGTTCACGCACAACGTAATTCTTTTTCTCGACTTTATTACGAATGAAAGCGATCGGATGTTCCGAAACCAATGTCCCTGACAGCTCAAGCATAGAAATATCACTAACAACAGCTGGCTGTTCACCTTGAGTAAGAGTAGAACGTGAAACAACCAAAGGCCTAAAAACATCTCGCTTAAAGACAACCTTGGGCGGCTTAGACCACATAACGCTTTGCGCCAACTGCACCTGCTCTTCACTGACAACCATAAGTGCGGGTTGAGGTAATGGTTTTTGAAACTTTTTTGAAAGGTTCGGCGGAAAATCACAAGCCCCAAGGATTGCCAAGACCGCGATGAATAGGAGAATATTCTTTTTCATTTTGCCGCTTGTCCTCTATCAAGCCCGCCTAAGCTGTACAAGTCTAAACGAAACTCCACCTGAATCTCAGGATACATCCGTCCTGAAACCAGAAAATCGCTAAGGGTCAGTAATTGCCTGTTCTTTTCAAGGCTCGTCATAAAATCGAACACATTCTCCGTTTCACCGGAAACACGCAGTTTGTATGGTGTGGCCATTAGATACAAGCCTTCATCCGCTTGCGCATCCCGGGAACTTGTAGGGCGGACGTCTTTAGGAGCTAACGGGTCTTTGACCTTAACGATCTCAGCCTGCAAAGCTGTCATTTCCTTGGGTTTAACATTGTACTGTTTTGAGGATACGGAGATCCCTTCCAAGAAAGCCGCGATATCTTTTTCAGTGAATAGCAGAGATTCAAAACGTTTAATATCTTTTTGATGCTCCGCCATAAGGCTGTCAAATTGTTGCATCTGATCTTCCAAACGCTTTTTATTGGCCTGCAAAAGATCTATGCTCTTGCGCGTCCATGCGCAGGAGGCTTCTAGATACTGCACAATGAAAAAAAGACTGCCTGCGAAAAGAAAACACAAAAGAAAGCATAGTGGTGTTGTAAAGAATTTGCGTTCTCGAGGCTTCATTTTACGTCCTTTTTTTCATCCGCAGCATCAGCAGCGACAATAACACCGGTATTGATCTCAAAATCTTGAACGATCTCTTTTTCGATCGTGGCTTCTCGGACGGACCTTAAGGTCGATTCTCGAAAATTAGAAACAGATCGTAATTTGCGTATATAAAGCGCAACCGCATCCAGGGTTAAGGCTTTTCCGGTCAATTTAATATCACCCAGCCTGGAAAGGCTCACAGATTCGATCCATGAATCTTCAGGAGTGGCGCTGGCAACCTTCATAAAAGTATCAGCCCAAGAGATCTTTTTAAGATCTGAAACAGCGGAGGCCTGCAGTAAAAGCTTGCGTTTAACATCAATGTTCTTTTGGCGTTCGAGGTCCAAAGTAGCTGTTTGCGCCTCCAGCGCGCGAACCTCGTCACCAGCCTGACGATATTGTTTCAATAGATCCTGGTACTGCGTGTATCCTTTTAAGATGCTCGCGAGCCCAAAAAAAGCGGTCACAAGCGCAACGATGCTTGCGCCAACAAGAACTTTTCGACGATAGTCAAGCGTACTTCTAAAATCCCAGATCTGAGAAAAATCAAAATGTGTTTTAGCGGATCGATAGCTCTCCGCGGCTGCCAAGCATGGCAAATACGCGAGGTTCAGGCTTGGCAAGGTTTTCGGTCGCAGCGTCACTGTCTTAGGCAAAGTCACGGCAACCGCATAACGATTCACAAAAAGGGCAAGGCGTTTTTCAAGGCCTGAGTACTTTTCATTGTCAAACATAATAAGAATGTCACAGATCAAGTTGTCACGCTGCGTTTCATAAGATTTGATGATGCGTTTTAACTCTTCAGATAAATTCTTAAATGCCTCCTCGTCCAAGGATCCAGTTTGGCCAAGATCGTCCAAGCCCCAATCTATGCTATAAACCCCCTGACAGCCATGCCCGCTAACAAAAAGGACATAGCTTACCTGCCGCTCTAAAAGAACGTAGGCAATATCCTTAGGAGGCAATTTTTCAAAAGGAATGTCGATCAAATTAAGAGGGGCCAGGCTAAAAGATAAGGGTTTCAACCCGGAATCCTTCAGAAGACGGATACAAAAATCGATCAGATATTTCTCAACAACGCTGTAGATGATGCGAAGCCTTTTCGCTTCGATCGCCTGGTAGCCGCGATAAGTATAATAATAATTACGGGCACTAAAACGGCTACCCCGCTCGATATCATTAACGATAATGGTCTCTGCTTCCTTGTGGGACATCGGCGGCAAAAGCATTTCCTTAAAAACAACGCCAGAATGCGTGAGCGTAAAACAAGCCTTATTCTCAGAGATCCGGTTGGTCTTCAAGAAAGTCCTGAACTCTTTTGCTAAAGACTTGATATCTTTGGACTGAAAGATGTCCTGAGAAAAAGACAAAAGGGCGGCCTTATGAATAACGATCGACCGCCCTTTTTTTGCAAAGGCGAGAACTCTAATGGATTTATTGCTGATCTCAACTGATAGCATGTTCACCTAATAAGACCAGGAAAAACATTTTCCGGCCATCCTTCTCGATATTACATATGAGTACCGTTAGCGTTAAAGTGCGCGGCGCGGCTTGTTGTTGTGGTCGGCATCGCGGCTGCTGTTGCTCCGGCAGTAACTGTATATGCTACACCGGGAGTCACAGGACAAACAGGCCAAGCACCGTTGGGTAAATATGTCAAAAGATTAGCTTGAGCTCCGCATCCGTTCGCTGTCCCATCTCTTCGCTCAGCCATGCACATCGCGATCGCTGAATCGATCGCTCGGAAATTTGCATCGCATGCTTTGACATTCGCTGTGCGCATGCTTTGCAAAGCGCTAGGGACCAAGAATGCCATGATCATGCCGATCACAACAATGACAACAAGGATCTCAACTAACGTAAACGCTTTCCTTCTCATGCCTTCCTCCTTTTTAAGTGGTTGCGTTCTTTTACTTCTATTATTTTTATATCAATAAATCCAAGCCTTGTATATAAGGAAATCATCTTTTTTACTTACCAAACGTGCTCCAAAGCGTGAAGATCGGAAAATAAATGGACGCAAGAACAAAAAGGACAACCCCGCCCACGATCACGACCACCGTCGGGCCTAAAGCGGTTGTCAGCTTATGGATCTCATAATCGATCTCTTCGTCTAAAAAATCCCCCAGGATCTTGAGCATCTCGATCAACATGCCGCTATTCTCGCCAATAGAGATCATCTGAATAACGAACAAAGGAAAAAGACTGGTCTCTTTGAGCGAATCGCTGATGCGTCCACCCTTAGCGATCAAGGGGTTCGCGACCTTCATCTTTCTTTCAAGATAAAGATTGCCAAAACTACGCTCCGCGCCGATCAAGGCATCGTTGATATTGATCCCGCTGGCAACAAGCGCGCGCAAAGAATGAATAAAACGCGCTAAGGCCGAAACACGGATCACGCCGCCGGCTAGGGGCAGGCGGGTTTTAAGAAAATCGATCTTCATCCGTCCCTCATGCGTGGAGCGGTATCGACCGATCAGAAGAAATCCTACCACAGCCAAAATAAGACCGACCCACCAATAGCGCAAAAATCCAGCCGAAAGGTCTAAGAGCATTTGCGTAATAGGCGGCAGATCAATATTAAGTTTTTCAAAAACATTCCTGAAAACCGGAACAACCAAGGTGAGCATCACAACAATAACAAGAACGGTAACAACCAGAACAATGGCCGGATAGACCAAGGCGCGCTTGACCTTTTGCACAACATCACGCTCTTGAGCGAGATGATCGATCACGCGTTGCAATACCCCGACAAGATCTCCTCCTCGCTCACCCACCTCAATAAGGTTGATATAGGTCGGCGGAAAAACAGATGGATATTTCTTAAGCGACATAGAAAAGAGCATCCCGCGCCCTAAGTCCGTGATCACTTCGCTTAAGATCATCTGCAGCTGCTTATCCTCTGTCTGCTCCCAAAGAATTTTCAAACTGGAAAGGATCGCCACACCAGCTTTCAGCATCGCGTGGAGTTTTTGCGTAAAACGGATCACCGAATCCACGGGAACATGGTAGATCAAAACGGTCTTGCGCTTGTTCACGGGGGTCATTTCAAGGATAAAATATCCTTCTGCGGCAATGGAATTAACCGCTTCTCTCTTGCTGGCCGCCTCTACAAATCCTGTCAGTGAATTTCCGTTTTTATCTTTGACCTTATATAAAAACTGACCCATAGCGCTCTCCTGTATTATTCCTTCCCTAGCAAGGTCACACGCATCGCTTCTTCTAAGGACGTTACGCCTTGGCATACTTTACGCAAAGCACTCATCTGCAAGGTGCTCATCCCCTGAGAGATGGCCATCGCGTGGATATCTGCCTCTGAAGCTCTTTTGAGAACAAGATCTTTGATCTCTGGCGTCATACGCATCATCTCAAAAATAACAGCCCGTCCTTTATATCCTAAATAATCACAATTAGGACATCCTTGGGCTTTCTTGAATTGATAGCTACCGATCTTCGCCAAGTAAGGCTGGATATATTTTTCAAGCTCACGCGAAACATCTTCTTTTTTCGCGCAGTCCGGGCAAAGCTTTCGCACCAGGCGCTGAGCGATGATCGCGATCACAGAAGCGCCGATCAAGAAAGGCTCTACGTGCATATCCACAAGGCGCACGATCGCCCCAGGCGCGTTGTTCGTATGTAAAGTCGAAAATACGAGATGACCCGTTAAAGCGGCTTGCACAGCGATCTCTGCTGTTTCAAGGTCGCGGATCTCTCCGATCATGATCACATTGGGGTCTTGACGCAAGATATGCCGCATACCTGTGGCGAACGTATAGCCAGCGCGCACATTTACCTCGGTCTGATTGATGCCGTTCAATTCATATTCGATCGGATCTTCGACCGTGACGATATTGCGCGTCTCATCGTTAAGCTTGTTCAAGACCGAATACAGAGTGGTCGTCTTTCCGCTTCCCGTCGGACCCGTAACAAGCATAATACCGTACGGCGTTTCTATGACTTTCTTGAAAAAATCCTGCTCGGCATCATCCAGCCCGAGCTGACTCAAGTCCACAAGCACGCTTTGCTTGTCTAAGATCCTCATAACGATCTTTTCCCCAAAAGAATCCGGCAAGGAAGAGACACGAATATCATATTCTCTTTTGCCTAAGCTTATTTTCATCTTGCCGTCCTGGGGCTTGCGCATCTCAGAGATGTCTAGGCCGCTAATGATCTTAATGCGCGATGTTACGGAAAGCTGTAGGTCCTTAGGGACCTCAAATTTTTTATGCAAAACGCCATCCACGCGAAAACGTACACGCACGCCTTCTTTCTGCGGCTCCAGATGGATATCCGAAGCTCTTTGATGGATCGCCTCGCGGATCATGGAGTTAACAAGCTGAACGACAGGCGCATCCTCGACCGCTTCTTCAAGTTTGCGGATATTGCTAACGGCTTCTTCTTTCTTCTCGCTTTTCTCGATCTCGATATCATCGATGGCCGCCTGCAGGCGGTCCGAAGAGCCAAACCATTTATCCAGACAGCTGATGATCCCGGAAGAAGTCGCAATAACGAGCTTGATCTTGTAAGCCGTCAAATGCTTGATGTCCTGGATCGCGCGCATATCCAAAGGATTCGCCACAGCGACGATCAATGTATTTTCTTTGAATTGAAAGGGAACGGCTTTCCACTCACGAAGTTTCTTGGGAGGAAAAATATCCTTAAGCTTTTCATCTAAGATCAACTCATCATCGGTGACAATAGGAAGGTTTAGTTGCTCGGATAGGATCTTGACGATGTCTTTCTCTAAGACAAAGCCTTTTTCGACCAAGATCTCCCCTAAAAATTTCTTTTGGACTTTTTGCAACTCCAGGGCTTCCAAAAGCTGCCCCTCGGAAATAATGCCTTGGGCCATCAAATGCTCGCCAAGTTTGTTCTTTTTATCAGCCATACTAAGCGCAACCTTTTTGCTTTTTACTTTCTTCGCTTAACCACGTTTTGTAAGCTTTCTCTAAAAGCTCACTTTTTTGCGCGGGATCGATCTGAGTGATCTCGATCCCAGCCTTCCCTAATTTTTCCTTAAGACAAACCCATGCGACCTTGCCAGTGAACATGATCGCCTCCTGGCTAGGTTCAAGCTGCAGACGAACACGGACTACAGCTCCCTGCTGAAAAGCCTGATGGCTCGAATGAAAACCAACCCCTCCACGGGAAATATTGTCCAGGCATACTTCCGCTGCGGACCCGTCTTCAAAAGTAAAAAAGATCGTTTTTAAAGAGAATGGGAATCTGAAAAACCTTCTTTTTTCGATCACAACTTATCCTTTCTAAACAGCGGCAGGCACAGGGACTTCCTTCTCCACTTCTTTTTCTTCATCGGACAAGCGCACGGAAACGATCTTGGACACGCCGCGCTCCTGCATCGTGACACCATACATCACATTAGCGCAATTGATCGTTTTCTTGTTATGCGTGATCACGATGAATTGCGCGATCTTAGAGAACTCCTGCAACAGATAGCTGTAGCGGCCCACATTGGATTCATCTAGGGCCGCGTCGATCTCATCTAAAACGCAGAAAGGACTGGGCTTGACCTTGAAGACCGCGAAAATAAGCGCGATCGCGGTCATCGTTTTTTCGCCGCCAGAGAGAAGACCGATGTTCTGCAGCTTCTTTCCTGGAGGGCGGGCGACAATATCAATACCGGATTCCAGGACATTCTCCTGGTCGACTAAGATCAAATCGGCCTCGCCGCCGCCAAAAAGCATACGGAAATAAATACGGAACTCTTCGCTGACCTTCGTAAAGGTATCCACGAACAGCTGTCGGGTCGTTTTGTTGATCTTGTTGATCGTCTGCATCAAAGAATCTTTTGCCTGCAGAAGGTCGCTTTGTTGCTTTGTTAAGAATTCAAAACGCTGGCGAAGCTCTTCGTATTCTTCGATCGCCACGAGATTCACGGTCCCAAAGGATTCGCAATGTTTGCGCAAGGACTGGATATCTTGATCGATCTGATCAAAGCTGATCTCCGCGCGCGCGGCCGTGATCTTGGCATGGAACGCTTTCACGTCCTCCTGATGTTTCTGCTGGGCCAGCAGTTCATCGCTGGTCAAAGCACTGGCGACGGCCTCTGGCACGATCATCTCATCCAAGACAGGGTCTGGCTCCCGATAATTAACAAGTTCATCAAAATCAACCTTGTATGCCTGGAAAAGCTTATCTTTTAAGCTTTGTTCATTAAAAGTGATCTCTTGCTTTTTCAATTCTTGAGCGTGGGCATTGCCTTGGATCTGCTCTAGAGCGCTTTGAACACTCTTGACTTTCACGCGCACATCAGCGATGCGCGCGAAGATCTCTTCTTTCTGCTGCACGTATGTCGTCAGAACGCTTGCAAGCTCCTGTTGCTTGATCTGCACATCAGCGATCTTCTGGCGCAAATGCGCAATAGAGGCTTGATATTCCCCTCTTTTGGCCTGATCGTTCTGGTCGTCATCCTCTACCCTTTTCAACTCTTGCGCGCTCTCGATCAAGGCATCCTCAAACATCTTTAAGTCGCCCTGAAAGGATTGTTCCTGCCCGCGATAAGAATCGATCTGCGTTTCTAGCTGGGTGATCTCAAGCAGAACGTGTTCGCGTTCTTGGCCCTTAATAGCGATCTCGTCTTGGCGGCCCTTGATCGTCGCCTGAAATGCTTCGATCTCTTGCGTGGCCGTGTTCAACTCCTGCGTTAAGGCATCCTCTCGGCTCTTTAAATGCGTCAAAGAATCTTTGGTTTCCTGGAGCTCCTGGGTGATAATGTTCAACTCATCAAAAAGCTTGCTTGACTCTTCCAAGATATTGTTCTTGCGCGCTTCATGGCGTGACAGTTCGCGCTCTTGCTCATGGATCGCCACACCCACGCGGCTGACCTGATTTTCCACCTCTGTCATTTGAGCAACCATGGCGGCTTTTTGCTCTAAATGACGATCTACTTCCGCGGTCAACTCGTTGATCTGATTAGTGATCTGCTCCGGATCAAGCTCAATGAATTTTGTTTCACATTTTATTTCATAAACAGATTGGCCATTAGCCAAGGAAACGAAACGCTCACCCAGGCCTCTGACCTGATCTTCTGTTAGCCCTTCAACGGACCTGATCTTTCCGATGATCCCTTTTTTATCATCTGTCGGCGGCTGGGCTGTGAGCAATGACCCCTGACAAGCCACATCAGACCCTGTCTCATACTGAGCGCGCAGATCCTCGATAAATTCTCGCTTGGATCGAAGGGCTAACTTTAAATTCTCCAGATCGCTGATGGTCTTCTCTAAAACAGCCATCGCCTCTTTCAGCTGCTGCCAACTTCTTTCATATGTCTCTTTTTCAGCGCGCAGGTCCGCGATCTTTTCCGAGCAACGATCGATGTCTTCAGAGACACTGCGCAACTTGTTATCGACATCTTCTTTTTCGCAACCCACTTTATCATTTTCAAAATCCAAACGGCGTTTGCGGGCTAGCGAGCTCTGAAAGCTTTTCATGATCTCGGTCAGATCGTTCTTAATATGGGTCTGCTTCGTCGACCGCTCAAAGATCGCCTCTTCCTCTTGTTTAATGGCAGATTTATGCTGATGGATCTGTTCTTGCAAAGAATTCAAAAGTTCCTTTTTCAGATCAAGCTCTTGGGTATTCTTCTGGATACTGTCGACAAGGTTCTGATAGGACGCCTTCAAGCCCAAGACCTTTTCCTCCTGGCCGCGGCAGCGTTCTTTTAGCTGGACCTTTTGCTCTTCATGGCGCAGATGATCGGTATCAATATTGGCGATACGCTCTTCATTAAAATGGATCTGGCGGCTTTCGATCTCGATCTGGTTTTCAAGTTTGATATTCTCACGTTGCAGTTCATTAGCTTTCTCGTCCAACTCGCTGACCAAACGGTTCTCTTCCGCGAGCTGATGGTTCAGCTTCTCTAATTCATCACCAAGCAAAGACTCTTCTTTCTGATAGCTCTGCAAAGAATTTTCCAGGTCCTGTCGTTCTTGATTAAAATTCGTGATATGTTTTTGCGCGGCAAAAAACTCCAAGACCTTCAAGCGCTCATGTTCTTCCTTATACTTCTGCGCTTTCTTTGCTTGTCGCTCAATGGAAGCGATCTGACGTTTTACCTCTGTGATAATGTCATTACTGCGTAACAAATTATTCTCAACATCTTCAAGCTTGTTCAATGCCTCACGTTTCTTTGCCTTGTATTTGGTGATCCCTGCCGCTTCATCGAAGATCAGTCGGCGGTCATCCGGGCGAGCGCTCACGACAAGATCCACCTTCCCTTGCTGAACCAAAGAATACGCCTCCGCACCGACCCCTGTTCCCATGAGCAACTCTAAAATATCCTTTAAGCGCACCGGTGTTTTGTTCAATAAATATTCACTCTCCCCAGAACGGAATAGCCTGCGCGAAACCGTGACCTCATCATATTCAATAGGAAAGATCTTGTTCTCATTGGAGAAAGTAAGGCTGACTTCAGCAAAGTTCAATGGTTGGCGCTGGTTGGTCCCGCTGAAGATAACATCTTCCTTGTTAGAGCCGCGCAATTCTTTCATGCTCTGCTCGCCTAAAACCCATCGGATCGCGTCAAAAACATTGCTTTTGCCGCAACCATTAGGGCCCACAACGGCTGTGATGCCGGGCTCAAAATTCAAGACAGTTTTATCAGCGAATGATTTAAATCCAAAGATCTCAACGCGCTTAAGGTACATACTAAAACCTTTCTATTAAAAATGGTTTTACGCTTTGACGGTTTTGCTGTTTATGATATCGTGAACGATCTGTACGGTCTGATCCAACGATGTGAACTTCGGCAATGTATCCTCAGGGACAACGATCCGATATTTTTTCTCGATCCCCGCGAGGATCTCCAAAGCCATCATTGAATCCATACCGAGATCTTTAACAAAATTGGCCTCACCGTTGATCGACTGCGGATCTGCCTCGATGATCTCTGCCACCATCGCCCGAAGGTCTTTCTCGATCGTTTCTTTTGTTAGATTTGCCATACCCCTCCTCCTTGATTCTGAGCTTCAAGCCATTGATCAATGCGATCTCTCTTAAAGCGCCACTGTCCAACTGTCTTGATCGCAGGGATCTTACCCTTCTTGACCCAGTCATAAACAGTCCGCTTCTTAACTTTAAGATAAGACGCGACTTCTTCGATTGTCATTAAAGCTTCGAAAGGCATTACATTATTTCTCTTATCGATACATTTAGTTTGTTATTATGATGTCTATGTCTATTGGATGTATTCTTGTTCTACTTTATTACATTAAGCTCATTTTGTCAAGTAATAATTCATTTAATGTTATTAAAATACATAAAGAATCTATAAAATGCTCTATTGCTCGCTTAAAGCCCTATAACTTACATATAATTACATTCATTTACATATATTACATTATCTCATAATAATAATAAATAGGAAGTATTAAAACATTATTTCATCTTAAATAAATGAATGAATATATCAATGAGATCTTTTAAATGATCTTCTTTCATGAACTATTTTTCTTAAGCTCTGAAAGGGCTATATATAGGAAGAGAAAGCTTCAAAGAAAAGAAAAAAAATTATTGCTTTTTTTGCTGACATTATGGTAGTATTGAAAAAGTTTCGTAAAGATTTTTATCATATTCAATAAAGCCCAGTCCTGAAGATCAACGCGAAAGCCAGAAAGAGACTGGCACGTCCTTGACTTTCAATGGATCGCTCAGAAAGCACATAAAACGGAGGAATCAATGGATTATTTATTGACCGAAGAACAAGTCATGCTCAGAGATCTTTGTCGTCAGATCACGGATGAGAAGATCATGCCCGTGGCGGCTCATTATGATGAAACAGAAGAATTTCCTTGGGATATCGTGAAGGTCATGGCGGAATCAGATATTTTCGGTGTTTATATCGATGAAAAATACGGTGGAATGGGTGGCGGCCTGCTTGAACTTTGTATCGCCACCGAAGAATTTTCTCGTGGCTGCGCGGGCATTGCCCTGGCGTTTTCCGCGACAGCGCTCGGGACCGATCCTATCCTTCTTTTTGGCAGCGAAGAACAAAAAGAAAAATACCTTCCCAGTATCGCCTCTGGAAAAAAATTAGCAGCCTTTGCCATCACAGAACCGGCAGCCGGCTCAGACGCGAGTGCGATGCAGACAACGGCTAAAAAAGATGGCGATCATTACATCTTGAATGGGACAAAACATTTTATCACCAATGGCGGTGAAGCTGAGATCTATACCGTTGTTGCGATGACCAGCAAAGATCGCGGAGCGCGCGGAGCGAGCGTTTTTATCGTCGAGAAAGGGACGCCTGGATTTACATTCGGCAAAAAAGAAGATAAGCTTGGTATCCGCGGGTCAGCGACAAGAGAGCTCATCTTCACGGATTGTCGTATCCCGAAAGAAAATATGATCGGCAAGGAAGGTCAAGGATTCTTGATCGCGATGAGAACGTTTGATATGTCCCGCCCAGGTATCGGCGCGCAGGCTCTTGGGATCGCCCAGGGCGCTTTTGAAGCCGCTGTCAAATATTCCAAAGAACGAAAACAATTCGGCAAACCGATCTCAAGCTTTCAAGGTATACAGTTCATGCTTGCGGATATGGCGACACAGATCGAGGCAGCCCGCGCGTTAGTTTACGCGTCCGCGCGACAGATCGATGCTGGGGCTAAGAGCCTTACCAAGGACTCAGCCATGGCAAAGATGTTCGCTTCCGATGTGGCCATGAAGGTCACGACCGACGCGGTACAGATCTTTGGCGGCTACGGCTACATGAAAGAGTATCCAGTTGAAAAGTATATGCGCGATGCGAAGATCACACAGATCTATGAAGGGACCAATCAGATCCAACGCAACATTATCGCGCTCAACCTCATTAAGGAAATGTCTAAATAATGAACATCGTTGTCTGCATTAAACAAGTTCCTGATACGACCCAAGTCCGCATTGATCCCGTCACCAATACGCTCATCCGCGAAGGCGTGCAGTCGATCATTAATCCTTTCGACATGTACGCGATCGAAGAAGCTGTTCGCCTGAAAGAAAAATTCAATGGTAAAGCAACAGTGGTCACAATGGGCCCTCCGCAAGCGGATGCCGCGCTGCGGGAAGCTATTTCGATGGGCTGTGATGAGGGCGTCTTAGTGAGTGACCGCGCGTTCGCCGGATCAGACACTTTAGCAACGGGTTATACATTGGCGATGGCCATCAAGAAGGTCGGCGCTGTTGATATTATCCTCTGTGGTAAACAGGCTTCTGATGGCGATACCGCACAGGTCGGCCCAGGGATCGCCACGCAACTAGATATCCCTCAAGTGACCTATGTCAAAAAGATCGAGGATATAAAAGATAATCACGCGACAGTTGAGCGCATGACCGAGGAAGGTTTTGAGATCGTTAAGACATCCCTCCCTTGCCTTTTAACGGTCGTCAAAGAGATCAACGAACCACGCATCCCATCTTTAAAAGGGCGCATGAAAGCGAAAAAGGCGGAGATCATCTCCTGGAAAGCCGTTGATCTCGATTTAGAAGAAGAAAAATTGGGCCTCAAAGGGTCTCCGACGTGGGTCTCAAAGATCTTTACACCGCCGCCGCGGCCCAAAGGACAGGTCTTCGAAGGAGACTGTGAAGACACAACAACGAAACTCGTGGAAGCGATCAAAGATAGGTTAGTCGCATGAGCATTCAGATCATCAAAGATAAATGTACCGGATGCACCTTGTGCGTTAAGGTCTGCCCTTTCGGGGCGATCACTATTGTCAGTAAAAAAGCTGTTATCAACTATGATAAATGCACCCTCTGCGGGGCTTGCGTTGAATCCTGCAAGTTCGATGCGATCGATCTCAAACGCGATGCCAGCAAGACACCTAATCTAGAAGAATACAAAGGTATCTGGGTTTTTGCTGAACAAAAAAAAGGTGTTATCCAATCGGTCGTTTTTGAGCTCTTAGGTAAAGCGCGTGAACTCTCCGATAAGCTCGGCGCCGAAGTTTCATGCGTGCTCTTAGGGCATAATATCAAGGATAAGGCCCAAGAACTGATCTGCCGCGGCGCTGACAATGTGTATGTGGTGGACACGCCTGAGCTTGAGCACTATCTTGACGAGCCGTATACCCGCGCGCTGGTCAATATTATCCGTAAATACCGTCCAGAGATATTTTTATGCGGAGCAACCTTTATTGGACGCTCTCTGATCTCCCGTGTCGCGGTCAAGCTGCACACAGGATTAACAGCGGATTGCACAGGGCTGGACATCGATCCAAAAGAAAAATTCTTGATGCAAACCCGCCCTGCCTTTGGCGGCAACATCATGGCGACGATCTTAAGCAAGAATCACCGCCCTCAAATGGCAACGGTCCGCCATAAAGTATTCAAGGAATCCGAACGCGACACCGCGCGTAAGGGCAAGATCATCGAGGAAACGGTGTCTAAAACACTTTTAACATCCCGCACTAAATTACTCGACATCGTGGAAGAAGTGACATCAACGATCAATATCGCGGAAGCGGATATCATCGTTTCTGGCGGACGCGGCATGAAAGGGCCTGAAAACTTCGCGATCCTAGAAGAGCTTGCCAAGGTCTTAGGCGGCGCGGTCGGTTCATCGCGCGCGGCGGTCGACGCGGGTTGGATGCCTTATTCACATCAGGTCGGACAAACAGGAAAAACGGTCTGCCCCAAGCTCTATATCGCCTGCGGTATCTCAGGACAGATCCAGCACCTAGTCGGCATGCAATCATCCAATATTATTATCGCGATCAATCAAGACCCACATGCTCCGATCTTTACGGTCGCCAATTATGGGATCGTTGGGGACGTGTTCCAGGTCGTTCCTCTGTTAACGAAAAAATTTAAAGCCGCGCTCAACCGCTAAGCTTTACAGCGATCACAATCAAAAGACCCCGCAGAAATTCTGCGGGGTCTTTTTCGCTTCTAATGATCTAAACCCTAAATTTTACTTCTCGAACGCCGCCTTTTTCGGCACGATCACAATGCCAGAGGTGGTGACCGCGAAACGCTTACGGTCCAGATCCAAATGATATCCGATCTCCGCGCTGGCAGGGATCACGACTTCTTTGTCGATGATCGCGTTCTTGATCTTTGCACCCTTGCCGATCACAACATCTGACATAATGATCGAATCACTGATCTGCACATTATTCTCAACGATCACATTGGGTGAAAGAATCGAACGGCGAATATGCGCGCCCTTGATCACGCAGCCACCCGACACGAAGGAATTCAAGATAACGCCTGGCTTGGCGCTGTCTTTAGACCCGGATGACAGGATCTTGATCGGTGGATACTGTTCATGATAAGTGCGAATAGGCCATGTCTTGCGGAACAGGTCGAACTTTGGTGGTTGTCTTAGCAGGTCCATGTTCGCTTGATAGTACGAATCGCGCGTTCCGATATCACGCCAATAGCGTGGCTTGTCGTTCTTGTCCGCGAAATTATAAGCTAAGACACGTTTTTTCTGCGCGATCATCTGCGGGATAACATTTTTTCCAAAATCATGGTCTGAATCTTTCTTGCTCGCATCCTTTGTCAACTCTTCTACCAAGACTTCCCTGTTGAACAGATAGATCCCCATCGACGCGAAAATACTGTTCGGGTCCCCTGGGATGGTCTTAGGCTGCTGGGGTTTTTCTTGAAACCCACAGATAAACCCATCTCGATCCACCTCCACGACGCCAAAATGCGCCGCGGAAGCCTTAGGCATCTTGACACAGCAGACGGTCACATCCGCATTCTTAACATTATGATATTCGAACACCCGGCTGTAATCCATGCGATAAACATGGTCGCCGGAAAGGATCAAGACTTTCTTAGGGTTGTAATCTTTGATCGCGTAAATGTTCTGATAGATCGCGTCCGCTGTCCCCCGATACCAATCCGAACCCACACGCTGCTGAGGAGGGATCACGTCAATGAACTCCCCCAGTTGGCTGGAAACAACATCCCAACCGGCTAAAAGATGTTTTTGCAAAGAAAAAGACTTATACTGGATCAAAACAAAAATGCGCCTTAATCCTGAATTGATGCAATTACTTAATGTAAAATCCACGATCCGATAGATGCCTCCAAAAGGCACGGCCGGCTTCGCCCGGTCGCGGGTCAAAGGGTCTAACCGCTCACCTTTTCCTCCAGCTAGGATAAATGTTAAAATATCACGCATAAAAACCTTTCTTTTGTATGATTATAGGATCAAAATATTTATTCAACTGCCATCAAACCTGAATAATCTTCTAAAGGGATCTTTTGATCTCCTCTGCTTCCCGACGTAAAAAGCGATCAACGGGATCGATCTTCAATCCCCTTAAAAAAGCTTCCTGAGCTTTTTTATATTGCCCTAAAGATTTATAGCAAAGCCCTATCTTTCTATAAACACTTGATTCGCGCGGATAAGCTAAAGAGATCAAGCCATAAAATTCTATCGCAAGCATATAACGCTTTTGATGCATTAGAGTATCCGCGGCCTCCAGCGCAAGATCCAGGTCTTCAGGATAAAAAGACAAACCCTTACGCATCGCCTGGATGGCATTTTTATCCTCTTTTAAAGCTGCTAACGATCCTGCAAGGCCAAAGAAGACCTTTGGTTTACGAACGCGATGTTTCTGAAGAATTTTAAACTGACGCACGGCCTCCTTATGATCCCCTAATGCCGCGTACATCAAGGCCAGCTGATAACGCATGTTCGCATCCCGGCCTGCAAGCATTGTCGCCAAACGGAAATCTTCAAAAGCCTTGTGAAGCTCTTTGTTTTTCTTCCAGATCTTTCCACGGATATAGTACGCTTCCGGAGCGTCTGGTGCTGCCAAGAGAGCGCGCGATATCTGATCGCGCGCCAAGTCATCTAAGCCTAAAGATTCCAGCGCATAAGCGCGCTTGATCTCACGATAAGGAAAAACGTCTCGCGGGCCTAAACGCTGAAGATCAATATCAGAAAATGTGAGGCTTTTCTTGTCTTTCTGAAATCTCTGGATCAGCGCTTGATGGCAAGGGATCTTCTTTAAGAAAATGACCGCGTCATGATCAAGATAGACCAAAGCCCACTGCTCATTTTTATACAAATGCTGCAAGATCTTTTCACCGATATGATTGATCGATGAGCTTAAGAAAACCCCGATAAGCTGGTATTTCTCCGCGGCCCTCAAGAACGCGGCCTCATCTCCGTCGTCCCAGATCTTAACATAATCCTGAAAGAATTGAGGTCCGTAGAATTCTGTGCGTCCGTCAATAAAAACGCGGACCTGCGGCGAGCAACGGCCTATCAAAAAAGCTCCAGAATTGAAATCATTAAAGAAATTACCTTTAATACCATTATCATTGATAAAGCGAGAAGCAGCCCATGGATAGGCCCTTAAGTTGATCCCGCCATAATAACTTTTCATCTCATATTGATCAAAATTAAAATATATTTTCTGGGATTCCTTGAGGCCATAGCGCACGATCCAGAAGATCATAATGATATTCAGCATCGCGATCGTGATATATCGAAACGTTCGGTCCTTGAAGCGAAAAGGCAGGATATCTTCTAAAGCATATTCTGAAAAATTCAGGATAGTGACAATGCACGCAACAACCCCGAAGAACAAGATGTTGCGCACAGCCTGAAGAGAAAAAGCAAGGAGCAGAACCCATAAAAAAAGAGCGGAAAGATCAATGCGTCGGCGGTTAACAATAAAGCTACATCCTGAAATAAATATCAAAGCCTTATAGGCTATATGTTTTAATGTCCAAAGATCGCTAAAAAGGATCGGTCTTTGCAGTTCTTGTATATGACTAAAGAATATTCGTGAATCTCCAGAAACCTGCCAAAGAACAGAGAACGGATATAAAGCGCCGTGAATATGTTGGGGATTCACTAAGCACGCCAAGCTGGTAAAAACAAAAAGAACTTTCATCTTTGTAAGTTCATCATTCGTCAACCGCCCGATATCGTTCCACTGCCACGGAAGCTTTACATGCCGCTTGATCAATTCACACAGGATGCCCAGAAGGACAAGAAGAGGGCCAAAAATAAAGAACCCATGGACATTGACCCACAGGATCTGAACCCCCACTAAAACCCAAAGGCTCAAGCGCTTATCCAGATGAAGCGAGAGAATGTAGACATAGACGACAAAGAACAAAAGGCTTAAAAGATCTGGCCTCATGGTCATGCGGCTTTGATAGATCATGGCCAGCAAGAACAAAAGGAATACGGTAAAACAATGCCGTCGACGAATATCGCTAAGAAGGAATAAGAACAAAAACGTAAAGGCGACGACAACCACTTGCGCCATAAAAAGACCGTCAAGGCCTCCAATAGACAGCGCCAAATAGAAGATCACCTGAAACAACCATGAGTGATTATTCCATGGCTGGCCAGCCATGGTGCAGGAAAAAATATCCTTGATCGGGATAAAGCCTTGCTCAACGATCACTTCTCCGGTCTTTAAATGAAGCCAGAGATCAAAATCCGTAACCTCAAAATTAGACAAGAAGACAACCAGGCCTATCAGGACACCAAAACACAGCATCCCAGTGATGTAACAGCTCTTTTTGCAGATCTTTTCTAGCATAGAAACCTTTTTGTTATTCTAACACAAAATGTCCCTTTGTCTTCTGTGTCCAGCGCATTTTTGACGATGCCCAATCAAAAACAAAATCCCGATCACAGCGGTAACTCATGGCCGCGGATAAAAGGTTTTTGGTATACGGATGCTGTGGCTGATTGAGCAAGGATTCCCGGTACGCCTGCTCAACGATCCTTCCTTGATACATCACGGCGATCTGAGGACAAAGTTTTTTGATGACATTAAGATTATGTGAGATAAAAAAGTATGTTACCCCAAATCTTTGCTGCAGATCTAAAAGCATGTTCAAAACCTGCTCCTGTACGAGAACATCTAAGGAGGATACCGCCTCATCCAGGATCACAAGTTGCGGATCAGCGGCCAAAGCACGCGCGATCGCGATACGTTGACGCTCCCCACCGCTGAACTCATAAGGGAACCTGTGCAGGATATCCGGCGAGAGCCCGACCGCCAAGAGAAGCTCACGGAACCTACCTTCTTTTTCTGCAGTAGACAACGATGAAAGAAGCATGGCCTCATTTAAGATACGGCGTATCGTAAAGCGAGGATCAAGGCTGTTAAACGGGTCTTGAAAAACCATCTGTATCTTGCGGCGTAAAGGCCTCATCTGTGTTTGCGACAGCAAAGAAATATTCTTACCTCCAAGGATGATCTCTCCTGTATCAGGCGCGATCAGCTTCATAGCAATACGCGCCAGTGTTGTCTTGCCGCATCCGGATTCTCCTACCAGGCCCAAGCTTTCCTTATGCGCGATCTGCAAGCTGACATCATCCACGGCGCGCACAACATGCTGCGGCCTTCCTCGCCAGTCTGTTGCGGTCACAAAATGTTTCTTGATATTCTTAAGGGCTAATACCGTCATAAGCTTATTGTTGTGATCAATCGTTTTGTGAAATCATGATGTGCGTGGCTCAAAACATCCTGCGTGTTGCCCTGTTCAACGATCCTTCCCTCATACAAAATAAATACGCGATCCGACATGGCCTTGACCAAACCAAGATCATGGGTGATCAGCAGCAACGACAATGAAAGTTGTTTCTTTAGTTTTGCAAAAAGCTCAATGATGCGCGCTTGTACCGTGACATCCAGATTGCTTGTCGGTTCATCCGCGATGATCACCTTTGGCGAAGCCGCGATCGCTTGTGCGATCATCGCCCTTTGACGAAGGCCGGCGCTCAACTGATGTGGATGCGCGGACGCTACCCGCCGAGGTTCAGGGATCTCGACCATGTCCAGCAGGGTGCAAACCCTATCCATGATCTTTGCGCGCGGATGATCTGTATGCTCTTGCACAACTTCCGCGATCTGATCCCCGATACGGAATACCGGGTTAAACGCACTTAACGGTTCCTGAAAGATCATGCTGATCTCTTTGCCGCGAAGACGGCGCAATGAGGATCGCTGCAAACTTAAAAGATCCTGGCCTAAAAACAATATCTTGCCGTTATGAACCTTCATGGCAGAAGGCAAAAGACCTAAAATTGCAAGGCCTAAGCTTGTCTTGCCGCCACCCGAACCTCCAAGCAAAGAAACAGTTTCCTGCGGCAAGATATTTAATGAAACATCACGCAATAGATCTCTGACCCCGTCCTCTTGCTGAAGACCGATCGACAGACCGCGGATATCTAACAACACTTCTGACATGGCCCTTACCCTTCTACCTTAAGCGTTGGGTCCAGCGCGTCGCGCAAAGCGTCGCCAACGACATTAAAACAAATGACCGTTAAGAAAATAAAGAAACCCGGCAGCAAGATCCATGGGGCCAGCTGGATCGATACGATCCCCATGGCCTCTGACAATAGATTGCCCCAGCTAGCGTAAGGGTCTTGGATACCGAGCCCCAGCAAGCTGAGCGCGGACTCGCCCATGATATACCCAGGGATCGATAGCATGATCGCGATGATCGAATACGACATCGTATGAGGCAGAATATGGGTAGCGATGATCCTAATATCTGATAACCCCATTGCCTTGGCGGCCAACACATATTCTCTTTCTTTCAATGACATGCTCATTCCGCGGATCACGCGCGCCAACGAAGCCCATCCGATAAATGAAAAAATAACGATGATCAAAAGATATACCTGAAATGAATTAAGGTGCGGCGGGAACGCGGCCCGCAAAGCCAGCATCAAATAAAAACCAGGGACCATCATGAACATTTCACAAATGCGCATCAGCACGTTGTCAACCCGCCCTCCATAGTAGCCGGCCATACCGCCAACCAAGAGCCCTAAAACAAAAGAGATCGCGACGCCAATGATCCCGATGGATAGCGAAATGCGCGCGCCCCAAAAGATCCGCGAAAAAAGATCACGTCCGCGTGAATCCGCGCCCCAAAGATGAAGCCGCCCAGGGCTATCAACGCCAAACAAATGGCGATCCCAAGGGATCACCCCTAAAAGACGATACGAATCGCCCTTGGGCAAAAGACGGATAAAAAACTTCTGGGCCTTATCCTCGAGATAGATACGCCGATGAACTTCATTGAACGAAAAAGAAGTCGCGTACACATACGGACGGCTTAAAGCTCCTTGCTCATTTTTCCAATGGACCTTCATGGGAGGACAAAAGGAATAACTGCGGTCTTCATTATCATAACGGTAAGGCGAAAGAAAATCCGCGAATATCGCCGTTGTGTACAACAGCCCTAAAACGATCAAACAAAAGACCGCCCAGCGATTGCGCACAAAGACCGCGTAGCCGGCTTGAAACTGATTGAGGGGTTTTTTATCTTTGTTCATAACGAATGCGCGGGTCTGCCCACGCTAATAAAATATCCGCTAATAAATTACCGAGCAAAAGCAGAACGCCTCCCATCATCATATTAGCCATCACCAAATAAACATCCTTGGCCCGAACGGCCGTGAGCATCAAGGCCCCGATACCAGGCCAACTGCATATGATCTCGACCAAGGCGGCTCCGCTTAAAAGCCCTGAAAAATGATATCCCAAAAGCGTGATCATCGGATTGATAGCGTTACGCAAAGCATGTTTGAAGATGACCTTATTTTCCGGCAAGCCCTTAGCCCGTGCGGCTAAAATATATTGCTGGCCTAAGGCATCTAGTAAATTGCCACGCATTACCCTTTGCAGCGCCGCGATCGACCCCAGCGAAATGACGACCGTTGGGATCAACAAATGCCTCAATAGGTCCACAAAACGCTGGCCCCAAGAAAGATCCTGAGCGTGGACACTGTGCATCCCGCCTAATGGCAAGCCTCCGACGACAGAAACCGCGTAAAGAAAAAGGATGGCAAAAAAGAAGCTGGGAACCGACAGGCATAAAAACGACCCTAGCGACAGGATCTTATCGATCCAGCGATTGCGGTATACGGCCATGATGATCCCCAAGGGGATCGCCAAAGCCCACGTTAAGATCAAACTGCTTATGGACAGAAGAAAGGTATTCCACAGCCTAACCTTCATGATGTCCACGACCGGAGTGTTGTAATAAAATGAATACCCCAGATCAAATTTAAGGATATTTTTCAGCCAGACCAGGTATTGCTCTAAGAGGGGCTTGTCCAAGTGGTAAAGTTTTTCATAATGGGCGATCGTGTCCGGAGAAACGCGGGGGTCCATCTTAAGCGTGTCAAAGAAATTGCCAGGCGTGACCGTGATCAGCAAAAAGGTCATAAATGAGATCCCCAGCAAGAGCGGCAACGAAACAATTATGCGGCGAATAATGAATTTGATCATCGGTTGCGATAAGATGGTTTAAGGTATAGTTCCTCGAGATTATGAAAGATCCCGCCAAATTTCGACGGCGTTAAATTCTCAAATTTGTTGCGCACAGCCACAAGGCTCGCGTTAAAGACCGTGTAAATGAGCGGCAGCTGTTGGGAGACGATCAACTGCCATTCATCATACAAGGGTTTACGCTTGGCATCATCTAAGATCTGCACGCCTTCCGTAAAGATCTCATCAACTCTTTTCTCCCAGGCAGTCGCGGGGACAGGCTGGCCTGGGTTCCAAAAATGCAGCTGGCCGTTGGACACCCAAACATTTTTTCCAAAATGAGGCTCCAGCCCTCCGGTCAATCCTAGAACGATCGCGTCCCACTCATAATTCGCCATCAATTTAGAAACGATACTGTTAAATTCCAAGCCTAAAAAGTTGACCTTTATCCCCAAGAGCTGCAGGTCCCGACGGATGATCGCGGCGATCTGCAAGCGTTCGTTGGAATCCGAATTGGTGTACAAATTGAACTCCACCCTATGGCCCTGAGCATCCTCTAAGATGCCGTCCTTGTCGCGGTCCACAAAACCCTCTTGCGCGAGGATCTGTTTTGCTTTCGATAGATCATATTCATAACGGACAACATCCGGATTATAAAAAGCAATATTGTTGGGGTTTTCCGCCGCGTCTTGCGGATAGCCCAGGCCGTTCATGACGATCTCGATGATCCTTTGCTTATCGATCGCGTGCGCCACGGCCCTTCGAAAATGAACATTGGAAAACCACGACAGCTTGACCGGGTCAACGAACGGTTTTTGTGTCTTAGGGTTAAGGCGCGAATTCTGATTAAAGACTAAGAAATTACTGGAAAACGCTGAGCCCAGGTCGTACACCGTGAAATCTTTTTTCTTCTCCAAAGGTTTTAAAATAGAATAATCCATGCCCCGCACAGAAGTAGAATCTACTTCCCCGTCTAAGAATTTCAGCAAAGCCACGTCCTGGTTGGGCACGATCAAGAAAATGATCCGTTGAATGTACGGCAGGCGCTGGCCGCTCGGTTCCTTTCGCCAATAATGCGGGTTGGCCTCAAGCACGATCTGCCGGCCCGGCGCGTATTGCGCCAGGACGTACGGGCCTGTGCCCACGATCTCCCGCACGGGTGTGTCAATACCCCAGGTAAAATTAAAACGGCCCGCGGAAACAGCAGACGCGAGCTTATGCTCAGGCAAAATGGAAGTTCCCAACGAGCGCAAGAAAGGCGCGAATTTCATTGGCAAGGTAAAGCGGACCGTGTGCGTGTCGAGCTTTTCAACGAGGATCTGTTTTCCGTCAATCGTGAAAATATCACGGTCCGAGGACGGAATGTCAGGGTTGTAAATAAGTTCGTTAAAGGTAAAAAGGACGTCCGCGGCGCTAAAGGGTTTTCCGTCGGACCAAAGGACGTCCTGGCGCAAGGCAAAGGTCCACACCAGCCCGTCAGGGCTGATCGTCCATTTTTCGGCCAAGCACGGTTCCACGGCCAGAGTGACAGCGTTGGTGCGGGTCAGACCTTCAAAGACGTGGCTGATCACGACCGTTGAGGAAGTTTCTTGGGCCGTGATCGGATTAAAGGATTTTGGGTCAGAGCTGGTGGCGAACACTACTTGCCCACCGTGACGGCGCGGCGGTTGCTCTTGCGCGCAAACAACGCACGCAGCCAAAGACAACAAAAAAACTACTAAGCCTGTTAGTAGTTTTTTGTTCAGCGAAAGAAAAGGGAATTTCTTATTGAGCCACGGGCTGTTCACGGACGTCGTCGGCTGGAACTGCCGCGTTAATTTCAATAGTTTGGGCATTCTTTGAAGCCTCGTCAAAAAGCTTGTCAGGGTCGATCGTTTGTTCGACCTCTCTGTCCGCTAACAAAAGGGATTTGTCGCGCTGAGCCGATAAATACGCCAAGCTTAAGGACGTGACCAGGAACACGATCCCAATGATCGTGGTCGCGCGGACCAGCAGCACGTTGGTCTTGGGCCCAAAAACAGACTCCGCCGCAGCGAACGCTTCTGTCAAACCGCCGCCTCTACCCGACTGCATCAAAACAACGGCCATTAACAGAAGGCAAGCAAGAACGTGAACGATCAAAACAAATGTGTACATATTTTCTCCTCTTTATTGGGCCAGTGCCCCTTGAACGATCCCGGCGAACGAGTCGCCTTTCAAGCTCGCGCCGCCGACCAGCGCCCCGTCAATGTCGGGCTGGGAAAGTAACTCGCGGGTGTTTTCCGCCTTAACACTGCCACCGTACTGAATTCGCACAGCGTTCGCGACCGCCTGGCCGTGCATTTTTTCTAACAACTTTCGAATAAAACTGTGGACTTCCTGGGCCTGCGCAGGGGTCGCGGTCTTGCCCGTGCCGATCGCCCAGACCGGCTCGTAAGCAACGATCATTTTTTCTGTTTCCTGCGCGCTAAACCCTTTCAAAGAATTCTCGACGTGGTCCTGCACAACGGCAAAAGTCTTGCCGGACTCGCGCTCCGCTAAATTCTCACCCACACAAACGATCGGAATTAAACCGTGCGCCAAGGCCGCCTTGATCTTGTTGTTCACCGTTTCGTTAGTTTCGCCAAAAAATTGTCGTCTCTCCGAATGTCCGATGATCACGTACTGACAGCCGGCATCCTTTAGCAGCGGTGCTGACACCTCACCGGTAAACGCTCCCGCGTCCTGCCAATAAAGGTCCTGGCCTCCCAAGCCGATATTCGTTCCCTTCAAAGCTTCCGCGACCTTGGAAAGCGCGGTAAAGACCGGACACACAACAATGTCCACGTCTGTCACGCCAGCGCAGCGCGCCTTCAGATCGTTGACCAACTCCACAGCTTCCTTAATATTCTTATTTAATTTCCAATTTCCTGCGATTATAATTTTTCTCACAATGACAACCTTTCTTATTAAATGAGCGTCTGACTTATGTAGCCGCAAGGCGATCATCAAGTCAGCCACGCGAATTTATCCCGTGAGGCTGAGCCGATTCACCTTGATTTTCCTTAGAAGAAATTGGCACGTCCCAATTTCACCTTAATTCACGCTAAAGAAAATTGGATCAGCGACCCAGTAGCCGAACAGGGACTTCCTTAAATTTTCTCCTTTAACGCCACGATGCCGGGAAGTTTTTTGCCTTCTAAATACTCCAACGACGCCCCTCCGCCGGTAGAAATATGCGTCATGGATTCCTCCACGCCAAACTTGCTCACGGCCGCCGCCGAATCCCCACCGCCGACGATGGTCACCGCGCCCTTCAACCCCGCCAAATGCTGCGCAACGGCCTTTGTACCCTGGGCATACGCGTCCGTTTCAAAAACCCCCACCGGCCCGTTCCAGACAATGGTCTTGGCCGCTGATAAGATCTTGTTAAAATTCTCCTGTGTCTTTGGCCCGATATCGACCGCCATCCACCCGTCAGGGATCTGAGCCACGATCTTTTTAGTCTCGGGCTTGTCAAACTTTTCCACGACCAAATGATCGACCGGAAGCTCGATCACGACATTCATCTTGGCCGCTTTTTCTAGCAATGCCTTGGCCACGTCGACCTTATCCGCCTCAAGCTTAGAACTGCCGATCCCCTCACCCTTCGCCTTTAAAAATGTGTACGCCATACCGCCGCCGATCAAAAGCGCGTTGGCTTTAGCGAGCAGATTCTCGACGAGCATGATCTTATCCGACACCTTGGCCCCACCTAAAATGACCGCAAAAGGCCGCGTTGGATTTTCGACCGCCTGACCCAGATACTGGATCTCTTTCTCGATCAAAAACCCCGCCACGCCGGGTAAATATTTGGCGATGCCTTCTGTGGAGGCATGCGCGCGATGCGCGGTCCCGAACGCGTCATTGACATAAATATCCGCGAGCTCTGAGAGTTTCTTCGCGAATTCAGGATTATTTTTCTCTTCTTCTTTGTGGAAGCGAAGGTTCTCTAACAGGACGATCTTCTCGCTCGCAGCGCTGATCGCTGCTTTGACATTATCGCCAACACACTCATTGAGGATGAGGACTTTTTGCTTTAAAAGCTCTTCAATGCGCTTTCCCACCGGTGCCAAGCGCATACTCTCGACCACCGCCCCATCAGGACGCCCCAAATGGCTCATCAAGATAACCTTGTCAGCGCCTTTTTCCAGGATGTATTTGATCGTGGGCAGGGATTCTTGGATGCGTCGATCGTCGGTGATCTTTAAGCCCTTATCCAGAGGGACGTTAAAATCCGCACGGATAATGACCTTTTTGCCTTTGACATCAATATCTTTGACCGTCATTTTATTCATAAAAACCTTCCCTTTTTGGATAAAATTTCGATAAAAAAGGTTAACAACGAGGCCAACAAAATTAGGATTATTATATATATTTCTATTATTTTGTCAATGAAGCAACTGCCGCGATCTTAAGGCCGCAGGCTCGAAAGATCAGCCCTTCAAAGAGGTGAACATCGGATCAAAACGCAGTCCTGCCTTGGCCAAAACATAGCGAAGGGTCGTGCGCAAGACCGCCAACCCATAGATAACGCTTCGTTGAAAACTGATCGAGGAACAATCCTGATTATACGAGCATGGCGCGCTGATCTCCCCGATACGGTAGCCAAAATAAAACACCTGCGTTAAGATCTCATTATCAAAAACAAAATCATCCGAATTCCTCGCAAGATCAACCCGCTCCAAAACTTCCCTGGAATACGCGCGAAAGCCGGTGTGATACTCCGAAAGCTTCTGGCCTGTGCAGACATTCTCAAGCGCCGTCAATAAACGATTAGCAACGTACTTATAAAAAGGCATGCCACCCTTAAGGGCGTAGCCTCCAAGAATACGTGAGCCCAAAACCACATCGAACATCCCCGTAGCGATCAAAGACGCCATGGGTCCGACGAGCTTAGGCGGATATTGATAATCCGGATGCAGCATCACAACGATATCCGCGCCACGCGCTAAGGCTTCTTTGTAGCAGGTCTTCTGGTTGCCGCCATAACCAAGGTTTTTAGGATGAACAACGACGGTCAATCCAAGTGTCCTAGCCAGCTCCACGGTCTTGTCGCTTGAGCGGTCGTCAACGAGGATCACTTCATCAACGACATCCCGCGAGATCTCCGCGCAGGTGCGCTCTAAGGTCTTTTCCGCGTTATACGCCGGCAGGACAACAATGATCTTTTTGTTGGATATCATGGACGTTACTTTCTAACGATCTTTCCGGGCCGCGTAAAAGATAGACGCTGCCAGCCGCCAGAAGCTAATTGTTTGTGCTGGATCATCGCTAAATTTTCATCGAGCACAATATTTTCCCTAACGATCTTCATAGCATGGATTATAACGTATCAGGTCTGATAAACCTATGACTTATTTTACTCTATTCTTGCAATTGTTTATGCAAAAGGATACGCTCCAGCGCCACGGCCACCCCCAGCATCACCCAAAACAGAACGCTCAGCTGCAAAGAATAAAGTTGCGTATCAAAGAAGCTGGCCACTAAAAACCCAAAAAGCCCCGCTGTCAGCCCGCCTAAAAGAATGCCCAGGTCATCATCCTTGCTCCTGAGGCTGATCCGTATCCCGCGATAAAGGACAAACCCTGCCAGCAACAAGAAAGTCAGCAAGGTGAACATCCCCGTCTCCGCCCACATCTGCAAATAACAATTATGCGCGTAATGACTTCCGACGTCGCTTGCGATATCTTTCTTCGAGTGGTCCATATAGGTTCCCAAGCCTTTACCTAAGAATGGATTTTCCTGGATCATCGTGATGCTTTCACGCCAAATAATGAATCTTTCCGAATCCCATCCAGCGCGAAAAGAATACACAAGCCTCTGCGTAAAAGGAAAGAACAAAAGCAAGCTGAGAACAAAGACCGCAAAAAGAGACAGCAATAATTTCTTTTTATCAAACAAAAACATCATCACTACTGATCCAGCTACAAACCCCAACCATCCAGCTCTAGAAAAAGTAAAAAGAAGCCCGACCAACAAGATCAGTCCAACGCCCAACAAAGAAAAATTCAAAGCTTTTCTTGGCCATTTCCAAGATGCCAAGGCGATCACAACACACAAGCAAATGACCAAATAAGGCGAAAAGCTGTTCGGATTCTCAAAAGGGCCGGTCACAATACCTCCAGCGATAGGCCTTTGCCTGAAAAACTCAAACCCAAAGAATTTCTGGCTCAAAGCCGATAGCCCAACAAGCGCGGCGCCAAAAACAAAGACATAAATGAATCGTTTGATCGACCTTGCTCTTTTAAAATGATCGATAGCGATCGCAAAAAGAAGAAAATATTCTAACCACTTACAAAACAATGTCTTTATCCCCTTGCCCAACAATGGCCCGCTATTGGCCAGCGACATCGCGTTGAACACAAAAAAGATCAAAAGAAGCCAAAAGATCCCCGCGTCCGACTTAAAGCTCGAGAGATCTTTGCTGATGCTTTTGCGGATCAGAAACCCTAACAAAATAAAACCCGCGCATGTCTCTATCAAAGCTTTGGAGATCGGAAGAAAGAATATCAACCCATAAAAACCATACTCAACAAGTTTTCCGGCAATATTGGCAGCTCGAAAGCGATCCATTCTCAAGAATTCCCGAATGCGCGTCATTGCTGACCGTTGATATCCTAAATCGTTATTATTCACGACCTAAAACCTTTTCATTGATACCCATGGCCATAAAAAGCCAGAACATAGCCGCATCCTGAAACCCCACAAGGATGCTCGAGATACCTAAGTTACAAAGCAGAACAATAAAAATAGCAGATCCTAACCCTGCAAAAATAGAATATTCAAGGCTTCCCTTTCTTAGCCAAGACAGAAAATCATTGAAAAACTTTTTTAAGAACATCGTAATGATCATAAAAAAGGCCAGAAGACCAGCCAAGCCCATCTCAGAGAGGATCTCAAGATAAATGACATGCGTGTGAATGTGAGGATCACATCCAGGGCCAGGTTTGTGCAGTTTCTCGAACATTCCCGGTCCGGCACCAAGGAGAGGTTGTTTTTTGAACATCGCAAACGCGGAATTTGCCAGATCTATACGCTGATGCAGAGATTCGATGCGTGGGTGAACGGCGGGCTGGTCGGCAGTGCCTTGCGATTCATAGGAAGCGAGCGCCGGAAAAACGTCCAAAACGGTTTTTGCCCTCTCTTTTTGAAGACTCGACATAAACGCTGGTGTCGCGATAACCACGGCTAAGAAAAAAAAGAAAGATCTTCTGTCCTTAAGAAAGCAGATCAACAAAGCAACAGGGATGATGACGATCCACACTGTCCTTGACGCGTGAAAGACCAAAACAGGATAAAGCAAAACGATATTGACCAATCCCCATAATTTAAAAAATTTTTTTTCCTGATTAAGAAAAACAACCAAACTAAAAGGAAAAAGAAAGCACAGATAAACCGCCAGATTGATCTGCTGTCCAAAGACACTAAAGAGTCTCTCTGGGGCAAGTCTAAAATGATCGAACAACCCTCCCGCTCCAACGATCGTTGCCAAAGCAAGGATCGAAAATGTGAGATACAAAAAATTCTGCCGCGATCGTGAAGTAACGCCATACGTGATCCAAAAGAAAATGACATAAAAAAGATACCTTTGAAAAAAGATCTTCTGGCTATGATACGGATCAACGCTGAACAAAACGGATGCCAAGGCAACGGCAAGGAACACAGCCAAACTTTTATTAAGGGTTGTGCTTGGAATAAGATACCGATAAAATTTACTTCGATACTGGACGATGTTTAAGCTGATCCAAAAAAGCGAACTCCAAAAAAAAGAGATCTTAGAAAAGACAGCGCTAAATGGACTAAAAAGGACGAACGAGCAAATATTCAAGACAAGCGCTTTTTCAAGGAATCCAGCCAAAACAATTCTTTTTTCTAAAAAAAAATCGCAAGCCGACCTAAAAAATCCTGTCATGCAACCCCCTTTAACAATATCTTCCTCAACTTCCAGGCTTAGCAATAACGACAAGGATCGTCCTTGCCAAGATCTTAATGTTCAACAATAAAGTTCGACTCCGAATATAGAGATAATCATAGCGCAGTTTGTGCCGCGGCGCTGTATGATAATCTCCCTCTATCTGTGCCAGGCCGGTCAGCCCCGGCACGTGCTAAGGCAGGACTCTAATCTATAGCGTCCGATACGATCTGCTGTAGAAGCTCCCGAACCTTTTTGTGATCATATGCTTGCGCGCAAGCCAAAAGGCCGCGGATCTTCTTCCGTAAAGCTTTTATATCAAAAGTATCCGCGGGGGCGACAAAGATCTTGTCGTATTTTGTTGCCGCGTCCAGCTCTCTGTTCAAGAACAGCTCCTCTTTAAGCTTTTCCCCTGGGCGAAGCCCAACAAATGAGATCTGGATGTCCTTCTCCGGAACAAGGCCGGAAAGAATGATCAACTCTTTTGCCAGGTCAACTATTTTGATCTGCTCGCCCATGTCCAAGACAAAGATCTCTCCGCCCTGACCGATCACGCTCGCCTGCAAAACAAGCAGAACCGCCTCATGAACGCTCATAAAGTACCTTTGGGCCTGCAGATGCGTGACCGTGACCGGGCCGCCCTCTTCAATTTGCTTTAAAAATAACGGGACAATGCTCCCCGCGGAACCAAGGACATTGCCAAAACGAACAGCCATAAATTTCGTCCGGCTCTTCTTCGCCTTAGCCTGCAAAAGCATCTCGGCAACACGCTTGGTAGCCCCCATCACGCTGGAGGGATGGACAGCCTTATCCGTCGAGATCAGAATAAAGCGTTCGACCCTATAGTGATGCGAGGCATAGATCAGGTTGCCTGTACCTAAAACATTATTCTTAACGGCCGCGGCAGGATTTTCCTCTAATAGCGGAACATGCTTATGCGCGGCGGCATGAAAAACAACCTGAGGCTTATAACGAGAAAAGGCATGCTTGAGCACGCCAACGTCCTTGATATCCCCAATAACAGTTGTAAAACGAATATGAGGATGTTTGGTAAGAAAATCGATCGTTAAGAAATATACGTCATTCTCATTGTGATCAAACAAGATGATCTCTTGGGGTTCAAAACGCGCGATCTGCTTGCATAAAGCCGATCCGATCGATCCTCCCGCGCCCGTGACCAAAACGACCTTGCCCTTAAGATACGTGCTGATCGTCTGCTCATCCACGTGAACGGTTTCTCTGCCGAGGAGATCTTCAGGCGTGATGGCCCGAGGCTTTACCTCTTGCTCACCGCTTAATATTTTTTGCAAGCCTGGGACAATGCGGATCTTAATGGACGGGATCTGACAGCATGAGATAATGCTGCGGATCTCTTCACCCTTGGCTGAAGGAATAGCCAAGACGATCTCTTCGACCTCATAACGCTCAACAAGAGCCGGGATATCATGGCGCCCACCCAGGATCCTAACACCTTGAATACAAAGATTCTTTTTATGCGGATCATCATCAACAAAGCCTATGACATCAATATTTGCCTGAGGGTTGTTGCGCGCCTCGCGTAACACCAAAACGCCTGCCTCGCCAGCGCCAACGACCAAGACCTTTTTTCTCTTCCTGGTGAACATGGGACGAAATCGTTCACGAAAAAAACGAACCGCGAAACGGACCCCGGCCATTAAAAAAAAGCTGATGATGCAGTCTAAGACGATGACCGAACGAGGAAGGCCGGTTCTTGGAAAAAACAATTTTAACCCTGCAACAAAAATGATGGTCGATAAAAAATTGGCCTTGGCAATTCTCCAGATATCATCGATGCCGGCATATTTCCAAAGCCCTGAAAAAAGACTGTGGTACGCAAGAAGCAGGAATTTAATGATCAAAAGAAACGGAAGGGTTCGCCAGATCACCGGCCAATACCCGTGATCAAGCTTGAAATCAAACCGTAGATAAAACGCTAAAAGATAGGCAGCAAGAACCAATATCAAATGAAGAAAAATGGCCAAAGGCCGCCTGAATTTTAGGATCAACGCCTTGATATGCATAAGGTTATATTATATCCTTTTAGAAAATTATCAACTATCTTGAATGTAAAAATATGCACATCTATGCTTCACCTACACCCCAAGGATCAAATACTAAACACTAAATCCTGAATACTAAATACCAGATACTATATACCAGACACAAAACTCTAAATTCTAAACTCTAAATACTGCATACTAAATGCTATATACTCTCTACTCCATCCTCTATTCCTCTTCATAAAGCTTTGCATACCCCCGCTCAAGAAGCTCCTGATTAAGATAGGTTCCCTGTTGGGCCACGATCTCGGGATCTTTTTCCGTTAACGAGTAAAAGATGTCCGCCAAATACCTGCCGTATTTATCTTCCCTGTATGTCTTGCAAACAACACAATCAACCTTGTTAAAGATCTCTTGCACATATTCTTTGGCCGCCATGCCTAAAACGGTTGACACCTCCGGCGCGTCAATACCGCGCAGGCGCAATTTTTGTTCGATCCACGAATCAAATCCCAGATCAACATACAAAACCAAGGTATCCGCGTCCACGATCTTAACAATAGTGGCTTTATATGTGTATAGATACTCTGGATGTTTTGTGGCCCGTCGGATAGAATAACCCTCTTTGTCCTTATAAGACGTCACGGGCACAGGACTTCGGTTTGTCTGCCAGTCAGGAATATCCACTTTGCGCAAGATCCCAAAACCCATATCCACAAGGGCCTGACGCGGTTGACATGAGATATCTTTACGGAACAAGCACCGATAACGATAAAGCTTGCCGCGCACACAAGCCAGCTCTCCGGGCTTGGCTAAGGCCGTAAGCTGGCCCGCCTCTTTTTTCTTTTCCTGGGTGATCTTATCCATAAAGATCAGCTGATATAATTTTTGGGATGACAACCCCTCTCTGATCGCCTGCTGTTCGAATCGCTGACGCTGACGCGCGTCATCAACGCGGATCAGATCGGAATAATGGCTCCAGGTCAAAGGTGTTGTCGGCAGAGAGGGATAAAAACGGTAAAATTTGGATAGATCGTAGAAAAAACTTGTTGGGCGCTCCAGGTCTTTAGACAGCCGCTCGATCATGCGCGCGCGCTCGCTGCTGTTCTCAAAATCGCCCGCGAAGGGCTCTTCCAGGATCTTTCCGATATTCCAATGGGTTTGCAAGACTTGCAGGCGGTAGGATTCCTCGATATTGCGCTTGCCCTCTAAGATCTGCTGCTGGATCTTTGTGAGGATCTCTCGATAAAAATGATTAGAAAGGATCTTGGTCATGAAAAAAGATCTGTACTGCTCTCCTTTACATAACACAAAACACTAACTTCTAAGCTCTAAACACTAAATACCATGTACTTTTCATGCTTTGCTGTTCACATTTCACTCTTTGCAAGCTTCTCTTAATGCCGCACGCCCTCCTTTTTCACAACCTTCCAAGCGGTGAGAAAAAGAATACGCAGATCAAGCCAAAAACATCGATGCTTAAGATAATATTCATCAAAAGAAACTTTAACGGGAATAGGTAGGTCATCTCTGCCATTAACTTGAGCCCAGCCTGTTATACCTGGAACAAGAACATGTACACCCTTCTTCGTGCGCAAGGCCACCAGATCATCTTGGTTGAAAAGTGCTGGCCTGGGCCCCACAAAACTCATATCGCCTTTTAAAACATTGAATAATTGCGGCAATTCATCGAGGCTGTATTTGCGCAAAGCTTCTCCTCCGGGGATCAGATACTGCTGCGGATTCTCCATCAAATGCGTTGCCACTTGAGGTGTATCGATACGCATCGTTCTAAATTTAGCCATTTTAAAGATCACATTATTACGGCCAATGCGGTCTGTCCAGAAAATGGCAGGACCTTTGGACCTCCCCTTGATCCATAACGCAATGACGATCATAGGGACAGCAAGTAATATGATTAAAATTACAGATAAAATTAAATCAAAGAAACGTTTCATGTTTATTGAAAGTGTTATAAGCTTGCCCGGCTACAATACGCATCTATAACTAATTTCTCATTATATTCCTTAATTATTTTAGATCGGCCTCTTTTTCCCATTTCGATGCGTTGAGTGGGCGACATTCTGACCATTTCCTCCATTGCTTTAGATAAATCATCCACATCCCTTGCTTGAACTAAAAATCCAGTCGACTCTTCTTCAACAACATCTCGACAACCAGGTACATCGGTGGCAATAACGGGTAATTCCATCGCAGCTGCTTCCAACAAGGACCTTGGAGTTCCCTCTCGATAAGAAGGAAGAACAACGCAGTCACAATTTTCTAGATACGGCCTAACATCATCGGTATTTCCTAAATATTCAACAATCCCTTCCTTCTGCCATTCTTGAACCTGGATCCTACTGATACCAGCTGGGTTTCCTTCATCGATCATACCGAGAAAACCAACCTTAACAAAAGGATACTTTTCTCGCAAAGCTCGAATAGCTGCAATGAGCTCGCCTATTCCCTTGTCCCATAGGATTCTCCCCAGATAAAGAAAAGCAAAGCTTTCTTTAGCAAGTGCAGGGTCTTGCCTATTATTACGTCTGAAAAAATCCACATCAACTCCAGAACCGGCAACTAACTGACATTTCTTGGAGTTAATCAATCTTTGACTCACAAAAAGATTTAGGTCGTCCTTGTTCTGAAAAAATGTCTTCTTGGCGCAAAATCCTGCTACCTTGTAAAACATTTTCACAATTTCAGATAAAAATGTTTTTCTAATAAATAAATATCCCAAGCCTGAGATAGTATTAATGCAACGACAGCGAGAAAAAAAAGCAGCCATAGATCCATAAATATTTGGCTTAATAGAGTTGTGGTAGATCCAATCAGGCCTCTCTTTTATATATATCCTAATCAAAGAAAAGAATAAAAGCAGATCTTTAAAAACATTTATACCTTTCCGATCTAAAGAAATCGGGATGTACCTAAAACCCATTTGTTCAAGTCTTGAAGTATAGTCATCATGCACCGCGCAGAAAACGACTTCATGTCCACGCTTTTTGACTTCCATCATCAATCCACGACGGAAATTATAAAGACTCCATGAAAGATTAGAAACAAAGAAAATTTTCATGAATTGATATGATTAAACTCTAACCAAGCATTAAACATCAGGATATCCCATAATTCGAATTGCCAGTTCCTGGAACCTTTCTTATGTTCTTGCCATTTCTGCGATATTATCTTATGATCAAAAAAACCTTTCCTTCTCAGATAATCACTTGAAAGAAGGTCATCTGCCCAATCTTTTAACGGCCCTCTCAGCCAATCATCAAGAGGAACAGCAAATCCCATTTTTGGCCTTTCCCAATAAGTTGCTGGAAGATATTTGCTCAAAATATTTCTCAGGATTAACTTTGACCCATTTTTATTAATAAGCACATCCGTCGGCAGCTTCCACGCATATTCGACCAGCCGGTGATCCAAGAAAACTGCTCGAGATTCCAAGCTCGCAGACATGCTTGCCCTATCAACTTTAGTTAAAATATCATTGGGAAGATAATTGGTCATATCACAATACATCATTTGTCTTTTTAAATCTCCCAAGGAATCCATGGATGAAAGGCCTGCAAATCTTTCTAATCTATTAAAATCTCCTAAAACAACTTCCTCAGAATTCTTCCAGTGGGATGTTAAATTCAAATACGCCTCATCTTCATTTAAAGCTGCCAAGCAATCCAAAAACTTTTGAAACTTTATTCCAGGACTTCGCACTCTGAGCTGCTCAGGAAGAATCTGTTTTAAGCTCTCAAAGCCAGCCTCAAATTTATCTGGTGAGCAAATAGAAAGAAAACTTGATAATGACCGTCGGACTCCATGAGGCACTAGCTCTATTTTCTTCCAAATCTTATCCAACCAAACATGTCTGTTATAACCTCCGAATATCTCATCTCCTCCGTCTCCAGAAACACACACCGTAACATGTTGTTTAGCCAGTCTTGAAACTAAAATGGTTGGAATCTGTGAAGAATCTGCAAATGGTTCATCATAAATTTTAGGCAACTCAGGAATCACTTTCAAAGCGTCTTTAGCTGTCGCATGAAAACATGTATGATCTGTACCTAAATATTCAGCGACTTGTTTAGCGTCTTGCGCTTCATTGTATCGCTGATCATCAAATCCAATTGTAAATGTCTTAATTGGAACAGTGCTTTGCTCCTGCATTAGCGCAGTGATCAAAGAAGAATCAATGCCTCCAGAAAGAAAAACTCCAAGGGGAACATCCGACTCCATTCTTATCTTAACAGCATCTTTAAGAAGAAACTTTCCTTCTCGCAACATGTCCTCAAAAGTTCTCAATTTATTCGTTGCATCAAAAGCCATCGCGGCATTCGAAGCGGACCAATAAAAATGAGTTTTAATGTCCTGAGATACGCTATCAAATTCTAACAATTCTCCAGGAAAAAGTTTTCTTATATTCTTAAATATTGAATGTGGCGCAGGAATACAATTATATCTAAGATAAGAAGCAACAGCTTGTCGATTTATCTCTTTATCAAATCCAGGAAACTCTGCAAATGCTTTAAGCTCTGAGGCAAAAACAAAACTATTGTTGATAAACCCATAATAAAGAGGCTTTTCACCGAGGCGGTCTCGACACAAATAAAGGATTTTATCGCTCCGATCCCATAAAGCAAATGCGAACATCCCGTTGAATTTTGCCATAGCCTTTTCCAGCCCATAATGGCTAATCGCTGAAAGTACAACCTCGGTGTCGCTATGGCCAAGAAATTGAACGCCATGCAATTCCAAATCTTTACGCAATGCTTTAAAATTATAAACCTCTCCGTTAAAGACGATGATGTACCTTCCGTCGCGAGACACCATAGGCTGGTGCCCTTCCTGAGAAAGGTCTATGATGGATAAACGTCGATGACCAAACGCAACGCCATTGTTTTCGTCGATCCATATACCTTGGTCATCAGGTCCCCTATGACGCAAGGTATCAGCCATCAAAGTTACAAAATAATCAAGTTGTTGCGACTTTTTACGCCACGATGGGTCTATAAATCCAACAATGCCACACATGATCTACTTACTCCTCTTGGCCTTAAGCTTTTCAAAAAAAACAATAAATCCCGCAATCCCTAAAGCCACTAAAATCGAAATATATCCGTATCGCATTCGATACAAGGAACCTATGTTGCAAAAAACTAGCCCATAAACAAGCATCATGTATATACAAGATAATAAAATAATCCAGAAATCAATGCGTTTACGCCAATGCCAAATAGCATACGGTAAGAATATTAAAGCAAAATATACCACCATCATCTCAAATGCGGATATTTTCCGCATAAAAGAACCTCCGGGAGAGCTGCTTTGAGCAAACCATTGATTAGGAAACGGCGCTAACAAGGCTATCTGGGTTGCTCGAGGTAGATAGACCACTATATCTTTAACGCTTCTAAATCCGATGTTTTGATCAATACTGCTTTTAGCTTCAGAGGGGGAAAACTGAAAACCTTTTCTGACCTGAGACAAAGAAGAAGCTTTTCTTTCAATAAAATCTGGAAGTCTAAATGAACCCTGCCAATAATTTTCTGAGCCACCATGCTTCATCAAAGTCTCATTCTCAGCTTTTATTTCTTCCGATCCTACAAAGTCCCCCTTAAAATCAATTGAACTTAGACTTTTTTCTTGTAATAAAATAAAAAGCATAAGAAAGAAAGATAGAAAAAAGAAGAATATTTTTAGCCATGATGTTTCGTTTCTAAGCTTTTTAATTAAAAAAACAAACGATAGAAAACAAAAGAGCATAATTATAAAAGGCCCAACAATCGTTAATAAATAAGGACGTACAATCCACATCAGCATAATCCCACAGATACTAGAAAGTAATCCACGAAAAAAATGGTAAAATTGCTGCTTAGCCCCCATGCCTTCTGCTCTTGACAGCAATACAATGCCCTTCAAAAACAATAAGAATCCTAAAATGCTAAAACCGTCCTTATGAAGCTGAGAAGTCCATTGCAAGCTAGAAGGAAAAAGAAGAAAAGGCAATGCGCACAAAAGCGCCCTAGCTTGATTCTTAATAAATCGATTTAAAATCTGAAATAATACCAAAAACGCACTCGCGTGCAAAACAGCATTTAGCGGAATCAAAATCCACAGCTTGCTCCAAGTTAATGCAAATATAAAGGCTGCTATGCCTGCCGGCGCCTGACCTTGGGGACGAAATTCCCATGCTGCCCATCCAAACGTTCTTATCTTTTCAGCCAACTCAGCTGCAAGTCGATAAAATCCTAGGCAATCGGGGAGCCCAATAAACAATCCACCACCTGCATGCAGATCTGTTAAAAAAACGGGAAGTAAAATAAATTGTATAAATGCACTAACAATGCAAGTATACAGAAAAGCTGCGACCCAAATTCTCCATAAATCCTTAAATTCGTTATTCATAATAATTACCCGAACTTAGGCATACTGATTCTAGTCAAGAAATGGCCTCCAAAAACTTTCACTCTATACAAGCGATAAGAAAACTTTATCCCAGCGATCTAAAATAATTTCTTCACTATAATACTTCTCGGCAAAGATAAGACCACGTGCTCCTGCTTCACGACGAGCATTCTCATCATCTATATACTTTACCAAGGTTTCTATCCATTCGCTTTTTGTCCGGCAAGTCATTGATAAGCCGCACTGCTGCATGGCTCTCTCATATGCTGGAGTCGAAGACACGACAACCGGCATGCCCATGCGCCAAAATAACAACAATTTATTTTCAGGCTTACCAACAGCAAATGAATCATTTAAAGATATTGGAATAAGTGCTAAATCACATTTTCTGATAAGATCTGAACAAGTTTTCTCGTTCCATTCATGCAAATGAACATCGCAAGATAATTTTTTTGTTAATGCAGATGTTTGTTGATGCCCATATCTACCTGCATATTTATAATACTCAAGATCAGTCACAATATGCAGTGCCACTTTCTTTTTTTCACTTAATTTCATTAGAACATCATTGATTTCATAAAATGATCTGATGTTGCATGGCAACCCTTCCCAAACAAAATTAAAAATATCCCTACAGGAATAATCCTGTTTGACTTCTTGAACAACACTACTATGAAAATCGAGGACAATATGTACATTTTTACAAAACTTTGAGATATCTTGCTTTTGTTCTTCTGTGCTACATATAACAGCATCCGATCTCTGACACATTTGCTCGATAGCTTTCCAATAATTTAATTTCAGATATCGATTCTCTCCAGCAACAACTTTAGCTAATCCCCTAAGAATTCCTTTTAAATCATAGCGAGGAATAGCAAGATATGAATCGATAAAATCGTAAACAATTTTTGCCTTTCCTTTACGATAATTGCTCCAAACACCAAGATCACCTTTCTGCGTAACAACAACAATATCATAATCCTTAAAAGGATCAGCTATTTCAAACTTTATATTTCTTTTGTTTGCATAATAACAAAATCTCCTCCTATCTCCTGGTCGGCTCAAATAAACGGAATACGGCACATATCCAATTCTCAATCTGGCAAAATCATTATTCATTATTCTTGTCTTTCCTAATTATCCATGCCCTAAATTCTCTAATATTTAAGACTCCGCCCATAGGAGAAAGGCCACGCCAAATTCTCCGGGGATCATTCTTCTTACAAATATTCAACATGCGAAACATATGTTTCCAGCTCTCGCTATCTACGATAGAAAGAAACAGCCAAGTCCAATCTAAAAAAGATAGCTTTGCAATTCTTGCCACAAAATTATTAAATGTAATTATGCCAGAGCCATATTGCCTACACCAATAATATACCTGCCGCCTCACATAATTTGCCCGACTTATATTTATGCCCTTCAGCTTGTCGTCATAATCAATTTTCAGAAAATTAAGCCATGTGTGCATATGGTTTATTAACTCATTGCCTGGTAAACAACCCTTAAAATCAGCTCCTACGCCAAGATAGATCAACCCTTTATCCTGTTTATTGCTGTACACAAAATGGCCAAATGATTTTGGAGACACGCCAACAACAAGCAAGTTTTCTGGTAAATAAACCCATCGCGCATCGCTTAAGAGCAATGCGTTTAATGCGTAATGGTCTGGAAAGGGTGGGTGAAAAACATCCCCCTTAATATACTTTTCAGCCGCACGATGAGAAACAAGCGTTGTCTGCATGTTCAACGGAATTCGCACCCTAAAACGATACATATCTCGAACAATCGAAAATCGCTGCTCAAAAGAAACTAGTCCCTCTTTTTTAAAATCAGGACCAAACTTGAAATGCCGTTTATTATAATAACTTTCTCTGTTGTTAATAGCCCCTGGAGCAATATAAGTATACGCATTATAAATTACGCAATCTGGATCATCATATTTTCTTAACGTATCTTCCATGCGCTTAAAATATCCCGGCAGAAGACAGTCATCGTCACCCATCATTAAAAAATAATCTCCCGAGCTCGCCTTAAGAGCATTATTCCAATTTTCAGTAACACCAACTGGAGCGTCTAGCCTTAGAACCTTTAGACGTGAATCATTGGCAAAGGATTTAAGAATATCTTGCGTTTCATCAGTATTTGCATTATCTGACACAACAAGCTCCATATCTTCATACGGCTCATCAAGAATAGAGCTAATACAATCTTTTAAAAACTGCCCACCATTACGTGTAGGAAGAAGAACAGAAAACTTCATTCAGCCACCTTTTTTTGGAAAATAGCTGTATAGGCACACCCTTCAAACTTTTTTCGATCCCACAAAGCCATTGGAAAGCTCACAAGATAACCAATCACAAAACATATTCTCTGCGTTAATTTTCCAGAACAGCAATTCATCAAAAGACGTTGCCAGCCAAACCTATTCCAGCTTCTGCCACCATGATCGTCTGTCGTTATCATAACCAGTTTCAATCCATGTCTCTCTAGATAATCTTCAAGAACTTTTCTTGGAAAAAGATTTAAATGGCGAGGCGCGTCAGCATGCGGCCAATAAGCACCCATAAGTCTAAACTGAAATGACTGGGGATTCGGAGTCGCGATAACCAGCATCCCCCCAGGCGACAGATTATTTGCCAATGCGCTTAAAGCTTCCCAAGGATTAGCGAGATGCTCTAGAACATGCCACATAGCAATAACATCATGCTTTCCCATAGATTCTACTGCTTTATGAGGCATGTCACTTTTTATAACATTAACGCCAACTTCTTCCTCTAAATACTTGCAGCACCTTTCATTCATTTCTATGGTATCGACTTTAAAACCAGCTTCTTTTGCCTGATATGCAAATACACCAAAAGCTGGCCCAATCTCAAGAAGAGCTCCAGACGTTACAAATTTTTTTATCATTTCAATCTTAAATTTCTCAGCTTTAGCTATATTCTTTAACTTATCCAAAGAAGGTATCTGATAATATTCTTGGGCATAATAGCTCCCCAAATTATCAGGAATTTCGGAGATAGATATCAAATCGCAAGACGGACAACGCGAATAAATAAATTTCTTTTTCGAGATCTTACGATTAAGATCTTTTGCTTGAAATAAAACTTCAGGTTTTTCTCCGCAAAATGAACAAGCTATCAATGGACCACCTTTTTTTCTAGATTATTTCTCCACCATTCAATTGTCTGATCTAACCCTGTATCAATATCATATCCTGGAGCCCATCTAACTTCATTTGTTAACCTTTGAATATTGGCTACGAGCATAGGAGGTTCATCTTTTGACGATGGGATAGCTCCTAAGCGAATCAACTCTGATCTACCGATCTTCTCTCCTATCTTTGTGATAACTTCTTTTAAGGCAATCGCCTCTCCAGAGGCAATATTTACTGCGCCTTGAACATCGCTATTTAGCAAGCTAACAAAAGCAGAAGCGACATCTTTAACATAGAGGAAATCGCGTAGCTGATTACCATGCGAACAAAAAGCTGGATTACCTTTTAAAATAGAAGTTACAACATGCGGGACCAGCCTCGCAGGATGTTCATTCGGGCCATAAAGAAAAAATATTCTTCCCCAAGCACTGCTCAAGCCGGTCTTTTTAGAAAAAGTAGTCATGCTCTCCTGAAGAAAATGCTTGCATTTCCCATATACTGTTGCTGGCAAAAGCGGCGTTCCGCTTTCATCGCAGCATCCATGCTGCCAATCGTATTCGGCACAAGTTCCAGCCATGACCGCTCTCTGTCCACCGCTATCATAAAAATATTTTAAAAGTGCTTTGCTTGCTTCAAGCCACTTAAAATTCTCCTCAGCACTCCAATATTTCTTAGGCTCAGCATACCAAGCAAAATGCAACAAATGTGTCGCACCAACATCTTTAGCCGTCTTCTCTGCTTGTTTTTCGTCTAATAAATCGGCTTCAATCCATTTAACACTCTCCGGCGCACCTTCAATCTGATCTAAAGCTACAGCATAAACGTCATAGTCCTCCTCGACTAAAGGAGACAAGCAATTCCTTGCTATAAATCCTGAAGCCCCTGTAACAAGCACTTTTTTCATAATTTAAAATCTAAATATTGAGAATCTCGCGCATTAATTAAAACATCCTTGTTTGGCCACTGTATTTTAAACGCCGGATCATTCCATCTTACACCCATCGAGCACTCTGGATGATAGGCTTCAGAAATCTGATAAAAAACTTCTGAGCTATCCTCCAGTGTCAGAAATCCATGAGCACATCCCTCTGGGATATATAATGCTTTTCTGTTTTCAGCGCTCAACTCTATTGCAAACCATTTCTTAAAAGTCGACGATCCTTCTCTCAAGTCAAGAACGACGTCATAGATCGCACCCATAGTGCATCGCACAACCTTAGCTTCTTCGTGTGGCCTAACCTGATAATGCATTCCGCGTAAAATTCCTCTTTTCTTATTAAAAGAAATGCTACATTGCGAAAGATCTTGATTTAGCCCTGCTTTTCTAAATTCTTCTTTACACCAGCTTCTAGCAAAAAACCCCCTTTTGTCTTCGAAACGCTCTAACTCTAAAATGAAAACTCCCTTTAAAAATGTTTCTACATATTTCATCTTCTGGCACCCTATAACAAATATTGATATTTCTGAAGAAATTTAGCCCCTACTCTCGAAACTGCTCCATAAGAATAATGTGTCTCATTCATTAACGACTTAAATCGCTCTTGGAGGCAGTGATCTTCTTCTGAATAATTAACCAAACCGTTTACTTTTTCCAAGGCTTCTATGGCTAAACCCTTGACATCTTCTGAAGAATTCTCAACAGCTATGATGCTATGCTCTTTGTATAGGCTATCTGTTCGAAAATTTCCAATAGAAGTAGAAAAGATTTCTTTAAAACTTAGATATCGGTTTTCTTTTATTGACCAAATAAGCTTAGGGATTGCAATATCGTCAGGACCATAAGGTAAAATTGCAGAAATTGGCCCACTGATATTTGCAGCCGCAGTTAAGACTCCAAAAACGCTAGCCAGATTTGATAAACCCGAGTTGCTCCCTAAAAAAAACTTACAACTTGCGCATAAAAAAACATCCATCCAATCACTTTTAACACTCAAATGTGCGTAGTCAATAACATTTCTCATTTTTGGAATTGACTTCATCGTTGGATCACCAACCCGGATAACCCACCCACCCCTATCAACAATTTCCTGCATTGCTGATAAATAATTATTTATATCAACATTTCGAAGAGTTTCCTTGTTTTTATGCATACCAAAGCCATTTTCTCGACAATGAACACATGCAAACCAGGCGTCGCTAGGGAGACCTAAATTACGCAACACCTTCCATCCTCGATTACGATCAAAATTAGTCAAAGAGAGGATTGGTGGACGACCATAATATTTTCTCTGGATTTCTGGAAAAGATGCGTTTTCAAAATGACCGCAAAAATATTTTTCGACCCTATATCTAGTCAGCATACTCCTGCAAAATGGACTTAACAGAATACAAAGAATCGGATTTTGTATAATTAATATCCGCTTTCTCCAGTAACCAAGAAAATATTGGTTAACAACATCTTTTTTAAGTGCTAAAAGAACAGCTCTATATTGAGGTCGCAAGTCAAGAATACCTTCTTTTATATAACAATCTAATTCGCCGGCTAAATGCCCTATCGCCATTGTTGATATTGGAATAAACTTAACTCTCATTAACCAAAGAAAAGGATAAAAAATAAGTCCTATAACTTGACCGACAACAAAATAAAATAATTTAATTGAGAAATAAAATATCCCCTCAGCCCTCAGAACTCTTATGGCGTATTCCGAGATTTTTATTATCGTTGACAGGACTTTATTGTATACCATTTAAATGCCACTCAAGACGACATTGATTCCAAATAAACAAAATTATTGGAAATATTATTAAGTTAATCGCCAAATAACCAAGGGCGATGTTAATAATAGAAGAATATTTTCCTAGTAAAAAGGCAGCTCCTCCCACAGCCAACCCGCCAGCAATAGACACAAGGAAAATAGGCTCTTTTTTATGAGCTCTCATATACACAGAAAAAGGAAGAGACAACATCGTCGTCACTTGCGCTATTAAAAATATTGTCGTTGGCAATAGCGGCAATATCCGAGAAGAAAATGGATGGTTAATTTTATTAAGAAAATACACTCCAAGCCATACCGCTAGTGCGCCAGACACTGTTATGGTAATAAATATTTTTATTATCTTCCAAAACAAAATATCAAGCTCCACATATCTTTTTTCAGCAATCAACATCCCAAACTTTGGAGCTTTTGGAAAAATCCACGAGCCAGAAACTGTAGCAACCATGCTTGCTATGCTCCAGGTCATGCCAAACTGACCAGCAACTATTGATCCATGATAACGAAAAATTATTGGTGTAAAGATTGAAAAAATAAAATAGCCGCTAATCCAACTAAGCGCTATCCTCCATTGCATTGGAAAAATTTCTTTTCTCCAGTTTATTTGATCGCCAGGAATATTATTAAAAAAAAGGCTTTTTATAAAATTAAGATATTTAAATCCTAGAAAAAATATTGACCAAAACAACACCATCATAGTCGAAATAGATGCTGTCCAGAGTTTTGCTCCTAACAAAATTGCTATCCAAATAGATAAACTAGAAATAATTCCTTGAAAAAAACGAAAGAAATATACATCAGCTACTTGATTACATCCTTCAAGCAAAGACCAGGCAGGAACAAAGAATAGAATGCCCGCAGTAAAAAAACACAAGGAAAACCATGGGCCCACCCAATTTATATCAATGCTACTACTAGAATTCTGAAAAAAAATGTAACCACCTAGGCCTAGTCCCAAAGCAACAATCAGTGCTCCAACCGCATACCATTTAGAAGTAATATTAGCCAGACTTCTGAGTCGCGAAAGGGCATTCTTGTCTCCAATGATGCTTCCATCCTCGCTGATCTTTAATTTAGACCACTCATGACTTGCAAACTGTATAACAACAATACCCAGCCCTAATTCCACAAAAACCTGTAAAGCTAAAAGGCTGGCAAAAGTGTAATAATACCCTTGCAGTTCCGGAGAAAATTTAGAAGCAATAAGTAAAATGGTTACCGGCGCAAAAATAACGCTCCAAAGCCTTGCCAGTAATCCAAAAAAGACTGCTCTGTCGACTTCAAGTTTGTGCAATATCTTCGTCAAAAGAGCAACAAATGCCATCGCTATAGATCTCCTGCAATGTTAAGAATAACACGTCCAATGGCTAGATTCTCAAGTCTAGCCAATCCTTTGTCAATATCTGCAAGAGGAAAACTTTGGTCAATAAGTTTTGTTAGACCAAGCTTTTCTGAAAGAAATAAATCAGCATATAACGGAATGTCTGCGTCCGGTCTTGCCTCTCCTCCCCAGGTGCCGATGATTCGCTTGCCCCTAATCAGGTCAAATGGATCAATATGTATCGTTTCACCTTTTGGTAAATTTCCGGCAATGACACACAAGCCGCCGTTGTCGCAAACTGACCTGAACGCCATCTCCATGGATTCCTTTTTACCAGCAGACTCAATTGAATAGTCTACCCCGCGCCCACCCGTAATTTTCATAATGATGTCAAGGACGTCTTCCTTTTTGATATTCACAGTATGTGTCGCTGCGAGTGATCGCGCGAATGCGAGCTTATCATCAGATACATCGACAGCAATAATTTGGCCAGCTTCTTTCATTTTGGCAGCCAATAAAGCACTTGAGCCTATGCCGCCAATACCGAAGATCGCGATACTCTTGCCTTGCGCGAGTTTCATCGTATTTATGACGATCCCGGCTCCCGTTGGAGCGGCACAACCCAAAAGCGCTGCTTCTTTTAAAGGCATTCGCCTATCGATCGCGACAAGCCGGTTTTCAGAAACAACAGCATATTCCATAAAAGTAGAAATAGCGCCGGAATTGACAATGCTCCCATCTCTTGTTCGGTACTGGGTTGACGGAACATCTATCCCGCTTCCCTTGATCCAAGTCAGCACCACATGATCGTCTACTTTAACCTTTTGCACATCCGGCCCCACATCAACAACGACACCGGATCCCTCATGGCCTAAGGTATGCGGCAAGAATTTGTCCTCGCCTTTTAAACCCTTTATTTCATTAAGTTGAGTATGACAGATCCCACTGTAAGCGATCTTGATCAAAGCCTGGCCTCTTTTTAGTTCAGGAATAAGGAGTTCCGTGATCTGAAGTGGTTGACCGATCTGCCTTAAAACAGCTGCTTTTGTGGTTTTCATATCAAGACACAACCTCTCTTTGATATCTATCAAGCGTGACATGCATTACAGGCGGCATCTTTAATTTCTTAGTTTCAAGATAAGAAAACATCCCTGCGCCCTGGCCTTCCATTACTTTATGGGCATGCCAAACGCTCGTAACATCAACGGTAAAAAACCAGCTTCTTATTTTCTGGCCTTCATTTTCATCAATATAGTCAATGAGCCACAAATATTCAAAACGCTCTGGCTGGATCAACAATTCTTCAGAAAGCTCTCTTTTCATGCTTGCCAGAGGGGTTTCGTGTTCGCCAAGCATCCCGCCAAACAGGGTCCATTGACCCGGAGCAGAAATGCCGGGCTTATTATCTCTTAGTTGTAAGACATATTTCTTATTGAACAAAAGAATGGCATGGGATGACTGTAGAAACAACAAGCTTCTCTTTTCTGCGAATTTTCCCTTAATCAGCATAGCTTTACTTAATTTTTACGGCATTTTGATTGATTCTAAGCATGGCTTTATGATCATATTTCTCAGAAACTCTTTTCTATTCAATAAAGGCTCCAAATCTTCATTCGGCCTGCCATATTTTACCTGAGGAATAACTCTGTGCTCAGAGCTAATATGAACATTGCAAAAAACAGGACCTTTTTTCTTAAAAACCCTTTGAACGCATTCTTCTAGATCAGAGTTTCTTGACACGTCTAATGTATGGAAACCATAAGATCGAGCTATTTTAGAAAAATTGATTTCTGGCAATCCACCCTTCACTGAAGAAGCAACATAGCAGGAACCCAGCCACTGATCTTGGGTTTGCCTGATCATGCTGTATCCATCATTGTTTACAAGAAAGATCTTTATCGGTAGCTGGTGTCTTATGATCGTAGCTAGCTCTTGCAAGTTCATATGCAAACTTCCATCTCCTGTTACGCATATAATCGAAGCTCTATCCTTTGCAAAAGACGCGCCTATGCTTGCAGGTAGTGCCCAGCCCATCGCAGTGTTATTCCAATCATGGAAAAGACGTTGATCCTTTTTAAATTCAAAACCTTGCATCATCCAAGCTAAGCAACAGCCAGTATCAACAACAAGGTGATCCCCATTTTTGCACTTACGTGAAAGTGTTTTAACAAAAACATACGGATTTATTTTTTTCTCACCACAATATCTGGATGGACAAATGGGATATGCGGACTTCCATGTTGATATCTGCCTGAACCAGGCTGAAATATTTTTCTTCTTCACCCTTTGAATCTTGGCATTCAATTTCTGAAGAAATACTTTTGCATCACAATGTATGAGCACGTCTACATCTAAGTTGAATCTTTTGAACTTACCTAACTCATTTTTATCAATATCAACGATTATTTTCTTTGCCCCACGCGCAAATGTGCTGATCGGGCTTCCCGTTGCTTTTGTGTCTAATCTAGACCCTATAGATAAAATAAGATCGGCATTCTGAACAGCAAAATTCGCATAACGAGTGCCGTGAGTGCCAAAGGTGCCAATAGAACATGCATGGCGTGAAGGCAAAATATCAGCTACGGCCCATGTAGGAGCAAAAGGTAATTTTTGCTTATTAATAAATCTTTTTGCTTCTCTAATAGCCCCGGCCAAACGCACGCCTCCGCCCAAGATCACAACTGGCCGATCGGCGCAACTAAGCATCTTTATACAAGAATCAATTTGCTTATCAATCAAAGCAGGAATATTCTTTTTACAAGGAGCAACAAAACCCTTGAGTTTCTTTGGGTCAACAGCAGCTCTCTGTAAATTATCAGGAATATCAACAAGCACTGGACCGGGCCTACCGTCTTTTGCCAAATAACACGCTTTTTCTAATTCATAGCGGATATCTTTTTCATTACGGATCTGAACAGAATAATTTGTCACATGCCTAAACATCGCAATGACATCTGTCTCTTGAAAACCGATCTGCCGAACCCCCGTATCTTTTTTTTGCCTAAAGGTGGCGACTTGACCAGTAATATACAAGACTGGGATCGAATCATAGTACGCCGAACAAATGCCTGTCAGAAGATTTGTGGCACCTGGCCCACTCGTGGCGATGGCTGCTCCTAAATTGCCTGTTACTCGCGCATAGGCGTCAGCAGCCATAGCCCCTGCCTGCTCATGTTGCGGGCAAACATACTCTATCCCTTGAGTCTTTGCGATGGAATCTATAAGGTGTGCTGCAGCTCCCCCTGTTACAGCAAAAACATGCCGTATCCCTTGTTCTGCTAAAAATTTCGCTACATAATCTGAAAGCTTCATATCTTCTTCCTTAAGGAAGGAAGCAGTCCTGAGCCTATTGCCCAAATATAATGACACATTGGCGCGTATCCAGTGTGGAGGACTTCGTCGTTCATCCCAAACATAAATACATTTTCAAAATATTTTTCCATCAGATCACGCAAACTTTTACTACTTTTAAGATTAATGTGCTGTACTCTGCTTCTTGAGGTGGCATGCGCAGAAGCAGTAATGTTGGGAGTCCCAATTATCAAAACTCCTCCAGGTTTAAGGCATTTAATAATATTGTCCAAAAATATTTTCTCTTTTTTCGGCTCTAAATGCTCAATAACATCAATGAGGAATATTCCGTCCACTACCACTCCAGGAGAGTCCTTATTTAAATCCACATACAAATATTCAACGTTCTTAAGATGCGCAAGTCTTTTGGCATTGCCTTGAAGAAGTCTCTCATCCCAATCGCAAGCATACACTTTCTTTGCAGCCTGGGCCATGATGGGGAGGCCGAACCCGTCACCGGATCCAACTTCCATAACGCTCCTCTTCCCTTCAAGCATTTTCGCGCAGAATTTATATCTAGCTAAAACGAAACACATATGCTTAGGGTCATTGACCAAACTGTACGATGTCCATGGCCCCATTTTCAATTCTGGAGTATTAAATTGATATTCTGTACCTTCACGATAGGCTTTTCTTGCACATTTATTAGAAGTACGCAATTTTATCTCCTTTAAATTATTAAATATTCTTATAACGTCTTAGCTTAAATTTATTTTTATCTTTGTATAGCTGTTCCTTGAACTTCATGCCTTTTTCGCGCCAAGGATCATGGACAACGGAAAAATTCCTCCCACCGACCACATCACGCCCCTGAGCCATGCACCAATTAATACAATCATAAATATCTTCATAACTCGTGCCCGATTTCTTCGATCTTAAAAATTCAATGGTCTTGTTATAGCTTCGCCCTGAAGCAGCCCTATGTTCTAGCGTCTGATCGTGAATTTTAGTCCTAACCCATCCAGGGCCTAAGATAAAAACATTGAGATCAGGATTCTCGTCGTCAAGAAGTTCACACGCCTTTATCAACATAATTTTAGAGGCACAGTAAGCGGAATAATTAGTAAATGGGTTGTTTGTTCCACCTCCTGCAAAGAAAACAACATGGCAGGGCTTCCTTTGGCGCCTGTAGGGATAAATTTCATGTAAAAAACGAAGCTGTGCGACAGAGTTTACGTTTACAGATCTTTCCCACTGATCAAAATTACAACCAAAAAATCTACCTATAGGCTCCATGGATCCCACGCAAGAAATAAAAATATCCCACGGTTGGCTTAACTCTTTATATCTATTCACACATTTTCTTATATCGGCTTTATTTCCAACATCACATTTTAAAAGATGAACACCTCGAGCATCTAAAAGAGATCTCACGCTAGCCGTGTTTCTGTATGCACCCACAACATTATATCCCTGCTTGCAATAACGTTCGGCCAACGCTTTTCCAATATCACTACCTATACCAAGGACAAAAACATTCTTTTCTCTTGATCTTTTACTAGGCATATTTTATGCTTCCTGAGACTGCATTATGTTTTTGACCCTGCTATTAACACCTAAATTTCTTCTAGTATTTATGCGCCAATCTTCTAATTCTTTCAAAGTTATACCATTCATTTTCGCAATCTTTTCTTTTCTTTCATCCGAAGAAAAATTTATCCTATCCCACTCAAAAGATCTCAGAACTTCTAACTCAAAAGGAGTAAACTCGTTAGTTGAAATAAGTCCTTTTCCATAACCAGAATATTTGGAAATATTTTTTATATAATCATCAGGTAAAAATTTATTGCTCAAACAAATATCCATTAATTCTGTTTTTGGAAGAGGCGTCGCTATATGAAAATTTACTATATCAACACTGAGCTTCTCTGCGTACCTAAACGTATCTCTTATCTGATCCCATGTTTCTCCAGGAAAACCAATAATAAAGTTCGCAATTATTTCAAAGCCAATGGATTTAGCAAGATCGAGTTTTGCAGGAATCTTGTCTAATCTAATCGGCTTTTTCACTATTTTCGTAAGAACGTCCTGGTTTCCGGATTCAATGGAAACGGTTATATGCGTACATCCACTTTTATACATAAGTCTTAATATTTCTTCATCGAGCAACCATGCAGTAACATTAACGCATTTCCATGTGAGACCTTTATGGCCTTTTAAGATTCCTTTCATTATTTCCATGGCTCTTTTTTTGTCTGCCAAAAAATGATCGTCGAGGAATATGACTTCTCGAATGCCTTGATTATACAAAATATCAATTTCTTTAAGCACGTTTTCTGCGCTTCTAAACCTTACTTGTTTTCCGCTTACCGTCCTGCCTGCACAAAAAATACACCTATAAGGACAGCCTCTTGAAGTAATAGTAACTGCCGAAGGATAATTTCTTGCTAACAAGCCAGGAGCGTATTTGAATTTAATATTTCCATAGTCTTGCAAAGTAGCTCCAACGACAGAGGAGTAATCAGGAAAAGGTATTTCGTCAAGATCATCTATGAATTCTATTTTATTTACGACTGGTGTCTCGCCTTGCCAGTAAGCCAATCCGCTAATACCAAGGAGGTCCTTAGTCCCTTTGCTTAGCCTATTAACAAGAAGAGGGAAAGAGCGCTCTGCTTCCCCCGCAACCCAGTAATCAACGTTCCTATCTTTCATTGCTTCTTCAAGCATAACTGTAGGAATAACACCTCCTAAGACAATTACTGCACTGGGCAGATATTTTCGAACAAGAGCTATCGCGTGCTGGGTAACATTAAAATATTCTGTCGAGATAGAGCTAATCCCCACTAAATCAGGATTTATTTCTTTGAGAAGAGCCGACATTTTCCTCTCGGAAAGATTTCGAAAATTAGGATCGAGAACAACAGTTTCTGCCTGCTCTTTAATTATTGCGCTCAAAAGACATAGAGTGTATGGTGGAAATTGCCATGTTCTTTTTGAAAGCCAGGCATAATTAGGCTGAGTTAAAAGTATCTTCTTTATTTTTCTCAACTGCATTTTAAAACGGCCCCTTAAACCAATCTCCCGGAACATCGTGAGGGCAGGCAGATTTGTTATTCAAATCCTCAAATGGAATATCTTTGCGAAGCATCTGCCCGATAGCCTTCACGATATCTTCTGCTCCTTTATAAAAAACCTTTGTTAAGGTCGGGCTTGTGGGAGTCGGGACATCGGCAAGCGCTATGCGTCGCGGAGCACCCTTAAGAGAGCTAAACAACTCCATGCTGACCCGCGCTACGATCTCACTTGCAACAGAACATGTTTCGTTGCCTGTATCAAGAACGAGTAGGCGTCCGGTCTTTTTGACCGATGAAAAGATCGTTTTCCAGTCTAAAGGGCACAGTGTTCGCAGATCAACGACATCGCACTCCACGCCATTCTTGCTTAACACCTTAACGGCTTGCAGAGCTTCTATGGTCATATATGATGAGGCCACGATCGTAGCCGCGTCCCCATGCCTTAAGACCTTGGCCTGGCCTAAGGCCACACGAAAATCACCTGCCGGGACATGGCCCTCAACATTGTGCAGCCAACGCTGTTCTAAAAAAATAACAGGATTTGGATCAAAAATGCTGGACAGCAAAAGACCTTTGGCATCTGAAGCCGTCGCCGGAGCGACAACTTTAAGCCCAGGAATATGCGCAAACCAAGCCTGGAGATTTTGTGAATGTGTCGGCCCCTGCCCCCAGCCGCGCCCTAAGATCAATCGGATCGTAATTGGAACAGAATGTTTTCCTCCAAACATATAGTGCCACTTTGCCGCGTTGTTCACAAGCTGATCCATTGCCAAGAGAAAAAAATCCAGCCGTTGGTGTGTCATAACAGGACGAATGCCGTTTAAAGCAGCCCCGATCGCGATACCGGTCATAGAATTCTCAGAGGTTGGCATATCAAAGACGCGTTCAGGCCCAAAATTTTCCCTCAAACCCAGCGTTGTCCCAAAAACACCCTTAGGATCATCTGTTCCAAGGCCATAACAGATCACATTCTTATCTTTTTGCATAGCAACATGCAATGCCTCGTTGACCGCGCGAAAGAATTTTAGATTACGCTTCTGCATACTGCCTCTTAATTAAGCAAAAACATCCTTTGTTAATTCGCTTGCATCTGGAAAAGGTGACTTTTCAGCAAAATCAAAAGCCTTCGCGACCTGCCGGCTAATATCCCGCTCCACCCGCTCGATGTCTGCTTTTGATAGATCCTTTCGGCGTAAAAGTTTCTGCTCAAGCCGCAAAACAGGATCACGCTTCTTCCACTCTAGATATTCCTGGTTCGTACGATACCCCAGATCGTTATCAAAAAGCGGGCCGCAGTGCTCTCTCCAGCGATAGGTCGAGAACTCGAAGAAGTATGGCCCTTTTCCTTGGCGGATACGGCGCAACGCGCGAGAAACCTTTTGGTAGATGCTTTCCGCGTCATTGCCGTCACCTTGTTCAGCAGGGCAACCGATCGCTTTCGCTAATGTATAGATCGCCCTTTTAGAAGGTTGGCGAACCTTGAGTGGAGAATAGACAGAGTATAAATTATTTTCACAAATAAAAAGAACCGGTAGTTTCTTGAGAACAGCAAAATTGACCGATTCATAGAACATACCTTCTTCGCTGGCGCCATCGCCAAAGAAAGCGCATGATACTTGATCCGTGCCGTGCAGGCGAATGGACAGCCCTAATCCCACACCAACAGGGATCGTGCCGCCAACGATCGCGGTGCTTCCCATGAACCCAACACTCTTATCGACAAGGTGCATCGATCCACCCTTACCCAAAGAACAGCCCGTCGCCTTGCCATAAATTTCTGCCATCATCGCGTTCAAATTTCCGCCCTTGCCAAGATAGTGGCCATGCGAACGATGTGTGCTTACGACAAAGTCGTCCTGTCGCAAGGCTAAGCCGACCGCGGCGGAGATCGCCTCTTGTCCGGTGCACAAATGTGTTGGACAGCGCATTTTGCTCTCAGAATACCGCACGGCAATGGTTTCTTCAACCATGCGGATGAACTTCATGCGCTTCCATACATTTAACAAGATCTTATTCTTTTTATTCATCGCTTTTAAGGAATGAACCAGTAATGATCGCCGGTGTATCCAACCTCGACAAAAAACTTTTTCCAATCATCCACATGCATCATGGTCTTGGCCGTCAAATTCCATGCTTCCATGGCCACGCGTTCTTCATCATTGCGATAAGCGTCAACAGTGATAAAGCTTCTACCGCGGCTAACGCGCTCGATCTCTTGCAAGGCTTGGGCACACTCATCGCGCTCAAGATTGTGGATCGTATTGATCGAGATCACAACATCATAGGACTTGTCTTTGAAAGGTAGGCTTTTCGCGTCGGCCACCATGACAAATGGCTTCATATCCTCAATGGCATGGACGATCGCGTACTCTGAGATATCAATGCCTTTTACGGTGATACCGGGAATAGCTTCGTTAAGGTCGTGTAACATAAAACCCTTGCCACAGCCCACATCTAAAACAGAACTGTTTTGTGTTAATCCAAAATGCTCTTTAAATGTCGGGATCACCGGCTGCCAAAAACGAGGATTGTAGTTGAAGCCTCCGTAACCATGGCGACGGTCCCCATCAAAGAATTCTTTACCGAATTGGCGGGCAATGGCGCGATCCTCGGCGGTTTTTGAGGCGCCCCGATCCTTCACGTCACGCTTTGTCTTTGGATAATTTACCAGAAGGTCAATTTCTTGCCCCATCACAAACCTTTCGTGTCGGTTTTGCCGCCGTAGATCTTTTTCATCGTGCGGATGTTATAACAGTTGTCTTCATCTTTAAAATGACCACCGCGATAGGCCGCGACAAGCTCTTTGATCGCGTCTTCTACACCATATTGCGGCTTGAAACCCGTCGCCAGTAGCTTATCGGAATTCAAACGATACGAACGCGGGTCATTGGACTCTGTGACGACAATTTCCGCAGGGACGTGGCGCGCGACCATATTCGCGATATCAAGGATAGAAATATTCTCAAAGCCCGCGTTGAAGATCCCCTGCGCCTTGCTGCCCAGCTTAAGAAAGTGCAAATAAACCCCGATCATGTCTTTCATATGAATATTGGGACGTGTCTGATCGCCGCCGAACACCGTCATTCTCTTCTTCGTCAAGGCTTGAGATGTCATCATATTCACAGACACATCCAGGCGCATGCGAGGCGAATACCCACAGACAGTTGCCGGACGAACACACTGCAGGATAATAGCACGCTGATAGCTCAAGAAAACTCGCTCGCTAATCATCTTGGTCTTGTTGTAGTCCGAAATAGGAACAAGCTCTAAGTCTTCGGTAACCTGCGGCTCTTCTTTAACACCATAAACGCTTCCAGAGCTCGCGTAGATAAATTGTCTTATCTTGTGCTTGATGGCACTTTCGATCAACAGCATCGATGCCAAGGCATTGACTTCCCACGCTAGTTTAGAGTCCAGTTCACCGCAAGGATCGTTGGCCACATTGGCTAAATGAAAAATAACATCCACATCCTGCATCGGGACCTTGGCAATGTCTCGAATATCACCCTGAACAACTTTCAAATTCTTGTGTTCAGCCAATACATTGCCAAACCACATGATGTCGTAAACAGTGACCCTGTGCCCTTCCTGTAAAAGGGCTTGTGTTAAAACACTGCCGATATATCCACATCCGCCTAAAACAAGTATATTCATAATTTATTCCTTGCGAATTAAAAGCCAAGCAGCGTCATGCCGCCCTTTAAAAACTTATCTTTCTTAATTGAATCAGCGTTTCCGATAATACGAACAGCCTGGGCTCCAGCCAACTGTCCCATAAATGTCGAAATATCGATCGGTAAACCCTTAATCGCAGCCAAAGAAGCCACAGAGCAAAAGGCATCGCCTGCGCCAACAGTATCAACCACAGATTGCTCAAAAGGCATGCAAAGGCATTCGCCTTCGGAAGTCTTTAGACCGATAGTATCTGTTGCGCCCCGAGTAAGCCAGGCGTAGCGCGCGGACAACTTGCTCTTTAACTTCTTTAACTCTTCAGAAAGATTAATATTCTTGCGACCACACGCCAAAGTAAGCTCTGACTCGTCTAGTGAGAATGAATCAGCCCGATGATATTGTCTATCGATGATATTAAACCCGTGATTATAGCTGTTTGTCTGGCAATTCAATGCTAGAAAGCGCGCCTTGGATTGAACAAGTTCGCGAATCTTATGTTGCATTAACCCGTGGCCGAAATCCATAACAACAACTAGATCGTAATCTTTAATGCATTTCTCGATCAAGTCATAAACCAGATCATGGGTCCTTTGGCTTAACATTTGCTCTTCGATCACATTGATAGAAAATAACTTCGTAAGTTCTTTGCCGTCAGAGAGCGGCTCGACAAAACGCTGCTTGATGATCGTGGTAAAATCAGGACTGCGGATAATCCCGTCTTCATCGGGGCTAATATATTTTGCAAGCTCTTCATCTACCCAAGGTTCGTCGCCCACCAAGCTAATGAGCTTGATATTTGATGTAAACTGCTGAATGTGCCGAAAAACCGCTAAAGCCCCTCCAGCCTGCGTTTGTTCAGACAAAAACCTTGTGGAAATAATGCGGTTCTTTGAGGTGAGCCCCTGAACCTTCACCGACGAATATCGATCAAAAATGATGTCTCCAACAACAAGGACTTTAAGGTCTTTAAAACCATCAACGATCTCTCGAAATTGATCTGGCGTATATTTTTCGGCAAGCTTCTTGCAGAACTCCTTCATCTGCGGCGGATGAACATCAAAATGGTTGTTGAGCAATTTTGTTGAGCTAAAAACAACAGACCCCACGTAACGCACTTGGCCGCCTAACTTTTCTACAGTACGAATATCATCATAAATATTGCCCGTAACATCCACGTTAGGATTTTCATACTCCTTGCCTTTGCAATAAATGTCCGGCCCAACACATTCAATGGCCTCGCACGCGGCGGGAAAAGGAACCACAACGACATAATCAACATACTCAAGCGAGCACAAATACTTGACCCTTAATTCATCATTAAAATATGGCCGGCCGGGGCCTTTGTTAACATATTTTTCTGCTGTGATCGTCAACACCAGAATATCTCCTAAGGCCTTGGCTTCTTCAAAATGGATAATGTGGCCGGGATGCAAAAGATCAAAGGTACCATGGCACTGAACAATCCTTTTTCCCTTGCTTCTTAGCTTTGCAAAAAAATCTTTTGCGCCTTCGAAAGAAACATGTTTTTTAGAAACAAACATTTTTACTCCTTTTAAAAATTTCTGCCCGTAAACATTTCGCTATGGCTTGTGGATATAGTCCATTGGCTGTTTCTTAAGCTCATCGATGTTGTCCTGAGCCCACTGAACGGTCTCGCGAATACCTTCCTCCAGCTTAATGTGATCCTTCCAGCCCAGCTCCCCACGCAACTTACTACTATCTAATAGATAAGCGGCGTCTTTGCCAGGGCGGTCGTCAACGACCTCAACGGCCTCAGAAAGATCTTTGTTCATCATGTCGCAGATCAGCCTTACTGCATCCTTGATCGCGATGTGTCTATCTGTGGCGATATGATATGTCTGGCCATTCTGCCCTTGGCGCATGATCTTCAATGTTGCTTCTGAGACATCACGAATATGAATAAATGAACGAACCGAATGGCCTCCCCCATGCAACTGCAGCTTTCTGCCAAGCATCAAAAAAAGGATCGTCCTTGGAATAATGCGGTATAGCTGTTGTCCAGGGCCATACACATTAGCCGCGCGTGTAAAGACAACCGGGAACTGATATTGCCTGAATAAGACCCTCAAATGAAAATCACCCGCGGCCCTTGAAACCGCATAAGGTGTGCTTGGATTAAAAAAGTGATCCTCGGTCACGTCTCCTGCGCAGCTGCCATACACTTCCGGTGTTGAAACATGAACGTATCTTTTTAGAAAACGAAAATGCCTTATTCTCTCACAAAACATTGCGATCCCCAAAATGTTGGTTCGGTACCAATGCTCCGGATGCTCCCAGCTTTGAGCGACCATCGACTGTGAAGCAAAATTGACAAGATAGTCCGGCTGGAACTTCTCGATCGTATCCGCCATCCGATCAAGGTCATGATTGATATCACCACGATCAAATCGAAAAGTGCTGGACTTTCTCATATTCCACTTGTATGGCAGAAAAACATCAGCCGGCTCGTCGGATCGACTTATACCAAGAACATCTAATCCCTCGTCAAGGCACTGAGCAGCAAAGCTTGCTCCAGAAAAAGAATTACTTCCTAAAATAACTATCTTTTCAGCCATTTTTCACTCAATGGGTTAGCGTAGTGACAACTGTATCCAAAAGGCAATGACATATCGAATGGTGCAAAACTTCAACAATACCAAAAGACGAAAAAGGTACATAAAAATTTACATCGCCCAAGGAGCAAAGAGGATTGCTCTTTTTAAATCCGGACAACGTGATCACGCGGCATCCTTTCATGATGCCCATCTGAACAGCTTTTAAAATATTTTTTGACTGTCCAGAGCTGCTGATCGCCACAATAATATCTCCGCGATTCGCGAACATCTCAATAGGTTTTTCAAATACATGCTCATAACCAAAATCATTGGAAATGCATGTCAAAAGCGCGGCGTCGTTTAAAGCCATCGCCCTTACTTTGCCGTTCTTCCAGAAATCCGTTGCCATGTGGCTCGCGATTGAAGCGCTCGCGCCATTTCCTATAAAGATCATTTTTCTGCCATTCTTTCTGCAGACACAGATCAGGCGGACAGATCGTTCAAGGCCTTGCTGTAAGCTTAAATATCTTCCCTGAGAGTCTTTGGCTGACATCTTTTCTGTCAAGGCCCTTAAGGTCTCGTAATAGGAATTAATTTTATTTTCCATGTCTTCTCGCTACTTTTGTTTAAGGCTAGTCTAGGCTTTTATTTCTTGATAACTACACCGGGAATCAAAGTAACAAACTTTCCTCCCCATTTACGGATAAAAGACATCTGCTCCATAACTTCTTCTTTGATGTTCCAAGGCAAAATTATAACATAATCTGGTTTAGTTTTGCGGATTCGCTCAGGCTTATCAATAAAAATATGCGTTCCTGGCAAATAATGGCCTTGCTTATGCGGGCTTCGGTCTACCGTATAATCAATGAAATCATTTCGAACTCCACAATAATTAAGCAAGGTATTACCTTTTGCCGGAGCACCATAGCCGACGACAACCTTTTTTTCTCTCTTAGCTTTAATAAGAAAATCAAGAATGTCTCGTTTCGCCGCTTTTACCTTCTGTTTAAAATCAAGATAAAGATCTAAACAAGCATATCCTGCATCGACTTCTTCTTTCTTTAATTCTGAAACACGGGATGATATCTTTTTTTTCTTATTGTCGCGATGCTTAGCGTAAATTCGCAATGAGCCGCCGTGCGTGGGTAGCTCTTCTACATCAAAAATACTCAGCCCATGAGCCTCGAAGATTTTTGTAACAGTAATAAAAGAAAAATAAGAAAAATGTTCATGGTATATCGTGTCAAATTGATTTCCCTCGACTAATCGGACCAAATGAGGAAACTCCATCGTGATAATGCCGTCTGGCTTCAAAAGAATCTTCAGTCCTTCCACGAAATCATTAAGATCAGGAACATGCGCTAATACATTATTTCCGAGTAAAAGGTCTGCAGACTTACCTTCTGCCAATAAGCGCTTTGCCGTTTCTACCCCAAAAAATGTACTTTCGGTGGGAATTCCTTTTTGCCGTGCAACTTTTGCCACATTACGTGCAGGCTCAACGCCTAGGACAGGAACTCCTTTTTTTACGAAATACTGAAGAAGATATCCGTCATTGCTTGCAATTTCGATAACTTGGGATGATTTGTTAATGCCAAAAAGCTTAGCCATCTTATCAACATATTCTTCAGAGTGCTTTAGCCAAGTGTCAGAATAGGAAGAAAAATAAGCATAATCGCTAAAGATGTTGTCAGGACTTTCAAATTGCTGCAGCTGAACCAGGAAGCATCTTTCACAAACAAATACATCCAAAGGATAGAAATTTTCCTTATTGCACAATTGCTCTTTGCGCAAATATACATTAGAAAAAGGCGATGAGCCCAAAGAAACAAAAAGATGACTAAGCTCTGTATTGCAAAATCTACATTTCACTTTTGTCCGTCCCGCTCCCGTATATTACATCTCATCCACATAACTGTTTGACGCAATCCCTTTTCAATCCTATATTGTACCCGCCAACCCAAAACCTTTCTTGCCTTATGTGATGCCAGATACTGATGCTTTATTTCATATTTTGCCTGATCTAAAATCTTGTAGTCAATCTGTTTTTCTAAAATCCTGCTTACACTGTTAACGAGATCCAAAACGGTGATAGGATTTTCATCGCTGAAATTAAATGCTTCTCCACCTAAATCTAATTTCTTTAACTTCTCAGCTAACAGAATATAACCATTGGCAATATCATCAACATACACATAATCTCGGGTGAACTTTCCATCGCTGCGGATCAAAAGTGTTTTACCAGTAAGCGCACACTTAATCGCATCTGGAATTATACGAGATAAGTTGAAATCACCAGGTCCGAAAATATTGCCGCAACGAGTAATCGCAACAGGTAAATCATATGTATGAGCATAAGTATAAGCAATGAGATCAGCACAGCTTTTAGAAACATCGTAAGGATGGTTTGCCATAAGGGGCATATCTTCTTGATAAGGAAGCTTTTTATGACACCCATAAGCTTTATCGCTTGAAGCAACTACGAGTGCCTCTATTTTTCCATATTGTCGCGCCGCTTCTAAAACTGTCCATGTCCCCTTGATATTTGATTCAAATGCCCTAAGAGGTTTTTGCTGGCTTGCGCCAACAATGGCTTCAGCGGCTAAATGAAAAATAACATCGATTGAATGTTTTTGTAGGATTTTCCTAACAAGAGCATAGTTTGCGACATTTCCTTTATAAACTTTCATTCTTTTGTAATCCGAAGACAAAAGGATCGTTGTCTTGCGATAAGTTTTGATATCAAGACCGACAACTTCTGCCTTTGTTGTCAAAAGCATTTTAGTCAAATGGGAGCCTAAAAAACCTTCAAAGCCTGTAATTAATACTTTCTTATTTTTCCAAAAATTCTTATTCATAAAATTATTTATATTTACCAAACTTTCCAAGGTGCGTTATTTGCATCCCACATTTGCTCCAGCTCAATCTTATCCCTTAGTGTATCCATGCACCTCCAGAAACCTTTATGCTTATAAGCATTTAGCTGCTTTTCTTTTGCAAGGTTTTCCAAGGGTTCTTTTTCCCAAACGGTCGAATCATCTTTCAAGTATTCAAATATTTCTGGTTTGAGAGTAAAGAAGCCACCGCTGATCCAAAGCTTGTCACCTTTAGGTTTTTCAAGAAACGACCCAACTTCATCGAATTCTGTGACATCAAGAGCGCCAAATCGGCCAGCCTGCTGCACTGCAGTCGTTGTTGCAAGCTTACCACTCTTCTCATGGAACTCTAAAGATTCCTTGATATTGATATCACCTATGCCATCTCCATAGGTAAGCATGAAAAGCTCATCGCCAATATATTTTCTGATCCGCCTGATGCGACCGCCTGTTTCCGTATTTAATCCGGTATCGATAAGGGTAACCTTCCAGGGCTCGGCTTTTGAGCCCAACACTTCCATTTTATTTTTTTCTAAATCAAGGGTAATGTCTGCAGAATGAAGAAAATAATTCGCAAAATACTCTTTAATCACATAACCCTTGTATCCTAAACAGATTATAAAATCATTGAAGCCATAGTAAGAATAGATCTTCATGATATGCCAAATGATAGGTTTCCCGCCAATTTCTACCATTGGTTTTGGGATACTCGTCGTTTCTTCGGTAATTCGTGTTCCTCTGCCGCCAGCTAAAATGACTACTTTCATGAGCCCCTCCCGCCGTCCTTAACTCAAATATTCATCTTAATTTTATGTTCTTTAACCAGCTTTTATTATTAACATACCAAGCAACCGTACGATTGATCCCCTCATCCAGACTGACTTTTGGTGTCCAGCCAAGGGTTTTCCGAGCAACGCCGATATCCGCCCAAGTGGCTTTGATATCAGCGATATGAAACGGCTTATAAATAAATTTCGCTTTCTTCCCAAGGTTCTTTTCAATAAGACGGATCATGTAGTTTAATTGATACGGGTCATTGCCACCTAAATTGATGACCTTAAAACCAACCTTTTTGATGGCCTTGACAGTTCCTCGAGCTATATCATCTACATAGGTAAAATCCCGGCTCTGCGTTCCATCTCCAAACACTTCAATAGGCTTTCCTTCATCAATTTTTTTTGTAAAAATAAAAACGGACATATCCGGCCTACCCGCAGGGCCGTAAACCGTAAAATAACGAACAATGGAAACATCAATCCCATAAAGATGATGATACGAATAACAAAGAGCTTCAGCGCCCTTCTTGCTGGCCGCATATGGTGAAATGGGCGTATTCACCGCAAGGGTTTCTTTAAAAGGCATCTTTTGCCCCGCGTAAAGTGAAGATGTGGAGGCTAAAAGAAATTTGGAGACCTTATGGTCTCTTGACATTTCTAAGAGATTTAACGTACCAAGGACATTGGTCGTAAAATACACATGCGGATGGCTCATGCTATAGCGGACTCCGGCGCGGGCCGCAAGATTCAAGATCGCGTCAAAGCGATACGAGCTAAATATCTTTTTAAGCGCGGAAATGTTCTCGATGTCGATCTTTTTAAAAACAAATCTAGGAAAGGCTTGAAGAGCTTTGAGCCGATAGGTTTTAAGCCGAATATCATAATAATCATTGAGATTATCAATACCAACAACTTTATGACCAGCCCTAAGAAGACATTCGGCCGTCTTGCTTGCGATAAACCCAGCGGTACCTGTCAAAAGATAAGATTTAGACATATCAGTTTTATAATCTTAATGAAATTCCGCTATAACTCCTTGCAAATAAAGCACTTTAGGATTGCTGAAATGCTGTTATTTTATCAAGCTGTAGCATGAAGTCAAATAAAATAAATAAAGCAAAAAGATGTAAGTATATATAATTAAATAATTTATATAAGAATATTAATAATATTATTTAATATAATGAAAATGAGAAAAAGTCCTTCAGAAATTAAAAAAAGATCTCCCCCAAATAGCGAGAGTATCAAAGAAAATCGCTATAACGTCTGTTAAAGGGATGCGTCTTTTTGCCCGCTTGATACTAACAACGACCGGCGCTTCAACGATCTTATATCCGCGCGCGTGGATCGCGACCAGAAGCTCCAGGTCGAAAGCGAATCGCTGCACGGTTAAATACGGCGCGACCTCGCGCAAAACCTTTGCTTTAAAAAATTTCAACCCTGTCTGCGTATCGCGGCACGGCAGACGGAAAAGAAGACGAACAAGCGCGTAATAAACAAAGCTCATCCACTTGCGGGTCGTTGGGCTTTCCACGCAAGACTTGGGATGCTGCTTGGAGCCGATCACGACATCCGCGTCGCGTAAGCAGAGCAGCTCATAAAAACCTTTGATCTGCCCCGGGTGCAACTCGAGGTCCGCGTCGAGAAAGACGATATACTCACCGTCTGCATACGCGACAGCTTTTTTCAAAGAGCTTCCCTTGCCAACATTGCGCTCGTGCCGCTGGACAATCAACTGCCGGGAATATTGGCCAAGAAGCTTTTGCGCTGCTTCAAAGGTATGATCGGTCGAGCCGTCATCAAAAACAATGATCTGCCAATCATACCCAAAATGATCAAGCGTACGCGCGACCTCCTCAATGCTCGCGGCGATCCGCGACGCTTCGTTGAAGGCGGGAATGATAATGGAGAATTTTCCGGGCATATTTTTTGCTGAGCTCATCAGCTCAATAGTGTTCGTTTTTCGATAACTATTTCTTTAGGGTGACATCGAAAAAGCTTTTAATTTATCAACTCTGTCTAAAAAAAGATCCGCCTTCCATAGATCGAGTGACGATAACTCAGAGGGTTTAATAAAACGCGCGACATCGTTGCGCGCCGCCTGCCAGTCAATAGACAGGATCTTTTCGCGCAGTTGAGCGCAGCACCATTGGCTATCGATCTCTATTTTCTGCCCAGCCCAAGGACCCGCTTGTTCGAGGGCAGATGCGAGAAATTTTAAATTAATAGCGGCGCGATAACTTACGTACCATAAAAAATCATACCAATCTCTTCCCTTGACATATTCACGACAGAGCAAGGCGTGGATCTTTCCAGCAAAAAGGCTTGGCATGTCTTGAACCGTCAAAGCGCAAACGAAGGGAAAATCCAAGAATTTATTCTCAAAAAAACCTCCTACTGGCGGATTTGTGTCGACCTCGACCTTGATCCGGATCTTTGACATTGATCGATCAGCTTTTAAATGTTGTAGCTGCAAAACTTTGCCTAAGGAATCATCTTTGATAAACGCTTTTTTAACTGCCATCTCCACCTTAGACCTATCCACGATCTCGACCTGATATCCGTAGGCTCTCAACTCGATCGATAAGTTTTTAAGGTACTTTTCAAGAGAGAAAGCGGTATTGGGCTCTTTGAGAATAAAATCAAGGTCCTCAGAAAAACGATTTAATCCGTAAAGGATCCGCAAGCAGGTTCCTCCCTGAAAGGATGCAACTTGATAAAAATCGGACCGTGTAAGAGCCGCGAGAGCAACTTCTTGGGTGATCTCGCGCAAGGCATGGTCCTCTTCCTGCGCGGAATGGCACTGATAAGATTCCAATCGCTTTTGAATGATCTTAACGCTCACCGCCTAACTCCTTTTCAATGGACCCCAAAAAACGACAAACACGCTTTGAGGGATAAATCTTTTTAAGTTCACGAAATTCTTTTTTAGGTACACTTTGGAAACTCTCAATATCTATTCTTAAGCTATTCATGGCAGAAGTTAACCCTTCCCACTCTTTTCTGTAAAGATAAACATAATCCGCCAACGCCTTGAGCGGCCTTGCCATAAGAAAAATGCCTCTTTGAGCAGACCCCATCGCCTCAACATCTTCATAAAAGATCTTCAGCGGAACTCTGCGATAGGAAAAATTCCCAACAGGCGTCTTGAAATCTTTGGAACGGCAGACGCAAACGCTTGTAACGGTATGGACCGCTTCGGGGATCCATCCATGATATGCCAAGGAAGACTCCAAACTAATGTATGAGGGGCCATAGATCTTCTGAGCGATCTCAAAAAGATCTAAAGGATATCGGCGATACTTTGGCGCGAGACAATACAATCCTTTGCGTAAATGGATGATCTCTTTTGAGGCGATAGCTCGTTTGATCATGGCATAACGCCGATCTTTGGATCCTGGGATAAGATTGATCAATGCCGCGTGAGAAAACACATCGTAGGGAATCTTCTGGATAACGAGATCAATGATCTTGTTCATATTATCTCCTGTACGTAACTGTCATATAATGACAGTTACGTACATAATATAACACATAAAACAAAGATAATCAAACATTTAGTATATTGCTATCATAAATCCTTAGCGAACCTTACTTTTGATAAAATCCCGTATCGTTGCCATCACATAGTCAATATGCTCTTGATGGATGTCTTGATGAACACCGATATGAAGGCCGTTGTTACCGGCATATTCGGCATTGGGAAAATCACCGAGCTGATGTCCTAAGTAATCAAATCCAGGACATTGCGTTGGCATGGATGAGAAAAGATCTCGCGTGTCAATTTCATGTTTATCAAGAAAATCAACAAGTTCATCCCGCGTGAAAGGAGCGCCTTTTTTGACGATCATCGGAAAAGCGTGCGGGCCGATACGCTCATCTTTTTCTTCATGAATGGTCATGAGGTACTGGTCAAATTCTTTGAGACGATCGATCATCGTGATGAGATTGTGGTGGCGCTTGTCGATGATCTGCTGATACATATCCAGGCTTGAGAGACCCACAGCAGCCTCCAGCTCGTTCATCTTGGATGAATAACCAACACGCTCAAAGATAAAGCGAATATCTTTTCCTTGCGCAAAGCGTTTGGCGCAATAGCTATTGGACGTATTCACAACGCAGACCTTGCATTTACATGCCCTGCCGTGGCAACGGAGCGAGCGTAAGATTTCAGCGAAATCTTCCCGGTTGGTCGTGACAACGCCGCCTTCGACGGTCGTGATAATATGCGCGAGATAGACGCTGTACGCGGCCATGTCTCCCCACTCCCCGACATTTTTTCCTTTGTACATCGCGCCGTGCGCTTCTGCTGCGTCCTCGACAACAACAAGGTTGTGCTTTTTAGCGATCTGCATGATAACATCCATCTTAGCAGGCTTACCCATCAAATGAACCGGCATGATCGCGCGTGTTTGCGGCGTAATGGCTGCCTCGATCTTCGCAGAGTCGATGTTCAACGTTTCTAGCTCAACATCCACGAACACAGGCTTAAATCCCGCGTGCAAAACTGCATTACCGGTGGCGACAAACGATAGCGATGGGACAATAACCTCGTCCCCGCGCTTAGCGCCTAAGTCATACAGAACTGCCAGTGCCAAGACATCGGCATCAGTGCCACTGCTCACGGCGATCGCTTCCTTAGCGTTCACGAGCTTGGCAAATCGCTCCTCGAACTGGCGGACGAACTTACCGTTAGATACGCGGCCTGTGTTGAGTGCCTCGTTGACAAGGTCTTTGGCCTTTTGATCGATCGTGATGGTTCCAAATGGGACTTTCATAAAATTTCTCCTAATCCTTATACGTTTGAACAAATTTCACAACCGCATCCTGCCAAGAAGGGATGCTGATACGTAATGCCCCGCTTAAGCTCTGATTGCTCATCGCGGAAAATCTTGGCCTCTTTGCTGGCAGAGGGAATTCGTCGGCTGAAACAGGGACAATTGTATTATTAATCCCAGCGTTTTGAAAGAAAAATTTCACCCACGCGTAACGCGAACAAAACCCTGTATTGTTAGCATGATAAAGCCCTGTCAACCCTCTTGAAAATGCCAAAAGGGTTGTGGACACAATATCGTCGACAAAGCTTGGGCAAGAGACCTCGTCATCAGCAATCCGCAGTTCTTTCCGCTCTTGAGCCCACTGGCTTGCCTTGAAAAGAAAATTCCGCTCACCCTGACCGAACACCCAGCTGACGCGCAACAGAAGATGGTCGTTCAAAAGGTTTGTAACCGCCTGCTCCCCTTGAAGCTTGGTTGCGCCATACTGATTGATCGGATCCGGCATGTCTTTCTCATCGTAAGGAGCTTTCTTTTCCCCGCTAAAGACATAATCTGTGCTGTAATGCACCAAAAAAATCTTTTGGTCGCGACAGATCTGCGCTAAAGTTGCCACACCGTGAGCGTTCACCGCCAAGGCATCCTGGGGGCAACTTTGCGCTAAGTCAACATTATTAAATGCCGCGCAATTGATCACAACGCTTGGCTTAAGCTCTTTGACAACAGAATGGACCTGGTCGGAATCGGCAATATTGAACTGTGCCTTGGACAAGCAATAAAAAGGCTGGCCATTTTTCTGAAAATAGCGCTCGAACGCGCGTCCAAGCTGTCCTTGAGCCCCGGAAACCAGAAAGGAATGTGATAACATTTTTGATCTTATTTTTTTGTCCGATAGAACGTCACTTCCGCGTCAAACATGGAAAATCCGTTCTTGATATAGAGATTGACCGCCGCGTTATTCGTCGCCTGGGTCTTAACAATGATCTCTTGACTGCCATGGCGCACAGCCGCAGCGATAAGGGCGCGCACAATGCTTGAACCGATTCCCTGCCCGCGATAACGCTTGTCCGCGGCCACAAGGCCGATCACACTGTTTTTGCCTTTGACATGCAGCGTCCCAAAACCCAACAGGCGCTTGCCGCGAAAATATCCATAGCAGTCATCGGCGAAGCCTTGGATACTGTTAAACATCCAGGCGCGATGGATCTTCTTGCAATATTTCTTCAAGAGAACATCATCGGTGTAACGATTATGATTGGCCGCGAATGCCTCGTCACTGATACCAAAAACCTGTTGCCTGTCTTTCAAAGACAATGGCTTGATATGGGTGTCGCTCACGCGCGAAGCATCGTGAAGGTTTAGCTTTAAATGCACAATGGTCGAGTTGTAGCAAAAACCCCGCGACATAAGAAAGCGGATGAAGCGCTGCTGGCACGCGCCAGTCTTGACAATGATATGATACGGGCACAAGCGAAGCTCTTGCCCAAGTTTTTTGAGGTCTTTCCATCGGACAATGGTATAGATCGGCTGGCCAACGACCTGGCTTTCAAAGTCCGCGGGCGCGATGGCGCGGTAAGCTCTACTCTTCATAGGTAAAATCATGATCACTGTCCTTGAGCAAAGGATACTGCGTGTCCTTGGGCGAAAGAACAGGGTCTTTGACCGGCCAGGCGATCTTCAGCTGCGGGTCATGGTACGCGATCCCCCGTTCATGCGCGGGTGAATAGATGTCCGAACAATAATATTCGATCTGCGCTTCGTCGGAAAGCGCAACAAATCCATGCGCGAAACCTTCCGGGATAAAAAGCATCTGGTGATCCTGCGCTTGCAAGGTCACGGCCGCCCATTGCCCATAATACGGCGAACCGCGACGGATATCAACCGCCACATCAAAGATCTTTCCCGCAAGGACCTGAATAAGCTTTGCCTGAGCGAACGGTTGTTTCTGGTAATGAAGGCCGCGTAAAACGTTTTTCCTCGAATGGGAACGGTTGATCTGGGCTAAGGGCTTTTTCACGCCAAAAGCGAGAAAATCGGGAAGCTTAAAGACTTCCTTAAAGAACCCTCGCTCATCGTGGAACACAACAGGATCAATAAGAAGAGGCCCTGGAATATTAAGCTGATGGAATGTAAACGGCATTATTTTCCTTCGTTAGCGATCTGCAGCAAATACTCTCCGTAACTTGTCGAGAATTCTTTGGCGATCTTCACAAGTTGCGCGCGAGAGATAAAACCTTTACGGAACGCGACCTCTTCAATACAGCCGATCTTCAATCCTTGACGCTGTTCAATGGTCTTGATAAAAATGGAAGCTTCAATGAGCGATTCATAGGTTCCGGTGTCCAGCCACGCGTATCCCCGGCCAAGCAATTTCACATTCAGCTTATTCTCTCGCAAATAGGCTAAGTTCACATCCGTGATCTCTTTTTCTTGGCGCTTGGAAGGCTTGATACGTTTTGCGATATCCACGACCTTGTTATCATAAAAATAAAGGCCCGTGACCGCGTACGAGGATCTTGGGCGAGAAGGCTTTTCTTCGATAGAAACAGGCTTGTTCTGATGATCAAGTTCGATCACGCCATAACTTTCAGGATGGCTCACATAATACCCGAATATGGTCGCGCCTTTTTCTTGCTGGGCAGCTTCTTGAAGGACACGCGAAAGCCCTTGGCCAAAGAAAATATTATCTCCTAAGATCAGCGCGACAGGGTCCTTGCTGATAAATTTCTCGCCGATAATGAAGGCCTGGGCGATGCCATTGGGCTCGCTTTGTACCGCGTAATCCAAAGAAATGCCGAATTTGCGGCCATCTCCTAAAAGCTCCTGAAAACGCGGCAGGTCCTTAGGGGTAGAAATGATCAGGATCTCTGTGATACCGGAAAGCATCAACACGGATAAAGGATAGTAGATCATCGGCTTATCGTAAACAGGCAAAAGCTGTTTACATGTCGCCCGCGTGATAGGATACAGGCGCGTAGCCTTGCCGCCTGCGAGAATAATACCTTTCATAGGAAATCCTTTCAGCTAAAGATGCCTCATTATAGCAAATTTTCCAAAAATTTATAACTAAATAGCCCGAAAACTATTGAAATGCTATAATGCTAACCGTTATGAAGAAAGTCACAGATATTTTCTCCCAAAAAAAACGAACGTTCTCCTTAGAGCTTTTTCCTCCACGGACACCTGAGGGCTATGAGAAACTTTTGAAAACCTTGGAGCTTTTTGCGCGCCTCGATCCTGACTTTATCTCTTGCACCTACGGGGCCGGAGGCGGAAGCCGCGAAAAGACCTTGGATATCGTTGAGCACATTCAAAAAGCCCATCATATCCCCGCGATCGCGCATTTAACATGCGTTCTTAACACCAAGGATCAGATCAGAAATATCTTAAGCGATATCAAAATCCGCGGCATCCAAAATGTCCTGGCACTGCGTGGTGATCCTCCCGCGGATGATCCTAGCTGGCAGCCGGCTGAAGATCATTTTCACTATGCTTATGAACTATGCGATTTTATTAAAACATCTTTTCCTGATGCCTTCGCGATCGGTGTGGCAGGATTTCCTGAAGGGCATATCTCCTGCCCCAATAAAGAACAGGATGTCCTTTACCTAAAAATGAAAATAGACGCTGGCGGCCAATTCATCATGACACAGCTCTTTTTTGATAACCATGATTACTTTGACTATGTCAAACGTTTGCGCGCCCTCAAGATCAACTGCCCTGTCTTGCCGGGCATTTTACCGATCACGGACTACCACGGGATGATCAACTTTTGTAAGCGATGTGGCACAAAGGTGCCAGACCCTATTCATCGCTTGTTTAGCTCAACCGCTGATGACAAGGACACGACCGTTAAGAAAGGTATTGACCTTTGTATCAAGCAATGCAGAGACCTTTTAAACAATGGCGCCCCGGGAATACACTTTTATCCTCTGAACAAGATCCACCCTTTAGACGCCATCATTGCCAACATAAAGGATGCCTTATGAAAAAAATGTTTCTTCTGATGATCCCTTGTTTGTTCATCACGCGCCTGGCATGGGCCTCAGCAGGACAAGCGATCCAGCAGCAACGCCAAATGCAGGAAATGGCCATACAAAAAGCGATTGCCGAACAGCAGATCCAGCAGCAGATCGCGGCGCAACAGCAGATCGCGGCGCAACAGCAGATCGTTGTCCAGGAACATATCGCCTTACAAACCCAACCCCGCCCCTCACCTACAGGCGAGGAATACATCGTCTCCTTAAAAGATGTCTTCAAATCCCTGGAGACCTCCAGCAAGGCGTGGGCCCTGATGATCGACCGCGACCCGAAAATTTTAGTGGTCACGGAATATATTGATTATTTTAAGGACAATCGGATCAATATCAGGAAGCCAGCGGAGTATTATGTTGACTTGATCGACATGATGGCGGAACAAGACCCGGTGATGTTAACAAATCCTTTTAAGAATGTTTTTCAGCTTGTATCGATCTTGGAATATGATTTTGATAACGGGCAGGATAAAGATAAGATGATCATGAACCTTCTTGGGCGTGAAGGATACCTGCAGAACAAAAAACGCCTGGGCCTTCCTTAGAGCTACCGCTTCTTTTCTCTTTCAAAAACCTCTTTTTTTGTCGCGAGGACTTCCTGCAGATTCTGGCGTAACGACCCCGACAGCGGGTCAAGCTTTAAGGCCCGGCGCAATATCCCTTCCGCGCGAAAATAGTTCGCGTTGTGAATATGATAGAACGCTAGATTGTTCAAAGCCATGATGTCGCGCGGATCAAGCTTAAGCGCCCTTCGAAAGCAAGCGGCAGCTTTGTCGAATTCCCTGATAAAAAAATAATTGAGCCCCATATTGTTGTACACGCGGCCATCCTTGGGGCGAAATCTCAAAGCTCGCCGATATTCATCCAGCGCGCGAAGAGGATCTTGTAGCGCTTCATAACAATGCGCTAGATCAAAATGTATCTCGAACATCAATTCCTCATATGTCGCCTGCGCCTTTGTCCCTGAGGATCTTTGGGCGTATCCTGCCATAATATCCAAAGCGCGCTGATATTCCGCGATCGCAAGATCATAATCACCGTTAAAATAATACGCCCGGGCCAATAAGATACGCACCCGCCCAAACTGAGGCTGATAACGCAACGTTCTTTGAAAAAGAGGGATCTCCCCTTGCCAATAACGGGATTGTTCCTTAGCGATCAATGCCAGAAGAAATACCGCTAAAACAAAAAAAGCTATCGCGATCCGCTGTATTTTAGCGGCAGGCAAAATTCTATACGCCCATCGTGCGGCCGCCAGGATCGCCAACAAAAAACCGAACAACGGCACATACAGGAAATGTTCTGATGTTAGGATCAGCGCGTATTCGTTGATCAAGGGAACGATGTTCATTATAGGCGCCAACGCGATGACGAACCACCCAATACCAAAATAAAAAACCTTCCTCGCCTGAGGGTCGAGCTTTCTCGACAGCCAGATCACGCCGGCCGATAGCGCCAGCAGAACAACGATCGGCAAGAACGAAAAGTGAAGGATATCCAAGCTACGATAATAGTGCAGGTCTGCTGGGAGGATCAAAACACGCACGTACATCAAAAGTGTTTGGGGGATCGACAAAAGACGCAGCCCTAGTTCCTCTGGATGATCAAAGATCGCCGGCATAGAAACAGCGGCCAGGCGGCGCAAGGTAAAATATCCGGCCAGAAATAATAGATAAACCCCCAAGGGCAAAAAATAGCGGGACCACTTTTTCTGCCCTTGTTGGCCAGAAGGAAAAAGGAGCGCGTAAAGAAAAATAAGCGCTGGTAATATCACGATACTTTCTTTGCAAAGAAGCGCTAACAGAAAGAAAAACCCAGCCGTCACGAGCCTTGCGTTCTTTGAAAAGACTGTGACTGCGGATCGATAACGCAGATAAGAAAGAAAACTTAAAAAACAAAAAAAAGCGGATAGCAAATTCGATACACCCGCGATAGCGCAAACAGCTTCGCTTTGGACAGGATGCACAAGGAACAAAAGGCCGCATCCAAACGCCGTCAAAGGCCCAAGGGTCATTGCGCGCAAGATCAGAAAGGCCAGGACGCTGTTGAAAACATGGCAAAGGACATTGACAAAATGATACCCGCGCGGAAGGCCACCAAAGAGCAGGAATAAAAACCGGTTGAAGATGTCCAATAGCGGCCGATAATACGCATTCACGTTATCTTGGCCGATAAACGTACCAGAGGGCTTGCCCAAGAAGACCTGCGACACATTATCCCATCGTTCGATCTGCGCGTTGCCGACGATAAAAATATAATCATCATGGACAAAAGGATAGGACAGAACGTTGCCGTATAACAAAAACCCCACCAACAAAAATACCGCGAAGACATGCCACGCGCGCATATCATGTGATCTTTGATTAAGAAAATCTTTTAGAGGTCTCATAGGATAAAAGGTGGGTTGTGCTGACCTTGCAAAGGCTTGCTCACGATGACAGCTGTTTTCTCACAGCTGCCATATGTCCTTGAAATTGCGCGAATTCTAAAAGCGCTTTATCAAAACTTTCCTGGAACAAAGGCAGGTCCTTTTGCTTGGCGGCGTCTTCCATGGTCTTGAATAATGACCATAGACGTTTCGCGCCAATATTGCCGGCCGCCCCTTTGACCGCGTGGGCCGCGTCAGCCAATATCGGAAAATCTACACTCGTTAATGCCTGTCGGATCCCCTCCAACCGCTGAGGAACGTCTTCTAAGAAGATATCGATCAGCTCAAGCAATAAGACCTTATCCCCCTGAATACGGTATAACACATCTTCCAGATCAAGAATGGGTTCGTCCATTTAAGCGCTCTCCTTCGGCAAGCCAACAACCCCTTCGATCGTGCCGTAAAATTTTTGCGCGTCGATCGGCTTGGAGATATAAGCGTCCATACCGGCATCAAGGCATTTTTTTTCGTCCTCCGCCATCGCGCGCGCGGTCATGGCAACCACAGGGATATGTTCTTTGCTTATCTTCTCGCGCTCACGGATCATGCGCGTCGCCTGAAGCCCATCTAAAACAGGCATTTGAACGTCCATCAAGACCAGGTCGAATTTTTTCTGCGCGACTTGGTCGACAGCTTGTTGGCCATTCTCAACAGTCGTGACCAGCCATCCCCGCTTTTCCAAAAGCTTCACGGCAATCTTCTGGTTCAAAGGATTATCTTCCGCCAGCAAAATGTTCAAGATCCTCAATCCTTTAGAGGAAACTTCAGGCCGCTGAAAGAATTCATTTTCTTTATGGGCAGAGGACATCGGCATGCCAGTATCCGGTTTGGCCTTCAAGCGGATGGAGAAAATGAACGTGCTTCCTGTTCCTTCCTCGCTTTCGATACGAATATGACCGTCCATCATTTCAACAAGCTTTTTACAGATCGCAAGTCCCAGCCCCGTACCGCCATAGCGACGCGTGATCGAAGCGTCCGCTTGGGTAAAGACATCAAAGATCGTTGCTTGCTTATCCTTAGGGATCCCGATACCCGTGTCTGAGATCGAAAATGTCAAGATCACTTCATCATCCAAGGCAAAGGCCGCGTCCACGATAATCTCAACCTGGCCTTCATGCGTGAATTTAATAGCGTTATTAACAAGATTGATGATGATCTGCCGCAAACGCGTTGAATCCCCGACCACCAAACGCGGGACATTCGGCTTAACGCGCGAGACAAGCTTGATATTTTTTTTATGCGCCAAAACAGAGAGCCCTTTTGTAATGCTGTCGATCACCTGCCAAAGGTTGAATTCAATAGCTTCCAGCTTGATCTTGCCTGATTCCACGCGGGAAATATCCAAAATATCATTCAGAAGGTTCAGCAGATTATCCGCTGCTTCCTTGGCAGTCATTAAGTTGTCACGCTGTTCCTGCGTAAGGTCCATATCAAGGGTCAGATCCAACATGCCGATCACAGCGTTCATCGGCGTGCGAACCTCGTGCGACATGTTCGCTAAGAACATGCTCTTGGCGCTATTGGCTTCCTCAGCGGCGATCTTAGCCTGCAACAGGCCTTCACGCGCTTTTTTATGCTCTGTGATATCTTCAACAACGCCATCAACGACCAAGTTGCCGCTATCCTTTGCTTTGGCAAGAACGGCGTTCAGGGAGCACTCGATCACCTGTCCGTCCCCTTTTTTGATCTTGATCCATTCGTTGCGGACACGGCCTTCGCTAGAGATCTTGGTCATCAGGCGATCAAATTCTTCCGTGTCCTTAAAAATGTCTTTCAGGCGCACATGAGAAATATTCTGATCGGAATAACCAAGCATACGGTTAAAAGCAGGGTTGGCAAAAAGAACCTGGCTGTTGGAATCCAGGGACCATCGAAAAATGCCGGCTTCCAGGTTGCGGATCAATTCTTCACACTGCAGATGGGATTCATGCATAAAAGTTAGCCGCGCTTTATTTTGATGTTGACCGCGATGGCGTAAAAACAAAAAACACCTGTGATCATGCTCAAGAACATCAGGCAAACAGGGATCGGAGACAGCGTCCCTTGAGAAAGGTCCATGATCGACCGGATCTGGGTCACATAAGCGATGGCGATAAGTCCAAGCGTGATGACCGATCCAGATACGATCAAGATAAGCAATGAAAACAGAAAAGAGATCAAGACGACAAAAAAATTGTACGAAAAAAGGCTTCCTTTAGCGATGTGACTAGCGGCGATACCGATACGTTGCATATGCGAAAATAGTTAAGATTATTGCGAATAATTGCCTATATGGCCATATTTTGCCGACGCCAAAGGGATCTCCTCTTTGACGCGTTTGATCCTGTCCTCAATAAAAGGGTGCGTGCGAAGCCACAGCGGAACAAAATCCCCTTTTGATTCTTTTTGCAATAATTCGAATGCGTCTATCATACCATTTAGGTCATATCCTGCCAAGTATAGATACTTGATCCCAAGGCTATCCGCCTGATATTCATCCTTACGGCTGAACGCTGAAAAGACAAGGTTCATCGCCACATCCGCGGATTGGGACGCGATAGCGCGGGCCTGCGCGTTGAGCTGGCTTAAAACGACCGTTCCGATGATATTATATCCTAACGCGGCCTGGAATTTCTTGGCGATGTGCCGCGCGGAACAGTGCCCCAACTCATGCGCCACGACACCGGCGATCGCGTCGTCTGTCTTTAATTTATCAAAAAGCCCTGTATACATATACACAAAACCACCAGGTGTGGTAAAAGCGTTCAGTTCATCTTTTTCGATCAAATAAAACGAATACAGATAGTCCTGACGGTCACTGATAACAGAAAGACGGCGCCCGATCTGCTGCAAGCGGTTGACCTTCACAGGATCAGCGCTAAAACGATACTCTTTGCTAATGCTTTTATGCAGGTCCTGGCCCATGGACACTTCCGTCGCGGTCGAAAGCAAAATGCTTTCGTTCTTTCCGGTCGCGGGGTTATAGATGGTCGTGCAGGCGGACAAGAAAAAACATCCAACGATCAGCAGGATCCTTTGTGCCCAAGAAAAATGCGCCATATTCTTATCGTTCAAATTTTACAACGTTCTGCCACCAGCAAGAACTGTCCCAGCGGCAAAGGCTGCGCCACATCCGGCGCGCGGTCTTTGTCTTTAGAAATTCTGGAGCCCGTGTTAAAAAGATCTTGGCCTTCAGATGCCCTGATTGATAATACTCCTTGGCTTGCACCAGGCATTCTAAGATATCCGCATCGCGCGCGATCAAGCTTTCCTTGGTCTTTTGCGCGTCGTATTCTTTACGCAGGCTCGTTAATTCACTTTTCACTTTCTCGTCAAGGCTATTGACCTGATCCGCAAAAACTTTCTTTTCCGCCGCTTTAAAGTCAATATAATAATGGCCCATCTTGTGCAGATCGTTGATACGGGCTTCATGGATATCATTAAAAAGCGCCATCATAACCACCCGATAGGGATCCGCGTCCTCTAAAAGAGCGATATAATGCGCCATGATCGCGCAACGAAACGAATGTTCGGCAACGCTCTCAGGGTCCTTGATACCAGCGACCCACCAGCCGCTGCGCTTGACCTTCTTTAAGAGCCCCGCTTCAGCGAAAAAATCTAATGACGCGCGTGGGTCTTTAAGAACGTTCTTACTTTTTTTCTTTTTGTCGGGTGATTTCATAGCAAAGAATGGTTGTGGCTTGCGCCGCGTTAAGCGACAGCCGGGGTTGTCGCATCGGGATCGTTATTTTTAGGTCCAGCTGATTGAGCACGATCTCACGAATGCCTTTTTGTTCGGAACCTATGACCAGCCCTAAAGGAAAATGGAGCGATGTATCAAAAACGCTTTCGCCATCACCGACCACGGCTCCGACGATCCAAAAGCCTTTCTTTTTCGCCATACTGATCGCGGCGACAAGGTTCGACGTCCTCGCTACAGGCACATGATTATCCGCGCCTGAAGCGACACGGCAAACCGTATCGGTAATATCCACAGAATCCTTACGCGGTAACACGATCCCGAAATGACCTAAGCACGCGAGGCTACGCATGATCGAACCTAAATTCTGAGGGTCCTTGAGGCCGTCTAAAAAAAGAAGGGACATGTGATCACGCGCGGCCTTTTCCAGCAGATCATCGTAGGACATGTATTGAAAATCTTCCACATCAGCCAAGATGCCCTGGCTGTGGATATTACGGGTCAGCTTTAACATCTTTGTCGCTGGGATCTGACAGAAGCCGATGTTCCATTGAGCAGCTTTTTTGCGCACGTACCCAGCGTCCGGATGCCCCTGCTCAACAAGGATCTTGCGGATCGATTTAGGATTCGCCTTAAGACGCTCAATAACTGGATTCTTACCGTAGAGTCTCATCCTATAGTATCAAAATGGTAGATCTTGTTTAAAAGCGGCATCGCGATCAAGACCAGCAAATATACATAGATAATGATCGAAACGATGATCGAAATGACATCGAGTGTTTTCTCCCACGTCATGTTCCTGTCCAAAAGGTCCTTTAAGGCGCTGCGCTGGCCCTTTTTGACCTTGGCATCCGATATCTGGCGGACAGGATCGAGATCGATAAAAACTTTTCCGGAAAAAACCTCCTGCTCGATCATATCATATTCTTGATTATAAGAACACTCCGCCGGATCATGTTGCGCTTCCCCATGCGCGGGAATATATTGGTATCCGCATTTAGCGCAATAAGATTTAGGCGTAAAAAAATACACCATGGAATAAATAACGTTCACAAAAAGCCACGGGATCTTGATCAGGGTCCCCAGGTCAGGCGGACGGATGAAGAATCTTTTCGCGGCGCGCCCTTTCTTGAGCTCATGCAGATTGAAACGATAAGAGGACAAAAAAGTCGATCCCCGAAAGAATGTTCCTATCAAGTATTCTTTGCGGTCATGGGTTATTTTATCTTGGAATTTCAGCTCTTTGGCCTTGGACAAATCGAAAGCTGAGCCCTTATTTTGGCTTTCACCTATAAAATCGGCTTCTTTAGCTGTTAACAGGGATCCTTCGCAATACAGGCATTTCAACTGCGCATCTTCCTTATACACAACACGGCACCGAGGACATTTTTTCATAATTCACCTACCTTTTTATTCCAAGCCCCAAATAAAAAACCGGTTTGAGGATGCTCCACCATCCTACGATCGGCTTCATTTTTGTATAACCCAGCTTTTTTGCCGGATATCTCTTGGTCACGAACACTTCCTGGAATCGATACCCTAAACGAATGACTTTAAATAAAATATACGGCTCTAACTCATAATGGTCAAGCCATGATTGATCGATATTAATACGCGTGTCGTCAAAGATCGACAGCCTGATCGCGCGAAAACCATTTGTGCTGTCTGTTACGCGTCGAGAAACAAACAAGGAAAAAAGAAATGGATGCAGCCGTGTCGCTAGGCGACGGTATAGAGGCATGTCCCCTTGAGCGCCATTGCCTTCTTTGTAACGAGAACCTTGCACAAGATCCGCTTTTTCCTGAGCAATGGGATCAACAAGCGAAAGGATCTCGTTGGGCTCATCTTTATCGTTGCCAGCCATCACGACCAAAATGGTATATTTATTTTCTATCGCGTAACGAATAGCCGTACGGATCGCGGCTCCAACGCCGCGCTGTGAAACATGACGGAGGGTCTTGACCCCGCGCGCGGCATACCCCTCAACGATCGATGTCGTCTCATCTGTTGATCCGTCATCTAAAACCAAATAATCAACCTTGTCGTAAGCCGTGCTCGATAAAAAGCGTTCGATCGCGTTCTTGATCTTCACGTGTTCGTTAAACGCGATCGGAGTGACAAGGACCTTATGCATGGACAGTGAGTCCTGTCTTTGTTTTCTGATACTTTAGCCCGCAAGAACACGAGAATTTTTTATCAAGCTTTCGTCCGCAGCGACACGCGTAGCCGATCATCTTCGCCGGATTGCCAGCGACCAATGCGTAGGCGGGAATATCTTTTGTGACAACGCTTCCCGCGCCAACGAACGCGTACATGCCGATCGTCAGCCCGCAAAGAATGGTCGCATTGCTGCCGATCGTGGCACCCTTTTTAACGGTCGTCGACTCTAAGGTCCAGACATCCTTGCGATGACTGCGCGGACGACGGTCATTAATAAAAACGACATTTGTCCCGCAAAAAACATCATCTTCGATCTTAACTCCATCGAACAATGCCACACCGTTCTTGACCGTGACATGATCGCCGATCACAACCCCTTTTTCGATAAAGCAATGATCCGCGATATTGCAATGAGCGCCGATACGGGCACCGTCTTGAACATTCACGAACGCCCAGATACGGGTCTTCTCTTTGATCACGGCTTTTTTGCCAACAAGGGCCTTGGGGTGTTTAAAATATTTCATATCATTCAACCTTCATGGGGTGTCCGCCGCTATCCATTGACCTCTGGATCGCCTCCAATGTGCGAACGATATCAAAGGCTTTTTGCGCGTCGATCAGGCCTGCGGACATCTTTTTGTTGATACAATCAATAAAATATTGGTTCTGAGTCCTGAGAGGCTCCCGCGCGGAAACCTTGGGGATCGTGATACTTCCTTCTTTGGATAAAAGCTGAAAATCGCCATACGTTTGATAAAAAACCTGGGTCTTTTCAACATGCTTATCATAAAGCTTGATAGGGCCTAGATTGTCCAGGTCATCCCAGACAACCATTTTTTTATCACCAACGATCGTGATCTGGCGCACCTTACGCGGATCAAGCCAGCTGACGTGGATATTGACAAGCACGTTGTGTGGATATTCCAAGGTCGCGAACGCGAGATCATCCAAGGGAGTGTTCAAACATTTCTGGCCTCTGGCGGATACGCTGGTCGCAGCGCCATCAAAAAGATAGTTAAAAATCGAAAGATCATGAGGCGCCAGGTCCCAAAGAGCGTTGACATCATAACGAAAAGGCCCTAAGTTCGTCCTTTCAGAATGCGCGTAATAAATATTACCTAATTCCCCTGACTGAATATATTCCTTAAGCTTACGGATCCCCTCGTTGAATAAAAAGATATGGCCTACGGCCAAGATCTTGCCCTGATGATCAGCTAAACTCTTTAATTCTAAGCACTCTGATGCCTGCAGACTCAATGGTTTCTCGCAGAGGACATGCTTACCAGCCTGCAACGCTTCTTTTACAAGATGATAATGTGTTGCCGTGGGTGTCGCGATGCAAACAGCATCGATAGCGGGGTTACCTAAGATCCTTTTATAATCCTTTGTCGTCTGAATGTCAGGAAAAGACGCGCTGACCGCCTGCAAGCGTGCCTCATCAAGGTCTGAGCACATACTCACTTTCGCGCCTGAGACCTGAGAGAAGATGCGAATGTGATTCGGCCCCCAATGCCCGCATCCAACAACGCCGATAGAAACCATGAACACCTCGTTATCGTTCGATCTTTGTTATTTTATACTTTAAGGTTCCCGCTGGAACATTGATCTCGATGGCCTCACCTACCTGCCGGCCTAACAATGCTTTGCCTATCGGTGACTGGATCGATATCTTGCCGGATTCATAATCAGATTCTTCCGGCGAAACCAGCATATAACGATCTTTCGACCCGGAATCAACGTCAACGATCGTGACGAAAGCGCCTATAAAAGCTTTATCCTTGGGAATATCTTCATTGTCGATGATACGCACGCGGGACAATTTTTCCTCAAGCTCCGCGATGCGGGCCTCACAGTGCGCCTGCGCGTCCTTGGCCGCGTCATACTCAGCGTTCTCGGAGATATCACCTAGAAGCCGCGCCTCACCGATCGCCCTTGAGATCTTGTTGCGTTCAACGGTCTTAAGGCGCTCAAGCTCTGTCTGTAATTTTTCGTACCCTTCTTTTGTCAAATAAACTTCACCGGCCATGTCCCATCCTTTTGTTATATGACTGGGCAGGACGAGCAGATCCTCGTCCTGCCCAGGATCATTTACATGCTCTGCAGCGCCTTTGTCAAAACTGGAAGTACTTCCTGGGCTTCCTGTCTGGTCATGCGTCCAAGCTTGGCAAAGCGCCATTCTTCCGCGGTCCTATTTTCACGAGAGATCTGAAGTTTCTTTTCCCCTCCATTATAGGAAAAAACGCCAACGGTCACGCGCGTGTCTTCAAACTCTTTGGTTTCTTTAAAGACTTCCATATCTAACGATTTATCATACGGCATAACAACTCCTCACTTTCGGGTAATGATGTTTGTTGATTAAAAACCAGGTAACCCGCCAAGACCCATCATCCCCTTCATCTGGTCCGCGGCCATGGATTGCGATCGCGCGATCGCTTTGTTTAAACTTTTGACCAGATCACGCTCAAGCGCTTCTTTACGCTTAAGATCAATGAGCTGCTCATTGATCGTGATGGAATGAAAACGTTGGGCGCCGTCAATGACGATCTGAATGCCGTCGACATCCTGGACCTCAGCGCGCATTGTTTCCAGCTGACGCTTTATTTTATCCGCCTGCTGCTTCATTTCCATCAATTTCTTCATCTGATCGAACATGCGTGACTCCTTACTATAACAAGATTAACGTAATCGATATCCGAGATCAAAAAGCGTTGACACAAGAAATGACCTTAAAAAAATGATCATCAAAAAAGCTACGATCGGTGATAGATCAATAGCGGACATCGGCAAAAAACGGCGGATCGGCTCCAGGACAGGTTCTGTCGTCTTGTGTAAAAGCACAACGATCGTATTCGAAGGATCCGGATTGACCCAGCTAATAAGGGCCCGGATCAGGATAAGCCAATAAAAAAGAGTGAGCAGGATCTCAACGACTCGCGCCAAAGCAAAGACAAAATTGCTAAAAACGAACATACATCCTCCTTGTTAAATATGTTAGTACATTGCTGATACGAACACAGCCAGGACCCTTGCCAGGACAACTAAAAAACCCTGAACAATGTCCCATCGATCAAACGCTGTTCTATACGGTTCAAGATACGCTTGATCGTCTTGAACCGGTCCTTGACCTCCACCATCATGGAGTCGATCGCCTTGGCGGTCTCTTGAAGCGAGAGCGCGGTCTGGCCGAATGTCTTAGCTAGGTCCTGAACGTCTAAAGGATCCTCTCCAACTACAGGCTTGTTCAGGTCGATCCGTCGACGAGACCCTTCACTGCTTTTGTTGATCTGAACGAATTTCTGCCCTAGCATGCCTTCTGTCTTGATCTGAAAGCTTTCGCTGGCGGCCAGCTGATCCTTATAGCGGTCATAGAGATTCAAAACGACTTCTACGTTGCGCCCATCAAACTCCTGGCTCAAAAAATCGATCCTGGCAACAGTCCCGACATTGACCCCTGACAAACGGACCGGAGCACCCACCACAAGCCCTCCGACTTCTGAGAATAGAACGCGCATCTTGAATTTTGAACGCATGATCCCTTTATCCATACCGATCGACAAGACCACAACGCAGATCAAAACGACACCGATCAAAAAGAATAAACCCGCGTAAAAATTCCTGGAAAACTCTTTTTGCTCCATAAGCCCTCTCGTTTAATGAATAAATTCCCTAACAAAATCATTTTGGCTCGCCCGGACTTCCTGAGGCGTTCCCTGAGCGACAACCTGGCCGTCTTTTAAGATCGCGACCTTATCCGCGATGCGAAAAGCGTTAGCAATATCATGCGAGGCAATAACGGTCGTTGTTCGAAAATGCCGAGAAATATCCCTGATCAAGTTCGATATATCCCGGCTTAAGATCGGATCTAGGCCCGACGTCGGTTCATCACAAAAAAGGATCTTTGAATCCAAGATCACAGCCCGCGCCAAAGCGACCCGCTTACGCATCCCGCCACTGAGCTGAGCGGGATATTTGCGTTCAACGCCTTCCAACCCAACAAGCTGTAGAATATTCTCGGCTTTAGCCTTGATCTCTAAAACAGACAGCGCGGTATGTTCCTGCAGAGGGAACGCGACATTCTCAAAGACCGTCATGAAATCATACAAAGCGCCTTCTTGAAAAAGATATCCCATCGTGCGCCGCAGGTCCAGCCATTGCTGAGCCGTGAGATGGTCTAACCGTAAACCATTGATCTCGATCGCGCCTTGATCAGGATGGAATAAGCCGATCATATGCTGCAACAGGACGCTTTTGCCCACACCGCTTTGACCTAAGATGACCCAGATCTCCGAATCGTTGATGGTCAGGTCGATATCTTTAAGCACAAGTTCCCGGTTAAGGCTTTTATATAAATGCGATATCTTAATCATTATATTTCTGTTGATAGCTACGGTATCGATTTTCGTTAAATTTTGTATATAACTTATCATAAGGACGAACGTCTATCTTGCTTGCGAAAAATTGAACCCCTTGATATTCCCCTAAAAGATACACCTCGCTATCTAAAAAAACATCCACATCATCCTGAGGATACCACGATTGGCCTTCAAAGATGATCGGGTCGCCGTTACGGATCCACTCCGGCTCACTGCTGGGAAAAGCGTAGCGTCCACGGCTAGCCCCGCTGAGCGTTCCCGCGCATCCGAAACAAAAAACCAAACAAAAAAGGAAAATCATCTCTCGCGATAATAAACGCCTCACAGAACCCTCCTTTATCCCCAAAAAGTTAAGATGATCTTTGTTAGGACCGTGTTGGATAAAACAACAAAAATATAAGCAAAAGCTACGGCGCGGGTCGTGTAATGGCCGACGCCGATCGAGCCGCCCTTGGTGTAATAGCCTTGGTAACAACAAACCCATCCGATCAAGATCGCGAAAAAGAATGTTTTGATAAAGCCACTAAGAAAATCAACATAATTGATCGAACGCAGCGTTTGATGGATATAGAACGATCCTGGAATATCTGCCTGAAAAACAGCGACCAAATATCCACCCATAATACCGATGACCTGCGAGAACACAACAAGGATCGGCAGGACCAAGACGCAAGCCAACATGCGAGGTAGAACAAGGAATTCTAGCGGGTCCACACCCATCACTTTCGTTGCGGTGATCTGATTGTTCACGCTCATCGCGCCCAATTCCGCTGTCACGCGGGCCCCCGCTTTTCCGGAAAAAATAAGCGATGTAAAGACAGGGCTGAGTTCTCGCACCAACGACAAAGCGACAAGAGAGGCAACTTTTTCTTTCGCGCCAAAGCGTTCCAGCATCATATATCCTTGTAACGCTAAAACAATACCTGTCGCGGCCGATGTTAGGGCCACAACCACAACGGACTGCATTCCCTGCTCATAGATCTGTTTCATCAGTTCGCTCAAGCGGATCTTTCCTTTAAGCCCCAGCGAACACACATCCGCAAAAAAATACAAAGCCCGCCCAAACCCAGAAAGTTTTTGCGCAATGATCAAAAAAGTTTGGCGATAAAAGAAGAAAAGGTCGATCTTCTGCATATGCTATTTGAGCCAGATACCCTCAAGTTCATCGTTGATCTGAGAAGCCTCTGTTGCCGAAATATATTTTTCTTCGGTTGAGCGCGCTACCCGCTGTTGTCGTGACGATGCCTTTGTGCTGGGCATCACCGACGCGAAAAACTCTTTCACGCGGATCGTCCTCGCGCCTAAGGCCCTGATGCTTTGCGCGAGCGCCTTATCATCGGTGATCGCGTAGATGCTTTTCTTTGTCGAGGATCTCTCGACCATAGCCCGCATCAGATCATCCGCGCTTTGAGATGTTGAAAAGACAACCTTGACAAAGGAAGAAGTTCCAACATGATCCACGCCCGGTTGCCCATCAAAAACAACGGTCAAGCGGTTGCGAACGCTTCCTGAAAAATTGCCCGTGACCAAAAGCCTGATCAAAGATTCCCGTGCCTCACGTAAACTTTTTTTACAGGCTAGAGCCGGGATCTGATGGATCACGTTGTACCCGTCCAGAAAATATTGAACAGACATAGACGATCGCTCCCACAAGGCCTACGGCCACCACGTACGAAAAATTGATCAAGCTTAAGCTCATGGCTGCCGCTGTTGACATGCCGACCTTCGTAAATAAAAAGACAGATCCGAAATCTCTAAAACCCAACCCTCCAATGGAAGGCATCGCGGCCGCAACACATGTTAGAGGCGCGAAGGCTATGCAATAGATCAATTCCACATCTTGATGCAAGGCCTTAGCCGTAAAAAAGAACGTCACACCTAAGATGATCTGCGCTAAACAAGACATGGAAATGACCAGCATCATAAAAAAAAGTTTTCCGCGGACCAAGGCGATCGCATGATGCAGTTTCAGCAATTTCTCTTTTGCTCTGGGGAAACGGTTAAAGATCCCGCAAGCCCATGTATAAAGTTTTTCATTCAGCAAAAACAGTAGGCCACTCCAGGAAATGAACAAAAGCCCAACGATCACGAACAAAAGAAGGCGATCTTGGGCGATCTTACGCGCCACGAAATAAGAAACAAATGCGACAAGAATGATCCCGATAAAACCAAAAACACGGTCCAGCAGCACAGAGGCAACGACCTTGGCCCTGTCTGGCGTATCCTTACACAGCCCGATGGTTTTGATCACATCTCCTCCTGAAGATGTCGGCAAAAAAAGATTAAAAAAATTCCCGATAAAGAACCAGCGAATGACATTCCCTATGGGCATCGTGATCCGCATATGCCAAATGATCACAAGCCAACGCAATAAAATGATGCCAAAGATCAGAAATGTGAACAGCAAACCCAGCAGAAGGTAGGCTATGTTTGCGCTCTTGACGATTTCCCATGTTTTAGAAATATCCGCCTTATAAAATAGATAAACCAACAGCGCTGCGCTTAAACCGAAACGCAAAAGAAAAGACACAGCTTCTTTCATTTTCTTCTTCATATCAATGTTCTTCCTGCCGCCAAATTTTTAGCACAACATGCCTCATACATTTCTTTAGCCATATACGAACTACGCACCAAAGGGCCGCTGACCACACCTTTAAAACCTAGAGCTAAAGCCTTATCCTTGTAGCGCTGAAAATCATCAGGATGGACAAAGCGCTGGACGACAATATGTCTTGATGTCCGCGAGGGAGATAGGTATTGTCCCAATGTTAAAATATCGCATCCGTGATCCAAGAGTTCACGCATCGCTTCCATGATGTCGGCGTCCGTTTCACCCAGGCCGAGCATCAAGCCAGATTTCACGAAAATGCCAGGGGCGTGATCCTTGGCGATGCGCAACACCTTCAAAGAACGATGATAGTCCGCTTGAGGCCTAAAGACAGACGACAATCTTTTGACCGTTTCAATGTTGTGCCCAAAGACCTGAGGCGCGCACTCGATGATCTTCTGGATCAGCAAAGGATCCGCGCGAAGATCAGGAACCAAGACCTCAATGCAGGCTTCTTCTCGATGCGAACGGATCGCGCTCATTGTCCTGCAAAACTGATCCACGCCTTGATCCTTAAGATCGTCACGTGTTACAGATGTAAGGACAACATAATCAAGCCCTGCATCTCGCACAGCGTCAGCTATTGCAAATGGCTCTTTTTCATCAACGGCCTTAGGCGTGCCTGATGTCACAGCGCAAAAACGGCAAGCCCGCGTGCAGACATCGCCTAAGATCATGAATGTCGCGACTTTTTGCTGCCAACAGCGGGTCAAATTAGGACAATGCGCGCCTTGGCAGACAGTGTAAACATGTTTACTTTTTAGAAAAGCCTTAAAATTTAAAACCTTTTCTTGCTCTGGAAAAGGTTGCCGAAACCATGACGGAAGTCGATTCATCCTGCTTGCTCACTAACCATTGGCCTTAAGAGCTTCTCGTGTCTTATTCTCTAGCTGACCAAGAAGGTCCTTTTTTTCTTCAGCCTCTTTTCTTGTCGCATGGTCAACAAGTAATTTTCCATTCAGATGGTCTGTCTCATGCAGGACAACGCGCGCGTAGAATCCCTCGCACTCCAAATGGCGCGGATTATTATATTCGTCAAGATAATCAAGCCAAATCTTGCGAGGCCGTGTCACCTTGAACGCGATCCCGGGGAAGCTTAAACATCCTTCTTCCATCGTCTCTTTACCTTCTGTCCTGGTGATCTTTGGATCAACAAAAACATGGGGAAAATCAGGAAGATCAACAACAAAGATCTGCTTATTGATGCCTATTTGTGGCGCGGCAAGTCCAATATCCGTCTCTTTTTCGCCGATCGTAGCTAGCATGGCCTCGATCAACATGCGCTCGGCTGGACCGACCTTCTTGACGCAAGCGGATCTTTGACGCAGGCAGGGATCGCCAAAGGTCCTAATTTTTAATTTTGTTGTGATCATCTAGATAAACAAGCTTTGCTTTGTATGGTTTAGTTTGGTCTTTCTCAACAAGGCCATAACTCAAAATGATCAACGTGTCCCCTACACAGCCTGAGCGTGCCGCCGGACCGTTCAAGCAAAAAACGCCTGAACCTGCCTTGGCTTCGATCGTGTATGTTTCGATCCGAGAACCATTGTTGACGTTCAAAACTTCGACCTTTTCACCAGGCAAAATGTCTGCGGCAGCGAGAATATCCTTATCAACGGAAATGCTGCCTTCATAATATAGTTCTGACTGGGTAACCTTCGCGTTTGCGATCTTCGACTTAAGAACTGTGATCAACATAATGCTTCCTTTTCTTGCTCATAAATATTTTCTAAGATTCTGCAAAAGCGTCTCTTTGGCCATAGCACCGGCTGACTGCTCAACCACCTCGCCATCCTTGAACACAAGCAGCGAGGGGATCGACATGATGCCATACTGGCCTGCTAGATCTTGAGCTTCATCAACATTCACTTTCCCCACTTTGATCTTTCCGTCTAGCTCCTTGGCGATATCATCGATCACGGGGCCCATCATGCGACAAGGCCCGCACCACTCAGCCCAAAAATCGACCAGAACAGGAACCGTTGATTGCAAAACTTCTCTCGAAAAATTCTCTCCATTCAAGTGTAGAACACCCATAAGACCTCCTTATTTGATCTTGGACGAATCGAGGGTTGTATTATACAAATATTAATTTTATATATCAATAATAATCTTAATAGCAGGACAAAAAGACGCTTAACCTATTGCTTTACAAAGTATTATGCGCTTTTTCCTTGATGAGCGACCGCGTCTGCGGCTTTACGGACACTCTCAGGATCTCCAAGATAATAATGAGACAAAGGCCTTAATTTCTGATCAAGTTCATAGACAAGAGGGATCCCTGTGGGAATGTTCAGCTTGATGATGTCATCATCTGAAACACGATCAAGATGCTTGACCAAGGCGCGCAAGCTGTTGCCGTGGGCCACGATCAAAACACGTTGACCATTTACAAGCGCGGGAAGGATCGTCTGATGCCAATACGGTAGAAAACGACTGATCGTATCTTTCAGACTTTCTGCCAGAGGAAGGTCTGATGAGGGCAGGTCCTTGTATTTCTCTTCCTTTCCAGGATATCGCGCGTCATCGGATGTGAGCGCGGGAGGCTTGATATCATAACTGCGACGCCAGATCTGTATCTGTTCCTCGCCATATTGCGCGGCCATTTCAGCTTTATTCAGGCCTTGCAAGGATCCATAATGACGCTCGTTGAGCCTCCAAGAGCGGTAGATCGGGATCATTCCCTGGCCAAGCTCCTGCAACACGATATCAAGCGTGTGTGTCGCGCGCACTAGAACGGATGTAAAAGCGATATCAAAACAAAAACCTTCTTTCTTAAGCAGGCGACCAGCATCACGGGCTTCCCTGATCCCTCTTTGGGACAAGTCGACATCTGTCCATCCCGTAAAACGGTTTTCTTGATTCCAAATGCTCTCGCCATGGCGAACAAGAACTAGCTTATGTGTCATATTTTACCTACGAGCTTCGTAACTATACGAAAGGATGGCCAAGCGGGCAATAAAAAAGAAAAGGAATACCTGCCCTGTCAAGGCCTCAAGGCCGACAAGATGATATGCCACAGGATGACAAGCGGCAAATGTGCCCTGTCCAGTAAGAAAACTTAAAGCAAAGAAACTAAAATAAAAGAAAGAAACATTATGAACAGACACACCCGAAAAGATCGAAGGATTTAACGCGCTAATGAAAGTGTAAATCTCCATCCAAAAGAAGCCAAGTAAAAGATAACCGCAAATGCCGCTCTTTAACAAGCTTTTAGGATTATGTTCGGTACTGGCAAGATTCCTTACAAGAAGCCAGACGCAGGCCCCCAGGCAAACAGTATAGATCCCATGTGAAGAAAAAATAAGAAAGAATTCCAAGAGAGGGTGAAATGTGATCAAAAGCAACAGATCAAAACATAGCGCTAAGATAGATAAAATAATAAGAAACCATTTATATTTTGACGATGCAGGAAGGATCCTGGAACTCAGAAAAAGAACGAGGGTGAGAACGAAGGCCGTTAAATGGAACGGGAGTGGCCGGACCTCAGCAAAAGGCATCAAAAAGAAAACTAGGGCAAAGCCTAAAAGGGTAAATGTAAGTCTTCTTTGTTCGATCTTCTGGCTTTCCATATTGTTTTATTGTACTCAAAAAACTTGACAAGATAAAGCATGTTTTATGGAAAAGAAAGCGCCCCGCAGAAATCCTGCGGGGCGCTTTTCTAAAAACACATCATGTCAAAATTACTTCACAGAATCAATATACTGGATCAGATCGATCACCTTGCATGAATAACCCCATTCGTTATCATACCATGAAACAACCTTCACGAACGTGTCATTTAAGGCAATACCTGCATCGGCGTCAAAAATAGATGTGCGCGAATCGCCAATGAAATCGCTGGAGACAACCGCTTCTTCTGTATAGCCTAAAATTCCTTTAAGCTCATTTTCAGAAGCTCTCTTCATTTCAGCCTTGATCGCGTCCCATGCCGCTGGCTTTGCCAACTTGCAAGTAAGATCAACGACCGACACATCCGCAACAGGAACGCGTAAAGCCATCCCTGTCAATTTTCCGTTCAAAGATGGAATGACCTTGCCGACCGCTTTGGCGGCGCCAGTGGATGAAGGAATGATATTTTGTGACGCGCCGCGCCCGCCTCGCCAATCTTTCTTAGAAGGGCCGTCGACTGTCTTTTGGGTCGCGGTGATCGCGTGGCATGTCGTCATCAATCCTTCCACGATACCCCATTTATCATTAAGGACCTTAGCAACAGGAGCTAAGCAGTTGGTCGTACACGAAGCGTTAGAAACGACATTCATGTCCTTTGTATAACTTTTTTCATTAACACCCATAACGAACATCGGAGCGTCCTTGGATGGAGCGGAAATGATGACTTTTTTCGCACCAGCCGCTAAGTGCCCTTTGGCCTTTTCCGTCTCGGTAAACAATCCTGTGGATTCAACGATATAATCCGCCCCAACCTCATTCCATTTTAGATTGGCAGGGTCTTTTTCCGCTGTCACGCGCACTTTTTTCCCATTGACAACGATACAGCTTGGGCTTTCCACCTGGATCGTGCCTTTGAACGCGCCATGGGTCGAATCATATTTCAACATATACGCTAAATAATCAGCGTCAAAAAGATCGTTGATCGCGACAACCTCAACGCCTTTTTGCTGGACGGCTGCGCGAAAGACCAAACGTCCGATGCGCCCAAAACCATTGATACCTATCTTCATATCTCTCCTCCTTGAAAGATTAATTTTTAGAATTAGGCCTAGTTAAGAAAATCTATTATAGTCATTCCTTAAGTTTAGTCAAGCGCTTATCGATCTTAAAACAAGGGATTGGCTGAACGCGGGAATGTTATGCGGCCTGCCGTAAATATTTGGCAGCGTCGGCTGGATCCGTCAAAACAACATAAAACCCCGTCCCCCACTCGAATCCGGCCATATTCGTGAGCTTTGGGATAATTTCAATATGCCAGTGATAGCTATGATGATGCTTGTATTTTGTCGGCGCCGTGTTAATAAAGAAATTATATGACGGGTTGCCCAAACAAATCCTGTTACGCCGTAGGATATCTTTTAACATGCACCCTAAATTATATCGCTGTCCATCGTTCATTTCAGCGAAATTCGCCTGATGGAATTTTGGCATGATCCATGATTCAAACGAAAAACGAGAAACAAAGGACGCAAAGCACAAGAAATCATCATTTTCAGCGATCACACGCGTGCCGTCCTTCTTCTCTTGGGCTATCATATCGCAATAGATGCAACGTTTATTATGTTCAAAATAATTTTGCGAACCTTCTAAAGATTCGGCGACATATTTAGGCACCATAGGAAGAGCGATGACCTGGCTATGGGCATGTTCAAGGCTCGCGCCAGCGGCCGAGCCATAATTCTTAAAAATAAGGATATATTCAAAACGCTTGTCCCGCGCTAGATCCCCGGCACGGCTACAGTACTTATTAACGACCTGAAGCATCTCCTGCTCATTAAGGTCCGGGCAATCCTTAGTATGGCTAGGCGTCTCGACAATGATCTCATGGGCGCCAATACCATTACACATATCGAACAAGCCAATCGCGCGTCTTTCGATATCGCCATGAATATCCAGCGCTGGAAAACGATTAGGGACAACACGCACGCTCCAACCCGGCGCGTTCGGATAACTACCATCAAACCGTACCGCTTCTATCTCCGGAGGTGTTCGGCTTTCTCTGCCAGGACAAAACGGACATACCCCTTCCTGATGAAGCTCTCGTGTTTCTTTTTCATAATCCTGAGGCTTGAGCGAATTAAGGGTGTTCACGATAACCCAACGCCCAACGACAGGATCTCGCCGTAGTTCTCCCATTAGATCTCAACCTCTCGCAAATATCCAGCGGCATCCTCCGGTGGGATAGGACAAATATAAAACCCTGTTCCTTTTTCAAACCCTGCCGTATGCGTTAACCGCGGAATGACCTCAATATGCCAATGATAATCCTTTTCGATAGTATCAAACTCGCAGCCTTCTCCTTTTTTACGCGAAAAAGGCCCTGTGTGGATCACAAAATGATACGCGGGATCGTTGACGCCTTCTTTCAACCGCGCCAATACTTCCTTAAGGGTTTGCGCCAAGGAAGCTTCTTGGCCTTTCACCCCTTTCCAGAAATAAGCATGATGCTGCTTGGGCAGGATCCACATTTCAAAAGGAAAACGCGACGCGAATGGAACAAGCGCTATGAAATCATCATTTTCCGTCACAATGCGCCGTCGATCGCTGCATTCCTGCTTGATCAGGTCACAAAAAATGCATCGCTCATGGTAATCATAATATTTGCGAGCACCTTTTAATTCCTCGCGGACGCGCATCGGAATAACAGGAGTAGCGATCAGCTGAGAGTGCGTGTGCGGGATATTCTGATTATCACGGGACCAATTATAATTCTTGTGCGCTAGGACATAACGCAAGCTTGTGTCCTTTTCTAATGTCTCGATACGGTCAACATAAGCGTCAATAACATGCTTGATCTGCTTTGCATCCAGATCAGCCATGTTAGCGACGTGATCGGGCGATTCTACAACGATCTCGTGGACCCCATGGGCATCCAACACTTCGTAGAGTCCCTGCATTTTAGGCTTAAGGCTGACATCTTCTTTGAAGATCGGAGCCTTATCTTCGATCACGCGCACACTCCAGCCAGGCATATTGACCTTGGATCCGCTCTTGCGAACAGCGAAGACTTCTCGAGGGGTTTGCATCTCGTTGCCTTCACAGAATTGGCATTTTTTTAGAGATTGAGGGTCGAGGCTACTTTTGTCCGAAGCGATGAACGTTCCAGGTCTACGCGCCCTACCGGTAGCGATAATGACCCAGCGTCCAATAATGGGGTCTTTGCGAAGTTCTTGCATAATATCCTTTATAACGTGAGGTGATTATAACATAAAGGCAAGCGTGACGAAAATTGTTTCTTGAAAGTTTTGCTTACTGCTCAAGAAAATCGGAACCCGACGGACAACTTATGCCCTGCGACAAAACTTTTCGCGTCCATCGAGCGGGACGACTCCAAATGGACCTTTTTGACAAGCAAGGCGCCACGGCCTGCGCGCACGACAAATCCGTCCTTTAAAACAGCCAATACCTCTCCGGGAACACCTTGCGGATATTCTGGAGCGATGATCTTTGTCTGCAGGATCTTTAACGCTTTATCTTCAAAATAGGTATACGCACCCGGCCACGGAATAAGCCCGCGCACAAGATCATGGATCGCTATAGCATCCTTTTTCCAGTCGATCCTGCCGATCTCCTTGGAAAGCTTAGGCGCCAGGCTGACGCGCAGGCTGTTTTGCTTCATCAGGCAAAATTCACCCTGTTCGATATCCCGCAAAACATCCAGCAAAAAACGCGGGCCTGCGCTCTTCATCTTTTCCTTTAAAATCACAGCGTCATCCATTATGTCAATAGCGATGGGTTGCTGCGCGACGATATCCCCCTCGTCCAGCTTGGGACTTATCTTGATCACGGATAACCCTGTTTCGACCTCCCCGTTGATCAAGGCCCAATTAATAGGCGCGGCTCCTCGATATTTAGGCAACAAAGAGGCATGAAGATTAACAGCGAAGATCCGAGGGAGCGCGAGGACTTCTGCCGTTAAGATACGGCCATAAGCGATCACAACGAACAGATCCGCCCCCAATAAACGTAACTTTGTTATAAAATCCTGATCCGCCAAGTCTAACGGCTGTAATACAGCGATATTATTTTTTATCGCAAAATCTTTAACAGCTGTTGAGGTGATCTGCAGTTCCCGGCCCTTAGGACGGTCCGGTTGTGTGACGCACGCCAGAACGCTATGGCCAGCACAGCGCACAATCGCTTCCAAGCATTCTTTTGCCAGATCATCACTTCCAAAAAAAACGATCCTCATGGATCAGGGCTCCATATTGACCACGGTTGTCGTTGGGCCTGCTTTTTTAACATGTTTGAGCGTTGTCCGGATAAAACGCATCAAATGGCTCCGTGAACGGCTCTTGGCTACTATAGCAAACCGATACTGATCGCGCAATCGCGCTAACGATAAAACTTGCGGCTCGGCAAAGCTGAACCTCTTTCCGCTCTTTTTCATGAACTCCTCATAAAGGCGCTGCGATCGTTGAAAAGCCGCCTGACTGTTCATCGAGCGCGTAACGATCTGCGCTAAATGAACGAAAGGAGGAAATTGTAGTTCGCGCCGCAACGCAAGCTCTTGCTTATAAAAATCCTTTATCTTGTTCTTTAAGAATGTTTTCAAGCAGTCATTATCTTTTAAACGCGCTTGAACATAAAGTGTATCTTGTGTCATCGCTTCGAGATCTGTCAGCAAGGCAAATGTTTTTTCCGCGGCCTGAAAATCAAGACGGTTGAGCTCAGAATCAACATCCATAACACATGAGATCTGGAACGTCCTTGCGTAAAGCCGTGTAAAGATCTGTGTGGCAATAATGATATCACAATGCTCAGACGGCTTATCCGTGTCGTTCGAATAACATTGAACCTTGGCTGACGGAAAAAGTCTCGAAACTTCACTTTCCAGCTTTTCGATCCCCATCCCGCTAAAATTCACATACGCCCCCTGGCACTGAGGACATGCGGATGGACGATCAGCCTTATATTGACAATGACGGCAGACGATCTTTTGCTCTTGATACAAAAAAGTCAAAGGGACATCGCAGCGTGGACACTTCAAGACGTGCTGGCATTTCGCGCAGGAACCAAAACTGCCAAATCCTTTTTTATTCATTACCAAAAGGACTTTCCCTTTCTGAGCCAATGTTCTCTCGATAGCGCATTGCAAAGGAATTGAAATGGCCTGATTCTTGCGGTATTTATAATTGGACAGATCGATCAGTTGCTTGGTCGGTGCGTGCGCCCTAGATCGTACCTGCGTGACGGCTATCTTTTCCTTCTGGACCATATGCTGAAGTTGCACGCTCACAAAGCGATTAATGAAGATCAAAGAAATATTCTCAGATCTCGCACGCAGCAACACTGCCTGACGGGCATGATAAAAAGGTGTTTGATCCTGCTTGTACGAAAAATTGTTCTCCTCCAGCATGATGATCAATCCTAATCGTTGAGCCGGCGCAAAGATCGCAGATCGGCTCCCGAGGACAAAGCAACATTTTCCTTCCTGGATAGCGATCCAGTCCCTTTCCTGGTCTTTGCTGCTTGCCTCCTTATCAAAGATCGCCAAAGGCCGCGCGAATCTTTTTTGGACCTGCTGCGCGAGGTCAGGAATATGATCGTTTTCCGGCACAATGATCATGACCTGCTGATTCTTTTCGATCGCTGCCGCAATAGGCTCTGAGACGGCCGGCCAAAAACTACAAAGCGATTCATCGCGGATGACCATTGTGCGCGCCAGCGTATCGTTGCGCTGTGAGGTGCCGATAGAAAAATCGATCCCTTTTTTACGCTTTTTGAAATTAGAAGGCAAGAATGTGGCGATCGCTTCGCCCAGCGAGCAATAATACTCCTGAGAAAAATCTTTGGCATATTGAAGCATCGTCATGGAGACGACAGGGTTCTGATCCAAAACTTTTAGGATAGACTTGAGCTGAGGGAATGCACTCTCGTCCTTGAGCGCGACAACATAGCCGATCAATGTCTTAACATGGAAAGGCGCCAAGACCCTGTGGCCGACCTGGATCGAAGGCTGAAGCATCTGTGGGATATCATAATCAAAAGGCCCTTCCACGGGAAGATCAAAAACAACTTGAGCAACGGAATTTTTCATGAATGTTGAGAATACCAAGGGTTACGAGATCAGCTTGATGATATCACAAACAGAATGGGGACGGGCTATTTTTTCAATATTGGTTTTAGCGTTCTTAAGGTACATGGGGTCATTGCTCAACTTGTGGATCTCTGCCGCGATCCCTTCGATCGAAAGACCGCTTGCGCCAACACCAAATTCCTGCAAGACCTTGATATTATTCGTTTCCTGCCCAGGGATAGCGCTAAAAAATATCAACGGCAAGCCAACAGCGAGCGCCTCAGAGATGGAAAGCCCACCGGGTTTCGTGATCAAAGCATCAGCCGCCATCATATATTCCTGCATGTTGTTGATAAAACCGCAGATCTTGGCGTTAGGAAACTGTTGCGCTGAAAGCGTGGTGCACAGTTTCTGATTATGCCCGCAGACGACTACGCACTGGATATCTGAAAGCTGACGGACGATGTCTTCGATGGGGCCAATACCAAAAGAGCCCGTGGCGATAAGGACTGTGAACATATCTGGCTTGAGCCCCAAGCGAGAACGCAAGGAACCTTTTTCATAAGAGGTCAAAAATTTCTCATCGACCGGAATGCCAGTGACAGCGATCTTCTCTTCGTCCACGCCCAAAGAAAGAAGTTTGTTCTTTGTGTACGCGCAAGCAACCGCATAATGATCCACATGCTGGCCCAGCCAAATGCTATGCGCGTCATAATCTGTGACCACGCAGATCAGCTTAGAGGTGATCTTTTTCTCTCCCTTCAAGGCCGAAACGACTTCCGTTGAGAAAAAGTGGGTCGTGATCACATAGTCAAAATTCTCTTGCGTAAGGAATGCTTCGAATCTCCTGCCGTTAATATGATTAAAGACCCGCCGCACGACCTGCACCAATGGCAAAAGTAAGCGAATATCCGCCAACCAGAAGAAAAATGCCCATACCAAAGATAAATGTGAGATCAAGATGATGTAGGTCTTGCGATAAAGGTCTTTGTAGAAAGGATTCGTATGGTCGAGGACATCAACGCAGCGCACATCATGAGTGGTGTGCTTCTTGAGGCCGTTAAAAACGGCTTCAGCCGCTTTGCTATGACCGGCGCCGGCGCTGGCGTGGACTATGAGTATTTTCATTGATAATGATGTGGGTTGCCTCAACTATGGTTTTGGCGATAAGATCTGGCTTTACGCGCCATGACTTGACGACATCAGCTGTCGTATTTTTTCCTGAAAGGACAAAAATAGTTTTGCATTTGGCATTGTGACCTGCCTCAATATCCGTCCGGTCGTCACCGACAAAATACGCGTAGCGTGCCTTGGCTAATGGTTTCTTCATCAGCTGCATCGCACGTTTAACGGATCCGATGCGGGGTTTTCGACAATCGCAATCAGCATCTGAGCGATGTGTGCAATAAAACGCCCTGTTGATCCTCCCGCCTGCCTGGCGGATATGACGCAGCATGTAGTTATTGATACGTCGCAGCTTGTCTCGCGAATAAATACCTTTCCCAATACCGGCTTGATTCGAAACAATAAAAATAGAATAACCATGACGGGTCAGCTGAACGATAGAAGCAATGGCTCCTGGCAAAAATTTAAATTCCTTGACCTTGGTCACATAATTCCCATGGCCTGGAAATTGATTGATGACACCGTCTCGATCAAAAAAAACGATCTTCATTTTCTAACACCTTCTTTTTTCATCTGCCAATACTTAGCATAGCTCATGACTTGGTAAAGGGAAGCAAAAAAAGCGATCATAAACCCGATGAACCCATCCTTATACCCTTTCTTCCCAATAAAAGACCGAAAAAAACGGTCGATCGTTCTCCACAGCGCGCGCCCACCAGACATCTGACGGCCGGTCGTGATCCATTTTTCCGCCTCAAGCGTTGTTTGACGATTGAGGCTGGCGAGAAAATGTTCAAAGTCAGGATAGCCTTTATGAACGATATCTTTTGTCAGATGTCCCGTCTGACCATTGACAAAAACACGCGGATGCACACCCACTTCTTCATACTTAAATCGGTTTTTCATAAAAAGGCGCAACTTCCCTGCCGGATACCATCCGCCATGGCGTACCCAGTAACTCCCGATAAAATTACGCAGCGGAATAGAAAAGGCGTGAAACGGCGTATTCGCCAAAACAGCGCTGATCTCCTGCTTAAGCTCCTCTGTGACCATTTCATCGGCGTCCAGGCTCAAGACCCATTCATTGTGCGCCTGAGCATACGCCCAATTGCGATGAAGCCCTTCGTTATCCATCTTACGATGATAGATCGTCGCTTGGTATTTTTTAGCGATCTCAACAGTTCGGTCGGCGCTCTCGTCATCGACTAAAACAAGCTCATCCGCCCAGCCGAACACACTGCCAAAACATTCATCAATGTTCTTTTCTTCGTTCTTGGCGATCACAACAACAGATAAGGGGATCTTGCTCATGGGGTCACACTCTTTCGTAAAACATCACAGACGTTATCGATCTGTTCTGTGGTCATATGCGGGAACATAGGGATGGACAAAATTTCGCTGGCGATCTTTTCTGATGTCGGAAAATCACCTTTGCGATATCCTAATTCTTCATAAGCTTTTTGTAGGTGAAGCGGAATGGGATAATGGATCAAGACCCCGATACCGGCTGCCTGCATTTTCTGGCAAACAGCATCGCGATCCTTCACGCGAATCACGAAGGTTTGATAAACATGGCCCCGGCCCTCTGCTGTCACAGGGACAATAACGCCTTCGATCGTGCTCAAGATCTTTATATATTGCTGTGCCGCCTTCTGCCGCATCGCGTTCCATCGATCAAAATGTTTTAACTTGGCTGCCAAGACGACAGCCTGCACGGTGTCAAGCCGCGAATTGTAACCTTTGATAATATGTTCGTAGCGATCCTTGCGTCCATAATCGCGAAACATCAAAACCTTGCGAAAAAAAGCTTCATCGCTGGTCACGATCATGCCGCCATCGCCAAAGGCGCCCAAACCCTTGGTGGGATAAAAACTAAAACATCCCGCTAAGCCGAATGACCCGACCTTTCGGCCTTGATATAAGGCTCCGTGCGCTTGAGCACAGTCCTCAATGACCGCAATATTCTTTTCTTTGGCGATCTTCACGATCTGCGTGATATTCGCTGCCTGTCCATAGAGGTGGACCGGCATGATGGCCTTGGTTCTTGGCGTGATGGCGTTTCGGATCTTCTCAGGATCGATATTGTAAATATCTTCCTGAATATCTACAAAGACAGGCTTAGCCCCTGTATAGCTAACGGCGAGCGCTGTCGCGATGAACGTAAAAGATGGGACGATCACTTCATCGCCTTGCTGAACGCCTAATGCGCGCAGGGCAAGATGCAACGCGTCCGTTCCCGAGTTGACACCGATCCCATACGCGCTTTCGCAATAAGAAGCGAACTGCGCCTCGAAATCCTTCACTTCCTGGCCTAAGATAAAATTTGACCTCTCAAAAACCTTTTCCAGTCCAGCATGGACCTGATCTTTAACCTCTTGGTATTGCGGTAAAAAATCAACAAAAGGAACCTTCATATGATCTCTCCGATCCGACTCAAAACATCATCTACGCTAATACGTTTGATACATTGACGGTGCGAACATTCAGCCACCCGAAAACGCCGATAACAGGGCCGGCATAGAACAGACGCTGTCACGGTATGATGACCCTGCGACGGATACGGGCCATACACTTTTTCATCCACGGGGCCAAAGATCGAGACCGTCGGCACGCCAACCGCTACGGCAACATGGAGCGGCCCACCGTCGTTAACGATGGCTAAACGGCATCGAGATAAAAGTGCTGCGAACTGACCTAAGCTCGTTTTGCCAAGGACCTTGATGCAAGGCGAAACCATCTGCTGCATTACTTCTTCACACAAGATTTCTTCTAAAGCATCTCCTATCAGTATAATTTTGGCATGGCTTTTTTCAATAATTTTATCAGCTAATTTTGCGTATCTCTGCGCGGGCCATCGTTTGTATCCTGCGGCTTTTCCCCAGCTGGCACCACCTCCGGGGATACAAGCGACAAGGGTATCGCGAGAATTGACACCCTGCGCTCTTAAAAAGTTTTCTGCCCACGCGTGGTCTTCAGCCTGCACATCCAACAAAAGCTTTCTTTCCTGAACGCGAATGCCCATTTTTTCTAAAAGATCCAAATAAAAATCAGCAACCGGTTTACCTTCATATCCAGCTAATTTTATTTTTTGCGTCAACCAAAAACCTCGACCGCGATAATCAAATCCGATACGTTCTCGAATGCCGGCCATCAAAGCAAAAAAACCGGCTTGTGGACTTAGCGAAAGATCGATCATGGCGTCATAGCGCGTATTTTTGACCGTGCGAAAAAGATCCCAGACGCTGCATACGCACTGCTTTTTATCGGCTTTCCACATGCCAACAAGATCATCCCTTTCATAAACATACACATTCTGAATATCTTTATTGGTTTTTACAACCGCTTCCGCGCGCTTGTTGCACACAAAATCGATGCGCGCCTGTGGTAACGCCAGCTTGATATTGCGCGCAAGCGGTGTCGCGAACAGAACATCCCCTATGCCAAAAATATTAACGATCAGAATACGTTGATAAGAAACAGGCGATGCCATTCAGCTGATCTTTTCTTTAACGCGATGGAATGTTTTATATCGAACCTTAAACCAGCGACAAGGATGCCACCAATACTGCTGATGAACGTATTCTAGGTCGGATTCGCTTGTTTCGTGGGATCTCACTAGCTGCTGCATCACGCGCGGATGAGAACCGAAATAAGCCGGAAAACGACCTAGGTCCCCGAACGTATAAAGCGATTGACGCTCCTCAGCCTTGAGCTGGACAAATCCAATATCTTCTGCATTCTTCCGTCGAGAAGCCATAACATCTTGCGGCTGCACCCAGCCATAATGATAAACAAAACAATCAGTATTTTTTCGCCTTAAGGGCTTTCCATCTTTACGCTGAAAAGCGTATGCATCTCCAAAAGATTCAACAGTGCCGTTATTGCGGATAATGCGGTCTTGTTTCTGATACCACCCATGGTCAATGCGGTAGCGATAATAGCTACCGTAGAAATGCAACCACTTAAAGCGCAGCGCGTCGACGTCCCTATCGAGTAGAAACTTCTTCATACATCTCCATAATCGAGGAAGATCCTCTTCATGAATAACTTCATCTGACTGCACATAGAACGCCCAATCCCCGCTGCAATGGGAGAGCGCGATATTGGTCTGCTGCGACAAAACTTCTTTGCCTTGGGCCATATCCCAACGCGTTTCAACGATCTTGATCTTCGGGTCATTTAGAGAGAGGATCAGCGCGCGTGTATCATCCTCGCTATCTCCAATATTGATAACGAACTCATCACAGATCGGCAAAATGGATCGGATCGATTCCAAGACCGGATAGTTGTATTTTCGCGCATTACGTACGATCGTAAACCCGCTAACTTTCATGTCTGTCCCCGCAAACCTCTTGATACACGGCTAATGTTTCTCGAGCTGTTTTTTCAAACGAAAAATCCTGAGCGCGCATACGCGCTTTCTTCTGAAGATCCGCCTTAAGATCTTTGTCCTCTAGGATACGCTGTATACCGCGCGCAATGTCTTTGACATCCGCCGGATTCACGCAGCAAGCTGCATCACCCGCGACTTCTGCGCAGGAAGATGTGTTTGATGTCACGACCGCAGCCCCACAATTGAACGCTTCCAGGATCGGAAAGCCAAATCCTTCATAAAAAGAAGGAAAAACGAACACCTCAGCTGTATTATAAAGGCCGCAAAGCTCTTCATCCGTTAAATATCCTAAAAAAACAATCTCTCCCTCGAGCCCTTGCGCAGCAATATCTGATGCCAAATGCTCCTGCATCCAACCTTTCATGCCAGCGACCACAAGTTTTCCAGAAAATATTTTTTGCGTTTTAAGCAAACGAAATGCCTGGATCAAGTTTGAAAGATTTTTTCGCGGTTCAATAGTTCCAATGAACAATAAAAAGGGTTCTACCACGCCTTTGACCTTAAGGGCATGCTTCATGGATCGCTGCTCCTGTTCGGTCAAAACGCGAAAGATTTTCTTGTCCACGCCCTGAGGAATAACCGCAACCCGCGAATTATCGATAGTAAAGAATTTCTGCAGGTCAAGACGCGTATTGTTCGAGCAACAAATGATCTTATCCGCACGGGCAACGATCTGCTGAAAATGTTCTTCTGTTTGTTCGATGGTTTCTGCGGTATGCCCTTGAAGATAAACCCTATGGATAAGATCATGCACCGTCACGACTATCCTTCCCTTGATATCCGGTAAAGCTTCTGGACTTGGCGCATGATAAAGATCAATACCGCCAAACATCTTTGGCCCTCGGCCAAAAAGATCAAGCCGAGGATGAAAATTCTTTGCGGCGATCCTTGGAAGCGACCGCTTAAGATCAAACAACCCTTTGCGCGCATACAAAAAATATTGGTTCTCGTGGTCGATCGCCGCTAAAGATCTGACGAGATTATGGGCATAACGGCCGATCCCTGTGTATTTCTTCAAAAGGAATGAACGGCAGTTGATAGCGATGCGTGACATAACTTAATGAAGTTCGGTTTGTGCCCGCTGATAGCGATCGGGCGTGCCGATATCCAAGAACTGATGCTCCGTAACGAATCCGTAAAATCCCTTACCGACCAAAAGAGGAAAGAATTCACGCTCGATCGAAAACGCATTCTGGGCGGGCATATGGTCAAAAGCCTTCTTATCAAAACAATAAATACCAACGCTAACAAAAGGCGAGCTTATCAAATTGGCTTTTTCTTGAAAGTTTATGATCTCATTATTCTCGCTAAGAACAACGGACCCAAAATCACTTTTTTCTTCTACCTTGTTCAGCACAAGAGAAGCCAGAGCTTTCTTTTCGTTGTGGTACGCAAAAAATTTCTCAAAGGGCACAGAACAGAAACAGTCCCCATTGAGCCCAAAAAAGACAGGGCTTTGGATCTTCTTTTGCGCTAATTTAAATGCGCCACCTGTTCCCAACGGAATTTCTTCACGGGAAAACTCAATACAGAGATCGAGCGAAGAATGACGGTAATGAGATTCGATCTCTTCAGCTTTGTACCCTGTGCACAGAATAACCCGTCGAAAACCTTGCGAAGCAATATTAGAAAGTAAGAGATCGAGAAAAGGAATGCCGTTAACCTGAGCTAAGACTTTCGGGGTATCCCCTGTTTGCGGCTGCAAACGTTTTCCTAATCCTCCAGCTAACACAACCACATCAATGTCTCGTAGTTGAAGCAAATTATTTTACCTTCCCTGAATCAGGTTGATAAAAAATGATCTGGCTTCCCAAGCTCTCAAAACGGAACGGGATCTCAAGGAAATTCTTAAGTCGTTTGCGGATCGCTGCATGCCTTCCGGGCTCCGCAAAGATCAGAACAAACCCGCCACCTCCAGCCCCTAGAAGCTTTCCACCCAAGGCTCCAGCTTTCTTTGCTGCCGTATAAATTTCATCCACGTGTGGAGTTGTGATCTTGTCGGACAATTGCCGCTTGATCAACCACCCCTTATCTAATAGCTTACCAAAACGGATCCAATCATGTTTATCAAGGCATCGCAGGCCTTCTTTGGCCATTTGATGGAGTTCTTTCAAGTCCTGCTTCTTGACAGGGATATTTTTAATCTGGTGCTTAGCGATCTCGGATGCCATTCTCGAAAATCCTGTAAAAAATAACATCAAATGACCTTGCAGCTCGAACAGCTTATCCGAAGAAAGAGTGACCTTGGTCACGCGCAGATGATTGGACCCGCCAAATTCGATATAATTAAGCCCGCCGTACGCGGCCAAAACCTGATCCTGACAACCCACGCACTCGCGGCACATCTCTTGCTCCACATAGATCGCCTCGCTGGCAAGCTGCTCTTTACTGACCATCCTGCCTTTCAAAGCGTACAATACGTTAAGAAGCCCAACGGTAAAAGCAGAGCTGGACCCAAGCCCCGTGCGCGCCGGCAGGTCACCATCGTGATGAATTTCGATCCCTTCCTGGACTTTCATGAACCTTAAGACCTCGCGCACCGAAGGATGTTCAATATCATTAATACTCTTGACATGCTCCATTTTAGAATAGATGATCCGCGACTTATGGTCAAAAAAAGGCGGCAAATAACGGCACGTTATCCAGCAATATTTATCGATCGTTGTCGCTAGCGTTGCTCCGGTATTCTCCTGAAACCACGCTGGGTAATCTGTACCTCCACCAAAAAATGACACACGAAATGGGGTTCGGCTGATGATCATACGCTCACTCCCTGTTTATAATAAGACAAAATATTGCGTTTCAGTTTAGTTTGCAACATCTGCTGGACATGCTTCACTGTCTTTGACCCGAATTTTTTCTGGATCATATCAAGATAGCGCGGATCGCGAAAATACGCGTCAAAAGCTTCATCGCGGAATTTTAAGACTTGAGCCGCGGAAAGATGTTTTGTTGGCAGCGGCAGCGTTTCCGGGCTTAACTGTGAATATCCGATCCAGCTCTGTGGAAGCTGCCAACCTTGGATCAACGCGTCCTCATACAATGGCGACCCTGGGTAAGCCATCGTAGCGTAAAAATTCACATACTCACAGTTCAATTCTTGCGCGAGGGAAAAAGTTTCTTTCATGGTCTCCATCGTATCGTCAGGAAGCCCGAACATAAAATTACCGATAATATGGATCCCGGCATCATGAGTCATGGCAACCGCCTTGCGCACCGCTTCCTGATCAAATCTTCCCTTGGAAACTCCCTGACGGACATCATGTGAACCTGCCTCAATACCGAAGGCCAGCCAATTAACACCGGCTTTCTTTAATTTCTTTAGGACATCTTCGGAAACAGTGTCAATACGCGCATATGCCCAAAAATTCAACCCATAGTTGCGCTCGATCAAAAGATCGCAGATCTTAAACATGCGGTCCTTGTTGATCACAAAGAGCTCGTCAAGGATCTTAATATGGCGTACATGATATTTATGATATAACAAGTCGATCTCTTCCACGACACGCTCAGGGCTGCGAAAACGAATACCAGGCTTTCCTGTATATAGCGCGTGAATATTGCAATAATGGCAATGAAAAGGACAACCCAGGCTAGAATAAATGATCGCATAAGGGGAACGACGCTCAATATCATCAAAACAGTGCCAGTTATGCGCTCGATATTTCTCCATCGGCAATAGATCCCAGGCCACGAACGGTAACGCATCTAGATCTTCAACGGCATCCGCCCATCCATTGTCAATAACCTTGCCGTCCTTGAGATACCATAACCCCTTGATATTAAAATTATTTTCTCCGGACCTTAATGTCCGCAGCAAAGCTTCTACAGGATAAAATGCCTCGCCCCTAACAATAAAATCGCCGCCTTCCTCACGTAGTGTGCGCTCCGGAAGCGCTGCGGGATGGATCCCATAAATGAAGACTTTGCATGAAAGTTTTCGCTCTCTAAAACTGTTCAAAAGATGCCGAACGCCTGACATCTTC
>JAKQPK010000027.1 GCA_029564765.1 Candidatus Omnitrophota bacterium
GAGTAAAATATAAATAACAATAGCCTAATTTGGGCTTACATTTTTTGAATAACGCGGCGCCGAGTGGAGACGAGGGCTGCGCATAGGGAAAACCTGTGCGCAGCCCTCGTTTTTTTTGCCCAAAGCGCAAGAGGGAAGAGAGAAAATAATGGAGACCAAAATGTTTCTTGATGCTAAGGAAGTGGCCGAACTGACAGGGCTGAGTCTGTCAACGATTTGGCGCGAAATTCGAGCTGGGGTGATTCCCACGATACGAATTGGCCGAAGGCGACTCGTGCCTAGAGAATTTTTGGAAAACCTAGTCGCGACTTCCATCGTGGGAGGCAAGGATGACAAAGAGCGAGGCTAAGCAAGAATTCGATAAAATGCTTCAGTGTCTTCCAGAATACGGCGAAGTCTCACTAAGGGTGGTAGTGCACGGAGGACAAATCGTGCGCCTCGAAAAAGGAATGGTCGAAAAGGTTCAAGGAAAAAGCGATCGAGAGACAGAAAAATGGGCACGATAACGGATATACCCGCAGCGGAGGGGGGCTTTAGGCAGAGAAGCAATTCTTGTTATGACAAGAACTTATCACAAATATATCGCCGCGTCAATGCGTTATGTCAACGATGGCGGATGGATCGCGGAGATTTCGAGAAAGCCGCGTCAATTTACGCATTAATGTTCCGCGAACATGCACCGCGAGATGTCCAGCTACTTTTTACGGGAAAGCCGAACTTGTACAACGAAAGGTCAAAGATATTCGCATTGGCTTTCTTTTTGGTCTATGTCGAAGCCACTGAGCGTCTCCAAACATTGGAAGACGTGAGCGATGTCGATGCTAGCGCATGTTGGAGAGTGGCCTTAGAACTTGCAGGCGGTCGCTTATGAACGATAATTCTTTATACGACGGAATCTTACGCGATCTTTCTAGCGGAGAGTTTCAATCACTTGATCGGCGTTCGCAGACATTGCAGGACATCTTCATGCACCTTGAGATAGGCACGACAACGACAGCATTTTCGCTTATTCCAAAACTGGATGACCTCGAATACGAACAGAACAGAGCGGAGATCGCAAAGCTGGCTGGTGTTCGACCTTCTGCGCTGGATAAGCTTCGAAGGCAAGATGAAAAGCAGAAAAATGAAGGAAAACTTCAAGGCAGAGCTTTGAGCTTACCAGAACCAGTACCAGCACCTGAACCACAAGACGGAGCAAAGCTTCTTGATGACATTGCCGCACAGATTCGGCGATTTGTAGCGGCTGATGTGGTAAGTATCGACGCGATAATGCTTTGGATAGTGTTCGCGCATATTGCGCAAAAGGCACCAGTATGTCCTAACCTTGTTTTTTCAAGTGCAGTTAAAGCATGTGGCAAGAGCACCGCGCTGGACGTTGTGAGCAGACTTGTGCCGAAACCGCTAAGCGTATCGAACATTAGTGTAGCTGCGTTATTCCGCACAGTGGAGCTACTTTCGCCAACACTCTTGATCGATGAGGCCGATGCCATGTTCAGACAGAACGATGATTTACGCACGCTAGTGAACGCTGGCTTCACGAAAAGTGCCGCGCAAGTGGTAAGGATAGTGGGCGATGATAACGAACCGCGGCTGTTCACCGTGTACGCACCAAAGGCTATCGCATTGATCGGAAGCCTTCCCGATACCATTGAATCGCGTTCAGTGATTATTCGGATGCGGCGACGGCTTCCAGACGAACCGATAGAACGGCTACGTTCAGATCGCGACCAAGGCTTTCAACCTTTGCTTGCAAGGATTGCACGCTGGACGCTCGATAATGCAGACGAAATCCTTGCGCAGGAGCCCGAGATTGACCCTAGCCTATCAGATCGACAAGCGGATGTCTGGCGTGAACTCTTGCGGATCGCAGATTTTGCAGGCTGCAACTGGCCACAACGAGCACGGATTGCCGCGCTTGAGCTTTGCGCGAAACAGACAGATGAAGGAGATTTGGGCATTCGACTGCTTGTAGATATTCAGCGGATTTTCTCCGAACAACCAGATCGCCAAAAGTGGCCAACACAAACAATTGCCAATGAACTAAATGCGCTCGACGACGCAGCCTGGAGCGAATTTAATGCTGGCAGGGGTATTCGTCCGAACAAAATATCTCGCATTCTTACGCATTTCGACATTAAACCAACAACTATACGTGAAGGTAATAAAACTGCAAAGGGTTATCTGGTTGACGCATTCGCAGAGGCGTTTTTAAGGTACCTACCACAAAAAGGTAACAACGTAACAAATACAACTAATTATTTACAAGACAACGGAATAAAATGTTACGAAAAAGTTACTGTTACTTTTCCAAAAAGTAACATTCAGAATGATGGGCAGCTCTTTGATTCAACTGGAGAAGCTTTCGAGGAGAGACCCACATTTACAAACGATGATTTAGCGATTGTAGGGCGAGTCTTCGAGCAACTTGTGGAGAGCGAGAAAGCGCGGACTGGAGGAAATACCGTTGGTATTTGCATTGCAGCATGGAGGCTGGCGAGCGCTGTAAAAGGAGTATCATTCGGCGTTTTTGATGCAGCGAAGGCTTACTACGACAAGCTTGGCTACTTAAAAGAGAAAAGAGGCTATGTGCAGCTTACTGCATGAGTGGCGACTGGCTTGGAAGCGAAGGCTAAGAAAGCTCACGTTTTCAAGCTGATTGCTAAATGTTACTTTTTCAAAATGTAACAGTAACAAAAAAGTAACAGGCTTATGTTTATATGGTATAGAGAGATACGATATAAATGTTACTTGTTACGTTTTATTAGGAGCATGGAGAAAAAAATATAGAACGAGATACTGATAGACTAACGCCTGACTGGGCACTGGCAGGAACGTTGCACGTGATAGGAACTCCAAAAGCACAACCGAGAGTAAAGGGCTGCATACGAGTCGCTCACGCCGCGGTCTACAGATCTTCGACTGCGAACGGCTGGAAGGATTCTATACGGCTTGCAGCAGCTAGCTTGGCAGGGCGTGAGCTGGGCTGTCCGATATACTTGCACGCAAAGATCGTGTTACCGAGACCAAGGGCGCGGTGCAGAGAATTCGGTATATGCAAAAGAAATAGATAGTATCAGCTTATTTAGTGAAAAAGTGCATTGAATGCGATATATTCTTATACTTTCTGCAAATGGAGAATGAGAAATAGGGGTATCAATCATGGATGAAACGGATTTAAGGACGAAAAAAAACCTGCGAAGGCTCGATTCCTTGGCTTCGGTTCGTCGCGAATTGAGCGCGGTTTACTATGAGGCAAGGGCGGCGGAGCCTGATCCTGTCATGATTCAAAAATATCGGGCATTGTGTTTCATATTGAATACACTGGCTGATATCCTGCGAGATGAAAAAATGCAAGGAGAATACGAAGCGCGTTTAGCGAAATTGGAACAAGCCGTAAGGGCGGGAGGAAAATTCGATGATTTCAGAATTCAATTCTAGGCTTAAAGCCGTAGAAAAAGCAACGAGCATTGAAAACGATGAGGATTTTCTATTGCGGAGGCTAGTAGCCTTCAAGGATTATTGCGAAGCACCTAGTGGCTCAACGAAAAGAGAAGCGTTAAAGGCTTGGCACAGGCTCGATCCGACAGAAAGCGCGATTAAAATTGCAGAAGTTATCGAACAGAGGATCGCGCTGGCGAAAAAAACA
>JAKQPK010000033.1 GCA_029564765.1 Candidatus Omnitrophota bacterium
GCCGCAACCGCGAACATCGAACTCTAAATGCTCAAGGATGTTCTTAACAGTTGCCGGCATTAGAGGCGTTCCAAGGAAGCGAGCAGCCTTCTCAACGTCAAAAACGATCGACTGCGGCTTGGAGATCTTGCCAAATCCCGCATGAACATCGTTAAAGCTGACAAGCTTTGCGCCTGCCGCATCTACGATCAAATTAATAGCGCGCCGGCAAGCCGTCTCCACCATCACATTGTCCACCCCGCGCTCAAAGCGATAGGACGCGTCGCTGCGAAGCCCGAGCTTGCGCGATGTCCTGCGGATAAGATGTGGATCGAAAAAGGCACTTTCTAACAAAACATTTTTTGTGTCTTCTGTGACCTCTGTCTCTTTGCCGCCCATGATCCCAGCGATCGCGACCGCCTTTCGCTCATCCGCGATAACGAGCACCGATGGGTCCAGCGCATACTCCACATCATTGATCGCGACGATCTTCTCTCCCTGCTTAGCGCGACGGACAATGATCTTGCGACCTTCCAGCTTATCAAGATCAAAAGCATGCATCGGCTGTCCCAGCTCCATCAAACAAAAATTCGTAATATCAACGATATTGTTAATACTGCGAAGACCAATGGAAGTAATATGCTTTTGCAAGGTTGGTGGCGCTTTTTGGACGCACACATTCTGTAGCACAGCACCAATATAGCGGGAACAATCATGAAGATCGACGATGGTGATATCGCTTTTTTCTTTAGGGATCTTGATGCTTTTAATGAATGGTTTCTTCAGCGGCAAGTGAAGGATCGCAGAAAGCTCCCGCGCAATGCCAAGGATGCTTAAGCAATCCGGCCGATTAGGCGTGACCTCGAACTCAAAGATCGCATCTGTGCCGCAAGCCTCTTCCTTCTCCACTTCAAGCCCAGATAGCGTGAGCCGATGCGCGAGTTCCTTGGCGGAGATCGTAAAATGAACATATTCTTTAAGCCAATTAAGACTGATCTTCATTCTTGAAATATTCCTTTAATAACAAAAACATCTTCTATCATTGGTTGGGTCGCTGCAAGATCTAAAAACTGGAGCGGCGTTGCCGATGATTTGGGCTCCAAAGATACAAGCCGCGGGAGAACATGCTGTCGTGCAGCTCATCGGCGCCGAAATCAGCTCTGTCACAGATAAAACCGTGTGTGTTTTCGCGGCCCCCTGATAAGCACCTATCCCTCCGCCTGTAACTAAAGACATGCTTGAGCTAGTTGATATATCTGTTGTCTCAATGCCAACCTTACCGATAAAATAATTTTTTCCTCCTCCGGCTTGAAATATGCCATACCCATCATTGGCCGCCGAAATAAACATACCTCCTTTACCGACAGGTCCAAATCCGGTCATATCAAATCCTTGCATAAGCCCAAGGGCATACTCGCCATTATCGTTGTTAGGATTGTTCAAGATGCTTGTAAAAAATAATCCGCTTGATCCGCTCTTGGCATGCAATCTTGCAAGCGGCGATGAGGTCCCCACTCCAACCCTGCCAGCAAAATAATTGTATGCATTTCCGCCAGCTTGATGGATGCCGTACGAGGCCGCGCCTGGAGAATAAACATAAAGCCCGCCGTAACCCGCATTCATTGATTTCGCTGCTGTTGCGTTATCTAAACGTAAGGCATAATCATTGCTTGCTGTTCCCGAGTTGGATAGCTGTGCTGTGTAGCCAGAAGAAGCTGTTGCTTCTAACTTTGCGGATGGCGCGGTAACGCCGATGCCGACGTTGCCGCTGCTATAAATCTTTCCGTTCTCAAAATATCCTGCATAGTCCGTCCCGTAGGCATAAAGCCCCACATTGTTAAGGCTTGGCAAAGCAACTCCGGCGCTATTTGTTGAAACAAGCGCTAACGCAGTCTTATCCTTTGAGCCTGTCATAATAAGTCCTAAAGGAATATTGTTTGTCGTATTAACGACTCCTGCTTCATCAATAGTAAGCTTTGACACAGGATCTGCTACGGTCGTATTAATGCCTACATGACCATTAACGATGAACGCATGGGGGGCTGACTGGTTCCACTTTTTATAAGCAACGCTGTTCACTCTTTGCTTGGCAAGCTCGCGACTAAAGCCGACAGACATTTGCGCAATAATATACGCATCTTCCTGGGTTACGGCTCCATCAGCGTTAACATCAGCTATAGCTTGTTGTTCTCGAGTTAAAGATGTTAATCCAGCCGCATATAAAGAAACGATCAAAGCATCTGTGGCGTTGATGCCCGCGTCTCCATTGACATTTCCGCTGCCGCCAGTAAAGAAAATGCTTCCGTTCACGTCAAGGTCTGCTGCTGGAACTGTCGTCCCAACCCCCAGCTTTCCCATCACGCGCATCTCTTGGTACATGCCAAAAGGTGCTGGATAGTATGTCGTTAGCGTAACCTGTTCCGCTTGGGCTAAGGGCGAAGAAAAAAATAGCCCGATAAACGCTAAAGCGGATAATATTCTTTTCATATGTTTCCTTGCCTAATCAGGTAAGGCGCCGCCACAAGCCCCATTCCAGGTACCTGTTACTTGATACCAACCCCACACATTGCTTGCGTTTCGAGAACATACACGCAAGGTCGAAGTTGTATAGCTTGATCCTCCGCAGTTAAAAGATTCCGCTGGATTAAACTTCAAGGTTCCCGCCCGAGAAGCATTACAAGTTGCTGTTGTGTTGCCTATTTTTATTCCGCCATCAACATCTATTTTGGCAGCTGGAGCTGCAACACCAAAACCAAAATTGGCACCATTGGGACTGCCTTGATCTTTAATAATTAGAAAGTTGCTATCAACATGACCGACGCCGTTACGATAGCGGGAAAGATACATGTCTCCACCGTTAGTAAACAAGGTATAGCGATCATCGTTGGCCCCGCGCGCTAAAGTAAACCCTGAAGATCCTGCAACATCGCTTGATTTAATCCATACGATCTCTTGTCCACCTGTACTTTCAACATGCAGCTTGCTGCCAATCGCAGGAATTGAAGTCCCCACCCCGACCTTGCCAGCAAAATAATTGTAAGCATTTACGCCAGCTTGATGT
>JAKQPK010000060.1 GCA_029564765.1 Candidatus Omnitrophota bacterium
CGCCTTTCATCGAACGTGCGCGAGGCCCAGTCCACGGCCGCATCGATAACATCCCGCGTGATCCCGCTGTCCTTCTGCCTGAACTCCTTCGGCTGATAGCAATAAGCACAACGCAGATTGCAGTCCTGCGTCATCAGGAAATAAACCGTGGTGTATTCCTGCTTGCCGTCCGTTATCGAACCGATATCGAACATGCCTTCGGACTTGTACCGTTTGATCACTTCCCGGCACTGTAGCGGCAGATCGCCGCATGCCTTGCTGTTCTTAAGTTCAAATACCGGCATCCGTCCTCCAATCCAGCTTGCTTAAACCCGGTTCGATCTCCTCAATATCCAGCCCGAGTTTGTCCCTGAGAATCTGCCGGTGCGTATCGTTAAGCTCAACAACGTGCGAGACGTAAATCTTGTCCCTGTGCTTACCGGCCAGAAACAGAACAAACGCCGAAACGTTTCCCTTTTCGCCTTCAACGCCCAGATCCCTGTAAACCTCGCAAAGAACATCAACCAAAGCCTGAACGCTCATAAACCGTTTGTGCGTAAAACACTGAACAGTCAATTCGTCGAGGTTATTCCTGCACCAGTTCACCAGCTCGCTGACGGCATTCTCGCCTTCCAGCCGCGCGATCCTGAACGATACTTCCTGTGCTTTTGTCTGATCCTGAAACATTCCCATCACCATGAATAAGGGTTACATTTACAATTCCACGCGCTGTGGTTATGCCCGCCCGAATACTCGCACGTCCCCCAGTTCAATCCGGGCGGTGTATACACACACCAATCCCACGGCACATATCCGTCCCACGCAACAGGAGGATTTGCCGATTTATATGGATGCTCTGTCGCGGACGGCAGGTTGATACTGGCGCAAATCCAGTAATGATTGATCGAGTGGTGACATTCCGAATATTTATGATCATCACACGCCACGCCCGCGTGCGAACACGTCGTATAGTGATATCCGCAGTCCGCGCAATACTGGCACTGCTCGGTTTCGCAGATGCAACCGGTCATGAGCGCCTGAACCTTCTGCGTCATCTCCCTGAAATGAACACCCCTGACCTCGGTTGAAAGCGCCGTAATCGTGGGATCCGTGAAATCCATGCATCCGGAACTGTCCTGCGGACAATACCCGGATTCACCGCGGCCCGATTTGCAAGCCGCCAATTCCGTGCGTAGTTGATCGACATGCACCTTCCGGATCTCCGTCACCAAATTCGTGATCGTCGGATCCGTAAAAGACGCCTGCGTAAGCCCGCGCCGGACAAACTCGGTGTTCAGAAACGACCTCAGCTCATCGATATGCACCTTGCGCACCTTCGTGGATAAATCCGTAAGTACCGGATCCGTCCAAGCCGGTGTATTTGATGAGCATTGTTTTGGGGGCAACTTATGCGCCATATCTCTCCCTACGAGGCGTAAACCGCCGTCTTATCGAAAAAGCCTTTTGTCCCTGATGCATTCGTTCCGTAATACTTGTTGTTCCCGGGTGAAGCCGCGCCGCTCTCAAGCTTCGCGGTCGAAACCCCGCCGTCCTTTAACTGCAACTGATCGCCCGCCGATACCTGAAACACTGCCGTATCGATAAGACCATCCAGATATTCCGGTGTCGTATCGCTGACATCCGCCTTCAATTTATTGGGCGAATTCTCGGTCGGCAGAACACCAGCCGCTGAAGGCACGCTTGCAAGACCCGTCAAAGCCGTTCCGCTCACCTTGCTGGCTGAGGTGATCTGCGCCAGTTTCGTATCCTCAATCCCCGCGCCCGGAGCCACCTTGTCGTTCGTGATCTGGAGGGCAGGATCTGTCAACAGCTCCAGCGCCTCCCAGTTTGCCCGGCACGCCGGAGGGAAATTGATCAACAGCATGTCGTTTTCCGGTTTAGTCTTGTCCCAAGCCATCGCCCACCTCTCTTTTCTGGTACGCCTCGGCAACCTCGTTCATGTCGTGAAGCTCGATCCCATGCTCGCGTAACATCTGGACCCAGCAGACATCATGAAGCGTCATCTGCCGGGCATAGTTCTCCGCCTGCTCGGCACAGGTGAAAACAATCGGCTTCCTTTTCGGCATACGCAAAATAATGTCACCCTTGACCGCCACATACGCCATGTCATCCGGTATCTCTTTTTTGCATTTATTACAGATCAACTTGTCCATCGCTTACTCCTTCCGACTGATTGGCATGCTTAATGAATTTCTGCAACAAACCGTTCAGGGTCGATTTATTGAATACCGCATCCTTGATCCCGATACTTTTTATCCGGCTGATCTCGCCGCCGTCATTGACCTTGTATAAAATGACGCCGTTCAAGAACTCGCCTTTCTCAAACTCAATAACCACCTTGTGTGGAATCAATCCCTTTGCCATCTCTCCTCCTAAATCCCGTGGCTGTGCCAGTCGAACATGCCGGTCTGCGCTACGCCCTGGGCGTCGTACAGCTTCACCGTAAAACCGGTGATGCTTTTATCCGAAAATTGTGAATAGATGCCGCTTCCGCTTCGTATCTCGATATGAACGCTTGGCTCCTCGTGGTATGTCTTGCCGAAGAAAACCTGCTTGCCGTCGACTGCCGAAACAACAGTAGCGTTGCCGTAGTCATCGACATCCGGCAGGTCACCAAAATACTGAAACGTCGAACAGGTGATCTCATCGCCGATATTCTCTCGGTACAGCGTGAGTTCGATCTGAAAGTACCGGCAGTAATAATCACCGGGCTGATAATCTTCCCAATCTTTCCAGGTGATGTTGTCCTCTGAAATGCGTATCCGGAAACTGGCTGACCTCAACGTTTCCTGACCTGTGAACCGATATGATGGGCTGTCGTTAAACTTCGTTACCCCATCGCTGTCAAACCTCCTGCCCAAAGATGTCGAAACGATCACGTCGATGCCGATATAAACGCTCGCCACATACCCGAAATCCCTGATCGGCGTCGTATACGTCCCGGACATAACACCGTCCGTGATCACGATCGACTCGCCTTCCTTTTCGATACTGTTCTTCACGCCTTCCCAGAGCGGTTGTTCCTGATACTCTGCGATGATATTTCTGAAAGGAATCTCGGTGATCGTGACAACCGCCTCTTTTGCATTCACAGAATAATTACCCGAGGTATCGATCCCTTTGATCCAGTACCGCTGGCCGATACCGCGTTTGACATCTTTGGTGAGATAATGCGTTCCCTGCTGAAGCGTAATAAATTCAGCGCTCTCCCAGTCAAGGCCGCGCCGGATCTCATATCCCCAAACATCCACGTCCGGGATCGGCGTCCATCCGAAATACAGCATGTCCCTGTTCCGGTTAACCAGAAACGACGGCACATCAGATGGCGGTGCAGATTTGCCCACAATCGTGATCGTGCTTTCGGGCGCGCTTCCGAGGGCGCTTTCTTCATTAAGGGAATCAAGCGACGTTACCCTGACCTTATAGGTGTGGTGATCGACGATATCGCCAATGATCCGGAAATTCGTCCCCGAAGTTTCTCCCCGCGCGCGCCAGCTTAAACCGTCATCATCGCTGATATAAATTTTCGCCTTGGCGTATGACTTGACGAAATGATCCACATAGGCCGGGTGGTCGAACCAGACATCAATCGCGTTCTCGATCGTTCCGTCTGTCTTCTTGACCAGCGATTCGGTCAAGCTGAGATTATTGACTGCCGGTATCTCGCTCGATAAAGACGAATAGTTATTCTGCGGAAGGATAATGTCCGAATCGTCATACACCGCTTCGTTGTATTCCAGCGCGGATATCTGAACCTCGCTTTTGCCTTCCCGCTGGATCGCCACCACCCTGAAATCTTTTTTGACCTTGTTCGTCTCGCCTATCGCAAAAACATCGAAGGCCTGAGGGTCTTCCGGGAACGCTTCACACGAAACCTCCGTATGCGTACCGGTCGGCGAAGTGATAAGCCGCTCCTCGAGCGTATCGTCCGAGAATCGAACCTGAATCTTGTAAGACTTTCCGTCCTCAATGACCATTGCCCTGTCTAATTTGACAAGCGCCGCGGTACTGCCATCCTGCACCCGGCCGGAGAACCCCCACTGCGGAACATCGTGCGATATTGAAATGACATCTCCGGCCTGACAGGCGATCGCATCAATCCCAGCCTTAAACGTGACCGAACGGTTGATATACCGCGCCACCTTTAACGCATACCTCGCCGCTCGGATCGCGTAACTTGCGCCGGTCGTAAAAAGCCGGATCTGACTTTTACGCATCGGCTCACCAGAAGCCAGCGATTCTTCATCGATGTAGGCGACCGTTTCCTGCTGGTAGTTTTTCTCTTTATCGGTAAACTGCACCTCGATCACGTTCGGCACCTCTTTCATCGTCTTCCAGCTCTGCGCAAACGTGTCCTTGAGGATATTGCCCATGCCGAACAGCTGGGTCGGATTCGTGATCTTGTCGATCTTGAATGCCAAACCGCCCGCGCTGTAAACCGGCATGGCATTGAACGTGGCGCATAATTGGATCAGAACGTCGAGCGCCCTGTTGTTGCTGTCGATAACCACATCCATCCTGAACCGTTTCTCGTAACCGCCCTGACCGTCCGCAACTTTCTCCTCGCAATACTGCGACATCTCAAGAAGCGAAGCGTTGTCCAGATTCCCGGATGAAATAAACTCGCCCAGCCCGAAACGGTTGCTGATAATAAAATCCCGCAGGCACCAGACAGGGTTTCCGGAATACCTCTGGGCAAACGTCACACCATCCCATGAAAGCAAAGTGTCGTCCGCAAGCAATCGGTAATCTGCCCCATCCCAGTAATAATCATCCCAAGCAACCGGGTCCGTACCGCTTCTGACATCCGGCACAGAAACCTTCCTGCCTTTAACAACCGATGTGATGTTCGGCATCGATCCTGAAAGCTGATCGGTCGCCAGAAGCTGAAGCCCTAAAAGCGCGGTATTGGGATAACTCAAATCATCTGTCTTAAGCTCATCGATCTGGAAAAGTAAAAGGTCGCCCTGCTTTAAGGGCTGAAGCGAACTGTCCTCGCTGGTGCGGGTAATGCGGATGTCGTACTGGCCCGGCGTAAGCCCTGCCTTGCGAAATACACGCCTCACTGAAGAACGCGACTGCGCCGAAATAGTTGTCTCACCCAGATCGATATATGTCCCCGCGGAATGCTCTTTGTATTCGACGCGATAAGTAACGCTCCAGCTCTGGATATCACCGGAACTGGAATTCTGCTGATAAAGGCCGTTATTGAGCCGCAAGTGGATCTCGAAAGCTTCCACATCCAGATCGACCGTGGTGTAAATATAGGGATTGTTTTGCGTAAGGTTGGCGCTGACCGGATAAATATTGTGCAGATCCTCGAAATTCGGGATCATGCTCTGGTAGTTCGTGCCAAAACGCCTGGTGATGGTTACGCCTTCAAAATTGACGATCGGATTATTATTCAGCTCGATATCTTCTATCGACTCGATCTCGCCCTCGCAGATCGCCAGAAGCACATTCAAATAATGCTTGTCGCCGTCCTCCCAGAGGAACTGGTTGATGATATTCCCGCCGACTCGATGCTCTCCGTAAACCACTGCCACCGGAACCCCGACCTCCTGAATCGTTTGCACTCCATCCCATCCGTAGGTAGGCGATCCCTCGTCCATCCCGGCAGAACCGAGATTGAAATCCGGCATTTTCGGCTGGTTCATGTACTGGTAAATGGCGTAACCCATCGAAAGAACAAAGAACGTGAACAGAAACGGATGCGCTACCGCAGCCGCCCAGACCGCTGAAACAATAAACGAAATAACAGCCACCACCGGAGCCTTGACTTCCGGGGCAACAACGATCTCGTCGCCCTCTTCGATACGTGAATCAAGGTCTTCAATGCGTTTGCCGGTAACGATCACGCGTTTGTCTTTATAATCAAACCCGGAATTATCGAGATAATCGCGCACGGATTTGCTTCTGGAATAGGTAAATTCCAGAACCTGCGCCTCCTCGAGCTTGAACGGATTGTCGATATGACGAACGGATATCATTTTCTTAACCTGTAAAATCCTTCTGTTTTCTTTTTCCATGAAACATCATCGAGCCGCGACACTACGACCCCCTGACGGCAACAATGGATAAACCGCCTCTTGCCGAGTACGATCCCGGCATGATCGGCAATACCTCTCGAATTAACAAACAAGACGCCGTCCAATACCTGCGGCGTTTCAACGCGATCCCAATCGTGGCCGTAATGCTCCTTGAAATAGTCCTTGCCGCTTAAACCCCACACCTTGCTGTATTCCAGATCCTCGATATCAAAAAGTCTGTAACCCAGATCCGCATAAACAAGTTTGAGAAATCCCCAGCAATCAAGGCCTTCCATCGTCCGGCCCCTGTGGCGGTATGGGATCCCGAGATATTTCCCGATGATCGCCTTTTCTACATCACATAAATCCGGCGCGTCGGTACGGACGGAAACGCCCCGAACCGGTGATAATTCTCCAGCACCTTGCACCGCTGTTTTGTTTTGTTGCATGAAACCTCTCCTCCTGTGTACCCGCATTCGGCCGACTTAAACTTCCACGCGCAGTAATTACGCGCATATCGACGCGCGGGTAAATCAACGCCCAAGACATCGAACTTCCCGGTTAAGGTAAACTCCACGCTCTTCTGGTCTGCGGTATAACTGTCGATATAAAAAACATCGTCCATATGCGCGTCCGGATCCGCCAGCTGGTCGGCCCAGACCATGCGGATCGTAACCTTCTTGCCTCGAAGATCGAACTGCTCCAGATAAAGCTGAACAAAACGCGACACATTCCCAAGCCGCACTTTGACCTGATCGATCTGCCCCTGATTGTTCTCGCCGATAAACTCATGCGTCACCGGAAACTTTGAATACACCAGCCCCTGATACGTCACATCCTGGTCGAACCCCGCGATCCTCAAATCATTAAGAGAATCGTACTTTTCAAGGACATACAAAAAGATGGGTGCATTTTCCTGCTTCGATTTCTCGCTGATAAATAAGGGGCTGACATCTCTGGGCATTACTTCACCTCTATAAAATCAAATTCAAAGTCATAAACCTCGTACGCCTTCATCGTGAATTTAAAACTGTCCTCGGCAAAGCGAACCGTATACTCCACGGCATCGTTCGGGTTCGTCCATGTAAACGACATGAATGAACCGTATTTGCCAGAAAAGAAATTCCGCACCAGCTCCATATCGGCCTTTGTCCGGTTAGAAAACCTGAGCCGCCATTTATGTAACGGTGTCGCCCACTTGCGCCTGCGCTGTTCAACGCCGCTCTCGAACTCTGAAACAAGCGTTTTGTATTCCAGCGTCTCTTCGAAAACAAAATCCGGTAAATAGGCAAAATCGCTCATGCGTAACTCCTGATCACAGAACGGATCTTCCCGTTGTTGTAAATGTCGTCGGCAATAGCGTTCGACAGCATCTTGCGGTTTCGCCAGACATCCTGCGCATCCCATGCCTGAATGACCTGATTGACATTAATGGTCACTCCTTCACCGCGCAGCGACTCGCCGCCGTTCAGCGCGCGCAGGTTATCCGACCCGCCTATCGCCTGCATTCCCCTGCGGGAAAGCACGCCTTCGCCTGTTTGCGCAATGATCGGCACCTCATCCGGCGCAAGGCCTGAATGCGCACGGATAAACGCCCGGTTGCGCTTTTCTACCGTTCCTCCGCTATGGAACAAACTTGCCACCGGCACACCGAAGATCGTGCCGCCTGCTCCAGCCATCGCCGTAAATATCTTGATCAAAAGAAGCTTCGCCAGGATGTTTGAGATCATCTGCAGAACTGCCCTGCCGAAATCCGCGAATACCTCTTTGACACTGCGAAGCTCTCCGGTAAATGCCTTGAAGAAAAACTGTGAAAAAGCGTTCTGCATGTTATGCGCCGACTGCTTGGCGAACTCTTCCATGACGTTAAACTGCTGCGCAGCCGCTTCCGCGCTTTTCCCCACATCCTTGGCCACGTTCTTCAATATCTCCGCTGTCTTGTCACCGGTCTCCTTGACCTTGGCAAACACAAGGTCATACTGCTTCATCGCGTCCCGCGCGCTTTCCTGAGCCGCCAGATTGAACGCTGTACGCGCCTCTTCAAGCCCTTGAGTAAGCCCCTCGACATTGAACTGGATCTTGTTCTCCTCCAGAGACTGCGAAAAACGCTCTACCTCCGCGGACGCCTGCCGGTATGTTTCCCCGACACTGCCGGGTAACTTTCCCAGAAGATCGTAGAATTTAATGAGCGGCACCATAAGCGCCTGAAAGAAATCGACCGCGAAACCCAAGAGACCGTTTAAGGCATTCGTTATCCCCTGAATGAAACCTTTAACCGCGCCCGCGCCGTACTCAAGGATCGTAAAAACACCCGCCACCAGATGATTGGCAAACCCCTGCAAGAATCCAAGCACCTGCCAGAGCGACTGACCGGCCTTTTCCATGAAATCGTTCCACTGAGATTTGAGTATCTGCACCTTTTCGTAGCTAGTCATCATTTCGAGATTCACCGCTTCAAGGTGCGATTTGCTCTGCGCGAGGATGTGATTGGCCATCGCCTGCGCCATGTGGTATTTCTGAACTTGATCGACGGTCTTGCCGGTTGCCTTGGCGTATTCCTCCGCCGCATCTTTAAGCGATAACTGAAGGCCGTACGAACGCCTCAAGGTCGTAACCAGACCGCCGGTAACCGCGCTTGAAATATTTTGAAATGCCTCTTCGGTCGTGGTGCCGAATATCCGCGCCTCGGCCCGCGCCTGCTTCATGAGCGCCGCGACCTGATCCATGTTCAGGCCCTGCGCCATGAGCGCCGAAACCTTATCTGCCACGTTTGAGAAATTGACCGTCTCCTTGGAAGCCTCCATGATCGCCTGCCGCATCTTTTGAGCATCAATGCCGACACTCTCTGCCATACGGCTAAAACTCTGCTCGATCTGCTGAGCCTTGGCACCCATTTCCATGAGATCCCACGCCTTACGAAGCGCCATGATGCTCGCCGTAATGGCCGCAGTGATCGCCAGCCAGTTCTGCTTCCATGCATTGGCGAATCTCTGCAGGTTTCCGCGCACGCCCTCAAGGCGTTTCGTCGCTTCATCCCGAAGGCGCAATATGATCGAAAGTTCTTTATTCGTCATCGCTTGAACCTGTCCCTTCTTTTCTGCATCTCCTGCTCGATTGCCTGCAGTTCCTTTTCGATCACCTCAAAAGCATCGAGCATTTTGGCTGACTGGTCGATCCAGCCGCCCGCGTTCGGCAGATATCCCTGCCGGTAAAACTGAAATGCCCTTATAAAGCTCGCCGACTGACGTGTGACGATCTTAAAAGGGCATCCTCGATACTGCGATCCGTTAAGCTCCCAGACTTCCTGGCCGGGCACTTCATATTCACATTGAATCTTTCTCCCGCTTAAACAGCTCTGGCAGTTCAGGGTGAGGCCGCCCAAATGAACCGCCACGATCAGTTTTTTTGCTCGCCCTCCGACAGTTTCGATTCGTTCAAAATGACCTCGGCCAGTTCCTGCCTCAACTCGTTCGGGAACATGGCAATGATCCTGTCCGGAACGACATTTCTCATCTTGCCCGCATAATGAATCGTATCGAACTTAAGCTCGATCGGCTTCTTGGTCTCGGGATCAAGGAAATTCGTCAGGCCCTTAAGACCGAACTTGATCGCTGTGATCTGCCGCTTGTTCCAGTTGAGCCTGACCTTAGCTTTATCATTGGGGTTGGTCGAACTCATCTCGTATGTACTGCTCTCATCGTCAACTTCGGCCCTCAACACCGGATCCAGAAGCCCGATATGAAACATGCTTGGATTTTCTTTGTCCGGATCAAGTTTTGACACATATTCGCGTGTCGCATTCACATCAATTCCTGTAAGCATTAAACACCTCCTGTTTATAAAAGTAGCAAAGCGATTTCATCATCTCCCGGCTCCATCGAACCGGTCAGATCGAACGACGTCTGCGCCAGCTGAATGCCGTCGCGGTCGCCGTCATCGACCTTGTTGTAAACGATCCCTGGCGCATAGAACCGGAACTTATTGCCATCGGTTTCTCCGTACGCCAGATCAAGCACCATCGGCGTATTGCTGAACCATTTGGAGAAGAAATCATGTGAAGCAACCGGCACCATTTCCGGATTGAACGAACCCTGCATGTCCCTGCCGGTGATCATGTAGGACAAAATCCCTTTTGCATCGTCGATCTTGTCTTTTGAAGCCAGCGTATTCGATACGTCGATCTCCATCTCACCAACATTGAGCGACACGCCGTCACAGGACATGACCGCGTTCAAAAGCACCGGCGGTATGGTATTGTCGAAACTCACGCCCGAGAACATCGGCGTGTCCGTAACTCCGTGTTCGACACCCTTGAAACTGAAATCAAGCGTGGCCGGTTCACCGATCTTAAAGTTGAACTTGACCGTTCCCCGGCATCCCTTTAGAAGCTTCGCCACGCCGTCCTCGTAAAGACCCATGGTCAAGGAAAGCACAGAACTGCTGATCGGCTTTATTTCAAAACCCGCGTTTGCCGGATCAGATGACGCGGTCGACACTGCGCCGGAATCCGCGCCTGTAATATGATCTCCTGTCTCAAAAACTCCGGTGAGCGCGACATAATAAAGCGCGGCCGCACCGTTTGCGGTCTTGATCACCACCCGGCCGGTTGCTCCCGATGTATCGCCGGTAATAACCTCTCCATGCCGGTAAGGCCCGCTGGTGATCGCGCCGATCGATATTTTCTTGAGCGCATTCGACTGAAACCCGCAGGCCCTGACCAGCCTCGTCCACTCCGGCTCAACCGTAACCGATCCCGAACCTTTCAATTCGATACTAAAATCGATCCCTGCCGAGCGTTTCCCTGCCAGTTTCCCCATCTTGGTCAACGATGCGCGGACAGGATCCCGCTGATACATCTGCGGATCGTAACTTGCCTTCGGTGAAAAATTCACCAGAATGCCTGCGTCAGCCGCCAAGAGAGTTTCCGCCGTTCCCTCTACAGCCTCGATCTTCGCCGCAAGCTGGCGTTTTCTTATGAGCATTGACATTGCAATCCCTCCCTTTTAGTTCTTTACTGTCGGATCTGTCCGCAGATGACGATAGCGGACGCGAACCTCCATGATGATCCCCGCGTACGGCTGTGCCTCGGTCGTCTCAAACGGCGTTGTCCCCAGAACATCCGTATCAACCGCATTGCCCGCGCGCGTGGAGTCCTGCAGGATCGCTTTCTTTATATCTCCCTGCAGCCTGTTCAAATACGTATCGGTCGGCACCGGATCGTTCTCGTCGTTCACGAAAAATATGTCCAGATACAGGGTTAAAAAACATTCTTCAAACGGATTCGGCAAACTCGATTCGTCTTCATCACCCGGGCTGATCACCACCATCGGCATATCGACCATTCTGTTGCCGTGCATCGACCACCGCTGGACGGTGGCAGGCGTAAAATCAAAGTTGTACCCGTTAGCGATCGTCACGCCTTCAAGTACAGTCTTGATGTTCTGCAATATCCGCTCTCTTACCGTTTCCATCAGATCTTCCTCAACGCCTTTTCGATCGATTTATTCAAAATATCTATCCGGTAATTCACAAGGCCGTCCCATGTCCGGTAAAACCCCAGCCTCGGTTTAATACGCACTGACCGTTTAAGCACATACAGAGGCAAGATCTTCTTTGCTCGTTTCGTCACCCGGGCCAGAAACGTCTCGCCCCTCCATCGCAAAGCCCTGACGTTCTTCAACTGTTTCGGTTTTTTATACCGCGCTCTCAGCTTCCCCGATGGCGTAAACATCTCTGACCGCGCCGATAACGGCACTGCAAGCCGCTTACCGCCAGGATCCCTGACCGTTCCTCCGGTCTCGTGCAATTTGGCGATCTTTGATTCCGAGAAAACCTCAATGCCCATGCCCTCGATCTCTGGCGACACTAAAAACACCCGCTTGAACGTGCCGAATAGACCATGACCTGACGCGCCTCGCACGCCCGGAGGACCCTGAAGCTGTTGCTGTCTGAACCGTTTCAAAAACCCTTTGCTGATACGATCCAAACCGTCCGCCAGCTCGAATTTAAGGACACGGGGCGCGATCTTGATCGCCCTGTCCAGCGCCCTTGTATCAATCTCTGTGATTAACTGCACCATACCTACCACCCCACCAGAAGATGCCACATCCCCTCATCACGGCTGATGACATCGTTGATCCGAGCCTCGCGGTCGAACCCTTCCGAATCTTTAAGCGTGATGCGGTCGTCGGATTTGCTTACTGCCGCAATGCCGTTCGTTACATCATTGGCGATATAAACCTCCGCCTGTTTCTTGAGCGACCGATTAATGTTTTCCTCTGCCGGCGCAAGCTCATAGCGAACCACAACGGCCGGGATCACCTTGGACACACCCGCGCCAGGCGTATATGTGATCTCCTCAGCAAACTCGCCCATGTTCAGAAAACAACCGACAGCATCTTTCGGCATCTGTTCTTTTAAGCTCATGAACACGTCCTCAAAAGGGACCCGGGAGCAGTTACGCCCCCGGGCATCCCCTGTTTTTAAGCGTCGACCTTCAGCAGATGCGCGAAATACGGATCCACGATTATCTCGTCCACATGCTGGCGCACGCGGAAGATGTCGCTTCTGGCCGCATCATCACGGTACTGCTCGACAGTTGCGTTCTCCGGACTGTCCGCCGTCCACAGGAATGTTCTTCCCACAGTCGGATCGGATAATCTCTGCCCCTCGCCGATCACCGCCACCATGGCAAAATCGTCGCTCCATATATCCGCACCCTGAAACGATTTGCCCTCTTTCGCGGTGTTGTAGATCGCCTTGCCGACAAGGATCCGCTTCACACCAAGAATATCCGCCATGGCGTTGAGGATCTCCGCCTCTGTCAGCCTTGCGACATACTGGATCGCAGCCTTGATCTTCTCGTTGCCGAGAAGCCGATCGATGTTCGCCTTGCTCATGATGAGCGTTCCCGGCTCCATTCCGCAGTTCTGCCTCACCTTTTCGCGAGCTTCACGCACCTGCGCGATAACATCGCTTGAGGTGTTGTCCCAAGGCGCGGTCGAGAAGTCGGTAAAAAGCTTCGATCCTGTAAAAACCGCAGTATCGAAAACCTTCGACGCGATCCTCTTCTCCTGTGCCTGCAGGACCCTGCGCGTCACGATCTGGACGGTCGTAAGCTCGGCATCGAAATCCGTGGCATACATTTCCCGTTCGGAATCGTCCAGAGGCCCTTCCAAACCATGCTCTTCGCAGTTGTACTGCCGGTCTTTCGCCTGAAAGGTGTCCCGGTTGTAGTTGCCGCGAGGCGCGCGCTTGGTATCCGCTTCACGCGTAATGCTCTCCCGGGTGATCGCCGGAAAGATGCTCGCTTTCTTTTTTGTCTGGAAAATAGGCAGAACCTTCGTGCCTATGAACTCATCCTGCGACTGGATAAACTCCAGCGCCGCTTCCCCTAACTCGAGTCTCGGTACTGCTCTTGTCCCTTGATAGTCTGGCATGTTTCATTCCTCCTTTTGATTAGGCAAATAGCCCTTCGATAACTTCACTGTCGCTTGTTGATGCTTCCAGCGCCTTGCCAATAATTGAACCGCTCACGGTTGCGCTGATCTTCCCGTCAATGGCTCCGTAAACACTGCCTCCGGCGCTGATCGCTCCGGCCGCGACCATCTTGAACGTCCTGCCGGAACTCTTTAAATCAACGCTGACATGCTCGCCCAGAGCTGCCTTGGCCGCGGTGATCCCGATACACGCTTCACCCGCATCGGCGTATTCCACCTGCGATCCGCTTCCCGTACTCAGCTTGACCCTGCGGTAAGCTTCAAGCTCCTCTCCCGCGATAAATGCTTTTGATCCGATATTGAATTGAGACATCGCCATACCTCCTTTTGGTTATTTTCTTTTGTCCGCTGTTGCCTTAAGCGCATCTGTCGTACTGCACCCGCTCTCTTTTTGATACTGCCGGGCGCGCTCCAGATGCGTCATCTGCTTCTTTGCCGGTTCTTCCTCCGCATCAGGCCCCAAAGACGGCGCAGAAGCTTTCTGCAGGCCATCAAGCTGTTTCTCCTGAAACTTGATGACTGAATTCTCGAATGTCGCGCCGCTCTCGACTGATTCAAGCGCGATATCGGCCATATCCTTGAACACCTTCGATTTCTTCAAGATCGAGACTGCCCGTTCGCGCTCTTTCTTCATCCCCTCTTCAACCCCGAGCGCGTGAATGGAGTTGTAAAGGCCGGAATGTTCCGCCTTAAGCTTTTCCATCGTTATCTCTTCTGACATTTTCTTGTCCTCCTTATTTTTGTTTGCCCCGTACCTTTCCAGGAACGCGATCACCTTCCCAACCGATTCCGGCTGGCTTAGGAACCTATCTAAAAAGACCGTCATCTCCGCGGACGGCCTGACACTTTCCGAGAAGAAAGGCATCCCGAAAAGACCGTTGTTTGCCGCTGGATCATCCACAATATCCACAGACAGAAGCTTCTTCACGCGGATAAAAGGAGGAAGATCCTCACCCTCTTTTGTTTTCTCCTCGCGGAATTCCTCGTCCCAGTGAATGACCATTGAAGACCCGAACGCCTGAGGATCGCTCTCGGCAAGGTTCATGACATATCCGGCAAGGTCGCCGTCAGGCGTTTCATGTGCAGTCGGATCGATATGCAGGTCCGCGCGCACAATATCGCCGTCCCTTCTGAAATTTCTCGTCCTCCCCAAGAACGTGCCGAGCGCGGTACTCGACATATTCGGATGGCCGAACCTCGATTTGACTCCGGCTTTAACCTTGTTGCCAAACTCAACAACCGAATCCAGCGCTATGTCATCGAACTCACCCCTTTCGTCATGAGTAACTCCCCTGGTTACAACAGCAAAGCCTTCAATAACCTCTTCCTTGCGGTTTACGCGCACACCGGCGCCGCGCGCGATATCCGCTCTGAAATAAATGTCTTTATTCGCCATTTCTCACCTCTTTCGTCCCGGTAAAGGAAACGTCAATTTCGATCGGCATCGACATCCGGCTTTTTGCCCCCACGAGAATCCTCCTCGCCTTCTTCACCGGTGTTTTTCTGCTTTTCTTTTGTTTTGTTTTCATCCTGAACCTCAAGTCCGAGTTTCCGCATCTTCTCCTGCTCGCGCTTGCGCTGTTCGAAACACTCTTCCCAATCCTTGCCATCCTGCGCGTAAAGATCGGAATACGTCACGATCCCGTTTCTTAATCCGACCTCCGCGGCCTGCGCTTCTTTAAGCGGATCCACCCATTCCCAGCCCGGCGCGATCCATGAAGCCCCAGTCCAGCGCTGTCTTTTCTCGTAAAATGTATCCGCAGATATTTCGCCGTTTAAGTACGCCTCTTCCAGCAACATGTCCCAGACCGGCTGGCAGAATTTCTGCGCCAACCATTCCTGACGCATCCGGAAATAACGACGCGCTTCAAGCAGCGCCGCCCGCGCGCTTGAGTAATTCGTTTTCGAAAAGTCCTTGGCCACGAGTTCATACGGAAGGCCAAGCGCCGCAGAGATGGCTTTCAAAATGCGGTCAACGAACGGTTCGAAACTCGATCCCGGCCGCTGGGGATTAAACGACGTGATGCTCTCTCCCGGCATCAAATGCTTGATCATGCCCGGCTCAAGACTTTCAATAAACTGACCCGATGGATTTCTTTCGTAAGCACCGCCCGCCGAAACGTCCATGGACGCTTCCGAAGTTACAAAAAGCGAGAAACACGCGGCAATCCTCGCGGCCACGAGTTCGGCTTCCGCGTATTCCCCGAGATCCTTGAAATAAGATAAAACCGGCGCAAAGAACGGCACCCCGCGCGTCTGTCCCGAACGTAAAACGTAGTAGAGGTGAAAGACATTGCGCCTGCCGTATTCATTGAACGCCGGAATCTCTATAAATTCTTTATCACCGCTTTTAGCGATTCGCGATTCGCCGGGATGCGTCTTCTGAATGAAATACGAAACCGCCTCACCCTTTTCGCCTATGCGAACGCCCGCGCGGATCGACTTGTCTGCCCGCTTATCTGAAGGCGTATCCAGCCGGTCAGATTCGATCACCTGCAAAGCCGTCCTGTAAGGGCGTGAAGGATCCTCGATCATCATCGGAACGATCAACGCTTCCCCGTTTTCAAGAATCTGGCGGTCGACAAGCTGCTGGATCTCGTAAAAGTCCATGCGCCTGCCTGCATCCGCATACGGAATCCATCTCTTCCAGACCCGCTCCGCGTCTTTCTGAAACTTCGCCGCTTCTTCTTCACCGAGCCCGATCTCATCCCTGTCGATACGCGACTGCGGACGAATGCCCGAACCGACCACATTGACTGTCATGGTCGAGGTAATGCCGGACGCATGAGCATCGTTGCGGTTTAAATCCCGGCTCCGTTCGCGAATATCTTTCAACTCCGGCAAGAGGTCAGCATCTGCGGATCCGCCACCGGGCATCCACGATGAACGAAGGCGGTCGCGTGACGCCCCCTTGTAAGAACTGAACGATCTGGTGACCTTTATGGCTTCGCGGTACATCCGACGTTTAAGTCCCGCACGCGGTGAAAAAAAAGAAACAAGGCCGTCCAGGCCGTTGGATAACTTTTCAGCCAGCGGTGTTTTCATGACGGCCTCCCGAACAACGCATATGTGGTCGCCCCGCCTGCCCCGGCAATCTCGCGCCTGAGCTGATCTCGCAACTTGTAGAGATCCTGAAGCGGAATGTACTGAAGGTTGCGGCCGCCGATGGAATACGACTGGACCGCACCGCCGGTGATCCGCGCGTTTATCGCAGCCTCGACGTTATCAAGCATTTCCTGTTTTGTAGCCATAGTCCGCTCCTTTAAACCCAATAAAAAAGCCCACACCTCGCTCGTCGACGAGATGCAGGCTTTTTACTGCTATTGGGAGCACGACAGTGATCAGCTGTCCCGCTTTGAAAACTTCTAATTTAATATTACCGCAAGCACGGCATATAACAAGATGGTCGTTACTACAAAATAGTAAAAATTATTTTTCATCATTTGCCTCCACCGATTTAAAATTTTTTCCGCATTTGACGCACAGGTGGTACCTGATCGGCGGATGGCTCGAATAGCATTTAACGTCTTTACTCCGGCATCTGGGACAGCGGACAGGAATATAACGCACGCCGTAATCTTCGCTTTCGATTTTCGGACGGCCGGGAGATCTCCCCGCCTCCGATCCGCCGCAAGGCAGCCAGCCTGATCTTTTCTCGATCCACTTTCCCATCAAAGCCACGCTCCTCCCGGCTTCCTGATCCAGTTCCTCCGGCTGTGGTCTTCTTTCATTTCCGGCTGGTGCGTCTTCATGTTTTCCATGCGCATATTAAGCGCCCGGATAATGTCTGCCGCGGACAGGGCATATATCTCGGCATCAAGAAAATGATTCGCCGCCGCTTCTTTTTTCTTCTGCCAGATCTCTTTTGCTTTACCTGTTGTGCGGTTCCGTATCAGGACCTTATGCTCGGAAGAAACCTGGGCGAGATATTCGTCAGACGGATCGCGGTACAGGTGCCATTTGCACGGATCTTTAGATGTGACCAGCCGGTTCATCTTGTCTTTGTACTGGTTTACATTGAGATTCCACAGGACAAGACCTCCCGGGATGACCGCTCCTGTCTTCGAGTTGATGTCGATCTTGTTTGCCCGGTAAAAACGGCCTCCCGCGATATCTTCAAGACCTTTAACTGCCTTGCTTTTATCTCCCCAGTAACGGCAGAAGCGGTAAACCTCGTCCGTCCTGAAACCCGAATCGACGCATGTCATATAAACGGTAAGCCGCTCTTCCGACCCTTCGCGCCGGTACTCGGTCTTAAACAGGGCCTCAATAATGTCCTCCCAGTATTCGACCCGCTCGGCCCGGATAAGCCAGGATTCTTCTCCGTACCCCCAGCCGCGGATCACGTAATAAAAATGGTCTTTCTGAACGTCAACCCCGGCGGTAAGAACCAGAACGCCCTGCGGAACCGTCCCCGGATCGTAATCACGCGCAAGCGACCTGAGCCTGTCAGCCGTGGTTTCCTCGATCTTCTCTTCCCAGACTTCAGCCAGCCACGAATTGACAAAGTTCATCAGAAGCTCGATATAATCTTTCGACTTCAGAAATTCGCAGGCGATATCGCTCCAGGTAAGCCAGGGAGAATAAAGAGAACTGATCCAGAATCCGCGGTTTCTTGAAGGTTCCTTCTTCTCTGAAACCCATTCACCTGCCTGCATCATCTTGTGCTTGTGGGCATCGCCGATCTTTTCTCCGCAGAACCTGCATTCGTACCACGCAAGCCTCCCGGACTTGATCTTTTCCGGAAGAGATTCTTCTTTCGGCCATTTGATTTGGCTGAACACAAAGACCTGCTTGCGCCCGCAATGAGGGCATGGCACATAAAACCTGCGCTGGTCTGATTTCTCGTATTCACGGAAAATATACCCCTCGCGCGTCGTCGGAGTTGAAACCTTCACCGTCTTCCTATTCCAGAAAGTCTTCTGCCGTTCCTGCGCGAGTTTTATCGGATCCGCCTCCCTTCCCGAGAACCTCGGATACTTGTCGACCTCATCAAGAAAGAGATATCTGATCGGTCTCGATGCCAGGTCCGCAGGGCTGTTCGATCCCGCGAAATAAAGCACCATCCGGTCGAAATGATATTCAAGCTTTGTAAGATCATCGCTATTCTCCGGCACATATTTAAGCAGCGCCTGCGACGATTCGATCATCGGCCTGACACGGTTGTGGGAAACGCTCTTTGCGTCGTCTGACCTCGGCAGCACAAGAAGCGTCGGCCCGGGATCCTGGTCGATAACAAACCCGAGCATATTGAGCATCGCTTCAGTCTTTCCGACTTGCGACGCAGCCATGATCGTGATCTCTTCCACGGCCGGATCGGTGAAAGCATCCATCACTCCCTGAAGGTACGGCGTCCTTGAAGTTTTCCACTTCCCAGGCTCCGCCGAACTCACCGGGTTGAGGTGCCTGAACCTGTCAGACCACTGGCTGACCGTTATTCTCTCCGGCCTCTTCCAGGCTTCCCTCTCCCTGACCGTCCATATCCGGGACTTGCTCGATATCATTTATTTCCTCTTTCTTTGTTCCTGCGAATTCGTCAATGATCTCCCCCAGGGCGTCATAAAGGATCGCTTCGACCTCCCTGGGTTCTTTCATACTTAAAACAGGAGCGAGTTTCGTCGGCAAAACAAGCAAAGACCGCTTCACGATCATGATCCTGGTCACCATACCGCGCTCAACATCCTCGCTCGATACAAGCTCTCCGAGTTCTTTCCGGTAAGCAAGAAGCTCTTTCTTGTACCTGACCTCGCTCAGTTTTGACTGCCAGACATTCTTTTCATCCTTCTTTGCCCCGCCTTTTGTAAATTCACGCCAGTTCTCGATCTCAAGCAGGTTATATGTACCTTCCGGCCTCACAGGCATGCCATCCCTGACCCAATACTGGACCGTCCTTGTCGATACCCCGAAAACTCGGGCAACCTCCTCTTGCGTAGCCACAACGCCCTCCGGCAGGTTCGCTTCATACCGCTCAAGCTCGTTAAGCTCTGCCCGGGTGAGCGGTTTATCGTTCTTCAGCTTCTCAAGGAGATAAACCTGCCTCTTCCTCTTCGCGACATCGACAACGCTCAGTTTTTTGTCTTTCTTCCTTTTCACTCCGTGCCTTCCTTCTCAAGGATCTCCCGTTTAATATGCTCCGCCACGGCGCACATGAATTTCGGCATCACCGCATTGCCGATCTGCGCCCACTGTTCTTTGAATGTTCCGGCGAATTGAAAGTCATCAGGGAATGAAGCAAGGCGTTTCAGTTCCCCGATCGTCAGAAACCTTCTTTCCTTCCAATGAAGGATCCCCGACATCCCTTCAGCAAATAGCCTTGTGATCGTGCAGAGCGGACGCTTTGGATCAGCTTTGATGAGATTGAAGTAACTGTTGATCCCGAACTTCTTTGTCATGAAATGCGCGAGCGACTTTCCCGGCGGAATCGCGTAATAATAATCCCTGGCTTTGCCCTTCGGATAAACGACCTGTTCCGCGCAGTTAAAACCTTCAAGCGCTTTGCCAACCGAGACAACTCTCCCGCAGCCTTTAGGAAAAGACGGCTCAATATTGAGATCGTTCCTCACGCCGATAAAAATAAGCCGTTCGCGAGACTGCGCGACGCCGTAATATTTGGCGTTCATCTGCTTGCACTTGACCCGGTAATCGAGGGCCTTGAGGGATTTCAAGATATCGATGAACCGCCCCTTCATCTTGCCTTTAACCATCCCCGGCACATTCTCCATAAGAAAAACTTTTGGCTTCAGGCCGTTTATAAGGCGGATATATTCAAGGAACAGATCATTCCTTGAATCATTGACCTCCCGCCTGCCTGACATTGAGAACCCCTGGCACGGCGGACTGCCGTCAAAGACATCGAGTTCGCCAGGAACAAGCCCGCAGAAATTCAAAACCTCTTCAACGGTGACCGTACGGACATCCCTCACCCAGGACGGAACATCGGTGAAATTAAGTTTGAATGTATCCGCAGCGATGCCGTTCCAATCCACCGCCAGAAGTTCGCGGTACCCGGCAAGTTTATAACCGAGAGAACTTCCTCCGCACCCCGCGAAGACCGATATCACTGTTGGCTTACCATTCATAGCCGCACCCCGGACATTTGTGAGCTGTCGGGATCGCCTCATCCAGCTCCTTTTCTCTCAAGCTTTCCTCTATCACAGCCTCACCAGCCTCATTGTCTTTCTTGAGTTCCTCGAGTTTTAACCCGATAAAACTTCCGAACCCGGAATCTTCGATCTCCTTGAGAATCTTGGCGAGGCCGTCTGTCCAAGTTCCCTCGATGCTTTCGTTGTTGAGAGCGACATTCATCGCCTTCTGCCCTTTCTCATCGAGATCGACGATCACAACCGGGATCTCGCCTTTCACACCCAGTTCTTTTAATGCCTTGTAACGCTGATGCCCTCCCACGATCTGCATGTTCCGCTGATTGACAACGATCAAGCTGACACAGCCAAACTTCTCAAGGCTTGCCTTCAACCCGCTGAACGCCTCCTGGGTAATATCCCGGGGATTCCATTCAGAAGGAATGATCTCCTCAAAATTGACCTTCTTTAATTTGATAGGTATCTTTTTCATGTGTTCTCCTTGAACGCCAGACCGCAGCTCGGACAGGTCAGTTCGTCCGTGATCTCCTGTTTCGCCTTCTCGACCTTCTGATCTTCAAGACCGACAGCGACAACCCGGTCCCGCAGCTCATCCAGCTTTAAATCCTGATACTGCCCGCCGATCACTTCCTTCAATTCGGCAAGAATGGCATGAATGTTTTTTGACCAATGCCCCGAGATCCGCTTGTTGTTGAGCGTGACAGCCAGAGCCTTTTCAGCCAGGTCATCAAGATCGACCATAATGACCTCTGCGGTCTCAATTCCCAGAGATTTGAGTGCCTCATACCGCTGGCATCCGCCAACGATCCGCATATTGCGCCTGTTCACGACCAGCAGTTCGGCATATCCGAATGATTCGATGCTTGCTTTCAGCCCTGCCTTTGCCGGATCCCCGATCTTCCGGGGGTTGTACGGCGCCGGAACCACCTCATCAAGCCTGATTTCCCTGATTTCAGGGTCAATATTGACCTTTTCCATGTTTTTCCCCTCTTTTTACGAACACGAAATGATTAAAAATTTTTCAAATCACTCACGACCCGCGCCTCGCCCGACCCGCGCCCAACACCCCCCGGCAAGGACCCGAGAATGTTTTCGCGGTCAAAACGTAACGCATATCGTCAGCACCCCCGCGCTCATCCAGTACACAGCGTGCCGGACATCCCCCTGGTATCCGTAAACACAGGCAGCTATGAAATCCAGCACGATCAGGGTTATTGGGAATATCTTTTCCATCAGACAATCCTTCCGTTAAAGATGCGTACCGCATCGCCCACCTTGCTCCAGTACTCTTTGTCCTCATCAGAGAACTCCGCCCACATAGCATCCATGGGTTCGACAACCGTCCTCTGAAAGACATCCTTGTCCTTATCGATATTGACGCCCTTGGCCATCATGTAGTTGTTCCAGTTCGTCCCATCGACAAAACGCTTGTATATTGCTTTGAACTTCCTGAACTGCTCATCCGTCATAATTGCCTTCCAGTAGAAGAGAAAGAGTTGTTTTGTATTTACGCTTATATCTATTTCTTTTTTTCTTTTTTACTTATGTATATAGGAGAAAAAGTTTCTCTTCTTTCTCTACCCCTGCGCTAACCCTTTGTAATTTCAATAACTTCTGCGGTTGAAACACTGCAAAACAAGTTCAACCGATGCTCTACTTCTCTACTAATAAGGCCGCTCCATAAAGTCATCCTGCGTTTCTCCGCCCTTCAACCCGATTCCGAACCAGAAAATGTTCCCTTTGCCCTCGCCCGCTGAAAGCATGTCCTTCGTAAAACCGCGCTTTTTCATGTAATCGATGAACTCGTTGCGTTTGACATAACGCAAGCCGTTATCTTTTGCCCACTGCTGAATGTCTTTAAGAATGAGGCTTGCCTGCGCTTTTAGATCGGTCCCCAGGACACAACGCTCTTCAATATAGTTGCCGATCAAATCGGACTCTTCCTGGTACTCGTTCGTTGCGGCAATGACCTTTTCCGGCCTGCCCAGACCGTCCTTTTGCCACATCCTGAAACCTTCAACGGCCCAGGCAAGAATGCCCTCGTATTCGGCCGCCAGCTTTTCGTCCAGCTTCGGGTCGCGCTCTTTGGGAGCGACAACCTTATCGAACGGAATGGTCACAATGCGCCGCCAGATCCCTTTATCTGTCCCTGAAATATTCGGTTTGTGGTTCGTTGCCAGAAAGATCTTGAACGTCGCGAAGAAATCGAAATATTCCCGGTGCAGAAATCGCGCGGAGATCGGGTCATCGCCTGTAAGCTGCTTGATCTGCGCTTCAGCAAGCGCCCTTGATTTACCGGATTCAAGCGACGTGACAAGCCTTGTCCCTTTGAGCCTTGCAATATCATTGGGTATGGAATCGTTATACTTCTCCATCAATGTGGATGACGGCGTGTTGATCGCGTAATCGCCGAGGATCTTGAAGACGTGTTTAAGGAACGTCGATTTGCCGTTCATCCCGACGCCGTAAAGGATAAAAATGCACTGCTCTTTTATCGATCCCGAGAGCGAATATCCCACGGCTTTCTGCATGAACTCGACCAGCTGGGTATCTCCCAAGAATATCGACATCAAAAATCGCCGCCACTCCGGGCAGTCAGTCTCTTTCCTGTAATCGAACTCGACCCGGCGCGTGATCATGTCATCTTTGCTGTGGGGTCTTAGCTCTCCGGTCTCGAGGTTGAGCGTTCCGTTCATGCAGTTGAGCAGAAATATATCCCTGTCAAAATCTTCATTCTTGGCTGAAACGCCTTCGCTCCTGACCAGATTGATCATCGCTTTGAGCCGCGCTTCCGATTCGCTCTTGACCGCATGCTTGAAAAGAAACTTGTCATTGCTGGCCTGCGCCATCTGGTACATCTGCTTGACGGTATTCTTCGCGAGCTTTAGGATCCTGAACCTGTCATCCCTTTCCCATCTTGTGCCGTCCCAGATAAACCACCCGCCCAGGGCATCGCAGTATTTAATGTCCGCGCCGCATTTCTCAAAGAACAGGTTCGCGCTCCAGACATCCGTCAGCGGATCTTTCGCCTTATCGCCCGCGTTGTACCGCGACACGCTTTTCGCTATCGTTGAGACTTCTTTCTTCGGCAGGGGAGGAACGCACCGGGTATCATTGATGGCCTGAAGCGTGATATCGATCTGCGGATAGTCGAGGCCCATCTTGCGCAGCTTCACGCCCATGTGCATGAGCGTATCGTTGCGGTTCTCTTTGATCTTTGCCCCGCTGTCTGACAGGTCAACAACGGTCTTCTTTTCACTGAACAGGTCGAGCAGCCATTCCGGGGCATCGGCGACCATCGTCTCATCAGGATGGTGAGCCGCTTCCCATTCGTAGGAACGGCCGTCAATGGAACTGGGCGGACCGATAACGTACCCGCCGTCACCCCTCAAATCTATGCCCGGCCTCAACCCTGTTTTGCAGCCGACGCCTTCCGGAGGATAGCGGAAATAAATATGCCTTCCGCCGCTCGGCGTGAGAGCTTCGATTGTATGGGGCATCTCCCCGAATTCTTTTTCCAGGTCTTTGAGCGATTCATCCCCGCAAGCGCCGTTCTTGACGTCTATATCGACAACGAAGATCCCGGAAACTTTCCCGGTCGCGATCCCGATATTCGAATGGTTCTCCGCGAACATCTTTCTGATGGCCGCTTCGTCATGCGACGCGTCCTTGAATCCGTGCTGCGTTAAAGGGATCTTCTTGTTGCATGGAAATACCGCCCAGCCTCTCCTGGCATAAATGATTGCCTGATCAAGCATGTACCGACCTCAATATGTAGAAAGGGGGACGGCAAAACGCCGCCCCCCTTATGATCTTTAATACGGTCTCTTTTCCCTTGAGTCATCCTGCGCATCCTCCTCGTGGACCTGGATCGCATCCACCTTCGATGCGAAATCCTTCCAGAGCCGCTCGCCGACCGCGTACTCTTCAGGCTTCGCATCGCCTGCTGGCGTGACCTTTAACACCGCGTAAGTCGCGATGTCGTTGGTCTCCATCTGCGAGACAAGTTTGTACCTGCGGGAGAACATATCCCCGCCGCAGAACTTTGCGAGGGACAGAAGGTTCTTCCCTGCCCGGTAACTTGTCTTTGAGAAACTCACGATGATCGGCATGGGAACGCCCGGAAAGTAAGAAAAGAAGTTGATGAAGGTCGTCGCCAGCGGCTTTTCGCCATTGGGGCCGAACCTCGCCTCTTCCTTGACCTTCGGGTCCAGCGGATCGGTTGACTTCCAGATGACCGCCCCGGGATCGAAATCGGGGTTGAAATTCGGATCGTCCTTGCTCCGCGGATTGAAACGGATATAATTCTTGAACGTAAAGACCGGGATAAAATCTCCGGGCAGAACTTCTTTGGTAAGGGAGTTGATGATCGACCCCACCTTGATGCCTTCCAACCCCTCGGTCAGCTCGGGCGAAAGCGCCTGGATCAGCTTCGCGCGCGGAATGATCAGGTCTTCCCGATCAACCCCGCCTTCAAAACCTCTCTGAACGCCCTCCGCCTGCATTAACGCGCCGCTTTGAACTTTTTCGATTTCCTGTGACATAGCCTGCCTCCTTTATGAATAGAGCCTGATTGACGGTTTAAGGTAATAACTGACGAACTCCGGGACTTCCGCTCCGGTCTCTATGCACTCGCTCGTGAAACTCGAGAGGCTCTGGGGCAGGACCGTTGTCTTGATAAGATCCTCTCTGCCCTGTTCCTTCAAAAATTCGAACAGGCGCTCCATATTTTCCTCTTTGCAGCTTGCATAGAGTCTCGGCTTCTGGATCTGCGCGTAACCGATGCCCTCATACTTGGCAGTAGCTACCGCAGAATTCGATTCCATGAACTCAATTAAAGCGAACTCGGTCTTTTCGTATTCCTCCTGCGCCAGCTTCAGCGATTCCTTGATAGCGTCCCGCTTTTCTTTGGCGCATTTGAACTGCAAGACCAAAGTCCTTTCTGCAGCTTTTTCCATCGAACTCCTCCTTTATTCGGTAAAGTCTTTTTCCGTAATCTTCATGCTGTTGTAGCCGTTGCCTTTGACAGGCACGACGACATAATGCACGCCGCTTTCATCCAGAACGATCTGGGTGATCTTGACTGGCACTGTGATCTTGTCTCCGATCTTCAACATTGTTCCCACCTCCTTCCCGGGTAATAAAGTTTCTGACTTCTTCAACGCTTCGGCAGACCTTGACTCTTCCACCTGCCTTTCGAATTTCTCGCATGACGTATTCCTGAATGGGAGTAGCCTTGTTAGAATTGACTTTAAGCTCGACCGCATAGAACATTCCCTCCTTGCAGATGATCAGATCCGGTATCCCGGCGGTGAACCTGTCAGCGCTTTTATAGAACCACGCCGACGGCAGCTCGCGCCGCAGATAATCAATGACCTGATTTTTTAGTTTTGTTTCTGACAATCGCGTAAACCGCATCCTGCAACCCCTGCTTCTTCTGAAGCACTTTCACAAGTTCCTCATCGATCGTTTCCCTGGCGACCATATAGATATAAAGACAGCTGTTTCTCTGGCCGATCCTGTGGATCCGGTCCCGCGCCTGGGCGTGCGCTTCATAGGAATAATCGAGGCTGTAAAAGACCATCGTCTTGCAGCTGACGAATGTCAGGCCGTGGGCCGCTGACCGAGGATGCGCTATGAGATACCTGACGGATCCGCTCTTGAACCTGTTGATCGATTCGTCCCGGTCTTTCGTGCCTGAATAAAGCGTCGTGACCTGGTCCGCTCCGTACTTTTCCGAGATCATCTTTTCGATGACTCGGACTTCTTCGTGGAACTGCACCCAGATGATCACCTGCTGGCTTCCCAGTTCTTCCAGAATCTCCTCAAGCTCCTTGAGCTTTGACGGCCTGTCGATCGACACCGCTTCGCCGCTTTCTGAATAAAAGAACCCGGATGTCGCCTGACGCAGCTTCATTAATTTGGCGAGGACAACCTGCGCCGCGATCTCATGCCCTTCGATCTCCGTGATCAGGAAATCCCTCATCTCCTCATATGCCGTCCATTCTTTGGCGCTGAGTTCAACCTCTCGCACCTCGTCGATCTTCTCGGGCAGGTCCAGCGCCTCGCTCTTCTTCACCCAGTGCGTCACCGGGCTTACCTCTTCCATGAGCCTCCTGCGGTTCTCGGCCGTTATCGTGTACTTCCACCCCTGGCTCAAGATCTCCCGCATCTCGTGCTTGCTCACGAACTGCCCGTTCAAATACTTCCGCTCGCCGTACCGCTCAAGATGAAAATAGGAGTTTCGGAAGGCATAGAAGGACTTGTGCAGAAGATACGGGCTGACAAACCTGATCTGCCCCCACAGCTCTGCCTCGCTGTTAGGCATCGGAGTGCCGGAAGCGATAATCCTGTACCTGAAGTATTCAGTCAGTTCCAGGAGCGTCTTTGTGGTCACGCTCTTGTTGTTCTTGAGGCGCGAACTTTCATCAAGGACGCACATGAACGAATTGCCAAACACATGACTCATGACTTTCGGAAGATACTTCTTTGATATGAGCGCCTCGTAATTGACGATGATGATGTCCGGCTTCTCGTTCTTGATCTGCTTGAGAGGCATGGACGAAAACTCGGTGAACTTGCGGATATCCTCGCCCCATGCTGAATTGACCAGGGACAGAGGACAAACGACAAGGAGCCTCAAGCCCGGATTGACCTGTCTGTACCTCTTAAATATTTCGAGGCATGTCCTTGTCTTCCCCAGGCCGGGATCGTGGAAAAGGGCGCAGCATCCGTTATTCCTGACCGCGATCTCGACCGCATCACTCTGGTGTTTAAACAGACTTTGCATTTTTCCTCTTTCCGCACGGCCTGTTTGCCTGGACCAGCTTCTGGCGGTTGTACCAGCTCAAATTTTTGTAGATCTCCTTGAGACCCTTCTGGACTTTCACGGCTTCGGCTCCTTCTTGACGCGTTCTACGCTGAAATTCCGTTCGCCGATGAACTTGATCATCAGCCCTGTGAAGACTTCAGCGATGTGCTCGCCAACCGGCCCCGAAACGTCGATCGCGACCTTGTCATCCGCTGCCAGATATGCGGCGTTAAGCCTGACTTTGGCCGCTCCGAAGGTGCATTCAGCCGAAAGGACCGCGAAGGCGATCTGCTCTTCGATGAACTCCCGGCTGACCTGCTTTTTGAATATGAACTTGCAAACTTCTGACATCGCTTTTCTCCTCTGTGGCGTACATACAGGAAATTCTTCAAAAGTGTCGCGAACTATTTTTAGAAATATTCATTCAGCTTTTTCTTCTGAAAAACCTCTTTGATGCGCTCGATTTCTCTATAAACATTCGAACGGTGAAGGCTTAAGACCTCACCAGCTTCAGGAACGCTCAACCCTTCATCCTTTAAAAGCCGACAGAGCTCCCTCTGTCTTGGAGTCAAACTTTTAATTGTGTTGGAAATATCAATCGAAAGTTCTGCGTGGACACGCAGATCAATGGCATGGTTCTGATCGTCAGCAAGAATGTCTAATAAGGAAGAGGCATCTTCCTCATCTGATAATGGCTGGTTAAGAGAAATTGATTCAAAAGCGACTTTGCGTTTATCTGTTAAAAGACTTTCGATAATGTTTCGTAAATTGCGCTTAAGAACCCTGGACATATAAGTCTGTTTTGAAGCGCCCGCAGCAGGGTCGTAACCATCTTTTACGGAAGACCAAAACAACAAACTCTCTTGAAGCAAATCATCGAAATCTTCGCGAGCCAAGCACTTCCAGTTCCTCTTATGCTCATCAACAATATTCTTTGCGACACCGACTTCCCAATCCTCGAACAACCCCCTGTAACTTGATCTCTTCATAAGACACCTCGCCTTTCTTTTTTTTGAGGTGTCTCAAATGGGGGGATAAATAAAGGATAGGGCTTTTGAGGCCCTTACAAAATCACGGAGGAATCCGTGATTTAAGTTTTCCGACGAGGCGCAACCTTGGAGATGTCAACTGCCCCGCTGAATTCCTCTTCTGTCGGCTCTCTTCCGAGAATCCCGGTCAGGACCTGGAAAACCGCTTTTGAGATGGCTTCGTAGTGAATGGCTCTCTCTGTTGCGGACACTGGCTTGTCCGGGTACACGGCTGTGAACCTGTCCCCGAATTTTTCCTGAACGTTTTGAGCGATCTTTTTTCCCATGCCTTAACTCCCTGGGGCGTACATACAGGAAATTCTTCAAAAGTGTCGCGACATAAATTAAAAAAATCCTGTATATACGCAGCAGAGGGCGCCTGCCCAAAGAGAGCAAAAAATAGGTGTCATTTATGGGCAAAAAAGGATATAATTTAACTATGAAAAACAAAGACGCCCGGTCGCTTCCGCCGGACAAACAGGAAGACATCAGAAAGAAAGCGGTTCACGCGGTTTTAAAAGACGGCAAGACCCGGGCCGAAACCGCGAAGGCTTTCGGCGTGAGCCGCCAGAGGGTTGAACTGTGGGTCAAAGAATACAGGAAAGGCGGAATGACCGCCTTGCGCTCCGGCAAACGCGGTCGTCCGGCAGGAGGCGCACTCTCCCCTGCCCAGTCAGCCAAGATCACAGCGATCCTGAAAGACACACCCGGCCCGGTAACAAGGAAAGCCGCTGCTGAGCTAATTAAACATGAACTGAATATCGAGGTTTCGGTATGGACCGCCGGAAGGTATCTGGCGCGGTGGGGATTAAAGAGGAGGAAAACATGATATTTGCCACAAAGACAGACAAGAAGAAACGCTGCATCATTTACACAAGATGCTCAACCGATGACCAGGCGCAGGGCGATTACACCACCCTAGACGCCCAGGCCCATCACTGCAAGAACATGATCGACGCCTTCGGGTACGAAATGGCGGACTTTGGCGAGAAAGGCGTGGTCAACGATGACGGATACTCGGGCAAAGACCTGAACCGCCCCGGCATCCAGTCTATCCTTAAAGACATCCAGACCAAGAAGTCCTTTGACGCGATCGTCTTCTTCCGCCTTGACCGCCTCACAAGAAACCCCCGAGACCTTTACGGCATGATCGACCTGTTCAAAGCCAACGAGATCGACTTCCTTTCTGTCCGCGAGAATCTGGACAGCTCGACCGCCATCGGCCGCGTGGTTATCGGGATCATCGGGCTTTTGTCCGCCTTTGAACGAGAGCTGACAGGCGAACGCGTCAAAGCATCCGCCATCGCCAGAGCCAGACAGGGCCGCTGGGTCGCAGGAAAACCACCGTTCGGATACAAACAGATCCCTGACGGCAATCCCCTGCCGAACGGCCGACAGCCCCACAAGGTCGTCCTTGATGAGAAGATCGCTCCCTTCATCAAGCGGATCTTTGAACTGGCCGCGGACAACAAGACCCTGACCGATATCGGCCAGGACATGATCAGCAACAATGTCCCGACATCAAAGAACTTCATCTGGCGCAAACAGACAGTCGCCAAGATCATCAAGAATCCGTTCTACAAAGGAAAGGTCCACTATTCCGGCGAAACGCACAATGGCGCCCACCAGGCGGTCGTTGATGAAGAACTCTGGGACCGGGCAAACAAGATCGTCTCCGCAAACCTCCCGGGCCACAGGTTCATGCCTATCTCAAAGGATTACGCCAGCAAGCTGAAAGGGATCCTGAAATGCGGACACTGCGGAAGCAGTTTTGTCTCCACCCTCGCCCACAGCCACAACGGAAAGACCTTCTATTATTACGAATGCAGCCGGGGCAGGCAGAGACTCGGATGCGACACCCGAAGGATGTCAGCGACAGGGTTTGACCAAGCGGTCCTCGACTTCTTCTCCCGGGCATCAAAGGATAAAGAGATCATTGCCAGCACCATGACAGACGCCGTCAATCACAGCAAGAAGCAGCTCACCGCCTACAACAAAGAGACCAAAGACCTGCAGAAGAAACTGGTCAAAGCCAAAGAAGCAGCCGAAAGACTTCTGAACCTTGCGATTGATAAGGTGATCACAAAAGGCACGACTTACGCGAAAAAGATGGGTGCGATCGAAACAGAGATCGCTTCACTGGAAGACAGGATGTCGAAGATTGAGGCTAAACGGAGAATCGCGGACATGTCGGCCAATTCGACCGAGTACCTGCACTCGAACATGCGTTTTGCGATGGAACGCATGGCAGACAGCCCGCCAGAGGCTCAGATCGCCCTTTTAAAGTCACTGCTCAAGGCGATCGACTTGCACGATGACCATGTGATCATGCGTTTTTATCTCGGAGATCCCTCTGGGGAGATCTCCTGTCCCATTGAAGCGCATCAAGAGCGAACCCTGCCCGGTTCTCCCGAACAGGGTTCGCCTGTGCGTCAACAATGGCGGAGAGGTCGGGATTTGAACCCGAGGTCCCGTTACCAGGACAACTGCTTAGCAGGCAGCTGCGTTCGGCCACTCCGCCACCTCTCCAAACCTCTAAATAATCAAACCATTCACAGAGCAAGGAGAGAGTTGTGTTAACCCTCGCCTTGTAGCCTAAAAACACTCAGACGATCAATTGAACTTTGCTTGATCGATACGTTTCCGCTTAAAGAAATCGCTTATGAGCGCCCCGCACTCTTGCGCAAGGATCCCCTCAACAACATTCATCCGGTGATTGAGCGCCGTATGATTAGCGATATTCAAGCATGATCCACAAGCACCCGCCTTAGGATCCTTGGCCCCAAAATAAAGCGTTTTGATCCGTGCCAAAACCAAAGCTCCAGCGCACATGCTACAGGGCTCGATTGTAACATAGAGCTTGCAATCATTCAACCATTTGGATGATAGGGTGTTGGCGGCTTGCGTGATCGCAACGATCTCCGCATGAGCTGTTGGGTCTTTGAGCACTTCTACCTGATTGTGCGCACGCGCGACAATGCGATTCTGATGGACCACGACTGCCCCAATAGGAACTTCATCCGCATCGAAAGCAATCTTTGCTTGACGCAAAGCTTCGCGCATGAAATATTCATCATTATGTGTGAGCAATGCGGCTGGGGTCTTTATGTCATCCATGAGGAAAATTTAAACGCTTCACATTTCGCTTTTCTCGATTCGATTATCCAGAAAAAGTGAAAATCATAAGCGTTTCCACCTCTCAAAGAAAAACGCGCCTCGTTCCATTGGACACAGCAAATTCAATCCAAGAAAAATGGTACGTATGCGCGTCTCCTCTAACTCTCAAAGAAAAACGCGCCTGAGAGGGCTCGAACCTCTAACCCTCAGCTCCGTAGGCTGATGCTCTATCCAGTTGAGCTACAGGCGCATCTACACTAGTATTTTTTAGGAAGGATGCACCGGTCCAAATTTCTCCTTCTGCTATCTCAAAGAAAATTTGGTCACGGCGCAATTTCCTAAATATTTTTCAAGATGAATTGAGTCTGCTTCAACTTCCACTGATTTCAGCCTCAGAGAAAGTTGCAAGCAAGTCGCATTATCCTTAAAATTACACTAAGGAAATGCACCCGCTTCAGTTTGCGCAGAAAATTCTAAGAACTGAAGCAGGGCGCAATTACATCAATTCTTTCAACAATAAATCATCAACTCCAACTCTCCGCTTTTTAGATAACTCGGAAAGCTGCAAAGAAGGCATATTATCTCAAAACCTTATTACGGTCAAGTCCAAGACTTGCTAAGGCACCCTTAGGGTCCGCATTGTAGGCGTGGCAAAACATCGTGATCTCGTTAATAGAGCGAATATTGCGGTCTGCTAAAGTCTTCAAAATAATAGCACGGATCTTCACTTCATCCATAATTTCTTTTGCTGTAAATCCGCTCGAGCGCGCAAGCTTATCTCGATAGATCGTGCTTGGCGAGATCGACTCAATGACCTTTTTCTCGTAATCATACTTAAAAATCGTCGATAAGAGGATCGTTTTCTGTTCCATCCCTCCGGTCTCGCTAACCTCATCGATCACGCGATAGATCTTATCTTTCACATGGAAACGTTTTAAAATAATAAACACATCGATCAAATTCACAAGAAGCTCCGGAACATTCATAGGCTCATTTTCAAGACGCAAGATCGCTTCCCGCGCGGTCAACGCGTGAATTGTTCCCATGCAGTACTTGCCGACATTCATCGCCGTGATCAGATCTGCCGCCTCTGTACCGCGAACCTCGCCGACGATAATACGTTCAGGACGCATGCGTAAAGTATTCTTGACGAGATCTGCCAAGGTTGTCTGATCATCGCTCTCAAGCCTTGAACAGCTATCTTCATGGAACGTATTAAGCTCGAGGGTATCCTCAATAACGATCACGCGTTCTTTTTTAGGGATAAAACTGAATAGCGCATTCAACAGCGTTGTCTTTCCTGTTCCAGGGCCTCCTGCGAGCATAATATTGGCAGGCTTGATCGATAGTCCTTCGATGTAAAGCCATAGCTGCCCCGCAAGAAGATAAGTTAAACTCCCTCTCTCGATAAGGTCAATGATGCTTAAAGGATCGACCTTTGTCTTCGTGATCGTGATCTGCGGGCCAAAAGGCGATGTGGCGATATTGACACGGCCTTCCAGATTGGCGAGCTCAAGATTAACGATCTTTTTATTCTCATTGCGGCCTGAAAACAGCATTAGCTTGCGGACAAAAAGATCCAACTCCATCTGATCGGAAAAACGGCATTTTGTCGCAATAAAACCTTTTTCTGAATGGTGAACAAAGATCGTATTAGTTGAGTTAATAATGATATCTTCGATCCCCTGATCGCACAAAAGATCCTCAATCACGCCATAAGATAAAAATTGCAGAATAAATTCCTTTCGCTTTGATGTATCGGCAATCTCATCAAAGATCTCCTGAAATTTATGTCCATCGCCACTCGAACGGATCTCCTGAAGAACATGGTCAACGATAGCCTCTTTCTCATCGAGAGGCTGTAATAATGTAATCTTTCCCCAGAGCTTATCAACGATCTGATTTTCAAGCGTTATGACCATCGATCTATTCATCATCCCACCTTTTTATTGATGTATCATAGCATAAGTTCTTTTGGCTCACCATATCGTTTTCGCAAATCGATAGGGCTGTATCCTTAAGATGGATTTTCTTTATGGTGCCGCTCAAAAAGATAGCGAATATCGCTTTCCGTATTCTTCGCCGTCTGTATACCCAAATATAAAAGCAAAGAAAACTGCCAGCACTCATCAGGACAAGCGATGAGCCCTGTCTGCACATCTTCACGGCGCTGTAAATAATCCTTGTAATAAGCGATCGTATTTTCGAAACTATCTTCATGCACATCAACGGAATAAGTTTGATTGTTATATTTTAAAGATGGCATGCTGACACCTCGAACCATCAAAAAATTCATGACCATTGGCTCGTTTAGATCGCCCCTAGAGCTTTCTTCACTCTCAAAGCCAAGAAATTGTGGAATATTAGGAGGGAGAATGATCGTCGGCTTAGTGACGCGCACGCTCCCCTGTCGAACGACCGTGTCGCCAAGATTCACGGATGAAGCGGACAGGATGATATATGGCACTTGTGTATCTTCAAAGGTCATCAAGTTTTTGATGCGCGATCGAATGATCTCCGTTTGCGCTAAGGCTTTCTCCCAATTTTTCTGTATATCCATCTAAGCAACCTTTTTTAAGAAACAAGCTTATATTGCATCCTTCGATCATAGAAAACGGAGAGGGAGAGATTCGAACTCTCGGGCCACCTTACGATGACCACACGCCTTCCAAGCGTGCTCATTCAACCACTCTGACACCTCTCCAAACCTCTAAACAATCAAAATCCTCACTTAACCAATGGAGAGAATTGTGTCGATCCCAGGACATCGGAACAAAAAGATCGACTCACCTCTGCACAAATCCGCACTAACAAAAAAGGTGTAGACGAGAAATCATGCCTACACCTCAAGCGTCTTTGCTCAATTCAAACCAAAAGATTATTTATGGATCAACAATAAAATAAACGAAACAACGCTGATCACAAAACCTGCAATGATACCATGGGAACGTTTTTTAGTGATGATCCTATCCAGGATGTGAATCGTTGCAAGCTCAAGCTTCGGGATAAAACGCGTCTTAATTCCATACTCACGGCTTAAGGCTTTGTTAAGCGCATCAAAAGCCTCTGGCGAAACCATTAACACGATACCCGAAAAGAAACCAAAAGACACAAGGAACCTCAACGTCAGCTGCATGATCTGGATCCATTCAGATGTTTCAAAATATAATAAAATCCCTGACATACAACCTCCTAATGTTTAACTACCGAAAGTATATCAAACAATATCCTGATCCGCAATAAAATCTATATAGATTTTATGACAACAGGCTAAGTATTGTTTAATTTTTTTATTCAAAAATAACAGTTTTATTGTTATAGCAAAGTATTTTTCTTTGCAAATGCCAACGTACCGCACGATTCAAAACGATCCTCTCGAGATCCTGCCCTTTACGCACAAGGTCTGCCAACGCGTCTCGATGGGTCACGCGCACCGTGTCTTGCTCGATAATCGGCCCAGCGTCAAGCCTTCGAACAACATAATGGCTTGTCGCGCCAATAATTTTAACACCTTTTTGATAAGCCTGACGATAAGGATCTCCCCCAGCGAAAGCCGGCAAGAACGAGTGGTGGATATTGATGATACGGTTTGGAAAATGGTTAAGAATATTCTGCGTTAAGATCTGGTGATACCTTGCCAAGACGATCATATCGATCTTCTCTTTCTTGAGCGCCAGAAGCTCTTTTTGCTCCTGAGCACGCTTTGTTTGGGGCGTGATCGGACATTCCAGAAACCTGACCCCGAATTCCTTAGCGATCACCTTAGCGTCCGCGTGATTACTGATGATCAGGCGGATCTGACAAGGCAACTGCCCTTGCCTGTGGCGCAACAGAAGATCATACAAGCAATGCAAATGCTTAGAAACAAAGATCGCAACGCGCGGTAATTGTTGTGAAAAATAAAGCGACCACGCCATTGAAAATTTCTTCGCCAATGGCAAGAACGCTGTCTCGATCTTGGCGGTTGATAGGTCAAAATCCTTAAGCGACCACTCCACGCGCATAAAAAACGTATTGCTTTGCTCATCGATATGCTGATCAGCGCTGATAATGTTGCCGCCATGAATAAAAACAAAATTTGTCACCGCGGCTGTGATCCCCTTACGGTCCGGACAAGAAATAAGCAGTATCGCATGATTCATATAGGTCGTCCTTTGCAATAAATGTTAAAAGAAGAAAATTGTCAGCGCTTGCTCGACAAAAGCCCTAGAAGCATCTCGCTTTTTTCTTATGTTTGTAAACATCCTCCCTCTCGGGATGGGTATTCACGTTTGAAGAAAAAACTGGCGGAGAGGGAGAGATTTGAACTCTCGAGGCCCTTGCGAGCCTAACGGTTTTCGAGACCGCCACATTCGGCCACTCTGCCACCTCTCCTCAAAAATTATCTTAAACGCTTCTTTGACTTTTTTCTTGAAATATCAGTTTTTAAAGACCTTCATCTACGGAAATCTCTATTATAAACAAATATCGCTCTTTGTTATATCGCTGACACTCATCAAGATTTAATGATAGGCCAAAACGGTTTGCCTTTATTTCTTCGAACCAAACCTTCAACAAGGTCAACAAGTTTAGCGTCATATTTTCGGCCAGCACCCTCGCGGAGTTCTTTCAACGCTTTTTTAATGCCTAACGCGGGGCGATACGGTCTGTGACTTGTCATTGATTCCAAGACATCACTAACTGCCAAAATTTTTGCCTCCAGCATGATCTTGTTGCCCTTCAAGCGATTAGGATATCCGGTGCCGTCTAAACGTTCATGATGCTGATAGATCATCTCTGAAAGCGCGAACGGGAACGGGATCTCCTTGATGAGATCATGACAACGCTGGACATGTTCCTTGATCAGATTATATTCTAGGCTGGTCAGGCTTCCTGGCTTCGTCAAAATATCTAAGGGAACGCTGATCTTGCCTAGATCATGCAGATCCGCCGCAAGCTTTAAGCCAATTAATTGATTTTCTTCAAATTTCAGTTCTTGACCAATAACTTCCGCGATGCGCGCGACATTCTGCGCATGAGAGAAGGTGTACGGGTCTCGGATACCTAAGGCGCGATTCAAGACCGTCAAGGCGTTCACAAGCATATTAAAGCGTTCATGTTCAAGGTTCGCGTGCGCTGTCATATCACGGGTAATACCCATCATGCCGATCACCTTTCCCTTGCGATCATAAATAGGGACCTTGGTCGTGATCACTTGATTCCATGTTTTATTCGGAAGCAATGTCCGTTCGATCTTACCAACAATAGGCGCGCCAGTGCGCATTACCTGCTGATCATCAGCGATCATTTTTGCTGCTTGATCTTTTGGGAAAAAATCATAATCCGTCTTTCCCATGATCTCTTCTGGCTTCAGCTTAAACCCTTTGGCATAAAAACGGTTCACTTTCGTGATACGGCATTGCAGATCTTTAAAATAGATAGCATCCGGCATTTGATCTAAAAAAGACTCCATCAGATGTGCCTCATCCAGAAATTTCTGCTGATCCTGCCAAGCTTCTTGGGAAACCTGCAAACATCCTTCGATGTAAAGATTCTTCGCGGTCTTAACAAGACGAGCGGACAGTAGGGTCGACATAGAAGGCTTCTTGGCATCAATCTTGAGCACGGCTTTAAAATGAGACACTTTTTTGTTGCGGTATAGCAACGTTAATAATGTTCTGTAGTCAGCTGCGTGAACAAAAAAACTGGAAAATCTTTTTGTCTGTTTACCATCAGATAAACGAGTGTCTAGGATACGCTCAAGCGCCGTGTTCACGTAAACAAAACGTTCTTTCGACTTGAGTTCATAACGAAAAAAACCAATTTGGAACATGTTCGCTACTTGTTCAATATCTAAAGCACCATTTTTCATTTTCTTTCTTTCTATTATTTTGCCTTTAAAACACCGCTTTTACGCTCTTTGGGAGCAGCCGGAGGCTCTTCAATAAGCTTCCCGCTCAATCGCACTGGAATTGTTCCAGTTACGGTTATCTCCATAGGCCCGGCAACATCTGAAACGCTCATACGGCTTTCCAAGGGTCGCGCCAGAGGATCCTGTGATGGACCCGCATGCTGTAAAAGCGGCTGGTCCTGCGGAGCTGCCTGATACTCATAACTGCGAACAATCCCCTCCAACTGTGTCGCCAGATCATCTTGCTGCATTTCGCGAAGTTTTGTGATGCATTCAAGGACCTGCGGGCTATCACCAGACATAAAATATGCCATGCCTAGACCAAAATAAGCTGAAGGATTTTGCCATTTCTCCGCGATCTCTTTAAAATATACGATCGCATCTTTGGGGCGTGATTTTCCGAGCAAATAGATCCATCCGATCGATAATTTTGCCTGGGTAGAATTTGGGTTAAGTTCTAAAGCTTTGAGAGTGTGTTTTTCCGCAAGATCAAAATGCCCTAACCCATAATATGATTTTCCGAGATTAATATACGCATCCTCAAATTGGGGGTCAATGTCAACCGCTGTCTTAAAATACCACGCAACCTCGATGGGATCCAAACCCATTTGCTGATAAGCAAGGCCTAGATAATTATATGCTGGCGCGAAGTTTGGATTGATCTTGATCGTTCTCTCGTATAATTTCGTGGCGGTTTCCAGGTCGCCCTGCTGGGCTGCAATCATCGCCTCTCTAAAAATTGCCTGATAATCTTGTGCCCCGGCTGTCATAACAGAAACAGATAAAAATAAAACTATCAAAATAATTTTAAACTCATGATGCATGGTTTATTGACCCTCTCTGTCCATACCGTCATCGGAACCAGGATTTTTTTCAACCCTCTCTAAAATTCTCTCGTAAACACTTTTCTTCAAGGGCGGCTCTTTTGCTTCGAGCTCTTGAAGTTTTTTCTGATCCTTTTCCGTAAAAAGACCTCCCTTCATTTGATATCTCTGAGAAACCTCCTCACCCCCAGATGATGAAGCGTCAGGTTGCGGCATATTCAAAATATTATCTTCTTGTGCTCCTGCCGCACTCGCGCCAGACCCTGAACCAGCGCCTTGCGATGTAACCTGGGCCGAACCTTTCTCTGAGCCTGCAGCGCCAGAACCTGATGCTGCCCCGGATCCAGCCGAAGACGTCGAACGTTCTGAAGCTATTGTCTGCGGGCTCAATCGTGACCCCATCAACATTTTAGCTACTTGCATGCTAACAACGACCTCATCACCGCTTGCGCGCTTTAAGCTAAAGCTTGTCTTAATGATCTTCAGCAGATCATCCGAGGTATCAATCATATGCATGAATGAAGCGATATTCTCCAAAAGCCCCTCACATTCTAGATTGGCATAATACTCTGTAAATCCTTTTCGCTCTTTTGATTCCGCGGGAGTTATCTTGATCAAATTAATATTTGCTTCAGTGGCGATCATTTCAACTTTTTTCAAGAAGCTGGCTATGATCTGTTCTTCCGTGCGATAGGTGTTTTTGTAGTAGGAGCTAAACGCCGCGTCTTCTTCCAGGATCTGGTTCTTATATGTTACAAAACGCAAGTCACGTTGAATATTCACACGCTGCTGTCTGATCTCCTCATCATATGTTTTCATTTTTGAAAGGGACGGGCCCAAAAACATGCGATCCAGGACCATTACCAGGACGATCACTAGCGCAACATAAAATATTTTTTTTTCTTGATCGTTTAACTTTGAATAAAAATCATTTAGCAAAGTACTTCTCCTCGATAAAGCTCATGTTGTCTATTCTTGAACAGCTTTTGATCCGGATGCATCCGGCGCCTTTACTCGTTGCTCAGCAGCATCCTCTGTAAGATCCTCACTCCCATCATCTTGAGCGCTCTCTAACCTGAAGACGATCTCGAATGCCGCAACATCTTTTCCGCGTTCCTTCTTCGCTGTGGTTGATCTTGTCTTCACACCCTTGAACAGATCAGAATTCTCCAGCGACCCGACAAGCGCAAAAACTTGAGACATAGAGTCTGATGTTCCGTCGATCATGATCTTACCTTTCTCATCGATCACAAGAGAATTTAAGTAAACATCGTTGGGAATGATGCGGTAAAGTTCCGTGATCGCTTCCAAGGGTATTAAACGGCTTGTCAAATAAGACTTAACCAAGCGCGTCTTGGTCGATATCTGCTCAAGTTTCTTGGCTTCTTCTTGGGTTGCGGCATATTCATTCTTGATCTTTTCTAATAACGCGCCCTTAAAATAAAGCTTGCTCATCACCATCAACCCAACAACAACCAGAAAAATAAGGATCAAAGCCCCGAACCTAAGACCTTCTCGCCCCTGCTCTTCTAAAGAACGCTGAACGCGTACTTCTTCTGGCAAAAAATCGATCTGGCTTTTTTCTGCAGCTAAAACAGGTGAAATAACATCTAAGAAAGTCGTTTTTTTCTTTGCGACTAAAACCTGTCGTGCCGCTTCCGCCACAGGAACTTTCTCGGCATAGCGAACAATACGGGAGTGAACGCTTAAAGTATTTAAAAGTGCTTCTTGTAGCGCCTGCTGATCTTCGCCGTCATCGCTGAGGATATGTTCCGTCGGCAATTGCTCTATATCCTCGCTCTGATAAGAATCAAGGGACTGCTTGAACTCGCCAATAAAACGCTCGTAACTCTCAGGCGACTCCTCGCTAAGTTGACGGATGCCAATTGGAATGTTGCGGCAAGCGATCACTGTTCCGCGTAAAGTGATCGTAAAATCCGTAGAGAAGCTATCCACATCCAGGATGCCTGTTGGCTTTAACTCCTCACCAAGATGCAATGTCTGCGCATAAAATGCCGCGCGCACTTCTGGACCAAAAAGGATCTTAACAACTCGAACCCCTGCATTTTCAAGAATATCGACTTGACGCATGACAACCTTGCGGTTGACGATCGCGAGAAGAACTTTACTATAATTTTTCTGGTAAACACCAAAATTGATGTATCCAATAATGATCTCTTCGCGCGAATATGGCGTATGACGTCCCGCCTGGAGCTCAATGATCGAAGCGATCTCACCCGGATCAAGGGATGGGATCTCAATATTTTTTGTCGTTACAAAGCTAGAGGATAAAACGCAAATAACTTGTGGCTTCTTGAGGCCAAAAGACATGGTTGTCTGCGCGATGATACTCGAGATCTCATCATCAGACAGGCCCTTGATCTCACGAAAAAATAAATTTGAAACTTCAGGATTGCCAGGAGCGACTTTCAGATGTGCGATCTTAAGGGTATCTTCCGTTAGTACGACGCTTAGCTGTCCATTTTTATTTTTTGCCATGATCTTGATCAGTTATGATTCATTCCAATAAACGATGGTGCGCGCCGCCGCATCATAAACGCAACGGACCGTATTTTGCTGTTTTCCGCCAACGGCATATCCCTTGGCCTGGATAGAGTAAAAATCTGATGTTGTTGTTATTTTCTGACTTCCATGAAGTTCGTGTACAAATAATGCATCATTCTCTGCGAACATGCTTAAGACGCTCATTGCCGCCGCAAAATCCTCAGTCGATCGAAATGTTATATCGTCCGCAGTCCCTTCGATATCATCAAAGCCAATCCTCTTTTCAATGATATCTTTTGCTACATCGCTTGTGAAGCCAATCGCGTACAAAACCGGGAAAGTCGCTGTATTCACATTGACTCTTCCATCGCTATAGACCGTGACAAAATGACGTAAACGTTCAAAAATATCTTTACGCATCCCTTCTACCAATAAAAGCTCTTCTACGAGCTCAAAATCACGGCCTTTCGGCTCATAGGGATAACGGAGATTTTTATAGTATTCTTGGCTAAAAAAACCCTTAAGCGTAGTCGTTCCTGGAGTTCGCCAATCAATTATTGCGATCGCCAAACCCTCAGACCCTTCGGCATCCCATCCAAACACAGCCTGAAGAAGACGGACAAGAGAGCGCTTATCGGCAAAATTAATATTGATTTTCGATGCTTCATCTATCATACCATAATGTTTTTCATTCTTATCGAAAGTTTTATCAAGAATTTTTCTTTCAATATCGACTGTCACATCACCAAGATCGATCGAACGAAAATCCCTAATATTATTCATAAGAAAGGCCTTGGCCGATACAACAGAAAGTGGCTGATCATTCTTCTCATAAGCAGCATGGAGCATGGCAATGGCCTTGCGAATACCAGAAGAGGCCGCTAAATACAATTTATGACGGGATTCAAGCCTTTGCACCATGATCATTCGCTGACGAACCCCAAAACCCAGATAGATCGAGAACGTTGTCAATACAACAAGCGTCCATAGCGCAAAGATTAGAATGCTTCCTTGACGGTTTCTCATTAACCCCCTCATAGATTCGAAAGGCTCGCCACCACATCGATCATACGTGTCATACGGCGAATTATCTTTCCAGCTGCGTATTCGATATCAACCTGGACCATGCTAGGCAAAACCCCTTTACCATCTTTTTGCTCCACTAATTTCTTGTCTTTACGATAAAAATAGGTCAATGAAAAACTCTTAATACTCGACGCCAGAACAACTGGTTTCTGCCATTGCCCTTTCAAGGATTGTCCATAATTTGCTTGCTGACGCAAAATTTGACCAACGTTACCCTCAAAAGAATAGCGAACCTTACCGATCTGTTGAACATAAGGGTCTGAACCCATGCTCTTAGGGTCAGCGGCTGTCGTGACTAAAACAGGGAACTCACAATCAACAAAAGTGCCCTTAAACTCTAACGCAGAGAAATAAAAAGTGTTGCGCCAGTCATGCGCGATCTTCTCTAAGGCGATCATGACATCTTCCTCTGGAAAATCCCGATGCGCATAATTCCAGATCTTGGTCCCGGAAGAAAAGGTTTGATAGATCGCGATGCTTACGGTCGCGAACAAGACAACAACAAGCAGAACCTCGGTCATCGTAAACCCAAGGTATAATCGCTGCCGATACTGAAAAAAATAATTTCTATATTTACTTAGCCCGATCATAATACACATAGCAACTGCGAGACATTGTGATCGCGCGGCCCGACTCTCTCCACGACAAAACAATATCAAGCTTATAAATATTTTTTAAGGATCCTACTTGGCTTACTTGCACATGTTCATCGAAATCTACATTCGTTCCATTAATATAAGCGGAGGCCGGGGGCAGTCCCGTCAGAAGGACCTCACCCGTGACCTCCAAGCGCTTCTGAATAAGCTCAATCTTGTTGGCAAAAATGCTTAACGCATGCAGCCGATAGGTCATATGATTCAAATAATCAAGAGACTTGAAGAAAGATTGATAGATCGCCACGATCCCCAAGGAAAGAACCGCTACGGTTGTCATGACCTCAATAAATGAGAAACCACCCTGACATCTACGCTTGCAAAGCATAAAACTATTTCCAGTTCGTAATATTATCTTCTTCTGTATTTTTATTTTTGCCATCAGAAAAAAGATCGTAGTCAGGACGGTAGCGACCCGGTGAAGCATATTGATAAGGATTACCCCAAGGATCAATAGGTTCGCGTTCTATATAAGGACCATTCCAATTCTGAGGAACAGGGTTCGTCGAAGGCTTCTGCAAAAGGGCCTTCAATCCTTGTGATGTTGATGGAAAGAAACCATTATCCAGTTCATAAAGCTTTAAGGCCGTTGCGATCATGGAATTAATATCTGCCTTGGCGGCCGCGATCTTGGCCTGCTCCGAGCGCCCCGTTAGACGAGGAATGATCATTGCGGATAATGACCCAATGATCACAACAACAAGCAAGATCTCAACAAGCGTGAAACCGTTAGGTGCCTTACAGTAATACCTCATACATCTCCTTTTGTTGGTCATGATCAAACTATTGCGCCAGTACGTCCATCTGAAAGATCGGTAACAACATAGCGATAACAATAAACCCGACAATAGCACCGACGATCAGGATCATCAACGGCTCTAAGATCGCTGTAAAAGCTTTAACAGCATCTGAAACTTCCTGCTCATAGTTATCCGCGATATCGCGTAGCGTATCTTCCAGCAAGCCGGATTCCTCTCCAACAGTGATCAAGCTGACGATCATCGATGGAATAAACTGGCAGTCCTGAAAACTCTTGGACAATGAATTCCCCGCTTCTAATCCGACCTTGATCCTTAAGAAATCCTGACGGATCAGTTCGTTAGTTAATGTTGGAACAGCCACCTGTAAAGCCTTTAAAAGCGGAACGCCGCTATGGATCAAGATCTCTAAAGTGCGACAGAAACGCGCAAGTTCGACATTGAGCAAAAAAGGACCTAATAATGGCATCCTCAAAAGTATTCGATCAAGCATTCGCTTACCATTTCGACTCTGCGCCCAGCGTATGCATGAAAAAATCAATAAAACGACCAAAGGAAAGATAATAAACCAGCCTTGACGCAAGATCTTGCTGGTCGCCATCAAAAATTGTGTCGGCAAAGGCAAATGCTGTCCGGCATTAATAAAAAGCTGGGAAATCTTTGGCATGACGAAAGTCAAAATAAAAATGATCGTCAAAAAACCGACACCTGCCATAAAAACAGGATAGGCCAAGGCTGTACGGACCTTGCCTAAAAGTTCGTTCTGGGTCCTTTGATGGTCAGCGATCGTTAAGAGGATCTGCCGCAAGTTACCTCCCTCTTCGCCAACGCGGACCATGGCCACATACAAAGATGAGAAAACTTTCGGATGATCGGCCAAGCAATCAGAAAAACTTCGCCCATCTGAAATGCCTTGACGGATATCATCAATAATAAAAACAAGCATTGATCGCGGTGATTGCTTCTTAATGATCTCTAGGGCCTTAAGGATCGGGATCCCTGATTTAATCAAATTCGATAACTGACGAGTAAAAAGATACGTCTCTTTAAATGATAGGGCAAGATTGGTGCGACTTGGACGCCCGACGCCTTGCCGTTTGCGCTCAGCGACTGACACTGGCAGTATATCCTGTCGGCTGATCAGTTCTACCGCCTCATCAGGATTACGTGCCTCAATGCAGCCTTGCGCTACATCTCCTGTCTTTGTCTTTCCGCGGTACTCGTAAATCGGCATAAAACCTCTCGTTATTTTTTATTGGAAATTGATTGCATTTTCTGGCTGACGAGCTGAGCCAGCTTGTTGCGATCAGCACTGGAAATATCTAGAAAATAGGCTACAACATGGTAGCGCTCAACATCTTTTTCTTTCTCGACACGACAGACTTTAGCCAAACACTCCAGGGATTCTTTTTTCTGATCATCAAAGTAAATACGGATCTCGATTACCGACCCTACCGGCAAAGGCTTCTCGGAATCGATCACAACCCCACCCGCGCTAATATTGCGCGTTGTGGTCGCGTATTCGATATCCTTGGCATGCACGACCAAAACATCGGGATCGCTTTGAAAAATACGATATAGAACATTGAGCTTCTGATCTACGCGTGGATACACCCGCCCATCTTGCTTCTTGTCATCTAACTCTGATCTTGAGATAAGGCGCACCGTATTTTTCTGAAAAGATGTTGGCGCCTTGGCAGATATCGGGGGCTTCATTGGAAGAACCGCTTGTTCCAGCGACTTTACCGCTGGAACCTGCTCCCTTGATGTCACGTTCATCACTTCCTCGGGGGTAGTAATACCTTGCAAGACTCGACGCCAACCATCCTGGCGCAACGTACGCATGCCGTTGGCAACGGCGATTTTTTTAATGGTCTCAGCATGAACCCCTTGAAAGACAGCATGACGGATGTCATCGTTCATGACCAATATCTCATAAATAGCAGTCCGTCCATAGTACCCTGTACCGTTGCAACGGTCGCACCCTTTTCCCTGAAAAGCCCGAATACGGCTTAAATTGTCGATCGCAAGATCAGCAGCGATCTCCTCTTTTAGCTGTGGAGGACAAGGAACTTCTTCCTTGCAATTCTGACAAATAACCCGTACGAGGCGCTGAGCGACGAAACCTTCGATACTTGAAGAGATCAAATAAGGCTCGATCTTCATTTCGATCAAGCGTGTGACCCCGCTAGGAGCATCATTAGTGTGCAGGGTTGAAAAGACCAAATGCCCAGTTAACGCTGTGCGAATAGCAATTTCAGCGGTTTCAAGATCGCGAACCTCTCCGACCATGATAATGTCCGGGTCGTGACGCAAAACACTGCGCAATCCAGCTGCAAAGGTCAATCCAGTCTTAGGGTTAACCTGAATTTGGGTGATATTTTCCATTTCATATTCAACTGGATCCTCAATAGTGATGATCTTTCTTTCCACAGAATTGATTTCATGCAAGCACGCATACAGCGTTGTTGTTTTTCCACTGCCAGTCGGACCTGTGACAAAAATAACACCGTGAGGTTTATGGATAAGCATCTGAAAAATATCAAGGTTGTCATTATCCAAGCCAAGGTCTTCCAACTTAAATTTCATGACCTTGGTCGGCAAGATCCTAACAACAATGCTTTCCCCTTGAGGTGTCGGGATCGTTGAAATGCGCAGGTCCAAGGTCTGTTCTTGGGTCTTGACAATGGCACTGCCGTCTTGTGGCGTGCGTTTCTCAACGATGCTCAAATTCGCCATGATCTTAATACGTGAAATGATAGCTGCGGTAAAATGCTTAACATCAGCCGGCAGCTGGGCATCAACCAATGCCCCATCGATACGATAACGAAACCTCACCTTGTCACGATACGGTTCAATATGAATATCCGTAGCTCTCTTGCGATAGGCTTCCAGAATGATCTGGTTAACAAGTTTTGCGACAGACGCATCTGTCCCTTTTTGATCGATTTCCTCAACACGATGGTCATGGGTATCATCGTCTGAAACTTTACGCTGAGGCTCCTTGGTCAGGATGCGGTCAATCATGTCTGCAGCAAAACCATAATATTTCTTTAACGCATCCAAGATATCCTTCTCGCAGGTCAAAAGGACCTTGGGTTGTAATCCCAAATGAAGCCTGATCTCATCCTGAAGCTTAACATCTAAGGGCGCTGAAACGGCGATCATCATGATCTTCCCATCAAAACGGACTGGCATAAAACGATAATACCAGGCAAACTTGACGGGAATCCGGTCAATGACCGGTTGCTCGATAGACAGTGATGCGAGATCGACAGTCTCGATCTTATAAGTTTTTTGCAGCGCGCCCAGAATCTGCTGCTTGGTCACAAGCCCATTGCGCATTAGATAAGCATCCAACCCTTCATCCGAGGCCTGAACCACCTTAAGGAACTCTTGGAGCCTTTCTTTCGTTATGGCACCAGCATAAACAAGGGCTTCAAATAAGATTTTATCTGAGGGTTTCATCATTATTAGCGAATTAGATCTTTGGGGCCTTACCGATCATATAGAAATCTTCGGGCTTTACTTTGTCGTAGTCACCGCTCAAGATGCGCGAACATCCATCTATATTATCTTCGATCGGCACATATTCACCTTTTTTACCTGTAAAAACTTCGCTGACCGTAAAGGGCTGAGTCATAAAATTGAGCAATTTTTGAGCACGGCTATAAATAAGACGGTCTTCTTTATTCAACTCTTCAATGCCAATAACAGCAACAATACGTTTCAAACCATTGTATTTATTGAAATGCTGGATCATGTTTTGAGCGACATCAAAATGCCGTCGGCCAACGATGTTTGGATCCAAGTTCCCACAGCTGCTCATCAGCGGATCAATGGCTGGATACATACCTTTCTGGACCAGGTCACGCGAAAGAACAACCGTGCCGTCTAAGTAACTAAAAATAGCAACAACCGCCGGATCGGTCATGTCATCCGCCGGCACATAGACCGCCTGAAGGGCCGTTACCGATCCTCCTCCATCAACGGACCTAATGCGCTCTTGAATGTAGCTAACCTCCGATGCCAAGGTCGGCTGATATCCTGTTTCCGCGGGAACCCTCCCTAGCAACGTTGAAACTTCTTGACCTCCCTGGATAAAACGAAAAATATTGTCCATAAACAATAGGACATCCTTATTCTGATCCTGTAGATATTCAGCCAATGTTATGCCCGTGTTGACGACTTCAGCACGAGCTCCCGGCGGCTGGTCCATCTGCCCAAAGGTCATCATAACACGATTCAAAAGCTTATTATCACCTAGCTCGTGAAAAAGCTCATTCCCTTCGCGAATACGCTCTCCGATCCCCGTAAAAACACACGCGCCATCATGAGCCTTAACAATATTATTGATAAGCTCCAGAATAACAACTGTTTTTCCGCAACCCGCCCCTCCTAAGATCCCGGTCTTGCTGCCTTTGACCAAAGGAAAAAGTATGTCAAAATATTTCATGCCAGTCTCAAGCACTTCAGGTTTTTCACCTTTTTTACGCTTAAGATCAAAGGGAACCTGGCGTGGATAGCGACGGATCGGAACAGATCTCTCAGTAACGATCGGGCCTCCGTTATCCAAAGGTCGGCCTGTCGCGTCCATAACACGTCCAAAGCAAGAATCTCCTATGGGAATAGCGATCGGTTGGAATGTGTTATAGCAAATACTTCCTTTTTGAAGATTCAAGGTATCCTGAATGGAGACACAACGAACAAGTTTCTGCGTTAAATGTTCCGCGCACTGAAGCTTAACAAGCTTTTTATCAAACGTTTCCGAGTGAATAACATCGTAAAGCGCAGGTATATCGTCTGGATTATCAAAGCTAATATCAACAACCGGCCCTTGAACACACACGATCTTTCCAATGCCACGCCCAAGCTTGCTTAACTCAGATAGTGGTGATTCCTTAAAGGTTGGTTCCTCTGCCCGAGCTGATTGGCTATTTTGAGGTTGAATATTTTCCTGCCCCTGCTGTTCGCCCATTTCAAGAGCTCCTCATCTTTTAACGTTTTCCGCCGGTCATCATACGCGATGTAAAAACCTCACGCATGCTTTTATTAATATCAGATTTCTTGGCCTTATTAAATGTCATCTGAATGCCTTTTTTCTGCTTTTGCATCTTCTGAAGACTGCTTTCTAGCTGCTGGGACTGAGCAGCGGCTTCCGAGATGGTCGTATCGTGCAACATTTCATAGAGACGGCATGCAAGCCACATGGAAGAAAGCTGCTCAATGATGTCTGCAGGCTCAGATTCTTCGATCACGTGCTCGATATTATCAACGAACTCCTCCTGCTTCGTTAAAAGCTCGTCGCACGGCAACAAGTTAACCAGCCGAGGCTTTTGTACCATAAAATTCTTCGACCAGGGATAAATAACGATCGCACGCCCCATGCGGCCTTCCATGACCTCAGAGAACAAATAATCTTTTAAGTTGATCGCAACCTGATAAAGACCCGTTTCCTGAATGTCCTCAAAAACCTTTGTTTCAAGACCCTTGGTAATGGGTGCTAATTTTGCAGCACCTTTTCTTCCGACGGGAATAACGACACAGTTTGGTGTCTTTTCTATTTCTGCAGCAGCCGCCCGAATGACCTTTGTGTTCAGATCCCCCATAAATCCTGCTTCAGAGGTGATCACGACTAAGCCTGTTCGCGGATTGTCATTGGAAACCAATGGATGCCGAACACGCGAAAGGCTGATCATGCGAAAAAACTCGACAAAAGACTCTCCAAAACGCGCGAACCTATCTTTACGGGTCGCCAATGTATGAAATTTATTATCGGCAACGTCCTTAAGGATCTGGATAATGGAAACCAACTCAATGATATCATCCAGATCCCCTTTGATCTTATTGGCTTTTCCCATAGCATGCGACCATCAGTCACGTTGCAATTGTTTTTTAAGTTTGACACCTGTCTCTTCAATGAGACTCTTTAGACTCCCATCTAGAACAAGGCTTCCAAATCTTAACGAAACGCCACCTAAGATCTTTGGGTCCGCATGATAAACAAAAGTTAACGCTCTTTTTAACTTGTCCGCCAAAACCTGCTCCACACGCCCCTTCGCCTCTATCGACAGATCGACCGCTGTTATAATATCGATCGTGTTTACATCGGGGCTTATCTGTGAGGCGTCGATCGCCTTGAAATTCTCAACAAATTCACTTACGAGTTGATCCTTAAAAACTGCTGACGATTTCT
>JAKQPK010000020.1 GCA_029564765.1 Candidatus Omnitrophota bacterium
GGCGCCAATTCCTCCTGTGTGCCAGAGTGGCCGATGTGTTGCAAAGCCTTGTAAGCCTAATAAAGAGTATAGCGTGAATTTTCCAGACAATTGCAGATGCCCGCCAGAAAGCATGTATGTCGTCAAGGCTTCGCGATCCGGGCAGAAAGTATTTGAATGTGTTCTAATAGGTAAAAATGATCATGGCAGTGAATAAGGATCAGATCGACAAAGGTACGTGATGACAAGCAGTGTAAATGCTCACAAGCTTCATGAAGCTCAACAGGTTTTTGCGTCTCATGTTGCGATCGCCGCAGCGATCAGCATCTTTTGTTTTTCTCTTATCGCAGGTATTTTGTCTGATTCTATCGCGCTGTTGCTGGACGCGGCTATGGGATTGATCTTCTTGCTGGTTGCTTTTTTTGTTCGTTTTATTATCAAGAGAGTTAACCAGCCAGCGGATCATTTATTCAATTTTGGTTATGAAAAATATGAGCCCTTGGCGGCTGTTATCCAGAACGTTGCGATCATTACCGCTTGCGCTATTGCGATCAAATTCGCGATCCAAGATATTGTCCATCCTGAAGATATCACGCGTTACGACATCCCGGCCATGGCGAGCTCTTTGGCCGGCATGATCGCGATAGCGATGTCTTTTTATCTAAGAAAGGTATCTATCGCGACAAGATCGTCGGTGCTCAAAACCGCATCCACCCAGTGGTTAGCGGACGGCATTCTATCTTTTGGCATGCTTTTGGGCTTTTTATTTGGGATCGCCGCGCGCAAGCTGGGATATGGATATATTACGCCTTACGTGGACCCAGTGATGGCTGTGATCTTGGCCCTTTTATTGATAAAATTACCGATCAAGGATATTAAAAAAAGTTTATGGGAGCTTTTGGATGCTGCGCCGACCCAAGATGTTCAGCAGGCCATTCGCAGGATCATAGACCATCATAAAGGCCAATCGCTAGGGATCCATCGCTTGAGACTTCGCAGGGCAGGAAAAAAGGTGTTTTTGGAGATTTGTTTTCTTGCGGATGGAGCCTTGACGATCAAGGATGTGGAGGCCCTTGCAGCGGCGTTGGAAAAAGATGTTTTGGCTGAAGTTCCGGAGTGCGATACCGTTGTGCATTTTAAGCATAAGGCCTTATAGATCTTTAAGTAGTTTCTTATCAAAGTTGGCGATGTTTTAAGGAAATAAATCATTCTTAGAT
>JAKQPK010000028.1 GCA_029564765.1 Candidatus Omnitrophota bacterium
CCGGACAAAAACGACTCGCCAGAATATAGGCAGAAACTACGGCGCGCACAGGACGCGGTTAGGCTGGACACGCCGGGACTCGGCGCACTCTTCGGGGGATGACATGGCAGACGGAAGCATAAAGATTGACACAAAGATTGATCAGGCCGGAGTTAAAAAAGGCCTAAACGAGCTGAATACAAATATCCGCGACACTATGGGCAAGCTTGCAACCTTCGGGAAAACTTCCCTTGACGTCATAACCAAAACCATCAAAACTGTCACAACCGCAACCGGGAAGTGGCTAGAAGAGGCAGACAGGATCGACAAAGTAAGTCAGCAAATTGGAGTGACAAAAAGAACATTTCAAGAGCTTGACTATGTAATGAAACAAAACGGCGCAAGCATTGACGCTTTTTCAATCGGCGCAAAAACACTCCAACAAAACATGGTCTCAAACTCTCAGGCTTTTAAAACGCTTGGGGTAGAAATAAGAAATGCTGACGGATCGCTAAGGTCACAAGATGACGTCATGAAAGACGTTATCAGGAAATTTGAAACGATGGAGCAAGGAGTAGAGAAATCTGCACTCGCTCAGGACATATTCGGGCGATCTGCTCAAGACCTCATGCCTATGCTTAACCAACAAGCAGGAAGCATGGACGATCTTATTAAGAAAGCGAACGACATGGGCGCGGTAATGGGCGACGACGCAGTTACGGCGGCGGTTGTTTTAGGAGACACGATTGCAGACCTCAAAACGTCAATAAGCTCACTTCTCAATAATGTTATCGCTCCTTTTGTCCCTGCAATACAAAAGGTTGCAGAATGGATGAGCAATCTGACTGGAAGCGTTTCCGGTACAATCGGAATGCACACAAAACTAGGTAAAGAAACAAATACTCTTATCACCGCGACAAATAACTATAAAACTGCGGTTCAAAACCTTGACAGCGCACAGAAGGATATAACCGATACAGAAAGAACGCTATTGACCGGAAGGAAGGAGCTCGCTCGGCTTGCCCTTGAAAAAGCCCTTGCGGAAACATCGAAGGGATACGCAAAAACGACTGAGCAGGTGGCGAAGCTTAAAAAAGAAGAGGCTGACAGAATCGCAGCTGTTGGCCGTTACTCTACTCTCATGAAGCAGCTTGAGATTATTGCAAACGGACCAGCAGACGCGGCTCGTGCTGCAAGCACCGCACTGGGAATATCAATAACATCTGCGCGCGAAACTTACGGAAAGGCAGCTCGGGGTTTCGAGGCTGAAAACCTGAAACTCATCGAGACGCAAGCCGAGTTAGCCTCCGTATCAACAGAACAGGCGGAGGCAATAGCAGAGATAGCCCGGGCGGTAAACGCTGGAACGCTCAACATAGACATTTACAAGACGACAAACCGCGCGCTATATGATGAAATCATAGCATCGGCTGAGGCACAAAAACTACTCAATGAAACGATAGAGGACGCGCCTGCTGGTGGCGGGGGTGTTGCGGGGGCGCTTGAAGATATCGACGCGCTCAATGAGGCGCAGGCAGAATACGAAAAAGCTATTGATATATCAAACGCGAAAGCAAACGCCGGATTGATTACACAGGAAGAAAACACCAAAAATGTGAATTCTGCCGCGCAGCGATATATGGACACGCTTCTTTCTCTCGGGTATCGTTTTGGAGACATGACCACGCTCGGAGGGCAAGCGCTCGAACAGCTTCGCGGAGATCTTAAGCTCACGACAGAAGAAGCCGCAACACTCTCCGCCGACGTCTCCGGGCGAATTACCACCGCGATGATTATCGCTCTAGCCGAGATCGACAGGCAGGCTCGATTAACGAAGGCCGCCGGAATTGACGCCGCGAAAACCTTTCTCGTCAATTTCGCAAAGGGAATGAAATCTAATCTCTCGAAGGCGACAACAGCG
>JAKQPK010000044.1 GCA_029564765.1 Candidatus Omnitrophota bacterium
GTTGCTGCAAGCTGCTCTAGCTCCTCTTTTGTCAAGAACGTTTTCAGCGCTTCAGGCTCGCGTATTTTTTTAACATTCACGGTCGGATCGTGCGCAATCAGGCGTTCCTTATAAGCTTGCCGTATCACATGGCAAATTGCAGCGAAATAATGCGATGCAGTAACTTGCTTAAGGCTTTTATGTTTGAGCAAAAAATCGCGGAATTTCGCAAGCCACTGTTCATTGATCGCGTCAAGCCGGATATCGCCGCCAAATTCTTGCAGGTAGCGCAAGGATTTTGGCAAATGGTCTTTTTTGTTCATTGCCAGCGCTTTCTTTTCTGCATAGGCAAAAATACTCTGCTTTCCCGCGATCCGGTCGGTCAAGTCATACTCGCCGGTAAAGATCCGCTGCATCATTTTTGCCCGTGCGATCTCCGCAAGGCGCATAGTCTCTTTATCGGTCACCCTGTCGCCTGTCAGGATCAAACCCAGCGTATGCCAGTGTCGAACCCCTCCCATGTAAACATCCAAATAAAGCCTCTTGCCTTTCTTTCGAATATGAACGCCCATTGTCGTCCTCCTCTTGAAATAGTGTGTTCGGAATTCACCCACTATTCAATCTACATTGTATCTACAAAAAATGGTATAGTCAAGCATAAAAAAGTAGCAAAAGGTATAATATATAGGATTTCATATACATGGCAAAAAGTGCTGAATATCAATGATTTTTATTGATTTTTCAAAGTGCTCAAAATTTATAAATTTTTAAATAGTGTGTTCAATCCCCTCTCCCGCTAGACTGAAAAATTGGCTTCCGAAAGGAAGCCTTTTTTATTGATTTTACGTGCTATTTACAGGCTTTTCTGATGTATATAACTTTCTGCATATTATGCTTCTTTTTACTCTTTTCTACTTGACAAAACCTATTTTTGTAGGCAGTATGTAGGCTATATGTAGGCAAAAATAAAAAGGCGCTAAAGGGAGGCGGGCTATGGGAGTGGCGATAAGAGTAAATCGCGGGCAGCTTTATTTAGATATTTACGTAAATGGCAGGCGGCGCTGGGAGAGCTTACACTTGACGCTTCAAGGAGACTCTAAGCTGGACGAGGAGACTTGGCGGCTGGCAAAGATTGCACGTTCTATTCGAGAGCAACAGCTTTTCTCGAAAGAATGGAATCTACTTGATCCGATCGCTGGCAAAAAGAAATTTGAAGACTACTGCGAGGAAATAGCGAAGACAATGCCTGCAAAATCGCACCTTGCAAAGGCGCTTCCATATATTCGAGACTATGCGCGCGGAGTGCGGCTTGAGGCGATAGACGAGCAATGGCTCACTGGCTTTAAGAACTATTTACTTGAGCGGCCTACTCTCAAGCAAGTAACGGCTGCACACTACTTCGCCGCGGCCTGCCATGTGCTAAGGCTTGCGTATCAATCGCGACTCATTGCAAGGAATCCTGCGGCGAATGTAAAGAAGATACAAGAACCTGAGAGCGTGAAAGTATGGCTTACTAAGGAAGAACTCGAAAAGCTAGCGCGAACTCCGCTGGGTGGTGAGCTTGGCGATACAATACGCCGCGCGTTTCTCTTTGGATGTATGGTAGGCTTGAGAGTATCGGATCTCAAAAGCTTACGCTGGAGCGACATTGTGCGTTCGCCTTCGCTTATGATTATGAAGCGGCAGCAAAAGACGCAAACAGTGGTAGGCGTACCAATCAACGAGAGCGCATGGCAGATCATTGACGACAAGAAACTGCACAATGCGAACGAGCTTGTATTTCCTTTGCTCTCAGCTTCAAAGACAAGCGCAACGCAATATTTCCGCTTGTGGACAGAGAAGGCAGGCATACCAAAGAAGATCGGCTGGCACACGGCACGGCACACTTTCGGCACGCTTGCACTGGAAGGCGGCGCTGATCTCTATACTGTTTCAAAACTCTTAGGACACACAGATATTGCAACAACTCAAGTGTACGCAAAAGCGACTGACAAGCTAAAGCGCGAAGCAGTGGAAAAACTGCCGAACTTGGAACTTAGCAAGAAGGCAGAACTTAAGAAATTCCGCAAAGCTGAAGGTGAATAGCATAATAGATAAATATTTTGCAAAAATTCACACAGTACTACTTGACTTGACCTGTTTGTAATAGTAGTATAAAAATATGACTGACGTGGATCGCGCATGCGCGCTGGCTTTGATTAACAATTTCTCAAAAAAATACTACCGCGATCTTCGTGTGATGACCGAAAATGGCATGATACCATTCGCTGAGCTTGGAATACAAAAACAGCCGATTCCTGCGTTCGTACTCCGATATTATTTCGGAGGAAGCACGAGGCATTGGGGAAACGTGCTCCACAACGGAGCAATGCCAACCAGGCTTGATCTACAATGTTTGCGCGCCTCGATAGAAATACCACGGCTGGAAGATATACGAATTAAATGCAAAATGATCCGTAGTATGCAGAAAAGCAGCAAAAATACAGAAGAGAGAAAACCTCTAGTACGCGGAGCTAAGGAGCCAATAACGCGTAGGGACGGCTCAATTTATAACGGTGATGAGTGGAAAGTTATAGATGAAAAATTAAATAAAGTTTTTGGTAAACGAAAATATAGTGCTTTAATGCCCTAGCAGCACAGTAGTGCCGCGCATTTAGGTACTTTCTCATAATAGGCGTTTCGATTTGGTAGAAACACCGATCAAAGTGCAGGAATGCACAAAAGGTTGGTGTTCGCCATGACAAACGACGAATTTCTTACTGTCCAAGAAGCTGCAGATTTCCTCAAGACCACTAAAGCGTATGTATACAAACTCAAATACACGCGGCAACTACCCAGTTACAAGCCGCTGGGTGGCAAAGTTTTTTTCAAAAAATCTGAGCTGGAATCATTATTTGAAAATTCCAGAATTCCCACGCAAACAGAGCTGACCGACAAGGCTGTCGAGCTTCTGAACAACAGGAGCCGCGTATGAGAGCGGCGGGCATTAAAATGCCCGCTTCGGCGGCGGGCAACAGGCAGGAAGGAAAGCGCAATTCTTTTTCTAACAACAATTTAACACAATTATTCAAACGTGTCAACATGCTTTGCAACAAGTGGAAAATATCCCGCGAGGAGCTCGAACGAGCGGCGGCGGTGTGGGCTTTTATGTTACGCGAAAGCGCACCGCGCGACGTGCAAATACTCTTTTCTGGCAGGCCTTCTTTTTACTCCGAAGATGCAAAACGATTGAGCCTGGCATTCTTAATAGCCTACACGGAGGCTGATGATCGACTAAAAGCACTAGGAACTAATGATCCTGTCGATGCGTGCGAATGCTGGCGTTTGGCTTTGCGTCTTGTCGGGGGCGCCGCATGAACGAACTATATGATTCAATCGCGCGTGAACTAGGCGGCACAATTCCTGCGCTACGTTCAACTACACTTGATGACATAATGATGCATCTCGGGGAAGGCACTGTCAAAACTGCATTGTCCTTAGTACCGCAACTGAGTGATATTGAATACGAGCAAAACAGGAAGCAGATTGCTGAGCTTGCGGGCGTGCGACCTACGGTATTGGATAAACTGAGGCAAAAGCCTGCACGAGAGCAAGAAAAGCAAGGCCGAGCATTGAGTTTACCTGAACCAATACCAGCGAGTGAACCGCAGGATGGAGTGAAGCTTCTCAACGATATTGCTACACAAATAAGACGATTCATAGTAGCAGACGCAGTAAGTATCGATGCCATAACGCTTTGGACGATATTCACGCATATTGCACAAAAAGCGCCTGTATGTCCAAACCTTGTAATTTCTTCTGCTGTAAAGGCTTGCGGTAAGTCAACGGCGCTCGATGTAGTGAGCCGCTTAGTGCCGAAGCCGCTTTCTATTTCAAGCATAAGCGTTGCAGCTCTTTTTCGCACAGTGGAAATGCTATCGCCAACGTTGCTTATTGACGAAGCTGACGCAATGTTTCGCCAAAACGACGATTTAAGAACTCTTGTAAATGCTGGCTTCACAAAAAGCGCCGCGCAGGTTGTGCGAATTGTCGGCGACGATCTAGAGCCGAGGACGTTCACGGTGTACACGCCGAAGGCGATTGCGCTTATTGGAAGCCTGCCTGATACCATAGAATCGCGTTCGGTGATAATTCGGATGCGGCGACGGCTTCCTAATGAAGCGATAGAACGCTTGCGAAGTGATAAAGACCAAGGCTTTCAGCCGTTACTTGCGAGGATTGCACGCTGGACGCAGGACAATTGCGACAAAATATTGCAAGTAGAACCTGAAATCGACCCTAGCCTATCAGATCGGCAAGCGGATGTTTGGAGAGAACTGCTAAGAATCGCTGATCACGCTGGCGGAGAGTGGCCACAACGGGCGAGGATCGCCGCGCTAGAACTTTGCGCAAAACAGACAGATGAAGGAGACAACGGAATTCGACTGCTTGCAGACATACAAAGAATATTCTCAGAGCAACCTGATCGAACAAAGTGGCCAAGTCAAGCGCTTGTGGATGAACTAAACGCTCTCGATGAAGCACCATGGCATGACTTCAATAACTATAAAGGCATTTCAACAAACCGCTTGGCGCGTATGCTGGCTAAATTCGAGATAAGAACTATAAATCTTCGTGATGGGACGAAAGTACCGAAAGGTTACTCGGCGGATTCGTTCAAAGATGTATTTTCACGCTACCTGCAAAACAACCGCTACACCGCTACAAATACTGATAACACTTTACCTGATAAAGAATTAAAATGTAGCGGAAATGTAGCTGTAGCGGATGCCAACCGCTACATTCAGAGCGAAGGGCAACTATTCGATTCAATCGGCGAAGTCTTCGAGGATGCACCCACATTCACGAATGACGACCTGGCAATTATAGGGCAGGTATTTGGGCAACTCGTGCAGAGCGAGAAAGCGCGGACTGGAAAACAAGAGGTTGGTATTTGTATTGCTGGCTGGAAGTTAGCAAGCGCCGCGGCTGGCGTACCATTCAATACCTTTGATGCGGCGAAGGCGTACTACGATCAGCTGGGCTACTACAAACAACAAAAGGGCTATGTTGAATTCGTGGCATAATGTAGCGGATGCCAACCGCTACAGCTACACAACCGCTACATGCTTATGTTTATATTGCATAAAGAGATACGATATAAATGTAGCGTGTAGCGGATGCTTTAGGAGTATGGAGAATATAAGGAGCATAAGGATGAGTAAGAAAAAAGAACTTTCACTTGAGGAGCTTGATGAGCTTTCGCTTGATAAGCTTTCGCTTGATAAGCTATCGCTTGAGGAGCTATCGCTTGAGGAGCTTGATGAGCTTGAAGAGCTTACGCTTGATGAGCTTACGATTGATGAGCATTCGCTTAATGAGCTTACGCTCGAGAGCTACGCTGAGGCGCTAGCACTGCACTTTGGCGTACCAGCTAAAGGCTTAAAAGGGCTAGAGTTATTGAGGAACATTTTTGTTACTGTATTAGAGCGCTATGATGCTTCGAGCGTTGAGATGTTACGAATAATGCGTAAGGCAATGGAATAAGCGTAGCTAAATAAGCGTAGCTAAATAAGCTATGTATGAAATATAATACATGCTATTCTTGCAAATACAAAATAACGTATAGGGGCGTAAGCTATGAGTGAAATTGACTTGAGAGCGAGAAAAAAACATAGGAGGCTTGACACACTAGCAAGCGTTCGGCGTGAGCTTGCGGAGATTTACCATAAGGCGAAAGCGACTGAACCTGATTCATTGTCGATTCAGCAATACAGGGCGCTGACGTTCATTTTGAATACGATAGCAGATGTTCTAAGAAGTGAGCAGCTCGATGATATTGAAGCTAGGCTGGATGCATTAGAGCAAAAGGAGAAAGGCTATGAATGAAACATTAAAGAAGAGGATCGCCGCGCTTGAGCAGCGAACTAAGGATGCAGGCAAGCTTGAAGTGATAAAGGCTTGCTTTAATGGGCTTTTTGGCGAGTATGGCGGCGGTGATACTCCAGAGGATTTTGTCGCGCAGATTAGCGAGGAAACGATAAAGGCAGCAGGCAAGATCGGCGAAGTATTTATTGCGCTCTTTGGCTTGGTAAAGTGCGAGGACGGCTACTATAGAGAGCGGCGCAAGCAAGAACAAGACAGCTGAACAATGAGCCAACAAATGAGCTTACGCTTAGCGGTCATTGCGCTGGAAGTATTGCCGATGCTGGAGGAAGAAGCAAGAAAGAGGGAATATGCAGGAGTTAATCAGTATTCGAGGGGGGTGCAACTAGTTGCACAGGGCTCTACTGGAAAATCACGAGACAAAGCAGCTGAATTGTTTGGCATAAACAGACAATATATTTCTGATGCAAAGATGATTGCACAGAAAGCGAAGCGAGGAAGAAGCAAGAAAAAGAGAGATTGAACTTGCAGGAACTCGATCATCTGACCTTAGCGCAAATTTGCGCGAAGGTATAACAGGCAAGGCAACTGATAAGGCTGCTGAAATGTTTGGCATATATGGGGGTAAACCGCTTAGGCAACTAGTTGCACAGGCGGTTGCTGGTAAACCGCTTAGGGAATTAGTTCCACAAGCGGTTGCTGGTAAACCGCTTACGGTACTAGTACCGGAACCGGTTTTAGGTGAAGCTAGAATAAAGACAGCAGAACTATTCGGCATAAATCAATATTCGAACAGTGTTCACTTGAACAATGTTCACTTGAGCCCTAGGGAAAAAGTTCCCTACCCCTCGAAAGGTAAAGCAACCGAGAAAGCAGCAGAATTATTTGGAATAAATAAGTATTCAAGAGGGACAATATATGTCCTTCTTGTGCGCGTATACTTCTGGGCGTATGATTAAACTGCTACGCATAGCGCGGCGAAATGCTGGCATAGACCAGCGATAGGGCATAGACCCGAAGGAGAACTTCAATGAGACCACCTGAAGACTTGGCAGCGATTATTGGCGGCAAGCGGTATTCGACAAAGACAGCGACACTATTGGCGGGCAATGATTACTGGGATGGGCATAATTATGAGCGGAGCGGGCGGAATACCTTTCTGTACAGGACGCCGCGCGGCGCATACTTCTTTGCACACCTGACGCAATGGATAGGCGAACAAGACTCGATAGAGCCGTGCAGCATTGATGAAGCGATAAGTTTTTTCGAGGATCAATATAACCAGCACCGCGTGAGCTACGATGAAGCTTTCCCGAACATAAAAATTGAGGACGCATGAAGCTACGCATAGAATGCTGACAAGGAGGAGCAAAATGACAACACTGGCAGACCTTATAGGGCAAGAATCTGGCATAGTGGTTTATGATCGAGAGGGCGCAACGCCTGAGGCTGTTATTGGCAACTTCACGGGCGTAAATGGGCTTCCGCGAGTATTCCTTACTGGGCTAATAGGATTAGGCGAACTAGATGAATTCATGTTTGATGAGGTTAAAGCACAACCTATCGAGGACATAGGCTTAGAGCTTGAAGGAGTGCAGATCATTTACGATTGCAACGATGATGCCGAAAGCCTGCAAGGGGCGCCTGGGATGCTATGGGAATTTGACGATCCTAGTGAGAGCAACACAACCGTGAAGGTTTACGCGCCTGAAGGCTGGGCATAAGCATTTTCAGTATTATTCCTTTACGAGTATGCAGAACAGAAGTGCGCTTACACTATATAATATAAAGAGTTATGCACTATGTGCTAACCTTTGCAATTATGGCTTGTAAACTATTTGTAGGCAGGTTAACAGTGTAGCTTACTAAGTATATATACTATATGCACTTGCAAAAAGATGAGCAGTTCAATCCCCTCTCCCGCTAGGAATGCACTAAACGCCCTCGAAAGAGGGCTTTTTTATTATTTTGATCTACTATTCGAAACCGGAAGAAACTCTTTTGGAATTGGAATGCTTATTATTACCTAGGATTGACAGATAGCAATAGTATTACTAAACTTGTGTTTAGTAAATGAATAATCTTGATAGATTTCGTATCCTTTCGCAAGCAGCCGACTGGGATGCAGCCGCCCCAAGTCCCTTGATAGAGCACACAGAGATAAAGTTC
>JAKQPK010000051.1 GCA_029564765.1 Candidatus Omnitrophota bacterium
AATTACGAGTTGACAAGCTATCTCATAGAAGGGAGATTTCCGAATTACCAGAAAGTAATTCCGCAAAATCAACGTCAAAAGTTCACCGTGTCAAAAGATGAACTGCTACAGGCGCTTCGGCGTGTTTCGCTTTTTGTCGAGAGATCCAATAAGGTTATTTTTGATATTTCTAGAAAAGGCCTGGTTATTAAATCCGAAGAAACAGAGCTCGGCGCGGCGCGCGAAGAGCTAGCTTGTGAATATGATGGCGATGACGTGGTAATTTTTCTGAACTTAAGGTATTTGGAGGATCCTCTTAAAGTGATGGACAGCGAAAATATCACTATCGAGTTCAGCGATCCAACTAGAGCAATCACTCTGAGGCCTGAGCCTGCCTCGAACTATTTCCATGTCATGATGCCTATACAGCAGCCATAAATGGCATTCGAGCATATACGAATCGCCCAATTCAGGAACATAGAAGAAGCAGAACTGGAATTGGGCAGCGGTAATATCTTTCTTCTTGGAGAAAATGGTCAAGGAAAAACGAACTTCCTTGAAGCCTTGTACTGTCTGAGTTATGGTAATTCCTTCCGGACTCGTCAAGACCGAGAGCTAATAATGCATGGAAGATCGGATTTTCTTCTTCGAGCTGAATGGAGCGAGCCAGGCTACATATTACGCGATCAAATATCGTTTAGATATCTACCAGAAGGCCGTAAAGAAATATTGCTCAACGAAAAGCAGCTGTCTGACAGAAAAGAGCTTGTCGCCCACAATCCTTCTGTTGTGTTCTGCCATGAAGATTTGGCTTTTGCCTCTGGAGCGCCTGAGGATCGGCGATTCTTTTTTGATCAATGCGCCGGAATGCTCTGGCTCGAATATATCGATTTATTGCGTTCTTTTAGACGATTGTTGAAACATCGAAACATGGCATTGAAAACCGATACCTTTAGTGTCCTAGATACGCTCGACGAACAGCTTGCGCGCTATGGCTCTGAGCTCATGCTATACCGCAAGAGACTTTCGCACCTTTTTAAGGATCATTTTCCAGAAAGATATGAGCAAGTCTCTCAACTTGGGGCAGAGGTTTCGATTCAGTACAGACCAAACTGGCCCGAGGAAGCGTCTTTGTCCGAGATTGTGGAAATCTTAGCGCAAAGGCGACAGAGAGATATCGAAGCGGGCACCACTTTATCAGGGCCACATCGTGACAGATGGGTATTTACAATGGGAAGTCGGGATTTTTCTGCTTTTGCTTCAACAGGTCAACTAAGACTGGCTTCTCTTGTTTTGCGGGTAGTACAAGTCTACCTTTTCTCTGAACTGTCCAAAAGCGCAGAAAGCGCAGAACCGCGATTTCCCGTACTTTTGCTCGATGATGTGCTTCTGGAGCTCGATGTGGCAAAGAGGCGAAGGTTTTTTTCGCTCCTGCCAGCAAAAGATTCGGGCGCACAATCGGTTTTCACCTTTCTGCCCGAAGAACCATGGCGAGAATATGCAAATCGGTCTACAATAGTTTACAAGGTTAGCCATGGACGATTCTCGCGTGAAGAAAGCATCTGAGATTCTTTCTC
>JAKQPK010000059.1 GCA_029564765.1 Candidatus Omnitrophota bacterium
ACGCCTAAGGCTTCCTTGGCCTTTGCGTAATGTAGCGCGCCTGATATCTTAGGCATGGCAACGCTTGCCAAGATCGCAATGATAATGATGACGATAATAACTTCGAGCAGTGTGAAACCGGATCTGTTACGAGTAATCATAGGGCCCTTCTACCTCCTTTTTGCATTGTTATTTATTCTTAGTTATTTTAACAAATTCTTCCTCAACAATAAATGTTTTTTTATCTTTTTATCCTCCCATCCCTCCTGACGCTAAATTAAATATCGGCAAGAACATCGCCAGGACCATGGTACCGATCGTTACACCCATAAAGATAAGGATGATAGGTTCGAACATGGTAGCAAAACGGTGGGTAAAAGTTTGGAGTTCGCGCTGGTAGTACTCCGCGATGTGGTTGAGCATCTTTCCCAGTTCACCGGTTTCTTCACCGATCGCGATCATCTGGGTTGCCATAGGCGGAAAGAAATGAGATCGTCCCATTTCTTCAGAGATCAGTTTTCCTTCCCTGACCCGTCCTTTGATTTGCGCTATGATCCCTTCGCAGATCTTGTTGTCAATAAGACGTTCAATGATGTCCAGCGCGTAAAGAATAGGAACACCACTTTCAACAAGGATCGACATCTGCGAAGCAAATTTCTCCACAACAGCCGTTTTGACCATGTCGCCTGCAATAGGTGTTTTAAATATCAATCCTTCAAATTGCAAGCGCCCAATGGGTGTTGCTACATATTTTCTTGCCAATACAAATATAGCACATAATGATCCAAAGATCAGAAGAAATTTTGACTTCATGAATGTAAATAAGTTAAGCATTCTTTCTGTCATTGGTGGTAGCGTCGCATTCATCGAGGCATACATATCTTGGAATTTTGGTCCGATAAAAAGCGCAAAGATCAAGATCGCTGAGAACGAGACACCCAAAAGAATACCCGGATAGATCATCGCTGAGATGATCGCGCTTCGAAAAGCTTCTGAGCGTTCAACATAAAACGCCAGCTTGCTCAGAACTAAAGGCATTGTTCCGGAAGCCTCTCCAACCTCTGTTAAGCTGACCCATAGCGAATCAAAGACCTTAGGGTGACGGCTTAGGGCCATGCTGAAAGAGATGCCTTGTTCTACGTCGTTGCGGATCTTGGTTAAGACTTTGTAAAAGTTTTCGCTTTCAGTTTGTTCGACAATGACATTTAAACTGCGTAAGAGGTTAACGCCAGACTCAAGCATTGTTGCCAGTTGGCGCGCGAAAAGAAGCTTGTCCGGGATCCCGATCCCTTTGCGGGAAAACTTTTTGTTGAGTTTTATGGGGGCCTGGCTCTCAGCAGCGGAAGCTTGTCCTGCGACGATCTCGTTGATCGCGATGATAAAATATCCCTGCTGTTGAAGCTGGGTGATCAGGATATCTTTGCTTGCGGCCGTAGCGGATTCTTTGATCGTTTTTCCAGAAGAATTCTTGACTGTATAGTTAAAATTTGGCATAAGGTTTGTTTTATAATAATGTTACAGTTAAGATCTCATCGATACTTGTCAGACCTTCTTCCACTTTTTTAAGACCGGTTTCGAAAAGTGTTGCCATGCCATTTTTGCGCGCAACCTCTTTGATATCAGTGTAAAGAGCGTTCTTCGCGATCATCGCGCGTACTTCATCATCTACTGAAAGCACTTCACCAAGTGCTAATCGTCCTTTATATCCTGTGTGATTACATTTGTCGCATCCTTTTGGCCGGTAGATCAGCTCGCAACGTAGGCCGAATTTTGTGCGCTGGTCTGCGGACGGTTCAAAAGCTTCTTTACAATTCAGGCAAAGCTTTCTGGCTAAGCGCTGCGCGATAACAACATTTAAAGAGGGTGTCAAAAGATATGATGGGATACCGATGTCGAGTAGACGCGTGATGGCAGATGCAGCATCGTTAGTGTGAAGCGTGCTTAAAACAAGGTGGCCTGTCAGGGCCGCGCGGATACATATTTGGGCTGTTTCAAGATCTCGGACTTCGCCGACCATGATGATATCAGGATCCTGACGCAAGAAGGATCTCAGCGCTGCCGCGAAGGTGAGCCCGATATCAGGCTTAACGTGGATTTGATTCACGCCTTCAAGCTTGTATTCGACGGGGTCTTCTGCTGTCATGATGTTCTTTGTTGAATCAATGATCTCCCGCAAAGCGGAATAGAGGGTTGTTGATTTTCCACTACCCGTTGGTCCTGTTACAAAACATAGGCCGTAGGGTGATTTGATACCTTTGCGGACAAGCTCAAGTTGTTTTACGTCAAATCCTAGAGTGGCAAGATCAAGATTAACGGCCCCTTGATCAAGGATGCGCAAAACAACCTTTTCTCCCCAGATCGTTGGAATGGTCGAGACGCGAAGATCAACGGTCCTGTCTTCCAGTTTGGCAGCGATAGCGCCATCCTGTGGCAATCGTTTTTCAGCAATATCAAGCTTGGCAAGGATCTTGATCCTTGAAACAATGGGCAGCAGAAGATGACGCGCCGGTGGAGGTATTTCGTACAGGGCACCGTCAATGCGATAGCGGACAGAGATCTTTTCCTTATAGGATTCGATATGAATGTCGCTCGCGCGCTGGTCGATAGCTTGGCGAATGATCAGGTCAACAAGCTTGACAACAGGAGCTTCCCCAGCACGCTCGATAAGCCTATCAATGCTAAGCTCTGCCTCGTCCCCTTCCTTGCGTTCGCTGACAACATGTTCTTTAGGTGTGACTTCGTAGGAATCTTGGACAGCTTCTGAAAGGGAAGATTGACCTCCCTTAGTGTAGGATTCTTCAATCGCGCGAGCAATATCCTTCTTTGTTGCAAGAACAAGATTAAGATCATGCCCTGTGATCTTGCGCATGTTGTCTATTAACAAAAGATCGAGAGGGTCAAAGATAGCGCATGTGAGAGAATTATTATTCAAAGACAAGGGCAAGACATAATTTTTTTGAGCAAAGTCTCTTGGAAGCAACTTGAGAAGATCTGGATTTTGTGGTTTTAGCAATCCTGAATCGTGGGAAATGTAAGGAATGTTGAGCTGTTTGGCAAGCGCGACAACAATATCGATCTCTTTAATGAGACCGAGCTGGACAAGGACTTCACCGACACGGCCATGTTGTTTTTTTTGAGCTTCGATAGCCTGATTAAGTTGCGCGGGAGATATAATTCCCTGCTGGATCAGTATTTCGCCGAGGCGTAGACGTGTCATTTTTTTCGTTGTTGTTCTGTGATAAGAAGCGCTTTTTCGATTTCAAGGCGTTTTGCTTGTGGATAATCCTGTTCGCGTGTTTTTAGGTCAGCTGCCAGCGCGTTAGGTGCGATATAATTTTTATCAGCGATGATCTTGGGTGTTATAAATATGATCAGCTCGCGCTCTTCAATATCTTTGCCTTTATGACGAAAAGCTCCACCTATCAGAGGGATATCACCCAACAGTGGAAGCTTTGTGACGGTTTCGTTGGTAACCGTCTTTTTTAGGCCTCCAATATAGATCGTTTCATTGTCTTTGATACGCAAGATCGTGTTGCTTCCCCGCACTTCCGGATCGCGGAAAGCGATAGGAGTGCCTGATCCGGTTGAAAAATTAGCTCCTGCGCGCGCTTCAGCAACTAACGGAACGACAGCCATTGTGATCTCGCCCGTTTGCTCATTGACCTGAGGCGTTACTGTGAGGAAAACACCAGTTGCAGCGCGTTCGGCCTCAACGCTTTGGGTCGTGATTCCTTCGGAACCGCCGGTCGTTGTTTTGATGCCAATCGCTTCATTCGTTGAAATAGCGATCCTCGCCATTTGATTGTTAAGGGTAAGGATCTTGGGTGTTGCAAGAGTTTTTGTGTCTGTTTGTGTTTTTAAAAACTGTAGGACTGCGGACATGCCAGAGGCATCGATCACCCCAGCCGTGTAGCGATCCACAGGATCGATGACTCCTTGTCCTGTGCTAAGTAATTTATTTTCATCCCAAGGATAAAACGTCTCTCTTTTAGCGCCGGTAAAAGCGAGAAGCGTAGAGCCGTATTTAACCCCTAAAAGATCAGATGTGCGCTTTGAGATGTCGATCATCTCAACTTCGATTAAAACTTGAGGCACAGGGGCATCAAGTTTTGCGATCGTTCTTTCGATGATCGGAAACTGACTTGGAATATCGGTAATGACAAGGCTATTTGTGCGAGGATCTTCCAGAATTTTTCCATCTTCTGTCAGGATGTTCTTTACGATCGCTGAAATCCCTCCTAAATCTTCTGTGGAGCTTGAGGATCCTTTCGATCCTGAAGAGCTATTCGACGAAACAGATGAACTTGACGAAGAGGATGAGGACGATGCACTTGAGGAGTCTGAGTTGGTAGGGCCTCCTGTTTCTGTTGTGCTATATTCCCTGTTCGTTATTAATTGTGAAGAATAAACAGTGGCGTTTTTTAAGACGTAGACACGCGTGATCAGATCTTTTTGGGGCCGGGCGATCTTTTTGACAACAAAGATATCGCTTCCTGGCTCTAGCTCATACATTAAATTGTTGGCGCTAAGTATGCGCTCTAGCGCTTGTTCGACAGGGACGTTTTCGAAAAATAAGGTTACTTTCTCGCTTGCGATATCTCCAGCAGCAATGAAATTCATTCCAGATTGCTGAGAAAATATTTTTAAGACGCTGCGAAGATCAGCGTCCTTAAAGTCCATTGATATCTTTTTTGAATATTCAGGGTAGAGAAATTGGCGGTATTGGGATCCTTGCGCTGATACGATCGGTGAATAAAAAAGAAAGAAAGATATAAGAAGAAGACCGCTAACACCTATTTTCTTTATTTGTATTGCCATCAATCATTCTCCTTAAATAGCTTGTGTTATGGCTTGTTCGATCTGTATCGTGAATAAACTATTGGAAAAAATAATATCAACACCATTTTGATTGATGTCTATAATCTTTGAATTTTCAATCGTATCTCCAACACTTACAACACGATCATTAATAATTGCTTGAGGCTTGTCAGTTCCCCAAATAAGGCCATTGACAACGAGTTTTGGTGGTGTCATTACGGGAGCAACAATTTTTTCATGCTGTGTAGGCTCCGGCTTCTGCGTAATGGGTTTTGGAGGCTCCACCACTTCTATCTTAGTGGGTTCTGGAAGTTTTTCAATGATTTCTTCAACTTTTGGGAGCCAAGATTTAAAAGGATTTCGAAGCCCGAAGAGATCAGGAGAAATGTCAGCAAATGTTTTGGCTGGCAAGATCAGGAAGGCGCTACAAAGAAATATGGATAGTAAAATGACATTGTTCGTTCTTTTCATTTCTTCACCTTGATCGAGCTTACAGATATTTCCCACTGAAGGACGTTGTTATCGCTTGTTTTAGGGGTTGCGCGCATATCGTAGCGATAGGAAGTTGTACTTGTATTTTTCCAAGAATTGATCTGCAGGTTGACCGAATTTCTTTCGATCGCCTTAACAGTATTTAACATTTGCTCGAACGAAGATTCAAAAACAAAATCAACGGTCTGCAGAGCAAAACTTTCTTCTTTGCGAGCCTCTTTTGGGTTGTAAAAGAGTACACGGACACCGTAATTTTCAGCGATCCCAACAACAGATTTAATGACTTCGGTTTCCGTTGAGAAACCATCAGGTATTTTTTGTTGGAAATCATCAAATTCTTTTTGTTTTGCCTCAAACGCTAAGGCGGTTTTTTGTTTTGTTTCAAGCTCGGAGAGCTCAGATTGAGCGGTTGATTTTCTTTCGTTAGCCATGGCGAAAATGTGGCGCACAGAAAAGATCATCACGACAACAGTAATAATGATGATCAGGATGTCTCGACGCTTTGAAAGGATCGTCATTGCGAGTTTTGCATCGAACTTGCTGAGATCAATACTGTTAAGCGATTGGATGAGATTAGGAATGTTAATCATTGGCGTTATCCGTTTCAATAGAGATCTGAAATGATGTCACTGCAAAACCTTCTCGCTCTTCCTTTTTGACTTGGGCGAGATTGATCGATTTAGAATGCTTCATAAGAAAGGCGTTCTTTTTGAGCCCATCGAGGAATTTTTCTATAAGGGTGATTTGTTGATTTAACAATTGGTGATAAGAGTAGCCAGTGAGTTTGATAGCGATCGCGGACCCCACCTGTTGTTGCGCAGGAATAGATTTTTGAGGATCACGAGCGGAAATGCTCAGTTCAGTTAACCAAACGCCATCGAACATCGATCTTGAAACATTCTCGATGTACATGTTGATATTCGTACGGAATTTCAAGTTGGAATAATCATTCATCTTCTTTGCGAGATCGGCGGTTGACTGAGAAAGCTGTTCCGTTGATTTTCCTTTGTATTTTTGCTCAAAGGTTCGCAATTCCCCAAGACGTTTTTCCTGAGGGAGCACCTGCAGGCCCGCCCCTAAGAAAGAAAGCGTGACAATTCCCGCACAAGCGAAAGCGATCATGGTTGTGAGTTTGTAATTTGGGGGCTGGGTCAGGACATCTTGAAAGCCGATGCTTGATATAGAGTGCGCTGTTTTTCCTTTGCGTGATTTTGCGAGATTGAGATCAAAATTTAAAGAAGAGGATCCCGCAAAGCTTACCCCAATAGCATTCGCAAGATTTTGATGTAGTTCGTTATCGTAGGGAAAGAGATTGTTGATATCAATAGGCAAGGTTTCAAAGCCAAGATCGGTTTTAATGGCTTGGGATATTTCCCGAGAATTTTCAGGAGCAAAAATAAAGATCTGATTGATAGGCTTTTCACGTCCCACAGATTTTGCTTGGCGCGCATAAAACTCCAAGGAAAGGCGGATCTCGTTCAAGAGACGGCTGATCATGGATTTAAAATCTCTATCCACAGCAGCAGTGTTTGAGGAAAACAGGTTGAAGTCACGAATAAATTGCGGGATTTGCCCGTCAGCGATCAGGATCGATCCATAGATCTCGCGGATCTGGATGATCGCAATAGTTGGCGAAGGCTTAAGAAGTTTTTTGATCGCAAGGATCCTCAGCAAACTGAGTGCCGAGGGTTCAGCAGATGCGATCTGCAACCCAGCATCTTCCAAGGTTTTGCAATAATGATTTAATGTGTTCTTGCGTATAGCAATAAAAAGAATTTGGATTTTCTTTATGTCTTTATCAACGAAAGGAATGGCGTGATGGCTGAAAAAGAGCTCATCCATTTTAAACGGGATATAGCGCGGAGCTTCAAAGATGACAGCATTTTCGATCTCTGCCGTGCTCATGGATGGTAAAGTAAACGATCGAAAGATAATATCGCGAACAGGAATCGAAAGATGCACTTTGTGTTTATTGATCTGTCTGTCCCTGTTGAGCCTTTGCAAGGCTGATATTAGATGAAGACTCTCTGTTTCCGCTGCTTCTTTAGCACTTTTAGGCTGTTCCAGAAGCTCTGGAGACTGCATAGGGATCGCTCCAGCGAACGTAAGCTGGTCGCGCTGTGTTTCAGCTATAGAAAGGAATTCAGATCCCCAGAAGATGCCGATATTCTTATTTGAGCTCATGCCCCTGTTGCCTTTCGAGATTGAGATTTTAGCCACTTGTCTATCTCGCGCCGGTCAAAACGCCAAACACCGCCAATTTTGATGCCGGAGATCTTGCGTTGATTCAGCCAATTGTAGATCGTCTGCTTTTTCAGCTTTAGATAAGCCGCAAGTTCATCAACGTCTAACAAGTGATCCATTCTTCCCTCTTCTATTATAAGTCATAACCAGATTATCTAGTTATCATTAGAGCATGATATAATTACTTTGTCAACAAAATTTTTATATATAGATTGTTGGAATTACTCAGACTTACTTATATTTTATATTCGAAGATATTTCCTGGATTTGAAAGGAATCTCGGAAGGTTTGTTAATAACTTACTGTCGTCGTAACAGTTGCTGTTCCGCCAGGGCCGGCGGATCCAGCGCTGGATGCGCTAATGGTGTAAATTCTCCCATCAAGAGTCTCTGTGCTGAGGATCGTTGGATTTGTCCCTGTAAGCGCACGCTGGTAATAAAGTTTCCAGAACATGCCTTTTGCGAGTTGTTCAGCTTTGATGCGGTTTATTTGGTTTTGACCAAAAACGCCTTGGCTACCCATGGCGCTTAAGATACCGACCGCTAATGCGGACATGGCGGTGATGAGCATGATGACTGTTACAAGAACAGTGGCTTTCTTATTGGAAATGTTCGACCTAGATCTCATAAGCTTGCTTTCTCCCCTGTTTTTTCAATATAGCTTTCGCAGCGAGGACATATTTTTATGTTTTTTTCAAATAAATCCGTAAAAATATATGTGCAATATGGACACTGAACAACGTCTTTTGAGGCAGAAACTTTCCCGCCTTCCCTTATAGTATATCTGAACCAAGATGTAATGACAAGGATTAATAGGATGGATGAGAAGATACTGATGGCAAGGTCAAGGTCGAGAATAATCATAATCAGGTAATTTGAGAGGTTGATGCGCAAACGGCTCAGCATGATCTTGCGATTCTGCCGTCAAAGCTTGTTCGTCGTACATTATTATACGCGTGTCAGGTAAGGTCTTTTTTGCTGAGCTTGGCAATAATGTCGATAAGGATGGCTTTGGGGTGTCGATCGCTATGCCTGAAGTTCCTGATAAAAGAGCAGGCGCTTGGAAGACATTTTTCTTTGGGATAAAAGATGGGTGTGTTATCCCCTGCTGTGTGTCAAGCGCGGTTAAGAAAGATCCTAAGAATTTGATAGGTGGCCTTAGGAATATTTTTCTTGAAGATATGCGTACCGTTGTGAAATTAAGAAAAAAGATATGAAAAATGACAGCTATTCCTAGAGATTGAAAAATGATCTTTTTTATGTTCGTGGAATGGCTTGACATGCTTTTATTTTTCTTGGTTTGTGGCAATGTTAATATTTTCGATCCCAAGATCGCGACAGATATCCCAAATCGCAAAGATCTGGTCCATTGAGGCCCGTCTATCGACCTTGAGAAGGACCGTTTTTCTGTCGTATTTATCCTTTTCAAAGATGCTGCTTAATTTTTTCATTGTCACTATTTTATCGTTCAAGTATAAAATGTTTTCGCTTGTAACGGTGATGTTAATGATGTCTTCTTCAATGGCGCTGCTTGCCACGGCTTTTGGCAGATGCACGTTAATATGCGGATCCGATACAAGAGGCGAAAAAAGTATAAAGAAAAAAAAGGTAAGAAAAACTATGTCCATGAGCGGCAGAATATGGATCATGTTGATATTCTGGATATGTGATAGTGATGATCGGAGCTTCATGAGTTCTTTTTCAATTATAGTTGGCTTAAATATTCAACAAGTTCGTTCATGCTTTGCTCGATCGCGCTTAGCAGCATGTTGATTCGATTGAGAAAATAATTGTAGAAGATATATGCGGGGATCGCAACAGCAAGCCCTGCAATGGTTGTGATGAGCGCTTGCCAGATACCTGCAGCTAAGTCGCTTGCGGCGACCGCAAGCATAGATGTTGCACGCGTTTGAATTGTGTGGAAGCTAAGCGCGAGGCCTGTCGCCGTTCCTAGAAAACCAAGTAAAGGTGCGATATGAGCGATAGTCAGCAAGATGGTGAGGCGTTGCTCGAGGATAGGGATCTCGGCTTGGCACGCATGGGCCATTACTTCTTTGATCTCTTCTTTGGGCGATCCAAATTTTAAAAGACCTGCCGCCAAGATCTTCGCTACCGGGGATCGGATACCTTCGCATAACGAGATAGCATCGGTGATCTTGTTTTCTTTGATAAGCGCAAGAACTTTTCTGCGAATAACAGATGGGTTTTCTTTAAATGAGCAGAGAAAAAGAAATTTCTCGATAATGACCACCCAGGAGAGCAGTGAGCACGCAAGAATGGGGATCATAAGAGGGCCGCCCGACAGAAGGAACTCCCAAGTTTTCATGTGCCAGATCTCCATAGCGTCTCCTTATTTGATTTTATTGTTGTAGTTCAGCATTAATACGATCGATCCTTTCTTGGGCGAAAGCGCGTTCTTCGACCGGATATGACATGATCTTTTCGTACGATGTTCTTGCGCTGGCAAGATCTTCTTTGTTCTCAAAAAGTCTTGCTGCGCGCAGGTAGGATTTAACGATCCATTTTATTTCAGTCGGATATAAATAAGGGATCTTTAAATACTCATCGATCGCCTGTTTTGGCTTTCCTGAAAGCTCAAGAAGGTCAGCAATGGCAAACCTAATTTCGCAATCGCTGATCGTTCTAATATCTTGGTTCTGCTTCGCTTCCAGAGCCTTGTAGTAAGCCATGATCGCCTTATCTTTTTCATCAGAGCGCTGATAGACCTCTGCCATTTTAAGGTAAGCTTCCCGGGAGAATTCGGGAGAATTCTTGATGATATTCTCATACGTTTCTACCGCGACCTGAGGTGAGAGTTGTTGGGCGAATGTATCGGCGATCGCAAGCTTTGCCTTGGCGTAAATGCTTTGGCCATGAAGAGGGGTGATTTGTTTAAAATATGTTAAAGCTTTATCATAATCTCCTTTTTTATAAAAAATATCGCCAAGAGCAAAGATCGCCTCAGCCCGGTCTGGATCGCTGAGATAGTCATTGATGACTTGTTCATAATAAAGAATCGCATTCTGGAAATCACGCGTTTGGGTGTAGTACTCACCTAGCCAAAGCAAAGCCTGAAGGGCGACCGCCGTTTTCGGATATTTGTATTGAATTAATTTAAATTCTTTTAATGCATCGGCAATCGCGCCTTTCTCGTAAAGATTCTTTGCGATCCCAAATCTGACCTTTTGGGTTAATGTGATGTCATGCGGATAAACACGTTCGATCTTCCTAAAAGTTTTCATGGCTTCGTCATGCTCTTTCAGGTTTTGGCTGCACAGGGCCATGATGTAGTGCGCGTCTGGCTGAAGCTGATGATCTGCTGGAAGCTCGCGAATAAATTTTGTCATGCATTCCTTCGCAGCCAGCCAATCCCCTTTGTTGAAGTGAGCGATCCCTAAATAATAGCCGGCTTCCGCAAGATAGCGGCTTTGAGGAAAGTTCTTTTGTAGGCTCTGAAAAGAAAGGATCGCGCTATTGACTCTTTCAAGCTTCAGCAGCGCTATGCCTTGGCGATATTGCGCGTAATCTGTGTAGGGCGTATCTGGATAATTTTGCAGGATCGTATCATAGGCATTTAACGCCTGTTGAAATTGGCCCAAATCCTGATAAGCGTCCGCGATCTGCGTCAACGCGCTGACCTTGATGATCTTATTGGTCGTCGAGGAAATGACAGATTGGAATGTTTCGATGGCCTTGGGCGCATTCCCATTCTTAAGATATGTCCACGCTAGGCCCAATCCTGCCTTCTCTATGATTGATGCAGCTGTGATAAGCTTTGATGGATCGCTAAGGACTTTTTTATAGATTTCAATAGCATCATCATATCTTTCATTCATGTATAAAATATTTGCTTTACCAAGCAGGGCTTCATGCAGGCGCGTGCTTTGCGGATGGTCCGTGACGATCTTTTGATAAGTTTGAAGCGCTTTTTCAAGATCATTACTTTCGGCGTAGAGCGTCGCCAATCCGAACAGGGGTTCTTCCATGACGATTTTCTTTTCATCGCTGATCTTTTGGGCTTGCTCGAAAGCCTTCTGAGCTTCTGTAAATTGTTTTAGGCGCAGATGGCCCCAGGCGATACCAATGTAAGAAAGGATACGCGTGCGGTCGCTTTTCGTTTCCCGGTCAACGATACCGTAGCTTTTAATGGATTCTTGGAATTCTTGAAGATAATATTGCGATTCAGCAATGTAAAAGTGTGCCTGATCCAAGCGGTTCGATCGAGAGAATGTTTGGATGTAGCTTTGGAATGACTGAACAGCTTTTGAATATTGCGTCAGATTGTATTTACATTCCCCGATCCGAAATGCCGCATCTTCTGCGAGAGCGTGCTGAGGATAGTTGATGAGAAAATTCTTAAATTTTTCTTCAGCTTCTTCAAATTGATTTAATTCAAAATCGATCCATGCTAGAGCGTAAGCCGCTTGAGGCGCGTAGTCCGAGCGAGGATGGAGATCAAGGATTTTTTTGTAGTGATTTCTTGCTTGTGGATAATCCTTGTTCTTTAAGTAGGTCTCCCCTAGCCAGAAAGAAGCCGCATCTTGATAATTAGGCAAGGATGACAGCTCCTGGAAAATACCAAACGCTTTTAAGAACTGTCCTTTAAAGAAATAACATTGTCCTAGGAGGAGTTTAGCTTCATTACGCTTGCTCGTCTGAGGATAGTTCTGGGTGAACTGTTCAATATAGCGGATCGCGACATCATAAAAACCATCTTCAAAGGCTTTTTGCGAGATGAGAAAAAGTTCTGTCTCGCTGGTTTGAGCTTGGCATGGAAAGGTAGAGATCAGAAAAAAAATAATTAATAAATAGATTATCTTATTTTTCATGATGATTTATTATAGCAAGTTCGTCATCTTTTTCAATTTTCAGCAACAACGTCAGTTAATTCTGAAGAGGTGCTCGGTTCTTTAATGAGATCAGAAGCCAGGATGCGCATTAAGATAGGCAGGGGTTCATCCTTAGAGTAAGCTTTTGTCGCTTCGATGATCTTTTTTGCTGCCGCATGGCGATATCCTAGATTGTAGAGAGTGATAGCTTCCCCAAAGACGTCAATTTTGATATATTGACGCGCTAGAATTCTTTTCAGAAAATTTGTTGGTGGATTTTGGTCTGAAATTTTTTTTAATGCCGCAAGATCGTCAGGTGTCAGCTGGATCGTTTTCAAGATTTTATCTTGATCGATTTTTATGGCGGTTTTTTCATCCAAAAGTTCTTTGCGTAGAAATACAATAAAACTGCTATCGTAAAATGCCAGAACAAAAGAGGGGTTTTTCTGGAAAAACTGAATGAGGGCAAACGGTTTCTGACCTCTTTGCATTAAGATGATCGCAGCGAATTTATATTGCTGATCAGCGCTTTCCCACTCTTGTTCAGGGTTTTCGTATATTTTCTGATGCAGAAGGAACCGTGCCATATTGGTCTGTCTTCCGTCATTAATAGGACGAAGTTTTGGGTAAGATGACCATATAAGGTAACCGCCAACAATGTCATCGTTGAAGACATTGCCAGAGATATTATTTTGCTCTAGGAATTGAACTGTTTTTACTGGGTCTATCCAGTCAATTTTTTCAAGAAAATAAAAGCGCTTTTGATGATCTCGGTAGACAGAAAGATGGAAGTTTTGATAAATGATGGGAACATAAAGCAAGATCAATGCTATAAGCAATCCGCTGCAGATGAAGGGAAATATTTTTAGGCGTTTTATTTTATCTTTCAAGTTTAAGGCGCAGAACATTTCGATCAAAAGATACGACTGCAGAAGAATAGCGAAGTCGCTGCCCCGTACGGCATACATAAAGAAAAAACAAGAGACTGCATAAATGAGGGTGAAATAAAATTTTCTTTCAGAGTGAATACGCCATAGCAGGATCAGGTTGCTGATTAATATGACATGAAGCCACATATATTTTACATGAAAGATATTCCCTGGGGATTGTAGCTCCATGATGATGTTGTCAAGGACCTTAAAGTGGATGTATGTTGGATCTAAGAAGACCCTCCAGTTGTGGACAAGAGCACCAAAACCCATAGGGTTAATGCCGAACATAAGCCAGTAGAGCAATGTAAAGATGATTAGTTCTTTTATTTTTACTAAGGCTGCACCTCGCTTAAGCGTGTCTTTGTAGTGTCTTATGTAGCTCATTGCGCTTGTAAGTATAGAAATTCCCAAAAGGCTAGTTGCGTAGACAAAGCTTCCAAAATGAAGATTTGACCACAAAACTCCTATTGGTAGTAAGAAGAATAATTTGTATCGTTTTGGATCTCGGTTGTATGAAAACAAAATAATAATCAAAATTTGGATAAAGACAAAATTAAATAATAGCGGCCTCAAAAGACAACGACTTTCAAGTCCTGGAAGCACAAGAAAAATGAGCCATATAAGCATCATAAAGGGAAGTTTTTTTCTGCCATAGGCAAAAAGCAAGGCAATTGTTGCGCAATAGATCAAGAAGCGGAATAGTTTTAGTCCAGGAATTCCTGCAAATTGATAGACCTTAAAAAGTGTCAAGCTCCCCAGCCATTGTGAATACATTTGAGTGAAAGGTTGGAGTTTTTCGCTAGGATCAACAGGGAAAGGATCTTTGATGGGGATCGTTTTGTTTTCGTTGATCCATTCCCCTGCTTTTAAATGCCACCAAATATCTTCTGTTTCGATCGGCTGATAGGTGCGGGAGAACAATGCCGCAATTACCAGGATCAGGCAGGCGATTTTTGTAATGATCTTGATCGTAGGATTTATTTCCATACGTACGGCCTCAGGTATTCTCCTGTATATGATCTTCGGCAGCGCACAAGTTCTTCGGGGCTTCCAGCGAAAACAACCTCTCCACCCTTATCTCCACCCTCTGGCCCAAGATCGATGATATGATCGGCGTTCTTGATGACTTCCAGGTTGTGTTCGATGACCAGGACCGTGTTGCCTTTGTCAACAAGCTGCTGCAGGACCGCAAGGAGCTTGTCGACGTCTGCAAAATGAAGGCCTGTCGTTGGCTCATCGAGGATGTAGAGAGTTTTGCCAGTCGCGAATTTGCATAATTCGCTGGCGAGCTTGACACGCTGCGCTTCTCCGCCAGATAGCGTTGTGGCCGCCTGACCAAGCTTGATATATCCTAGGCCAACTTCATCAAGCGTTCTCAAGGTTTTTGTGATGCGTGGAATATTCTCAAAAAGATTCAGCGCTTCTTCCACGGACATGTTCAAAACATCAGAAATATTCTTTCCTTTGTAACGGATCTCCAACGTCTGCTGAGTAAAGCGCGCGCCATGACAGACTTCGCACTCAACATAAACATCCGGCAAGAAATGCATTTCGATCTTTTTTATACCATCACCGCCGCATGCTTCACAGCGTCCACCCTTAACGTTGAAACTAAAGCGACCAGGCTTGTATCCGCGCATTTTTGCGTCCGGAAGCTGGCTGAATAGATCGCGGATAGGGCCAAACACATCCGTATAAGTTGCTGGATTTGATCTTGGTGTTCGACCGATCGGTGACTGGTCAACAACAATGACTTTATCAATGTGTTCGATCCCGGTAACTTTTTTGTGTTGCCCAGGCTTTTCTTTGGAGTTGTAAAGTTTCTGCGCCAGCGCGTTGTATAGGATGTCTGTGATCAGGGTTGATTTTCCTGACCCGGAAACGCCTGTCACGCAAATAAAGGTTCCTAATGGAAAAGTCACGTCTATATTTTTCAGATTATGTTCACAAGCTCCAACGATCTTGAGCTTTTGGGTATTGGTGGCCAGCCGTCTTTTTTCAGGCTTTTTGATCTTGAACTGCCCGCTGAGATAAAGCCCAGTGAGCGATTTTTTGGAGCGCAAAAGCCCAGGAACATCTCCCGCGTAAATTGTTTGTCCGCCGTGCTCGCCGGCTCCAGGGCCAAGATCGATCACATAGTCTGCCTCGCGTATCGTTGCTTCGTCATGTTCAACAACGATAAGCGTGTTGCCTAGATCTCGCAGGGATCGCAAGGTTTTAAGAAGCATCATGTTGTCTTTTTGGTGAAGGCCGATACTTGGCTCGTCAAGAATATAAATGACACCAACAAGGCCAGACCCAACCTGCGTGGCAAGGCGGATGCGTTCTGCTTCCCCGCCCGAAAGCGTAGAGCTTTTGCGATCAAGCGTGAGATAGCCCAGGCCGACATTGATGCAAAAATCCAAACGGCGCAAGATCTCTTTTAAGATCTGCTCTGCGATGATCTTCTGGGTCTCGGATAATTCAAGGTTTTCAAAGAATTTTCGCGATTCAACGATCGACATGCGTGTGATATCAAAAATATTCTTTTCATGGATGCGGATCGCGAGCGATTCTTTTTTTAGTCTTGCGCCTTTGCATTCGGGACATGGTGAGACCGATAAAAAGGCTGATATTTCTGATTTAAGCCAATCACTGTCGGTTTCACGGAACATGCGCTCAAGGTATGCTACGACGCCTTCAAAACGCCTTCCCCAGATCTCATCTTCAGAGCCATGCAAGACGATATTCTTGAATTTTTTATCCAATTTCTGGTACGGCAGATACGGATCGACCTTGTAAAGATTGGCGATTTCCTTTAAAACGGCTCGATAGTACATCATGTAGCCGCGTTTTCCTTTGTGCCATGGCGCGATCGCATTGATCCAGGGCTTGGTGGCGTCTGGAACGAGGAAATTTGTGTCGATCTCCATTTTTGTTCCTAGACCGTTACAACGAGGACACGCGCCGTACGGCGTGTTGAACGAGAAAATACGTGGTTCGATCTCTTTTAAGTTTATGCCGCAATCAACGCAGGCGTATTTTTCAGAGAACACTTTGTCTTTTTCGTTTTCCGAAGCAATGATGACAACGCCCTTACCCATTGTTAATGCTGTTTCTAAGGAGTCAACTAGGCGTTTTTTGATCGATGGCGCCACATGCAAACGGTCGACAACGATCTCAATGCTGTGGACTTTGTATTTATCGAGCTTAATTTCGTTTTGCACATCAAAGATCTTTCCATCAATGCGTACGCGGGCAAATCCTGCCTTGGTTATTTGATCGGATAAATGACGATACTCTCCTTTGCGGCCGCTGATGAATGGAGCTAAGATGACGATGTTCTTTTCAGCCTGCTGAGCGAATATCTGTTGCGCGATCTCTTCGACGGTTTGGCGCTCGATCTTTTTATTGCATGATGGGCAATAAGCTGTTCCTGTGCGGGCAAAAAGAAGGCGTAAATAATCGTAAATTTCTGTTTGGGTCGCGACGGTCGATCGCGGGTTTCGGCTCGTTGTCTTTTGTTCGATAGCAATGGTCGGTGACAGGCCTTCAATGGATTCGACGCTGGGTTTTTGAAGCTGCTCCAAGAACTGCCGGGCGTACGCTGAGAGGCTTTCGACATAGCGGCGCTGTCCTTCCGCGTAAATAGTGTCAAATGCGAGCGAAGATTTTCCCGAGCCGCTTAATCCTGTGACGACAACGAGTTTGTCCCGAGGGATCTTTAGATGAAGGTCCTTGAGGTTGTGCTCTTTGGCACCGCGGATGTGAATATAATTATTTTTCATGAGTGGGTCTTGGTCAGGATCATCTGATAAGGATAAACAGCCCCTACGTTGGATATGTAGGGGCTGTTTATGATAGAACGATTACTTCTTTTTCTTCTTTTTTTGTCCGCCGCGTACCATTTTGGCGCAGGACACGTCTCCTTGCTTATCGAGAAAATAGAGACAGCCAGCTTCTTTTTTGATACCGACTTTAGCAACTTTTTTAGGTTTACCACCTTTTTTGTTGCCACGAGCCATGAGGGCGCAAGAGACATCTCCTTGTTTATCGATAAAATAGAGATAACCTTTTTCTCTTTTAACGCCTACTTTTGCGATTTTCTTAGCCATAATCTTTGTCACCTCCTTTCATGTGCCAATTTTTACTGATTGAAAATATTGCTTGAGCGTTTGTAGCGCTGAAAGAACCGCCAAATAACTGGTCTTTGGATTGTCCGGACACGGGAGATTGTGCGTGTGAGTTGTTAAACTTCCGAACTTCCCTTCGACCGTGATTTCGTGGGAGTTGGTTTTAAAATGAGGAGACGTGATGATACGCACTCGAATTTTATCTCTCGCTCCTGAAGCTAATGCCAGCGCGGCCGCGACGTTGATATTACGCGGGAATAATACGATCGAGCGATCAACGCTTCCCTGAAAGATCACAGTTTCTTTCTTGATCTTATTGATAAAGATTCTTTTGTGAGTTAGATATTGTGTTTGATTCAGGCTTGTTGGAGGCTTGCGAGTTGTCAGGCTGATACGTGAAATATGATCCGCGCCAACAGCCTTGATCGTGTCGAGCCCAGCGATCGCGCCTGAAGGAATGAGAACGGCCACTGAGTTCTTTTCCGCGATCTGAAACAAAGATGGGATGTTCAGGACCTTTCCAACGCTCATGATCAGGATTCCCTTGCCTGCGGTAACGACCTGATGGATGATCTTCTCCGTTTCGTTCGACGCTATTGCTTCCACAATAAAGTCAGAGGAAGCGATCAAAGCGGAAAGAGATCTTTTAATAAGCGCGGGTTTTAGTCTTAAAGAATGCGCAAGGGCGATCGGTTTTTCAGGCGCAAGGTCGTAAAGCCCCGAAATAACGCATTGATCCTTTAGATCGTGTTGGACGCTTTTGGCAAGACGGGAGCCGATCGCACCGCAACCAATAAAACCAATTTTTAATTTTTGTTTCACAGTTATGCTCGAACCTGAATATTATCGATAAGACGTGTCTTACCGAGAAAAACCGCTAAGGCGATGATCACGTGACCTTTGATCGTTCTTAAAGGAACTAGGGTTTTCGCATCCACGCATTCAATGTAATCCACGCGTGCTAACGTATTTTTTTTGATCTGCGCGTTAATTTTTTGCTTGATGGTCCCCGATCGCCTCTCTCCGGCTTGGATCAGTTTCTTGGCCATTCGCAGCGATCGATAAAGCGCCTGAGCCTGATAACGCTCAGGATCGGACAAGTAGCTGTTGCGCGAACTCATGGCTAACCCAGATGGTTCGCGAACAGTGGCGATGATCTTGACGCGTGTCGGCCAGTTCAGATCATCGATCATCTGAGCGATGATCACGGCTTGCTGCGCGTCTTTTTGTCCAAGGTACAAGACATCCGGGTTAATGATATTAAGCAATTTTGTGACGATCGTTGTTACGCCATCAAAATGGCCTGGACGTCGAGGGCCGCAGAGATGATCCGCCAAAGTACGCACATGAACATATGTCAAATAGCCCGTCGGATACATTGTCTTTACCGACGGATAAAATATTATATCAACTTTTTCTTTTTTTGCCAACATTTCGTCATGTTTTTTATTGCGAGGATATCGTCGGAAATCTTCTGCGGGGCCGAATTGTTTCGGGTTGACAAAAATACTTAAGATACATAGATTGTTTTCCTTGCGGCATTGGCGCAAGAGCGCCGCGTGGCCTGCGTGTAGATAACCCATCGTTGGAACAAAGCCGATCTTTTTTCCCTGGCGCTTAGCTAAGGAAACGAGCTCATGCATTTGGTGGATCGAGGTGATCGTTTTCATGCAGGATCTTTCATTAGTTGGCAAGCAACTTTCTCATCAAGTTCCGATAAAGGTTTCATCACGAATTCTCGTTCGAGCATGCGCGGATGAGGGATCGTTAATTGGTCGTCATCAATGTGTTCGTTGTCATACGTGAGAATGTCGATGTCGATCGTGCGTGGAGCGTTTTTAACCGTGCGGATACGGCCTAATCTTTGTTCGATCGTTTGCGTCAATTTAAGAAGTTGATGAGCGGAAAGAGATGTTGTGATCTTGGCGACCGCGTTAAGGTATTTTCCTTGCGGTGGGCCGCCAACGGGTTCGGTTTCGTGAATAGTTGAAACGCGTTCGACCATTGCAACCCCAGATAAGAATTTTAACGCATCCTGAATATTTTTTAGGCGATCACCCAAATTCGACCCAAGCCCGAGATAGACGACGGCCATAGTGAAAACCTTTTGTTAGAGGATCTTTTTAAGTCGTTCGACAGCCTGCAAGAGTTTTTCTTTTTCCACGGTTAAGGTCATGCGGATAAAACCTTCTCCGTGTTTGCCAAAACCAACACCAGGAGTTGCGACGATATCAGCTTTTTCAAGAAACGTTTTAGCTGCTTCCATGGAGTCCTTGAATATCTTTGGGATAGGCGCCCATACGTAGAAGGTTGCCTTAGGAGATGGAACATCCCAGCCGATGTTGCGCAGCCCCTGAACAAAGGCATCGCGTCGTTGTTGATACAGTGATCTCATTTGCGCGACAGCGTCATCACCCTTAAGAAGAGCTTCGATCCCTGCGATTTGGATCGCCTGGAAGATCCCTGAATCGATATTCGTTTTGACCTTGGCGAGGGCTGCGATCAATTTTGTGTTGCCACATGCCCAGCCAATACGCCAGCCGGTCATGTAAAATGTTTTTGAGAAGGAATGAAATTCGATGGCAACATCTTTTGCGCCGTCGATTTCAAAAAGACTGCTTGGTTTTAAGGCATCAAAATAGACTTCAGAGTATGCCAGATCAGAGATGATGATAACCCCTTCTTTCTTGGCTTGAGCCACTAAGTCTTTCATATAAGCCTTGGGAAGTGTTGCTGACGTTGGGTTATTGGGATAATTTAGGAAAACCGCTTTCGCGTTTTTGATCTGTCCCAGATCAGGAAGAAAACCATTTTTTGCCAACAGTGGCAAAGGTACAACGTTTCCCCCAGCGAAGATCACGGAGGAGCGGTACGCAGGATACGCAGGGTCTGGAACAAGGACATTGTCCCCTGGGTTGACGATCCCTAAGGGTAAATGCGCGAGCCCTTCTTTTGATCCGATCAGTGGATAAATTTCTGTGTCCGCATCAAGCGCGATAGAGAATCGTTTTTGGCACCATCGAGCGATCGTCTGACGAAGCTCTGGCATACCGGCGTCAAACGCGTAATGGTGATTTTTGCCATCTTTCGCGGCTTGGTGAAGAGCCTCAATGATAAACGATGGCGTCGCCGCGTCTGGATCCCCGACCCCGAGATCGAGGATGTCGCGTCCTTGAGCCCTCGCGGCGCGCTTAGCTTTATCGATCTCAGCAAAAAGATATGGGGGTAATTGTTTTAAGCGATCAGAAAATTCTAAGTTGATTGACATGCGTTCCTTCCTGTCCTGGTAGTTATTGAATGATGATCTTGTCGAGCTCTAAAACTTGTTGCATCGTGTATAACCCCGCAGGCCTCCCGGCTGTTAAGAAATGCGCAGCTTCTAGGGCGCCTAAGGCGAACATGGCCCTGTCCTTTGCGCTGTGATAGAGTTCAAGGGTGTCAAATTTTGTTTCAAAAGTAATGCGATGATTGCCGATGATCTCACCCTGGCGTAAGGGTTGGGGGTCAAAACGGGCTTTCTGTCCAGAGGTTTTTTCCGCGATCTCTGCCAACGTTTTTGCGGTTCCAGACGGCGCATCTTTTTTGTGAATATGATGTTCCTCGTAAATGGCAATATCAGTTGCGGTCGTTTGAGCGAGTTTTTTTCCAATCAGTTCTGTTATTTTAAACAGGACGTTCACACCGATAGACATATTCGTCCCGTAGATAACTGGAATTATTTTGGCCGCCTCGCTGACTTTCTTAGCCTGCTCGGCTGACAAACCCGTTGTTCCGATAACGATCGGGATTTTGTGTTGCACGCATGCCTCAAGACTCTGCATCGTGCCTTCAGGCAAGGTAAAGTCGATCAGAACGTCAACGTTATCCTTGAGAACGCAAAAATCTGAAGAGATCTTAATGCCGTCGATCTCTTTGTTTACTTGTGGGTGATCAAGCCGCTCGAGCAACGCCGTGACGGAAAAACGCTTATCTTGCTTGGCAAGGCTGTAGATCTTTTGCCCCATGCGGCCACAAGCACCGGTAATCGCAAGTTTGATCATGCGTTCTCCTATTTTAAAAGTCCATAATTGATCAAGGCGGTTTTTAGGCGCTCAAGGTTTTTTTCTGAGATCGAGCATAGCGGAAGGCGAAGATCCGGCTCGCAAAGGCCTAAAAGACCCATAGCGGTCTTGACCGGGATCGGATTTGTTTCATAGAACATCGCCTTGACAAGAGGCAGAAGTTTGAAATGAAGTTCTTGCGATTTCTTCAGGTCGCCAGAATCAAATGCCTTGCAAAGGTCCGCCACATCCTTGGGCGCGATATTGGCCACAACGGAAATAACACCCTTTCCTCCGATCGACAAGATCGGTAGCGTGAGCGAATCATCTCCTGAGATCAGCATAAAATCTTTCGGGCAGAGGGTTTTGATCGTGCTCATTTGATCAAGCGAGCCCGAGGCTTCTTTGACGCCGATAATATTCTTGCAGTCTCGTGCTAAGCGAGCGATCGTTTCTGGTTCAATGTTGATGGCGGTGCGTCCGGCGATGTTGTAAAGGATGATCGGGATAGAAACGCTGTCGGCCACAGCTTTAAAATGCCGATAAAGGCCTTCTTGTGTTGGTTTGTTGTAGTAAGGGCTGACCTGCAATGATGCGTCAGCTCCCGCCTTGGCAGCGTGTTGCGTTAAAGCGACAGCCTCTTGAGTGGAATTGGAACCTGTCCCCGCCATGACAGCAACGCGTTTGTGAGCCGCTTCGATGCAGATTTCAATGACGCGGTCATGCTCATCGGCGGTGAGCGTTGCTGATTCCCCTGTTGTCCCGCAGGGCAAGATGGCGCTTGTGCCATTTTTGATCTGGAATTCAACGAGTTCTTTTAATTTCTTTTCATCAACTTTGCCGTTCTTAAAAGGTGTAACGATCGCAACGGTCGAACCTTCGAACATGTAATTCCCTCCTATGAGTTAATGAGCAGTTGGCCTTGCGCGATGAAATTCGCGCTTCCTGTAAGCCAGACATTCGATACCTTGCCAGAGGCAAGATCAAAGGAGATCTTTAAAATCTCACCGCTCCGGGTTTTAACGCGCATGCTGGCATTTTTTTGTGTCATTTTATTAGGATTTATTTTCAGATAAGCAATGATCGCTGAGGCCACGCTTCCTGTTCCGCACGCGAGCGTTTCTGCTTCCACGCCTCGTTCGTAAGTGCGCACAGCGATGAAGTCATCTTCAATCTTTTCAACAAAATTAACATTAGTTCCAGCTGGAGAAAAGTGTTTATTGAAGCGAATATCATGCCCCACACCTTTGACATCAATGCTTCCTATATTGCGAACAATGCTTACTACATGAGGGACCCCTGTGTTAACGGAGCTCAGAAGAAGTTTAATCGGTTTATTAATTTCTAAAATATTAGGCTGGTAATTGCGAGGGTCACTTAAGCGAACTGAAATAAGCTTGCCAACTTTTTTTGCGTGAATGATACCAGCGAGGGTTTCGAGTGTCAGTGAATGCCCTTTGATGTTTTTTGTTGCGAAAAGATAGGCGGCCATACAGCGCGCACCATTACCGCACATTTCTGCTTCAGAGCCATCCGCATTGATAATGCGCATGCGATAGTCTGCTCGTTTTGATAGGCCGGTGATCATCAGACCGTCAGCGCCAACGCCGCAGGTGCGGTGGCAAGCAGAAAGCGCAAGCTTTTTGGGGTTCATGCCCGAAAAGTTCTCGATAATGATAAAATCATTACCAGCCCCACTCATTTTTACAAAAGGGACTTTTTTCATTTGATGAATCCTGGAATATGTTCGCCACGAACGAGGTCAACGAATGCTTCGCGGTCCTTGACGACCGAGAATTTATTTTTGCTGACCATCACTTCGGCTGAGCGGCATCGAGCGTTATAATTACTGCTCATGGCATATCCATAAGCGCCTGTTGTCAACACGGCGATAAGGCTGCCTGGTGCAAGCGCTGGGAGCTTACGATCTTTTCCGAGATAATCCCCGCTTTCGCAAACAGGGCCAACAACATCGACAGTGATCTTTTTTGATGCTGACCGGGAAACCGGTAAGATCTCATGGAACGAATCATACAACGATGGACGGATCAGATCATTCATGGCTCCATCAACGATCAAGAATTTTTTAACACCATTGTCTTTAAGGTATAGAACTTTTGTGACAAAGACCCCTGCATTAGCGACAATAAATCGTCCCGGCTCCATGATGACCTTTAGGCCGATCTTTTTTAACAGCGGCACAAGGGCTTTTGCGATCTTATCGGCAGGCTGTGCTGTTCCTTCAACATAGTCCGCCGCCATACCTCCACCGATATCTAGGTATTCGACCTTAATGCCTTTGGCGTCAAGAGATCTTTTGAAGATAAGGACCTTTTTGAGCGCGCGTAAAAAGGGTGCTGAGGTTGTGATCTGTGAGCCGATATGGATATGCAGGCCGTTGATCACAAGGTTCGAATATCGATCGCGGCTTAAAAGAATGTTTTTTGCGGTCGCAAGATCAATGCCAAATTTATTCTTTAAAGTACCTGTTGTGATCGCGGCATGCGTGACCGCATTAACGTCAGGGTTCAATCTGAGGGCGACCCGGGCTTTTTTGTTCAGCTTTTTTGCAATACGGTTGATCTCACAAAGTTCCGCGATCGACTCAACATTAAAGAACAAGATGTTGCTCTTAAGGGCAAGCGTGATCTCGCTTTCTGTTTTTCCGACAGAGGCGTAGCATATCTTTTGTGGATCGGCACCAGCCTTGAGGGCTTTGCGAAGTTCCCCGCCCGAAACAATATCAACGCCGGCGCCTTCACGGATCAGCGTTCTCATGACAGCTAAGTTACCGTTGGCTTTCATCGCAAAACAAATGAGTGGATCAACGGGTGCGAACGCTGTCTTTATTTTACGAAAGTGATCGATAAGCGTCTGGTGGCTGTAAAGGTAGAATGGCGTGCCGACTTTCCGCGCGATCTCAGCTACGCTTATCCCCTCGCAAAAGAGTTCTTGATTCTTATAGTGAAAATGATGCATGAAGCTTCGCCTTCCATGATCGTAATTGTGCGTTGACCATCTGCGGGTTTGTCGATCCGAATGATTTTTTCGCGGCTATAGAAGCCTGAGCGGAAAAGACTTTTTTGACATCACCTGAGATCTTTGGCGAATATTTCCTTAGTTGGTCAAGGGTAAGCTGCGAGAGCTTATTGCCTTTATCAAGGCATTCCTTGACCATTTTGCCAACGATGTCATGGGCCTCTCGATAGGATACGCCATGCTGGATCATATACTCCATTAGATCAACCGTAAAGAATGATTCATTGATGATGGATCTTTTTGCCTGGTCTTTCTTGACCTTGAGCGTTGCAAAGATCTTGGCTAAAAGCTCGACCATTTGCTTGACCGTATCTACAGAGTCGAACAGTGGCGGCTTGTCCAGCTGCATGTCTCGGTTGTAGGTCAGCGGCAAGGCTTTCATCAGATTTAACGCGTTGAGCAGATGACCATAGATCTTTCCTGTTGTCCCTCGGATGAGTTCGAGGGTGTCCGGATTCTTCTTGTGCGGCATGATGGACGATCCCGTGCAGAAGGCCATGTCCAGCTCGATAAAATTAAATTCCTGCGTTACCCAGAGAATCAGATCCTCGGAAATTCGAGAAAGATGCATCGCGACCAGCGAAAGTGCGGATAATGTTTCAAGAACAAAATCCCGATCACTAACCGCATCAATGCTGTTGTTTGTCATGGTTTTAAAGCCAAGTTGTTTGGCAACATAAGCCCGATCGATCGGTAGCGTTGTCCCTGAAAGAGCGCAGCTTCCCAGCGGCATACAATTGACCCTTTCGTAGGCATTTTTAAGCCGTGACTTGTCCCTCTCAAGCATTTCAATGTAAGCTAACATGTGATGCGCGAGCAAGACAACTTGCGCAGCTTGTAGATGTGTGTATGCCGGAATAATGACGTCTTTATTTTTATCTGCAAAAGAAAGGATCGTTTTTTGCAAAACTGTTATGCCATTGATCATTTTAATGATCTCGGATCGACAATAAAGCCTCACGTCAAGCACGACTTGGTCGTTTCGTGATCGAGCTGTATGCAGTTTGTCCGCTGAGGCGCCAGCAATTTTTTTCAAGACATCTTGGATGTTGGTATGGATATCCTCTTGCTTAGCGTCATATTTGAACTTGCCAGACATGACTTGGGCATAGATCTTTTTAAGGCCGGCAACGATCTTTTTGGCATCTTGCGCAGGGATAATTTTACATTTTCCTAACATTTGAGCATGCGCGATACTCCCTTCGATGTCGTATTTGGCTAAACGTTCATCGTAGGCGATGCTAAATGAAAATTGATCGGCTAGAGGGTCAGACTTTTTGGAGAATCGTCCTCCCCATAATTTAGACATTTTTGCCTCCTTGAAATGGCATGCTCCATAGGCGAATAAAGCCTTCGGCGTAGGATTGGTCGAAGGTGTCTTTCGCGCCGTAGGTCGCTAATTTCTCACTATATCGTGAATAAGGTGATTTTCGTCCTACTACCGCACAATTCCCTTTAAATAGTTTTAGTCGCACCACACCTGTCACGGTCTTTTGTGTTTCTTCAATATATGCATCGAGTTGCTTTTTGACCGGCGTTTCCCATAATCCGTAGTAGGTTAGGTTGGCATATTTTTGTGAGATCGCCTCTTTTTCGTGCAAAGTTTCCCTATCGAGCACAAGGCTTTCAAGCTCTTTATGCGCGATGTAGATGATGGTCCCTGCTGGATTCTCATAAATTTCCCTAGATTTGATCCCTACAAGGCGATTTTCGATCGCGTCAACACGGCCAACACCATTTTCCCCGCCTATTTTATTTAGCGTTTCCAAGATATTGCTCGGTGCATAGCTTTTTCCGTCGATCTTAGTAGGAATACCTTTTTCGAATTCAAGTTCAATATATTTTGGCGTATTGGGTGCCGCTAAGGGGTCTTTTGTAAAGTAATAGATCTCCTCTGGTGGTTCAGTCCACGGGTCTTCTAGGACCCCGCATTCAATGCTTCGCCCGTACAGATTGATATCGATACTGTAAGGGCTTTTCTTTGTGACGCTTACGGGAATATTTTTTTTCGCCGCGTAATCGATCTCTTGCTCTCGTGACTTAAATTCCCAAATGCGTACCGGAGCAATGATCTCAAGTTTGGGGTCGAGGATCTGCGCTGTCACCTCAAATCGAACTTGATCGTTTCCTTTGCCAGTACATCCGTGGGCAATGGCGGTCGCCTTTTCTTCATGGGCGATGCGCACCTGGTGTTTGGCAATCAACGGCCGCGACAGCGCGGTTGCCAGCAAATATTTACCTTCGTAGATCGCGCCAGCTTTTACTGCCGGCAAGATGTAGTCTTGGACAAATTCTTTTTTGAGGTCAACGACGTGAACCTTGCTCGCCCCGGTCTTAAGCGCGCGCTCTTTGATCGCGCCAAAATCTTCTCCCTGGCCGACATCGGCGATGAACGCGATCACATCATACCCTTTGTCCTGTAGCCATTTGATAGCACAAGATGTGTCTAATCCGCCTGAATAAGCAAGAACAACTTTTTTCATTATTTATCTCCTAATAGAAACGATAGTGCCGCTTTTTGCATATGCAAACGATTTTCCGCCTGATCAAAGACGACCGAGTGCGGCCCATCAATGATCTCTGCGGTGACCTCGAGGCCCCGATGCGCTGGTAAGCAATGCATAAAGATGTAATCTTTGTGCGCGTGCTGAACAAGCGATTTGTTGACCTGAAAATCCTTAAAATCTTTTTTACGTTTGGCGGTTTCCGCCTCCTGGCCCATGCTCACCCATACGTCGCTATAAATGACATGCGCGCCCTTGACGGCATCCTGAGGTTTTCGTGTCAGCAAGATCTTTGTGCCTGTTTGTTTGGCAATTTTTTCTGCGATCTTGACAACATCCGCATGGGGTTCGTATTCTTTTGGTGTCGCGATCGCGACGTCGTATCCGATCCGTGCGCAACCAAGAAGCAGTGAATGGCAAACATTGTTCCCATCTCCGATGTAAGCAACGGTTGCCTTGGCTGTGCCAAACTTTTCCTTGATCGTCAAAACATCCGCCAATCCTTGGCAGGGATGAAAAAGGTCTGACAAGCCGTTAATGATGACCGCTGAAGAGTGTTTGGCAAGCGCGACGACATCTTCATGCGAAAAGGTTCGCGCAACGATACAATCGAGATATCGGGATAAGGTTTTTGCAACATCTTCAACAGATTCCCTCTTTCCAAGATCGATCTCCTGAGGGGCTAGGTATAGGCATTTCCCACCGAGCTGCCAGATCGCGATCTCAAATGAGACGCGGGTTCGGTTGGATGGCTTCTGGAACACGAGCGCAACCGCTTTGCCGGCTAATTCGCTGGACAACTTACCTTTATTGGCCTTGAATCGAGATCCAAGGTCAAGAAGCTTTTGCATTTCATCATTTGTAATATCTTGCAAGCTTAATAGGTCACGTTTCATGGTTTTACCCCCGCAACGGTTTTAAGCGCCTTGAGAATAGTAAAAAGCGCTTTGTTGATCTGTTTTTTTGTTACGTTGAGCGCTGGCATAATGCGTAAAATATTCCCTTGGGTGCAATTGATCAAAAGTCCATGCCTGAAACATTCTTCAACGATACCTTTTCCCTCGATCGAAAGTTCAATGCCGATCATGAGCCCAAGGCCTCGGATGTTTTTGATGCAGGAAACTTGTGACTTCATTTCCTCAAACCTTTGCATAGTATAGGCCCCCATCACTTTGGCATTCTTTAGCATTTTCTCTTTTTCGATCGCCTCAAAAACGCCTAATGCCGCTTTGCAGACAACAGGGCTTCCACCAAATGTTGAGGCATGCATGCCGGGCTTGAGAAGATCCGCGATCTTTTTGTGCGCGACCATGACACCGATCGGCAAGCCGCCGCCTAATGATTTTGCAAGGAGCATGATATCCGGCGTGATCCCATAATGTTTATAGGCGAACATTTCTCCTGTTCGTCCAACGCCTGTCTGCACTTCATCTATGATTAGCAAAAGATCCTTTTCATTACAGATCTTTCGAAGCTGTTGGACATATTCTTTTGTCGCGATATTAATGCCGCCCTCGCCCTGCACAAGCTCGAGCATGACCGCGACCGTTGCAGGATTGATCGCCATCTTGAACGCATCAATATCATTAAAGGGTACTGTTCGAAATCCAGGCACAAGTGGCGCGAAACCATTTTGATATTTTTTTTGTCCAGTTGCTGATAGGGCGCCTAAGGTTCGCCCATGGAACGAATTATCCATGGTGATGATCTCAAAACGTTTGCCTTTGCCAAAAACGCGTGATAGCTTGATGGCGGCTTCACAGGCTTCCGCGCCGCTATTGGCGAAGAACACCTTTCCATCAAAAGACCATCGAATGATCTCTTTGGCAAGCTTTGCCTGGTGTAAATTGTAAAGATTGTTCGGTAGATGGATCAGTTTTCCGATCTGGTCCCTCACAGCCGATATTACCTTAGGATGGCAATGACCGACATTGCTAACACCCCAGCCAGGAAAGAAATCAAGGTATTTCTTGCCGTCGATGTCCACTAGCGACATTCCTTTTCCTTTGACAAAAATGCCAGGAACACGCGTGTAGGTGGAAAGGATGTAATCGTTATAATTTGTTAGAACTTCTATTTTTTTCATTTTTTAATGATCTGTGTTCCGACACCAAGGTCGGTAAAGATCTCAAGCAGGATCGCGTGCTGAAGGCGCGCGTCGATAATGTGCGCTTTGTGCACGCCACCGTTGAGCGTTTCAACGCATGAATTAACTTTAGGGATCATCCCGCTGCTGATGACCTTACTTTTTTTTAATTGTTCGATCTCATCGACCGTCAACGTTGAGATCAAAGAATCATCTTTTGCCGGGTCCCTTAAGACGCCGCGAACATTTGTTAATACTAGGAATTTTTCAGCTTTCATCGAAGTAGCGATGGCGCTTGCGACTTCATCAGCATTGATGTTGTAGGGTTGTTTGACCTTACAGATTCCCATCGGCGAAATGACCGTGATCTTGCCAGCTTTTAAATGATTTTCGATCGCTTTTTGGTTTACCGCTGTTACTTGCCCAACAAACCCTAGGTCTTGTGACGCGACCTTTTTGCGGACATAGACGATATTTTCATACCCTTTCAGGCCCGTAACATCACCTTTGAGCGCTTTGATCTCAGCGACGATCTGTTCGTTAAGCTTGTTGAGTTCCTCTGCCACGATCTTAAGGGTATTTTTATCTGTGACGCGGATCCCTTCATGGAAGACCGATGGGATCCCTGCGTCCTTGAGTCGTCCGCTGATGTGCGGCCCTCCCCCATGGACCAGGATCGTTTTGATACCAACATAACTTAAGAAGACCAGATCTTCAAAGATGTATTTGCGGATCGCCGCGTTCTCTAGGATGCTGCCACCAAATTTAATGACAAAAACTTTTCGCCGGAATGCCTGGATATATGGCAATGCTTCGATCAGGACACCAGCTTTTTTAATTATATTTTCCATTGATCTCGACGTATCCTTTTGAAAGATCGCATGTGTAGACGGTCGCGCAGATTTTTCCAAGCCCGAGGTCAACAGTAATGCTGATCTTTTTTTTATCAAATGGGCTGAATTTTATTTTTAACTTTTGTTCGTTGACCGGTAATTCTAAAGATCCTACCGCAGCGGCAACGCGTCCCCAGTTCGGGTTGCTGCCATAGGCCGCGGTCTTGACCAGGTTTGAATTCGCGATGGCCAACGCCGCTGTTTTTGCTTGTTTTTGGCTTTTAGCGCCCGTGACAGTGATCGTGATGAATTTTGTCGCCCCTTCCCCATCTTCAACGATTTTCTTGGCAAGCTCAAGGCAAACATAATTGAGCGCGATCTGGAACGCGTGAAAATCTCGATTTTTGTTTATGATCTTTTTGTTCCCGGCAAGGCCATTGGCAAGGATAAGGACCATATCATTTGTGCTCATGCAGTTATCAATGGTGATGCTGTTAAACGATTGATCGCAGGCAGTCGTTAGGGCCGCGTGAAGCATGTTCTGGTTGATCGCCGCATCAGTTGTCACATAGCAGAGCATTGTTGCCATGTTGGGGGCGATCATGCCTGAGCCTTTCGCCATCGCGCCGATCGATACTTTCTTTCCATCAAGCTTGATGACCGCGGCAACTTCCTTTACGGTTAGATCCGTTGTCAGAATGGCCTTTGCGGCCAGCTTTCCTTTGGCCGTGGAAAGCCCTGCGACGAGCTCAGGTGCTGCTGTCCTTATCTTTGAAAAAGGAAGAGGCCGCCCGATGATCCCTGTCGATGACACGAGAACATCATTGGCGGAGATCTTTAATAGCTGGCCGGTCACTTCGCAGGTTTTTTGTGCATGTTCGATGCCCGTTGTTCCAGTGAAACAATTGGCGTTGCCGCTATTGGTAATGATCGCTTGGGCGCGGCCGTTAGCTATATGTTTTTTTGTGACGATCAGAGGCGCCGCGATGATAGAATTCTTAGTGAAGACACCAACCGCGACAGCTGGAACCTTTGAGTGAATGAGCGAAAGATCTGGCTTGCCGGACCTTTTGATCCCGCACCAAAGCCCGTTGGCTTGAAAACCTTGGGCGAGCGTCACACCGCCTGTTGTTTTTTTCATCATTGCGTCAACCCCGTATTTTCAGGAAAGCCGTACATAATATTCATGTTCTGCACTGCTTGGCCAGCAGCGCCTTTTACAAGATTGTCAATGCTTGCGGTAATAACGAGCAGATTGCCTTTGGCGGCTAGGCCAATGTCACAATAGTTCGTGTTAACGATATTCTTGATCTCTGGCTGCTGGCCTAGCGGTAAAACCCGAACAAAAGGTTCAGTTTTATAAAATTTTGTGTACAGCTGGTGCGTTTTTTCAGCATTGACCGCTTGTCCGCAATGGACGTAGATCGTTTCATAGATCCCCTGATTGATCGGCAGAAGATGCGCGACAAAGGTCACATCTACGTTATCCTGGGCAAGCTGCGATAGGCATTGGTTGATCTCGGGCGTATGTTGATGCGCCAGGACTTTGTACGCTTTAAAATTTTCATTGACTTCACAAAAATGCAAGCTCAGCGTTGCTTTTCGTCCTGCCCCGCTGACACCTGATTTGGCATCGATCACGATCGTCTGGATGTTGCGTGTTTGTGTTGACACAAACGGCGCCAGCGCGAGGATCGCTGCTGTTGGATAACATCCAGGATTCGCGAGTAAACGAGCGTTCTTTATGTCTTCTTTATATAGTTCCGGGAGGCCGTAAACCGCTTGCGCGAGTGATTGCGGATCTGTATGCGCTTTTTCATACCATGCCTGATAGGTGTCCGCATTCTTCAGCCGATAATCCGCACTTAGATCGATCACTCGTTTGCCTGCCTTCAACAGCCCCGGCGTGATCTCGATCGATTTTGTATGAGGAACCGCGAGAAAGACCACATCGCAGTGGTCCGTTGCTTTTTGCAGGTCAAATTCATCACAGACGAGGTCTGATTTTCCGATAAATTCCGGATGGATCTCTTCCAGCTTGCCTTTTGTGGACCCAGCCGCGATATAGTTGATGCGTACTTTTGGATGGTTCAGCAGGATTTTAAGAAGAAATTTTCCCGTGTATCCGCTTATTCCAACGATCCCGACGTTTATCAAAAGTATCTCCTTTAAAAATAATGATTTATATTAAAAGAAAAAGCCTATCTCGTCAACGGTTTTCTCGAGGAAGATAGGCTTGTTTAATGCAAAAAGAATTTTTAAAATATTAGCGCTTAACCCATTGAAATTTCTTTCTTGCCCCTTTCTGCCCCGGCTTCTTTCTTTCCTTCATTCTTGGGTCGCGACTTAATAGCTTTGCCTTTTTGAGCACGCCTCGCATGTCTTCATCACATTTGGCGAGCGCACGTGACAGCCCTAATTTGATCGCATCTGCTTGCCCTGGCAAACCACCGCCATTAACTTGTGCGATGATATCAAATTTATTTAGGTTATTGGTAATGCTTAACGGCATCAACACGCGTATGCGGTCGCTTTCGGATGGAAAATAGTCGTTAAAAGCGCGTTTGTTAACCTTGACGGCCCCTGTTCCCGGCATGATCGTTACTCGGGCGGAAGCTGTCTTTCGTCGGCCTGTTGCGGCATATTTAACAATCTCAACCATAAAAATTAAACCTCCAATACGATCGGTTTTTGCGCCTGGTGACCATGTTTGTCGCCGGCGTACAGATATAATTTTTTGATGATCTTTGATCCCAAACGGTTCTTTGGTAGCATACGCTGGATAGCTAACTTTAAAACCTGGGTTGGTTTGCTTGTTAGCATGTCAGCAAGCACAACACTTTTTTGGCCTGAAGGGTATCCTGAGTAGCGCTGATAGACCTTTTGTTCAAGCTTGCGGCCTGTTACTCGGATCTTTTCAGCATTGATAATGATCACCATGTCGCCGGTATCCGTGTGCGGTGTGTAGATCGTTTTGTGCTTGCCGCATAAAATGGAAGCAGCTTTCGCAGCGACACGCCCGAGGACCTTGTTGGTGGCATCAATCACATAGCATTGACGCGTCACGTCCGTTTTCTTCGCCATATATGTCTTTGTCTTTTTGATCATAGCTTATCCCACAGTCATTGAACGATTAATAATAAAGTGAAAGTATATCAGTTTTCATTAAAATGTCAATAATTTACTTTGTATAAACAGAGTCCATGCGCGGCAGCGGTCTTTCCCGCTTTACGCCTATCACCCGACGCCATGATCGCTTTTAGGTCCTTTGGGCGGATGCGCCCCGCGCTCACATCCAGCAAAGTGCCAACAATGTTGCGGACCATTTTATACAAAAACCCATTCGCTTCAATATCGCAAAAGATAAAATCTTTTCGACGGCGTAATACGATCTTGTTGACCGTTCGAACGGTCGTTTTGCTCTTATCCCGTCTTTTCTGTGATGTCGCGGATCCCCTGAAAGCCCGGAAATCATGCCGGCCGATAAAGACACGGGCAGCTTTTGTGAGCATTGGGATATCGATCGGCTGACGGATGTGCAGGCAGAATTTTCGTTCTTTCGCACAGCGTGATTCGCGATTTAAGATCGTGTAGCGGTAGATCTTGGAGCGCGCGGAAAATTGCGCGTGAAAAACGTCACTCACCTTTTTTACACCCAGGATCGCGATGTCTTCAGGCAGGTTCGCGTTCAAGGCCTTAAGAAGAACAAAAGGCGTTATGGATGATGATAGGCGGACATGCGCGACTTGTCCCAGCGCGTGTACCCCGCTATCGGTGCGTCCAGCCCCGATCACGGTCACAGGATGCTTGACGATCTTCTCCAGAGCTTTTTTGATCTCTGCTTGAACGGTACGCTCGTTTGCCCGTTGGATCTGCCAGCCACAGAAATCTGTCCCATCGTATTCGATGGTAAGCTTGAAATTCGGCATGCCGATCTATTTTTTGATCAGTTCTTCAGCGATCTGAACCGCGTTAGTGGCAGCGCCCTTGCGAAGATTGTCAGCTACGATCCACACCCAGAAGGCGTTTTTGACAAAAGGGTCCCGACGGATACGGCCAACAAATGTTTCATCTTTGCCATCGCAGTGGATAGGCATTGGATATTTGTTGTTTTTTGGGTCATCCATAAGGATAACACCTTGAGCCTTTGACAGAAGGGCGCGGATCTTTTGCACTGTACACGGCTTTGAGGTCTCAAAATAGACCGCTTCGCTATGGCCGTTGCGGACCGAAACACGGACCGCCGTGCAAGAGATCTTGATCTTTTTGTCGTGAAAGATCTTATGGGTCTCATGAACGACCTTCCATTCCTCTGTCGTGTAGTCATCATCGGAAAATCCTCCGATGTGCGGGAAGAGATTAAAGCTGATCGGATCCCCCATTGGACGCTCGACACTTTCTGGCGTATTGGTGGCCCATTGGCGGTACTCATTCTCGATCTGCACGATGCCGCTGCGACCAGAGCCAGAAACAGCTTGATAGGTCGAAGCAATGATACGTTTAAGGCCAAATCTTTTATAGATCGGCGCTAACGCGACGATCATCTGGATCGTGGAGCAGTTAGGGTTGGCGATGATCCCCTTATGGGTTTTGATGTCTTTGGCGTTCGCTTCAGGAACCACCAGTGGAACATCTTTTTTCATGCGAAAGTCCGCGCCGTTATCAATGACAACAGCCCCTTCCTTGATCGCTTGCGCGGCAAAAGCATTCGCAGCTCCTTTTTCGCCTTCTGTTCCAGCAAATAAAGCGATATTGACACCCTTAAAAGCTCCATCTTTTAATTCTTTGACCGCGTATTCGATACCGTCGATCGTGATCGTTCGGTCGCTGCGGGCAAAAACACGCAGATCACCAACAGGAAACGCGCGCTGCTTGAGAACGCGGATCATTTCTTGGCCTACAGCTCCGACACCAACAACAGCAACAGTATATTTTTTCATGACGATATTCCTTATTTGTTATTTTTCTTATAGATTTTCAACCACTAGATCTCCAACTTGCGCTGTGGAGTAACCCATTTTTCCTGCGGCAAGGGTCTTGAGCTTTTCGCGGACGATCTTTTTAACCGAGGTTTCGATCAGATCAGCCGCGTTAGCTTCTCCGACTTCACGCAATAACATGCCCATTGCGCAAATGGCCGCCAACGGATTGATGATGTTCTTTCCTGTATATTTAGGTGCTGAACCGCCAATGGGCTCGAACATCGAAACGCCGTTTGGATTGATATTCCCGCCAGCAGCGATCCCCATGCCACCCTGGATCATCGCGCCTAGGTCCGTTATGATATCGCCGAACATATTGTCCGTCACGATCACGTCGAACCACTCGGGATTTTTTACGAACCACATGGTCGTTGCGTCTACATGAGCGTAATCTGTTGTAATATCTGGATATTCTTTGGCGATCTCATGGAATGTCCGTTCCCAAAGGTCGAACGCGAAGGTTAGGACATTTGTTTTTCCGCATAAGGTCAGTTTCTTTTTTCTGCCAAATTTTTTGGTGTACTCAAACGCGTAGCGCAAGCAGCGTTCAACGCCTTTGCGCGTATTGTGAGAGACCTGGATCGCGACCTCATTTTTTTTGCCTTTATTGCGAAACTCCCCTAATCCTTTATAAAGCCCTTCTGAATTTTCTCGGATGACCGTAAAGTGAACATCATCCGGCGTTTTATCCTTAAGAGGGCAAAAACGCTCATCGTACAGGACAACAGGACGTAAGTTGATGTATTGGTCCAGATCAAAGCGAAGTTTTAAGAGAATGCCTTTTTCCAGGATGCCTGGTTTAACATCCGGATGTCCGATGGCGCCTAAGAAGATCGCATCGAAGGTTTTAAGCTCTTTAACGGCTGTTTTTGGCAGGACTTCTTTTGTCCTTAGATATCTCTCCCCGCCAAAATCATAGTTGGTTGTCGTGTATTTGAATCGGCATTTTTCAGAAACGGCTTTCAAAACCTTCAGGCCTTCAGCGACGACCTCAGGGCCTGTTCCATCTCCGGGGATAACGGCTAATTTGTAATTTTTCATCTGAACACTCCTTATTTAAAATAAAACTATCCTTGAAATTTTTTAACGATCAGCGATGCATTGTGGCCGCCAAAGCCAAGAGAATTTGACATTGCGGCATTCACTGTGAGTTGGCGAGCCTGATTGGGAACATAATCGAGGTCGCAGTTAGGGTCAGGATTTTCATAGTTGATCGTTGGTGGAACGATATTGTTCATAGTCGCCAAGACAGACGCGATGAATTCAACCCCTCCCGCGGCTCCCAGCAAATGGCCGGTCATGGATTTTGTTGAGCTGACTGGTATTCGATAGGCGTATTCACCAAATGTTTTCTTGATCGCAAGGGTCTCTACTTTATCATTAAGTTCTGTGGATGTTCCATGCGCGTTAATATAAGAAATATCTTCAGGTTTTAACTGAGCATCTTGGATCGCTGAGACCATCGCGCGGATGGCGCCTTCTCCGTTTGGCTCTGGGGCTGTGATATGATAAGCATCAGATGTGCGGCCGTAACCAACCAATTCCGCAAGGATCTTAGCGCCGCGTTTTTGCGCGTGCTCCAGGGATTCCAAGACAACAATACCAGCACCCTCACCCATGACGAACCCGTCTCGGGCCGCGTCAAATGGACGGCTTGCTTTTTCAGGGGCGTCATTTCGCTGGGATAGTGCCTTGATGGCTGAAAAGCCGCCGACCCCCATCGGGGTGTTGGCAGCTTCTGTGCCTCCCGCGATCACGATATCTTGCTCTCCGTATTGGATCAAGCGAAACGCGTCACCAATGGCATTGCTGGCCGTCGCGCAAGCGGTCACGACACAAGTTGCCAGGCCTTTGGCCTTCGCTTCGATCGCGATCTGTCCGCACGCCTCATTAACGATGAACTGGGGAATAAAAAAAGGTGAGATCTTTTTAGGCCCACGGCTAAGATATGTTTGAAAATTGTGTTCAAATGATTCTAGGGCACCCACCCCGGATCCGACAACCACTCCGCAACGAAATTGATCCATGGAGTCTGTGTTCAGCTGCGATTGCTTGATCGCCTCACGGGCGGCCACGACACCTAATTGAATAAAACGGGACAGATGCCTTGCTTCTTTGACGTCAAAATGATCAGCTGGGTTGTAATCGCGGACATCGCCGCAGATCTGGGAAGGAAAATCGGTCGGATCAAAACGGTCAATGCGATGGATACCGCTTTTTCCGGCTAATAGCCCTGCCCAGAATTTCTCAACACCACTGCCAACCGGCGAAAGCACACCCATTCCTGTGACGACAACGCGTTGTTTGTTCATAGTTTTATTCAATGTTATGGGGTTGTTAAAATAACTTTGCCCCGACAGCAAGGTCGAGGCAAAGGATTTAGTTCATGTGTGAATGACGGTGGCTATTTCGCAGCTTTTTCTTCGATGTATTTGATAACATCAGCGACTTTGGTCATCTTTTCAGCGTCTTCATCCGGGATCTCAATGCTGAACTCTTCCTCCAGCGCCATAATGAGCTCGACGGTATCTAAGGAATCCGCGCCGAGATCATCAACGAATGATGATTCAGGGGTCACTTCCTCAGCTTTGACGCCAAGTTGCTCTGCGATGATAGATTTGATCTTTTCTGCGTTTGCCATTCATAGCCTCCTTTTTCTTGTTCAGACTTAAATCGCCATGCCGCCGTCAACTTTTATGGTCTGCCCTGTGATATAGTCGGCCTGCTTGGATGCCAAGAATAAGCAGACACCAGCAACATCTTCCGGTAGCCCCATACGTTGCAGTGGAATAGCTTGAAGAATCTTTTGACGAGCTTCTTCCTTGAGTTGATCCGTCATGTCGGTTTTAATATAGCCGGGAGCGATCGCGTTGACCGTGATGTTGCGGGACGCGAATTCTCTGGCCAAAGATTTTGTCAGGCCGATAATGCCGGCTTTGCTCGCGGCGTAATTTGCCTGACCGATATTCCCTAAAATGCCAATGACCGAAGCGATACTGATGATCTTACCCTTGCGGGCTTTAAGCATGGATTTCGAAACTGCTTTGCAGCAGTTGAAGGTTCCTTTGAGATTGACGGTTATAACGGCATCCCACTCTTCTTCGCGCATCCGCAAGAAAAGATTGTCTTTGGTGATGCCCGCATTGTTAACCAATATATCAATGCGACCATATTTGTCAAGAAGTTTGTTGGCCATTTCATCGACTGCGGACAGCTTTGTGACATCGCAAGCCGCGAAATCGGCCTTCAGGCCTTGGTCGATGAGCTCTTGAGCGGTTTTCTGGCAGGATTCAGCATTGATATCTGAAATGATCGCGATCGCGCCCTCTTTGGCGAAGGCTGTTGCGATCTCGCGGCCGATACCTCGAGCGGATCCTGTGACAAGAACTATTTCGTCTTTGAATTGCATATGATTTTTATAAAATGTGTGAAATCCGCACTTATATTATCAACTAAATTTTCTTTTGCAAGGAAAAATAATAAATTTTTTTTAAAAATGTTGTTGGCTTACAGAATTTCGATCTTTACGTCGACGAGGCCTTGGCGGGTAGGCGCGATCATGCGAAAAGCAGAACGTGTGAGGTCGATGCGGCGCCCTTGAGCGACGAATCTCTGATGTGGCCCGCGGTCGTTAACGCGCACAATGATGGATTTTCCGTTCGAAAGATTGGTAACGCGGACCATGCGATTGAACCCGACTCCCCAGATCGCGCATGTCATTTCCGTATCATCGAAGATCTCATTGTTGGCCGTACGTTTGTTGATGCCTGGGGATTGCTTGGAATACCAGGAGGCCTTCCCATAGATCGTATTGTTCTTGAGCCCATAAGACGCTGGCGGACGGGACGCCAAAGCGGTTGGAATGGCGCAAAGGATAAAGGTAATGATGATCGTGAATGTTATGCGTTTCATTTTATAATGGTTCTGGCCGGGTTAAATGTGTACCAAACATAGCACAAGATCGTGAAATGTCAAGCTTGGTGTTTTAAGGCCTATGCCCGGCTTTTGCTTAATTCAACAGAGACGTATTTGGCGTTCTTAATCGCCTTTGCTTTATAACCGATGACCGTAGCTTTTGTGATCTTAGGGTCCTGAAGAACGGTTTTAAGAACAAATGCTGTTAAGGCTTCTAGAAGAAAGAAGGTTGATGTGGATATAGAATTGATAATATTTGTCGCTACTTGTTCATAATCAACAGCTTGCGATATATCGTCTTGGCAGGATGCCTGCTGGGTGTCATATTCAAAGATAATATCAAAAAAGATGTCTTGCTTTTTAAGGCGTTCCTGGGGTTTTGTGCCAAGAATGACAGACGTTCTAAGTTTTTTGATTTTGATGGTTGCCATAAGGCTTATTTGATCAAGCTTAAAAATTCGGCTCGGGTGGAAATTTCTTTGTGGAAGGAGCCGAGCATGCAGGATGTTTTCATTACAGAGTTCTGTTTTTCAACTCCCCGCATCATCATACATAGATGCTGGGCCTCTATGACCACCCCTATACCAGAGCATTGCGTGTATTTCATGATCGTTTCAGCAATCTGTTTGGTAAGATTTTCCTGGATCTGCAGCCTGCGGGCGTAAAAATCCACGATTCGAGCGATCTTGGAGAGCCCAAGGATCTTTCCTTTAGGTATATAGCCTACGTGGCACTTGCCAAAGAACGGTAAAAGATGATGTTCGCACAGCGAGTACATTTCAATATCTTTAACGACCACCATTTCATCGCTATTTGACTGAAAAATAGCCCCATTAATAACCTTATCGATATCTTGGGTGTATCCCTTGGTAAGATACTGAAAGGCTTCCGCAGCCCTTTTGGGAGTATCTTTGAGGCCTTGGCGGTCGACATCTTCGCCAACGGATTTGATAAGTTCTTTATATAGATTTCGCATGATCGTAGTTTCCTTTAAGGATAGTGGAATATAGCATAGCTATTTTTGCCTGTCAAACGAACTCTTTTGACATAATTGTTGTTATCTTGATCTGTTTTGTTATAATATCGCCCTATGGAACCTATTGTTGACTATCACATGCATACGTTTTTGTGCGGCCACGCGATCGGAGAGCCGCAGGAATACGTAGAGCAAGCTCTCGCGCTTGGCCTTCAAGAGATCGGATTTTCCGATCACGCGCCATTGGTCTCACATGAGGACCCGTCCATTACGATGAGCTTTGAACAGCTTCCCCGCTATCAGCAGATGCTTGAGGTTTTGCGAGATCAATACGCGGACAAAGGGATCACCGTGCGTGTTGGGATCGAGGCGGATTTTATCCCTGGATATGAAGAAAAGACCAAGGCAATTTTAGACGCTTACCCTTATGACTATGTCTACGGCTCTGTTCATTTTATCGGCGATTTTGCTTTTGATAATCCAACCCAGAAAGAACGCCTGAAGACGAACAATATCAATAAAGTTTATCTTGATTATCATACCCTGCTGCGCAAAAGCGCGGCCTCAGGCCTTTTTGATGTAATGGCGCATGTGGACTTGGTTAAAAAGTTCGGTGACCGCCCAACGGAAGACCTGACCCCTGAGATCGAAAAGACCGCTCAGATATTCAAGAGATCCGGTGTCGTGATCGAGATCAATTCTTCGGGCTTGCGTAAACCTGTCCGTGAAATATACCCATCATTGGCCGATCTCGCTATTTATTGCCAGGCAGGGGTTCCTATTACCTTCGGTTCTGACGCTCACGCGCCAGCTGAAGTTGGATATGGGCTCAAGGACGCTTATATTTTAGCGAAGACAGCCGGCTACAAAGAATATGTCATGTTCGAAAAGCGCCAGATCGCGCGCAGAATCAAGATCTAGTTTTTCGGCAGGACTTTAAGATCTCTTCCAAAGCTTTTTTTACCGTTGCGGTTCTTAGGATCCTATCCTGTTCGTTGACGCACATCTCCCATCTAGGCCCTTCCTTTTTGATAAGAACAGAAAATCGTTGCGTCAGGTTCTCTTCCGCTGTCAGTATGCCGACCTTAGCGGTCTTTCGCTTGGCATCGAGATCAAAGTATTTAAAGATAATACTTTTTGGCCCTGTGATGGACTTGAACTTGCAGGCCTTCGGGTCGAATGTCGCGCATGAAAGGGTTCCCAGCGTGTATTCTTTTTTCGCGAGGATTTTTTTGTGTGTCTTTTTGATGAAGACAAGTTGAAAGAATTTCTTTTGGCCTTCTTCTTTCCATTTACGCTCGAAACGCGTGTGGAATTGCGGTTTGATATGATGCTTTTTCAGCTGAAATCCGGCATCTTTGTTTTGTTTGAGGATCCAATCAAAGTAAGGCTTATAGTCGGTGGTGACCATGAATGTACCGCCTAGATTAAGGCGATTGTTTGCAAGCCTTAAGAATTTCGTATTGAACAGCCGATGGCGGTAATGCCTTTTTTTTGGCCAGGGAAACGGAAAAAGCGCGTAAATTTCCGCAAGGCTGTTCTTTTCAAATAAATATTCCAGAGCGATCGTTGCATGGATCTTGAGAAGCCGCACGTTACTCAGTTTCTGAGCGGCGATGCGCTTAAGCGTTTTGCGGATAAGCCCCCCGCTGATCTCAATGCCGATAAAATCTTTGCCAGGATTCTTTTTCGCGGACGCGATCAGATATTCGCCGTCGCCAAATCCGATCTCAACAACAAGCGGTGCTTGACGGCCAAAGATATTCTGCCAAGAAATGGGCCTTGGAAGCTCAAGGTGTTGGAGAAAAAAACGATCAATAGCGGGATCGGATGTAGTTTTCAATGATGCGAAAGAATTGTTGTTCAAGGGTTTTGCCATGGAGCGTTGTTGCCAGCTTCCCATCGATGTAGACCGCGGCCTGATCGGTCTCGCCTTGTCCTGGAAGGGACAGGCCGATGTCAGCGTGCTTGCTTTCCCCGGGGCCATTGACAATGCATCCCATCACGGCGATCTTGAGCTGGTTGATCTTTTTATTTTTAGCCTGCCAAGCCGATTGCCTCTTGTCGATATAGTTTTTTGTTCGCTGGGCCAATTGTTCAAAATATTGATTCGCGGTCCGTCCACACCCAGGACAGCTGATCACGGTTGGCGTGAAATAGCGCGATCCCAGCGCCTGCAAAAGCTCTTTACAATAGAGCACTTCTTCCCAGCGAGGATGGCCTGGTTGCGGCGTAAGCGAAACGCGGAGCGTATCACCAATACCCTGCTGCAAAAGGATCGCAAGGGCGCTGACGCTTGTGGTGATACCGCGTGCGCCAGAACCGGCTTCTGTTAGCCCTAAGTGAAGCACGTAAGAGCAGCGCTTAGCAAGATCTTGATAGACCGCGAGCATATCTTCAACAGAGGACATTTTAACGCTCAAGACGATCTTGTTATCGCCAAGGCCTAATCGCTGGGCTAATTGAGCGTTTTTAAGCGCGCTTTCTACCATGGCCAGACGAAGGATCTTGTTGGGGTCGCGTGTTCTTTGCGCGTGCTTTTTTGCGACCGCGCTCAGCAGCTCCGCGTCGATCGAACCCGCGTTCACACCGATACGTACGGGTTTCTTGTTTTTGATCGCGATGCGGATCATTTGGGCGAAGTGGTCGGTTTTGTCCTTGCCTCTGCCAAGATTCCCTGGATTGATGCGGTATTTATCGAGCAGTTTTGCCATACGTGGAAATCGCGCGAGCAGAAGATGTCCATTGTAATGAAAATCCCCAACGATCGGAGCTGTGTATCCCTGGCGCCGTAGCTGAAGGATGATCTTTTCGCAGGCCGCGGCCGCTTTTTCATCATTGATGGTCACGCGGACAATATCGCTTCCCTGATCGAAAAGAAGTTTGATCTGCGCGAGCGTCTGGGTGATATTCGCCGTTGGCGTATTGGTCATGGATTGGACCGCGATAGGATGCGCGCTTCCGATCTTGACATTGCCGATCGTCACTGTAGGGGTTTTTCGTCGAATGATCATGGAGTTTAAAAGTATTTCAACCGTGAATAAAAAGTGTTATAATTTCACCCAATTATACGGAAAGAGAAAATTTATTGCAATGGAAATATATTTAGCCCATACGCAAGGTTTTTGCGCTGGTGTATCGCGCGCGATCACGATCGTTGATCAGGCGCTTAAGAAATACGGCCCGCCGCTTTTTGTCTACCATGAGATCGTTCATAACAAATCCGTTGTCAGTGATTTTAAGTCAAAAGGCGTCACCTTTGTCGACACCCTTGAGGGTGTGCCGCAAGGCGCGCGTCTGATTTTTAGCGCTCATGGTGTTTCCCCGTCTGTCATCAAAGAGGCGCAAAAAAAGAATATCCAATTCATCGACGCGACCTGTCCTTTGGTGGGGCGTATTCATCGACGGGCTGAGGAATTCTCGAAAAAAGGTACCCACGTTGTCCTGATCGGCCATCGAAAACACGAAGAAGTTGTCGGGACACAAGGATATGTCGCCAACGACCTTCTTCACGTCGTTGAGAAAGAAAAGGATATCGAGAGCCTTTCTTTGCCGACGGACACACCTGTTGGGTTTGTGACCCAGACGACCCTTTCCAAGGATGACACCCAGTCCATTGTTGAAGCGTTGCATAAAAAATATCCAGCGCTTATCATGCCTGTTGCCAGCGATATTTGTTACGCGACACAAAATCGGCAAGACGCCGTAAAAGAACTGTGCAAGGCTTGTGATATCATTATTATTTGCGGCTCCCCTAACAGTTCAAATAGCCAAAGGCTTCGCGAGACCGCTCAAAAACACAATGTCGAAAGTATCTTGATCGATAAGGCCGATGAATTGAATATCGCGCTTCTTGACCATGTCCGTCGTGTAGGTATTAGCTCCGGGGCTTCTGTTCCGGAATACATCGTGGCCGGTGTTATTGAAAAGATCACGCGATGCTGCCAGGTGTCCAAGGTCCATCGCTCAGAAAGCCCAGAAAAAGAATTAACATTTTCCTTACCTAAAATTTGATATGGCAAACCCTTTTGATGCAGCCCAATTTTCTTTAGAAACCAATATCCCCGCTGACCAAGGCCCCTTTTTGTCACGTTATACGACTTTTCAGCTTGGCGGAAGATGTCCGGCGGTTATTCTCTGTTCAAGCGCGCAAGAACTCAAGACCGCTATTGGATATCTTGGGGCGCATCAGATGGATCATTTTTTGGTTTTAGGTGAAGGATCCAACGTCCTGATATCGGATGACGGGCTGGATCAGGTCGTGATCCGGTATTTCTCGGATACCGCGCACTACGAGCGTGACGGCGAGGATATTGTCGCTGAGGCTTCTTCGAGGATCGATCATTTGGCGTTTAGTTGTGCCAAGGAAGGTTTGGCGGGATTAGAGTTCGCCTCAGGGATCCCCGGCAGCCTGGCTGGCGCGGTCGTTGGTAATGCCGGCGCTTTTGGACAGGAGATCTGTTCGTGCGTTGACGCTGTCGAGGTCATTGACTGTCTCGGCCGCGCGAGAACCATACGTTTAGAAGAATGCGGATTTTCTTATCGTCATTCACGCTTCCAGGACGGCAAAGAGATCATTACGCGTGTTCGCTTACGGCTTAAAGAAGATCATTCTCAGGACCTGCTGAAAGAAAGGCAAAGGATCTTGCGCGAGCGAAGGGAAAAACATCCCAATTACCATCGCTTGCCTTGCGCCGGAAGTTTCTTTAAAAATATTGAGCCGTCACTGGCTGGACAGCGACGTCAAGCGGCTGGACTGTTGCTCGATCAAATTGGCGCCAAGCAGATGTCCGTTGGCGGTGCCGCCGTTTTTGAGAAGCACGCGAACATGATCGTTAAAAGGTCCCCGGGTTGTACCGCGCGCGATGTTCATCTTTTATCGCGCCAGATGCAGGAAGCGGTCCAGCAAAAATTTGGGATCTCTTTAAGCCCGGAAGTGCGGCTGATCGGAAGGTTTTAAAGGTCTGCTACATCTTAAGCTACGCTGACCTTGATCTCAGGGCTGTAGCGTTCCTTAAGGACCTCTTGGATCATCATCAACGTCCCCATCTTCGCGTGCGGACAGCCGCCGCAAGCGCCTTGATAGTCGATCGTCAAAAGATTATCCTTAAAGTCAACGACCTTCAGGTCCCCTCCATCCCTTTGCAGGAATGGGCGGATCTCATGGTCAATAATGCTGTTGATCTTTTCAAGTTCAGGGTTTGATTCGATTGTCATAAAAGAACTCCTTTAATGGTCAATTGATTGAGGCCTTATCATCCAAGCAATTTATCCCCAACCGCCCAGCTCTCGCCTTGCACCTCGTCAAAGGCGATGTAGGTCGCGTCCTTAGGCTTATTCGCGACCTTCAGAAGTGTTTCTGAGATCTCTTTGGCGATCTGCTGTTTTTGTTCTTTGGTCAGTTTTCCGACAACGCGGACGTTCACGTAGGGCATATTATTTTTGCTCCTTTGATAATAGAAAGATGCCGATATTCGCAAAAACATTTGGAAAAAATGTCACGCGCGAATTTTTCACGATGGCGATCTCTTTTTGAATGTGGATATTCCGCGCTCGGCAGAACAAGCGAAAATCTTTTAAACTTAAAAAACGCAAGTTCGGTGTATCGTACCATTGATACGGCAGTTCATCGGTCACAGGGACTTTTCCGCGAAAGCAGATCTGATAGCGCGCGTAGAGTTGGCAAAAATTTGGGATACCGACAATAACGTTTTTGCCTACGCGTAAGGCTTCCAAGATCACTTTTTCTGGATGCAAGACCTGCTGCAAACTTTCATAAAGGATGACATAGTCAAAGCGTTTATCCGCGTAATCCGCGAGCTCATGGTCAATGTCCCCATGAACCACCGTTAACCCTTTTTCCACGCAAGAATAAATAGCTTTTTCATCAAGCTCAATACCCATGCCGCGCGTTTGTTTGCGATCACGCAAAAGAGCCAAAAGCTCCCCATCCCCGCATCCTAGATCAAGGACGCGAGTACCGCAAGCGACAAGGTCGGCGATGATCGTATAATCTAAGCGCGCTGTCATGCGTGCCCCTTTTTTTCTTTGCGCACCTTTTTTAAGAAATTCTTAACCAGGCTTTCTTGTTCATTGCATTCGATCAGGAAAGAATCGTGGCCATAAGAGCTGTTGATCTCACAGCTGGTGACATCAACATCGTTGATCTTCAACGCCTTGATCATATCCTTAAGCTGGTGTGTCGGGTACAACCAATCTGATGTGAACGTCAGGACCAAAAAGAACTCTGCTGTACGTTTAAAGACCTCAACTAAACTCTTGTTTTCCGCGAGATTAAAATAATCCGCGGCCTTGGTGATATATAGGTATGAATTCGCGTCAAACCTTTGGACAAAGCTATCCCCTCGATATTTCAGGTATCCTTCGACCTGAAAATCTTGAGAAAAATCAAAACCGACCCGTTCTTTATCGATCAGTTGACGGCCAAATTTATTATCCATGGATTCAGCGCTCATGTACGTGATGTGCCCGACCATGCGCGCCAGCGCGACCCCGTTGGAGGGGTTGACCTTTCCATAATAATCGCCGTTGTTCCAGTTGGGGTCTGACATGATCGCCTGACGTCCAACCTCATGGAACGCGATCTGTTGGGCTGTGTGCCCTGTGTTGGTCGCGATCACAATAGCGGATCGCACCGTCTCAGGAAAAAGAACGCTCCATTCTAAAACTTGCATACCGCCAATTGACCCGCCGGCCACAGATAACAATTTTTTTATTCCCAAGTGATCAATGAGATATTTTTGCGCGACGACCATATCTTTAATGGTCACCACTGGAAAACTCAAACCGTAAGGTTTTTTAGTTTGCGGGTCGATAGAGGCCGGGCCTGTGCTTCCCTTGCATCCGCCGATGATATTCGAGCAAATAATGAAATATTCGTTGGTGTCAAGCGCCTTGCCCGGGCCGATCATGACATCCCACCAGCCGGGCTTTTTATCCCCCGCGTGATAGCCAGCGGCATGCGCGTCCCCAGATAGCGCGTGGCAGATCAAGATCGCGTTGGATCGATCAGCGTTCAGGGTTCCGTACGTTTCGTAGGCGAGCGTGATCGGCCCTAACTTCAGGCCGCTTTGAAGCGTGAGCATGTTGGGAGGCTGGGCGAACGTAAAATATTTTGTCTCAACAATACCTAAATTTTCGATGGGAAACTCCTCAAATGAGCTCCGTCAACGGCGGAGCGAATTTGCCCCAGCGAACAACAGTAAGCGCGGGGTTTCATTTACCGAAATAATGCCAAATCATAACACACCACCACAAGAGTGTCAATCGCTGGAGGGCTTTGCGGATGCAAGAGATATGCCGCTGAGGCCGTTGACCGAAGCGTGCGTGATCTCGACTTTGATAAATTCCCCTACGTGATATTTTCCATCAGGTATGCTGACGATCTTATTGTTGTCACAGCGGCCCCGCCAGCCGTTCTCATAGCGCTCTTCAATGAGGACTTCCTGGATGCTACCAATGAGTTTCTGGTTTTCTTCTAGCGCGATTTGGCGCTGAAGTTCATTTAAGAAGACAATGCGCTTTGTTTTTTCTTCGGGTCTTACATCATCTGTAAATTTGCGCGCGGCAACTGTACCGTTACGTGGCGAATATTTAAAAATGAACGCCGAATCAAACCGCACTTTTTTAATGACGCTGAGCGTGTCTTTGAAATCCTTTTCTTTTTCTGTTGGGAAGCCGACGATCACGTCCGTTGTCAGGGCGACCTGCGGGCATTTCGCGCGCAGCCTGTCAACCAGCGCAAGATAATCATTTTTGGTGTAACAGCGGTTCATCAGTTTCAAGATGCGGCTGCTTCCTGACTGAAGCGGCAAATGAACATGCTTACAGATATTCGGGCGCTCCGCGATCAGATCGATAAGCCTTAAAGAGAGGTCTTTGGGGTGCGGGGACATAAAACGGATACGCTTGAGTCCTTTGATCTGGCTGATCTTGTCGAGCAATAAAGGAAAATCAGTTTTTCCATCCTTGTACGAATTGACATTCTGCCCTAACAAAGTGACCTGCGGATAACCGTCGCGCACAAGTTTTTTGATCTCCTGAAGGATGCTTGCAACGCTGCGGCTTCGCTCCCGCCCCCGCGCGTAAGGCACGATGCAAAAGGTGCAAAAGTTGTTACAGCCGCGCGTGATGGCAACCCATGCATTGACTTTTCGCGGATGCGAAAAGTCATCCTGAGGCAAGGCCGAAGGATTTCCGCTAAAAGAACCTCGGATGGGAGAGATCCCGTCGTAATTTTCATTCTTCGAAAGTTCGATATCTGCAATTTTTATTTCGTTTTGTGCTTGTTGGATGATCTCGGGCAATCGGCGATAACTATCCGGCCCGCAAATAAGATCAATGCCAAGTTTTTTATTCTTGAAAAGGCTTTGCTTCGCGTCAGTGGCCATACATCCTAAGATGCCAATAATTGGCCGCCGACCGAGTTCGTGGCGAAACTCATAGATCTGGCCAAAAACCTTGCGTGTCGCGCTATCCCGCACTGAGCAGGTATTGAGCAAAATAATGTCGGCTTTCTCTTCGTTGTCGGCAAAACGGTAGCCCGCGTTAAAAAGAATTGACTTCACGAGTTCAGAATCATACTCGTTCATTTGGCATCCGAAGGTACGCAAAAGCACACGTAGCTTCTTCGGGCTTTTGCCTCCGGAATCGCCTGTATTGTCGTCTTTTCGTTCGTTTTCAACCATTTCATCCCCTCTTCATAGCAAGTCTTCCAAGGCTCATTCAACTCAAACTTCACGATTTCCTGATTCTGGATAGTAATCGACTTAAAGACAATCCGCATGAACGTCTTTATAAGGTAGTCCAATTGGTGATTGTCGCTTTCGGGCGTACTGCGCAACCTTAAAAGGAAATCCTGCGTCGCTTTCACCAAATTGACGGAATTGCGCTTGTCCAGAATCTTAAGATGAATGGCCTTGATATCCTGCTTTAGTTTTTTCTCCTCATTACTTAAAAGCTCGGCTCTGTCCTTATAAAGCCCCATATTTATTTTGTCTTCTGAAAATAATTCGTATATAGCCCTTTGCTTCTCCACGTTCTTTTTAAGAAGCGCTTCCTTCTCCTCCAACTGCTCCATATATACCCGCTCCGGCTCAGAAGCGTTAAGCCGAATCATGTCGCCTAATTCTTCCAGCACGTGAAGATTTTTTCTAATAACTTCAACGATATCCCAGACCTGCTTATTGATAGCATCAGCAGTCACGGATTTATTGTTGCACTTAATATACCGAATCCCTCTAGACGAACATCTATACCACGGACGCCTCATTTTGGTGCGGTGATTAACGATATGCGTCATCCCGCGATAATTACCGCCGCATTCATTGCATTTTAATATACCGGAAAGATGATAAACATTATTCCTGAATCTAACTATGCCATTAGTGCGGTTTCGCTTGAGAAGCGTGGAAGCCTCGTCAAACTCCCTTTGCGAAATAATCGGCTCGTGCGTATTCGGGACCTCGATGATCTTGGAAGGATCATTCTTGATATAGCAATATCCCTTTCCCTCGCCATTTTTAGTCTTGATCTTTGTATCGTAACGCCGCTTATTCCAGACCAGCATTCCCAAATACACTTTATTTTTAAGGATATCCGAGATGAATTTAGTATAAAACTTCCCGCCCTGCCGCGAAGGGATACCAAGCATGTAATAATGCCCGGCAATCTGCGAAGTGCTCTTGCCATTTATATACATCGAGAAAATTTCTTTGACGATTTTCGCTTCTTCAGGGTGGACTTCCAGTTTCTTGGCTTCCTTATTATAACGATAGCCATACGGCGCGTAACGCGCTCCCTGCCAATGCCCCCGCTTAACACCTACAACCATACCCGGAAAAACGCGCTCAACTAAACGATTACGCTCAAATTCCGCGCAACTGCCAAGCATTTGAATCGCCATTTTGCCCGCGCTCGATGTAGTATCAAACGGCTCAGTCGCTGATTTATAGCCAACACCCAAAGAATCAATCTCCTCAAGCAATCCTAACAGATCCTTGAGCCGACGACTTAAGCGATCTTGTTTATACACCAAGACCAAATCAAACTGCTTATTGCGGGCATCGAAGAGAAGCCTCTGTAATGCCGGTCTATCCATATTGCCGCCGGAATAGCCGTCATCCATATAAACATCCCGGCCCGACATACTGCAAAAAACATCCCAGCCGAAGTTCTTCGCATATTGCAAAAGATACGTTCTCTGCACCTCCAGCGAAAATCCTTCGCGAGCTTGATCCTCTGTGCTAACTCTTGTGTATAACGCTACCCTCATTAGTATCCTTTAGTGTCTCCCGCCATTCTTTAATCTTGGCGATACACTCGTCCGTAAACACGGGCCAGTCTTTGTAGTCGCGCTTGGGCTTAACCCAACCCTTGCGGATCCAATTGATCATGGTCTGCCGGTGAACACCCAGCTTTTTTGCCGTCTCTGTCATGGTGTAAGTTTTCATAATTGGCACCCTCTAAGATTAGTGCCCAGTATACCGTATTATACAACCCTATACAAGGGTTTTCTTCTCCGCGTCATACGAGGACAGGAACATTTTTGACAACAACTCAATGCCTTCAAAAAAGGATTTACGCGCCTCCTGAATCTCAATGCTGGATAGGCCGCGGCCTTTTAGCTTTATCTCTAAAGCATCCCAGCCCCTAAGGCTAACCGCCTGATCATTATTTGTGCGTACATCCTTGCTCATTTTCACCGCTACCCATTAGGACATTAGGACATTTTTCGTGTCGTATGATGTCCGGTTTCACTGACATACTGACATAACTCGTGTCAGTGAATGTCAGTCAAAACACCCCTCAAAACCATCGAAATACCCAAAAATTGACACTTTTTCCGCAAAAAATGCCTGTTTTGAGCCTTCCTGACCACATTTTGACGCTCTCCGGATAACCCCATATGACATGACATCACTTTTTCAAAATTTTAGATCACTGACAAACTGCGCCTCGCCCGACCCTC
>JAKQPK010000066.1 GCA_029564765.1 Candidatus Omnitrophota bacterium
TGCAATGATTGTTTTGGTCAATGTATCGTTGATCATCTCAATATATGACGAGCAAATGAGGGATGCATGATTCAGATTTTTCGACAGGATGACGGGATAATGTGTCGACAGGATGACAGGATAAGATAAGGATGAACGGGATGATTGGTCTGGGGGAAGAGAAAAGACGGGATGACGGGATAAGATAAGGATGAATGGGATTGTTGGTCTGGGAAAAGAAAGAGAGAAAAAAAGGGAAAGAGGAGGAGGCGCGGGTGGGCTTTGGCTTAGGCTTTTCTTCTGCCTTTCTTTGGCTTCTGTTTTGCTTTTTCTTTACCCTATAAAAACATCCTGTCAATCCCGCAAAATCCTGTCATCATGTCCAGGAATCCCGTTCATCCTGTCGAACTATCGCCCTCAATACAGAAAGCCCAAAAGCCACAGGGGAATGGCATTTCTGGCAGGGTAATCGGCATCGTCACGAATTACAAAATCGGCGTGTTTTGCAGATTTCGAAGAACCACCAACTTCGAGCGTATATTGCCTTGCTGGTTTTATGCCGAGAGGAGAAGAGATGACAAAATCGGCCTTTGTCTTATCGCGGCATGCCTCGATGCTCCACCCCGCACTCTCACACAAGAAAGCAACAAAGGCTTCTCGCGCCGTTCCTGCATTGCCTCCCAAAAGTTCGTAGAGTACAGGATCAGCAAAAAAGAGCTTTTGACCTGCGGTCTTCGCTTTGGTATCGTTTTCTAGCCTGATGATGCGCAAAACGCCTACTGATTGCATGATTTCGAGAATTTGATAGAGTTTTTCGCTCCCTATCGACCAATCTGCACAGAGCGAACGCACCTGCACACGGGGGATCGTGGCATGCGCAAGCGTTCCGATTATCGCTTTCATGAGTCTCAGGTTGCCATCGGTGACACCAGGCAAGAAAAACGAAACATTGGCATAGAGCGACTTATCCAAGATCGACAACATTCGCTCTTCAAATCCAGATTGAGCATAGAACGGACGAGTGCCCCTTTGCTTGTAGCGCTGAAATGCCGAAAGAAGCTCCGGTGTAGGAGCCAGGGGCAAGGGAACATTTGTCGAGAAAGGATCGCAGGGTGGATAGACCTGGCCTGTTTCGAGGGCGAGGAATTCTCGAAAAGAGAGAAGCGGCATCGAGATCGGCACAAAGCGACGAGAGAGATCGCCCACCCCGCGCCTTAGAACGAGCGAGGATAAATCGCTCGCCCATATCGAATGGCGTGGAAAATCATCGCTGAGCGCCTTGAGGTGAAGACTCCAATTCGTAGCAAAATGCACCTCGTCGACGATAACGCCTTCGTATCCTTCCATCAAGATTGCTCGAACAAGATCGTAGAGGGGAAAATCCGTATCTATGACAAGTACAAAATTTATAAATTGTATCTGTGATGGATACAGATAATGATTTAGACAGGATGACAGGATGAAGACTGGATGAACGGGATTGTTGGTTTGAGGGAAGAAAAGGACGGGATGACGGGATAAGATAAGGATGGACGGGATTTTTGGTTTAAGGGAAGAGAAAGAGAAAAAAGAAAGAGAGGCGGGTGGGCTGGAAGCCCTGCATTGAGGCTCTTGGCGGGCTTGTTCTAACTAAATTTGGTTCGCGTTAGCTTTGGCTTTGGAATTTCTTTTGCCCCCTACCCTAAAAACATCCTGTAAATCCAGGAAAATCCTGGTATCCTGTCAAAGTATCCAGTGAATTTCCTCATTCTCGATCTGTCATACTTTCTGGTTCAATGAATTCTGATACAGGGCGCTTTAGTGCCTTAGCGAGGCGTTTTGCCACTGCGAGCCCCATAGTGCGATGCCCATTCTCGTAGGCAGAAATATTCGACACAGTAAGCCCTGTCATTGCTGCAAGTTCTGCCTGGGTGAACCCTGCATTTTCACGCCTGATGCGCAAGGTGATGCCAGGATGCCAGGACGCCTTAACCTCCCGATACCA
>JAKQPK010000002.1 GCA_029564765.1 Candidatus Omnitrophota bacterium
CAAGGAAATGGCCTTAGAAATATAAGAATTCTTATATATATTCATAAAAATATGCATGTTCTCTACCCTTATCCCTGACAAGGTAAAGTATAAAATATATATAAAAGGTTTAAAGGGGGAAAAGGGGGATTTGGGAAAGCGCTACCAAAAAGCAGATATTATTTTAAAATAAAGAACCGGCTGACCACAAACTGACATTTAAGCTCATCGGCCCTTAATGAATATTTTTCAAGACGCATTTCATCGATACGAAAACGATAGGCTTGACTTTCAAGCGCGTACAAGAATTCCATGATCTTCTTTAAAGACCCCTGCGCTTGGACATTAATCGAGAAATAATTATAAAAATCGCCTTTTTTGGTCCGACTGGGCTCCATATTGATGATCTTCATGCTAGTGTTCTGAGCCGCGGCTTCTACTTCTGAGAGCATCTTTGTCATTTCTTGCTCGTCAGAGCCTTTTTGCTGAAAAGTATCTTTATAGGCTGCGATCTTGCGCAGAACATCCTTCTCTTGACGCGCGATCCCCTTGTATTGTCGCAGCTCTTTTTCTGCCTGCGCGATACGCTGTTGATATGACGCCGCGTTCTCTTGAAAGGCCTGATAGCCAAATCGATAGCCTCCATACGCAAACAAAATAATCAAACATACGAAAAAAATATTTTTTTCTCGATTCGAAAAAGCGTGCATCACAACTTCTCCTTGCCGCGCTTAACAACGGCTGTTATCTTAAAATCTGTGATCTCCCCTTCAAAAAATCGACGCTGCGCCGCATATTCCAGATTAACATCTTGGAATAGTGGACTGCTGATAAGATTTCGCTGGAAATCATTGACGCTGGCGCGTGTTTCCGCAATTCCCTGAATGGTTAAGCGATCATTACGATCAAGAAAAAGTAGCTGAAAGGATGCTTCTTTTGGGGTCATGGCATAAAAGCCATCGATGATATCAACGACCGAGGCTGTCGTGATGGCATTCTGCTCTATTTGTTGGACTTGTTCATTATAGCGCTGAACTTCCTGGGCCTTAGACCGCATCTTGACAACCTGTTGCTTAAGCGTGGATAAATACGCTTCCTGTCGATACAGCCGCTGGCCAAAAATGATTCCCGCAAGCATTAGATTAATGATCAATAGCACGATGAACCACACAGCCTGTCTTCGCTGCATTTTACCTTGCTGATCTTTGCGGATCTTCTCTGGAAGAAGATTAAACGTCAGCTTTTGATGTTCTTCTATGGCCCCAAGGCATGTGACAGGTGAAGCGTAATCATCTTCCTTGTTTTGAGGCAAGCTAATGGAAACATCATTTTTGAGAAAAGCGCAGGGATCCACAAAAGCAACCTCGATCTGCCCTTGCGTCTGGATACGCTCAAAAAGCGTTCCCTTTAAAGGAGCGGATAGAACAAATACCTTTGCGATCTTTTCTTGGGGATGCTCACGCATAAAAGATTCAAAGGTCAAGCTCACTTCCTTAAGGAAGGCATCTTCAAAATCTCCGCCGATATCGCGTAATCCATGTTTAAGCTCGCGCGCATATACAAGCTGTTGGTTCTTCAAAAGGCACAACTCGCTAACTTCCGACTCTAAAGACAACAAGCCAACTGCAGATGATAGGCGGCCTAATTCCGAAGCGAGCTTTTGACGGGCCCAGCTTGCAATGCTCGCTGAGCTTAAAATAAACTGGCGCGGAACAAGCCCAGCGCCCTTAACAACCTTCAATAATACGTTAATGGCTTCCCTGTGCGTGATCGCGACCAAAACTTTTGTGTACCCAGCCGCGTCCTGGCCGAGGACCAGATAATCAAAGACGATATCTTCACGAGCATAAGGAACTTGGGTCGCTATCTGCAAGCTGATCATCTTTTGTAGCTCATCTTTTGCTCCAGCCGGAAGCGAAAGATTCTTTAAGATGACCTGCTGACGGCCAAGGATCATCGCGCAATACGCCTTTCGGTCTGACGCGCTGATCTGAGAAGAAATAAGTTTCGCAAGGGCTTCTTCAGAAGGGTCCACAATGCGCGTGATCGAGAGGTCCGTCACTTGATGATCCTGCGCAACTGGTTTTGCGCGCAGGATTTTGCAATGACGTTCGTTGATCTCAATAACGATTAAAGGCTGACGTTTCATTTTCGATTCCATAAAAGCACAGACAAGGTTTCTCGACTGATCACCGCATCAAGCGTTGTCCTTACTTTAAATTGATCGTCAATACCTCTAGCGTAAAGACGCACGTGCTGAGATGTCTCTTTTAAATAATGAACCGATGCAAGATAGATGGCCTGTTCATTAGCGTTAAGTCCAAGGTCCCCTGATGCCGTAGCGACCTTCAAAGGGCGATCGTCCGCGGTGCATAAAAGCCCATCTTCTCCTTTGCGATATGCGCTGATCTTCCCTACCAAACTATCAGCATCCGATATATTAACGCTTGTATTTTTTTCTGCTAAAGAACGAAAAATGGCTCTCAGGACGATCTCTTCTGCTGTGTTCAGATTAACAGCTAGATCCATGTCCTGGCGAGGAAAAACGGTCACGACCCTTTTTATTTTCAAAAAAATATTTTCTGTCATATCACGAACGAACATTAGTTCCTGCACATGTTCAAAAGGCGCATCCTTACAAAATTTCCCGCTGGCAATATCATAGCTTTCCTTTTCTACGCCCAAGCCTAATGTCATCTTGTTGCTATCAGCATCTTTCCAGTCAACGACCTGTGCCGCAAGGCCATCTGCTTGCTCATCAGGCACATCGAGTAGCATAAAAAGATGAGCAAGTATGCGATAATTCTGCTGGTGGATACCGTTGATGTTCAGGCGACGGTCTTCATCTTCAAAACCATAACACTGATATGCGCGGCCCATATTGTCGATTAAAGGATATCCGATATCAAAAGAACCGCTTGCCAATGTAACACCTTTAAAAAGATCCTCCGGCGTCTTATTGTCTTTAAGAGCAAAACCACAAGTATATGCTGTATCTGCCAAAGAAGAATCAGGATCCTCTGAATCAAGCCGCAGTTGATTCATGGCATAATAAACTGACGCCCACCCTAAAAAGTCCGCCCGCAATTTACCGGCCCGATGCTTGGCAAGACTTAGGTCAATGCGCGCCGTTCTTCCCAGCCCGATCGCAAGGACCGATAGGATCGCCAACATCCAGAGGACAACTATAAGTATTATGCCAGATTTGTTCTTATGTCTCAAATGAAACCCCCATAAACATCACAAGGCCTCTTCCCAGAAGCCGGTCGGAATATAAATATCCTTTACGATCATTACTGGTCTTTTATCGCGGCCTATCGGCAAGAGGGTCATAGCGATACGAACGCCGGCCGGTAAATAATCCTTATCCCATCCTTGCTTCCATTCAAGCTCCGTCATCCCTTGCGTCGCTGTCAAATACGCGCATAATACCTGAAATGTCGCCGCGTCAATATGCTCTAAAACGATCTCTTGTCGTTCGCCATGACCCGCGCCAGGGCCAAGAAAATCGGATAAAGGCTGCTCGCTGCGCATCAGCGTTGCTTGAGATAAAGCCGTATCGCTGTTGATGTTCGTGACAACAACATTCTTTTGAGATCGCCTACCCAGAAGAACCTTGTGCACAGAAACCTCTTGTGCGTTCTGAAGATAATAACGAACTCGCTTGATCTGATCCTGGTCAATGGTTAGGAATGAAAATCCCTGGCCATTCGTTTCAAAAGATTTAAAAACTGGATACGATCGAGAAAGATCAATGGAAACCGCGGACTCCAGCTCTCTGGCGATCATATCCAAATTCAGCTTAGCCTGATGATACAACAACCCTTCGTTGTTGGCGCGCTGCTGGACCTTCAAGCCACTTGCAAATGTGCTATACAGCGCGGCAGCGATCACAGCAAAGATCAGAGATCCGAGAAGGAACTCAACAAAAGTAAAACCGCTTTTTTTTCTAAAACGCATGATCATATCAAGGACTATGAAAAACGAAAGTTGATGCGGAAAGCTTCTGGCTCTTTTGGCCCGTTGTCCATGACAGAACAACATCCGCTTCGTTAAGATTCTCAAAATTATAGCTTGCTCCTGCTGGCTTTGTTGAAAGGCTCACCTCAAAAGCTTCAAATGGAGCTGGCAATTTCTTTGTCTGCCGCAGGTCATTGGCCAGATAACCGTTCTGGATCAAGCCTGTCATTTCTCGTTCCAGCAATAAACTCGCTAGCGCATAGCTCTGAGCAAGCGTTTGGGAACGCAAAGCCGCGACATGCGACCTTATAATAATGACCAAGCTGACAGCCAAAATAGACACAGCGATCAAAGCTTCCAGCAATAACGATGCTGTCTTATTCTTGATCTGGCGCAAAAACATTCACGCGTCCTCTTTGTTCTTGTGTCGAAACAACCATGCTCTGTCCTTGCTCTATTGTGAGCGAAACTATTGCCTGATCAATAACGCCATTAGGATAAAACCGTACACAACTATCAGGGATCTCCCATGACAAAGCGTTAGGAAGCTTAAAAATCTGACCTTTATCCCCTTGAACAGCTGAAAAACTTTCAGAAAGATCCTGACGCTTGGGATCATGCTCATCAGCAACATTCTGTCCCTGCAAAACATACGTCTTCTCTGTAGTATAAAAGCAAATTTGATACTCTCTCTGACCCGTAATGGCCGCGCTCTGGGCATAGCGCATCAGATAGCCTATATGGTCAGCTGCCTGTTGCAGCTGAAGACGCGTATAATGCTTGGGAAGATGGGGGACAGAAAGTCCCGCCAACACGCCTAAAAAAACAACGACAAGTAAAAGTTCGATCAGCGTAAACCCCTGCAAGAAGCCGCGTGAGCGATTGTGTCGGATAAAAAGCATAACTTGCTGTTCATCAGCGCTATTGATCGTCGTCAGCCCAATTAGTGATATCATCACTGCTTTCCACGCCATCCGGGCCGTAGGATGATAGATCGTAAGACTGGGCGTTCCTCGTCCCTGGGCAGACATACACATAATCATTACCCCAGGGGTCTTTAGGGATCCTTTTCTTTTTTAAGTACGGGCCGTTCCAGCTTGCTGGGACAGGAGGATTGGTCGGCTGAGAGAGGAGCGCTTGCAGCCCCTGCTCTGTCGTCGGATAACGTCCATTATCAAATTCATAAAGATCAAGTGTCGTCGCTAAATTTGCCTCGATATCGGCCTTGGCGGCAGACCGACGAGCTTGCTCCCCCCGGCCGGCCAAGTTCGGGACCACCATCGCGACCAATACGCCTAAGATGATCACAACCAACATGATCTCCACCAAGGTAAACCCATGACGATCTTTTTTCTTGCACATAGCGTTCCTTTCCTTATTGTATAATAAGATTCATCTGAAATATCGGCAACAACATCGCGACAACAACAAAACCGATCACGGCGCCAATCGCGACGATCAGCACCGGCTCCAGCAACGACGTGATGGCGCGGATCACTTGATCTGTTTGCCGTTCATAAGAACTGGCGATCTTGTAAAGCGCCTTCTCGAGCTGTCCAGATTCTTCCCCGACCGCGACCATGTTGATAGCTGTTGATGGAAAAAAATGAACGTTCTTCAGGCTTTCCGTCAGGCTCGCGCCTCCGGCCACCTCATCCGCTAATCGGCTGAGATCTTCACGTAAGGCATGATTGCCGATGACCAAAACTACATTACGCAAGGCTTCCACGATCGGTACCCCGCCATCCAGCAGTGTCGCTAATGTTTGCGAAAAACGCACGACCTCGAGCTTAACAATGAACGGACCGACCAAGAATAACCGCAGCTGCAAAGCATCCATCTTGATCCTTTTTTGAGGGATCCGGTATAAATGCTGAACATAGAAAAAACTGCCAGCCAATATCATGATAATAAGCCACCAAAATCGCGCGAACAGATCGCTAACGCTGATCAAGAAAACGGTCGGCCACGGGAGACGCTGCGATAGTTCATCGAACATGTCCGTCAGCCGTGGAACAACGAAAGATAAAAGAACAAAAACGGTTATGCTTCCTACGGCCAGGATCAAAGATGGATAAATAAAACTTGTTAAAGCTTTTTGGGATACCTCTTGGCTCTTCTCCAAAAAATCGGCTAACCGGCCTAAAACAGTGCCCAAATGCCCACTGCTCTCTCCTGACTTGATAAGATTAACATAAAGAGGAGAAAAAGTTTCCGGATAGCGGGTCAACCCTTCGGAAAGCGAACCGCCATCCTGGATCATGTTGGCGATATCTACAAGAATACCCTGAAGAGGGCTCTGCCAATCTTGCTCGGCCAACAACCGCAATGCGCGCAACAGCGGGATCCCGGCGTCGATAAGATCATGCATTTGACGCGTAAAAGCAACGATCTGCTTCTGAGAAACGTGCGGTCGATCAAAAGTAAACAAAGTCTTAAAGGGTACTGTTATTTTTTGTTTCTTTTCTTGGAAAACATCGACATCGAGGGGCGAAAGGCCTTGCTGAACAACCTTAGATACAGCCTCATGAACATGAGAGGCTTCCACAACACCTTCAACGATCTCATGGACGCCTTTTTTGGCACGATAGAAAAATTTTGCCATAACGGTGTCATTCTAACATACGCTCAAATACGATGCAAGATAACTCAAGGGTAAAATCTTCAATAAGAATAGTCTTCTTAAGCAACAGAAGCTTTTCGGACCACCCTGCGAGAGCAGCATGAAAGCTTCACAATGAATAGCTGGGTTCCTGCGATGATATATTGATATCCGACGACCTTGCAGAGCTGCTCTTCTAATCCTCTAGACCGATCAACACGATGAACAATATACGTTTCGGGATGATGATGCTGGTGAAGCTCGCCATATAAAAGATCCTTGGCGTGCTCATTATCGCGAAGCTCTAAAATATCAATGATCTTCACGATAATCCTTCTTTCAAACGCGTGCGAGATGCCACGATGTTCAAAAATATCCGCCATCAGCGTTTCATTAAAACGCTTATCTTTGGACATCATATTCTTGAAGATCATCTCTCGCACAGAACACTCCTTTCCTATTTCAACAATAGCATTCAGAAACAGAAAAACAAGGCGATAACAAACACAAAAAGCAAGCGTTTGCAATAAGTTAGGAGAATTTAAATATCTTCTTCTTGGGTAACGCGAATGACTTCGCTAGGGCTTGTAAGTCCTTGCTGGACTTTTTCCCAGCCGCTTTGGCGCAAGGTGCGCATGCCTAGCTGAATAGCCTTATTTCTGATCTGCGTACTGGAACTTTTTTGCAGGATCAAAGTGCGAATGTCTTCTGTGAGGGTAAGGAACTCGAAGATCGCCTGTCGACCCTGGTAGCCGGTCAGACCGCAGGCTTCACATCCTTTAGCTTCGTAGATCTTAAAGTTCGTGATATCAGACCGGTTGAGTCCAAATTCTTTAACCATATCCTCAGTCACGACAGCAGATATCTTACAATGAGGACACAAAAGACGTACAAGGCGTTGGGCGATAAAACAAAGAACGGAACTCGAGACTAAATAAGGCTCAACACCCATATCCACAAGTCGGGCGACAGCGGAAGCCGCATCATTGGTATGAAGGGTTGAGAAAACAAGATGGCCGGTCAACGCGACCTGGATGGTAATCTCTGCCGTCTCTGTGTCGCGAACCTCTCCCACCATCATGACATCGGGGTCATGGCGCAGCATGGAACGTAAGCCTGCGGCAAAGGTAAGGCCGATGCGTGGATTTACTTGAATTTGCGTTACGCCTTTTAGCTGATACTCCACGGGGTCTTCGATGGTAATGATCTTTTTATCGATCGTGTTCACGCGGGATAAACAAGAATACAATGTGGTTGTTTTACCGCTTCCCGTTGGGCCGGTCAAGAAAATGATCCCGTGGGGCTTCTGAAGCAGCTCATCTAAGATCTTCTCTTCAGCGGGCGGCAAGCCTAGGTCAGACAAGCGGTAGAGTTTTGAAGAACTTAACAGACGGATAACGATGCTTTCGCCGAATGGCGTAGGCAAAAACGAAACTCTAAGATCAAGGTCCACGCCAGAAGCCTGAAGCTTAAAACGCCCATCCTGAGGAAGGCGTTTTTCGGCAATATTAAGATTGGATAAAACTTTTATTCGAGACGAAATCGCGTCCTTAAAATGTTTGATATTGGATGGCGCTTTTGCGTCATATAAAACGCCGTCGATACGATAGCGGATCTTTAACTCATTTTCAAAAGGTTCAATATGGATATCCGTAGCTTGTTTTTGTTGAGCCTCTAGTAATATCTGGTTGATGAATTTCGCGATAGAAGCTTCTGAATCAAGGGTCTCAACGGTCTCGACAGACTCTTGGACCTTTTCCTTAAAAGAGGCTGTCTGCATCATTTGCTCAATGGTGTCAGCACCCACGCCATAATATTTGCGGATAGCGTCTAGGATCTCCTTTGTGGATGCGAGAACTGGCTTGACCTTTGTACGGCAGACAACAGATAGGTCATCTAACAAACGCACATCTAAAGGACGGTTCACGGCAACGGTCAAGATATTCTCCTGCCAAGAAATCGGCATAACTTGATAATGTTCGGCGACCTTCGCCGGGATCTTGGCCAGAGCCTCAGGGCTGATCACAGCCGTTCTAAGATTAACGAAAGAAACCCCCAGCTGTGCTGCTAAAACAGGCAAATAAATGGATTCTTCGTCAACAAATCCTAAGCGCACGAGCGTAACGCCTAGAAGTTCTTTGGTCTTTTTCTGTTCTTCAAGCGCGGCATGCAATTGCTGGGAGGTAATGATCTTCTCGTTAACAAGGAGTTGTCCTAAGGGGGATTTTTGCCACATGATCGCTTTTTGATATCACACTACAGAGTGTCTTTGACAGTAACTCGATAATAATCACGAACAAAGTCGTTGAACTTCTTATCAGGGATCGTCACGTACGAGACGATATCATATGTTTTCTCAACGACAACATCGGCGACTTTCTGACTAACGGTAGTCCCATTGGCGTTGATGATCTCATCATAAACCGATAAATATGTCCCCGGGATGAGACCGTTGGCCGCCCCCAAGGTGATCATACATGCCGAGGAGGTCCGATCGATCCACAAAATACCATCTTTACGCTTGAGCTCTTGTTCGCCGTACACCTTTTCTGTGCGCAGCAAGACATCTTCAATGTCGATCCGTTCGCGCTTGACCCTCGCTCGATCAGCCTCTGGAAGATATTTTTCACCCTTATCGGCGATCAAGTTCACCAGCTGCACCTGCAAGGCATCCACCTCTTTTAAGTTCGCAGCTGCCTTTTCATGCATAAAATAAGAAACCGCCATCGCGGCGATAAAAGCGCACGCCACCAAGCCTAAACCGATCAAAATATTTGTTTTATTCATCATAGGACACAGATACCATCATTATGTTCTGTATTATTTCTATCATGTGCCATACCCCTTGTCAACCGAAGGTATGAGAATATGCGGCGAGGTAAAAATATTTTTCTATGAGGGTCTTGAAAATCAGCCTTGCGCATGCCATACTCATGATAGAAAAGGAGGTCGCGAAGATAGCGAAAGCATCTGTAAGGCCTATCACCTTAAACCTTTAGCAGAAAGGGCCCCAAGTAAGTCGGGGCCCTTTCTGTTTTTATCACTTGCCTTACAAGATCAATACCGACCAAGAAGCTCGAACATCTTTTTCTTATACGCTTCCACCCCTGGCTGATCAAAAGGATTGACCTTAAGCATATATCCACTGATCGCCACAGCTTTTTCGAAAAAATAATACAGCTGGCCTAATGAATGCGCCTGATAATCCGGAACAGTAATGGTCATGCTGGGAATACCCCCCTCAAAATGAGCGGCAGCGGTTGCTTTGTACGCCTGCTTGTTCACATAATCCAGCTCTTTTCCAGCCACACAATTGAAATTATCAAGATTTTCTTTGTCCGACGGAATCAAAAGCTTGCTACCTGGATTATCCACCATCAAAAAGGTCTCAAAAATATTACGTTCCCCATCTTGCATCAGCTGGCCCATCGAATGAAGATCAGCCGTGAGATTAAGCGAAGAGGGAAAAAGACCTTTGCCATTCTTCCCTTCGCTTTCGCCAAAAAGTTGTTTCCACCATTCTGTCACGTACATCAATCTTTGATAAAATGAAGACAAAACCTCGATCTTCTTCCCCTTCTGAGTCAATAAATACCTCGCGGCCGCGTATTGATAGGCGATATTTTCTTCCAGGTTCAATGCCGAGAACCGCTTTTCAGAATAGCGCGCGCCCTCAATAAGCCCGCGGATATCAACGCCTGCCAAAGCCAAAGAGACAAGTCCTGCCGGACAAAGGACAGAAAACCTTCCGCCAACATCATCGGAGATCGGAAAAGTACGATAACCATTCTTATCCGCGATCTTGCGCAAAGCGCCTTTGTGCTCATCTGTGATGCAAATGATCCTTTTTTGCAGTTCTTTTTTGTTATATTTCTTATCCATGAACGCCTTGACGATACGAAAGGCTAAAGCTGTTTCGGTCGTTGTCCCGGACTTGGAAATAACCACAACTGTAACTTTTTTGTTCTTAACAACACTCAACAAATACGATAAATAACCCGCGCTTAAATTATTACCGGCGTAGTAAACCGGAATTTTTTGATCACTAATAAGGAATTCTAGCGTCGCGCGCACGCCCAAATATGAACCGCCGATGCCAAGACTGAGAACGCAGTCGGAATCTTTACGCGCTTGCTGGCCTAAAACCACAAGCTCTTTTAAAAGGCTGTCCTTGGTCTGAGATGGGAGGTCCAGCCAGCCTGTAAATTCTTTGCCAGCTCCTCGGCGCTGCGTAAGGTCATTATGCGCTTTTTCCACTTCAGGAAAAACTTTTTTCCATTCGCTATCGCTGATGATATTTTTTAGATAACTTGTATCAAACCTGATTTCCATGGTGCTTTATCCTTTCCGATCTGGCGGCAGAGCTTCTTCGATAATGCCTCCGCCCAATAAAATATCTTTTTTATAGAACACGGCCGATTGGCCAGGCGTTACAGACATCTGCGGCTTATCAAAATATATCTTGGCCGCCCCTTGCGCGCACGAAAGTCGCGCGCGAACCTGGGGATGATTATAACGAATTTTAACTCCCACCTCTATGGTTTTCTTAGGATATTCACAGCTGACAAAATTTAAATGACGTGCGACCAACCCAACCGAGTACAATCTTTCCTTGGGCCCAATAGAGATCGTATTAGCTGAGGCATCTATTTTGTAGATGTATGCCGGCTTACCCAAAGCGACACCCAAGCCGTCCCTCTGGCCGATCGTATAAAAAGCGATCCCTTGATGCTGTCCCAATAATTTTCCCTCTTCGCTCTTGATCGGCCCAGGCTCAAAAGCGCAAGAGCCTAACCGATGCTTCAAGAATTCCTGGTATCCCGACTTAGGGACAAAACAAATATCCTGGCTTTCTTTTTTATGAGCATTCTTGAGTTTATATTTTTTTGCAAGAGCCCTGACACGCTCCTTGGTCAAATCCCCGATCGGGAACAAAATGAACGGCAAATCCTTGCGTTGTATTTGATACAAAAAATAGGATTGATCTTTCGAACCTTGAACGCTTTTGCGTAAGACAAATTGATTGCCAAAAGGGCGTTTCTCGATCTTCGCATAATGCCCCGTCGCCAAATAATCCGCGCCTAAGGCTCTCACTTTCTTTAATAAGCTTCCAAACTTAAGATATTGATTGCATCGCACGCAAGGATTGGGTGTGCGACCCTGAAGATATTCTTGACAAAAATCATCAATGATCGTCTTCTGCAGGTCTTCCCCAAAATTAAGAACATAGTGCGGGATGTTCAAAGTCTGCGCAACATTTTTCGCGTCCTGAACAGCATCCACGCCGCAGCATGATGCTTTCTTGTCATTAAGGGCGATATTAAAACACATGGTAACGCCTACAACATCATACCCTCTCGCTTTCAACAAGGCTGCGGCGACAGACGAATCAACACCCCCGCTCATCGCGACAAAAACTTTTTTGTTCTTTTTAAAATGAAGCATATTCTGTCACATCCCTGATCGCGCGCGCGGTGGCAACGATGATCTTTTTGAGATCTTGCTTTGATATGGCCAACGGCGGCATTAATACAATCGTATTGCCGAGTGGGCGTAAGATCACACCATAATGGCGCACTCGCGCGCACACCTTAACACCCATTTTTTCTTCCCAATGATATTCAAGATGTCTTGCCTTATCTTTTACAAGGTCGATACCTACCATAAAACCTTTTTGACGAATATTGCCGACATGCAATAAATTCTTCAACGATCGCAGTTCTTTAGTTAAAAATTTTATTTTTGGCTGCAACTTTTGTATTGTCTTTTCTTTGGCAAAAATTTCTAAATTAGCCAAAGCTGCCGCGCATGCCAAAGGATTGCCGGTGTAGGTATGGCCATGAAAAAATGTTTTCTGTTCTTTATAGTCGAATAAAAATCCCTGGTAGATCCGTTCGCTCGTCAGCGTAGCAGCCAATGGCAGATACCCTGCGGTCAGGCCCTTGGCCAAGCATAAAATATCCGGACAAACTTTCTCCTGCTCACAGGCGAACATCGTTCCCGTGCGGCCGAACCCTGTGGCCACCTCATCCGCGATCAACAGAACATCGTAGGCGCGGCAAAGGTCGGATAACTTTTTTAACGCACCCTGCGGCCAAACGACCATGCCGGCAGCCCCTTGCACGAGCGGCTCAACGATCACAGCAGCTGTTCTATGGTGCTCTTTCTTGAGATATTGTTCAAGTTTTCGTAAAGAAATAAAAAAAGAACGAGAAAAATCTTTCGCTGCGCCAAACGCGCTCGGAAAAGGAGTCGGCCACTGAACAGCCTGAAATATCAAATCATGATAGACTTTATGAAAAAGATCGATGCCCCCAACGCTCACGCTTCCCAAGGTGTCACCATGGTAGGAATGCGCAAAATGAACGATCATTTTCTTTTTCTTTTTGCCGATATTCTGCCAATATTGATACGCGATCTTAACCGCGATCTCAACGGCCGTGGAACCGCTATCCGAATAAAAGACTTTTGTAAGACTTTTAGGAGCGATGGCGACCAACCGGCGCGCCAGCTCAATGGACGGGACATTGGCAAGGCCTAACAATGTCGAATGAGCCACTTTCTGTGCTTGACGCGCGATCGCCCCGTTGATCTTGGGGTGGCAGTGGCCGTGGACATTCACCCACAGGCTTGAAACGCCGTCTATATACCATCGGCCCTCTGTGCTTTTAAGATAGCATTCTCGAGCCGCCTCAACAACAAGTGGCTCTTGCGCCAGCCAATCTTTCATTTGTGTAAAGGGATGCCAAAGATACGTCTTATCATCGCGGACAAGCTTTTGTGTGTTCAAACGTTCTTCTTGCTGAAAAATTTTATCTAAAGCGATGTTGCCTTTTAAGCGCTTCAAGATCTTTTGCCTTGAAATATCCTTAAAGTACGGGATCGTCCCTAAAATATTCACGCTGCCATATTTTCTAATCGCCAAAGGATTTGTTTTCTCCGGTATCTTTCGTTTCGATAGAGTTGGCTCGTTAAAAATAACTCCACGGACAGAAAGTCCACGGCTACGCGCCTGCTCAATCGTCAGTAGGGTATGATTGATCGTACCCAATCCTAACCTCGCAACGATCACAACATCTAGGTCGAGATCGCGCGCAAGATCGATCATAAGATAACGCTCTTTGATAGGCACGAGGAGTCCGCCAGCGCCCTCAACAAGCACAACATCATATTTCTTCTGAAGCCTCGCGAGACAATCTTTGATATATTCGATAGAAATCTTTATTTTCTCTCGGCGAAAAGCGATATGCGGCGATAATGGCTCACTGGCAAAATAAGGGTTGATACTTTCCATCGCATCATCAAGGCCTAAATTATTTTTAAGATCAAAGGCATCAGATCCAGCGCACTGAAAAGGCTTCATCACGCCTACCTTAACGCCGCGCTCTTGAAATAATGTCGCAAGCGCGCAAGTCGCGAATGTCTTGCCGACACCTGTATCCGTTCCCGTAATAAAGATCGATCGTTTTATCATTTTTGCGCTACCCCAAAAATAATTTCAAAGGTTGCCGCAATGCCTTGCTGCAACGGAAAATGTTTCTGATAATAATGGTTTGCCTGTGATAGCATCCTTGGGCCAACAAACATGTTACGCTTTACGCGGTTGGCGCCGATCGTTTTTAACCAGCTGATCAAAGAAAATAGATCTTCAAATTCTTCAACCTTTAAGCTAGACATTAACTGCACCTTTGTAAAGCCTGCCTTGTTGAGCGCGGACTGAATGCTCTCTTTTGTCAAAAGATGCCAATGATGCAATCGGCCATCCGCTACTGAGGTATTCTTCTCTATAGATTCCCGCAGCTCAAACAGTGTCTTTTCAGCGAAACAAGAAAAACAAAAATCGCCATCGGGATCCAAAGCTCGAAATGCCTCTGAAAAGGCCTTCGGCATGTCCTCGACCCACTGATACACGCAATTAGAAATAATAAGATCAAAAACACCATCAGCACAAGGTAAACATTGAGCATCAGCCTCTAAAACAGTATGGATCTTTTTCTTCTTTGCCTCTGCGACCATTCCGGGGGCGCAATCAATGCCTGTCAGCCTTGCCGACGGGAATCGCTCGCCGGTCTTTTCCGTCAACCATCCGGTTCCCATGCCAATGTCTAAAACTTCGTACCGCTCGCCACCCGGGACCATTGCAAGCAATGTACAGCCGATATCTTTCTGCAGAGAAGAAAGCCTTTCATAGCAAGATGCCGCTTTGGAAAATGTCTTGCGGGGACACTGTGTGATCATTTCATTATTCATTTCTTCCTAAAAATTCTCTCACAAGCGTATTAAATTCAGCAGAGCGGATGATAAAAGGAAAATGGCCGCTTTTCTGGATAAAATGGAACTCTGCTTGTGGCATTATTGTTTTTAAGAACGCAACGGAGTCCATAGGACAGATGTAGTCCTCCTGCCCTGAAATGAACTGAACAGGGACAGAAATATCCTTCGCCAGAAATAGAAGGTTCTCTCTTTCAAGCTGATCCAAGAAACCTAACAGGGCTTTCTGATCGGGGATCTTTTCGTTCTTGCGAAACTGCTGCAACCAGCGAAATTTTTCTGTTTCTCGCTCCTCAACAGTAAACAGAGAGCGGAAAAATATTTCCAGGATATTCGGATATTGTTTTTGGACCTGGTCTCGCAGTTTCAAAAATTGCCCGGGATGAAGCCCTAAAGGAATTTCCGGAGTGCGACAAAATTTTGGCAAAGACCCAATGAGCACTAAGCGATGGACGTTGCCTGGGAAAGCGAGAGAAAACTTGAGTCCGATGAGCCCGCCCATTGAACTTCCGATCAGAGAAGCTGAGGCGATCTTTAATGTTTCTAAGATGAAATGAATGTCTTGCGCGATCTCAGAAAAACTGATCGGCTGCCAACTCGTGTCTCCATGCCCAGGAAGGTCAACAGTCAACACTTGATGATCTTTGGAGAAGAATTCTTTTTGCTGAGAAAAAACACGGCTATTGCTAGCCCAGCCATGTAAAAAGAGCAGGCACTCCCCTTGTCCGCATATTTCATAATGCCATGATATATTTCTTGGTGTGACTATAAAAGACATACTTCTCCCTTTGCGATGCGAAAATTTTCTATCGCCTGAGCAATATCTTCTTTGGTGTGCGTTGCCATCACGGTAACGCGCAGACGTGCTGTGCCTTCTGGTACTGTCGGAGGACGGATACCCTGCACAAAGATCCCGCGTGCTAAAAGTTTCTTAGCGAGCTCTGTCGCTATTGAAGCATTACGCAATAAAACCGGAATGATAGGTGTTGTGGATCCCATAGTATCAAAACCTAAGTTCTTCAGCCCTTGCCGCAGATACTTCGCATTCTCTTTAAGTTGAGCACGGCGCTCTGGTTCTCTCTCAACAATATTGATCGCTTCTATCGAGGCTGCGGCAATGGCAGGCGGTATCGCCGTTGTATAAATAAAGCTGCGTGCTTTATTGATTAAAACATCGATCAGAGCCTTTGACCCGCACACATACGCCCCAAAGCTTCCTGCGGCCTTAGATAAAGTACCCATATGAATATCAATAGCTTCTTCCACATGAAGCTCTTCAGCTAGTCCTCGGCCATGCTCACCTAGGACGCCAAGCCCATGCGCCTCATCGACCATGACCATGGCACCATATTTCTGTGCAAGCGCAACGATTTCTTTTAAGGGAGCTGTGTCCCCATCCATGCTAAAAACGCTATCAGTGACAATTAATCGCTTTCGATAATTTTGACTGATAGAAAGCATTTCCTCTAACGCCTTCATATCCTTGTGCGGATATCTTCTGCATTCCGCACGGCTTAAAAGGATCCCATCGACGATCGAAGCATGATTCAATTTATCCGATAACACAATATCCTCGCGGTCGCAAAGCGCTGAAATAATGCCAACGTTGGCCATATAGCCAGAGTTAAAAACGAGCGCTTTTTCTACTTGCTTAAATGTCGCAAGGCGATTTTCTAATTCTTGATGCGAGGCCATATTGCCGCAAATAAGTCGCGACGCGCCAGATCCTAGCCCCTCTTCATCCAGAGCTCTGTGGGCTGCTTGCAAAAGCCTCGGATCATTTGCCAAACCCAAATAATTATTCGAACAAAAATTAATAACCTTTTGCCCCTCAAAAACAACATGCGCCTGCTGCGCGCCTTCAAGTGGCCTAAGCGAACGATAAAGATTTTGCTCGTGAAGTTTTCCTAAAATGTTACAAAGAAATACTGGATCGCTCATAATTTACCTAAGGTGTATGACATCTCCGGTTATCTTTCGGACAACACGGCCGCTCCTCTCTTGGATCAACAAAGCCCCCTGATCGTCGATATCAATAGCAATGCCTTCTGTTGTGCTGCGAGCTTCTGTTATCTTAACCTGCTGATGCAATGTCGCGGAATACTCGCGCCATATCCTTGCAATAGGAGCAAATCCTTTCTTTTGAAATAGCGCATAATGCTCTTCGGCCTGCCGTAAGATCTCTTGAAAAACTTGGACGCGTGAAATACCTTGACCCAGCTGTTGCTCAAGCGACGTTGCTTGTGGTAGCCCAAAGAAAGCTTTTCCTTCCACATTAAGTCCAATGCCGACAACGATGTAATGGATATGATCTGTTTCCGCGCTCAACTCCATCAGGATGCCGGCAACTTTCTTTTTAGAGATCAAGATGTCGTTGGGCCATTTGATCACTGCCTCCAAGCCGGTCGTTACGCGAATGGCCTTGGACAAGGCTACGGCAAAAACAAGCGTAAGCGCCGCAGCTTGAGACAGCGGAATATGTGGACGCAAGACAATAGAAAAATAGATCCCTTGTCCTTTAGTTGATACCCAGTTGCGGCCTCGTCGGCCGCGGCCATCGGTTTGCGTTTCTGCGCACACAATCGTTCCCTCGCAGGCACCCTCAATAGCTAAACGAGTGGCATCATTCATCGTTGAATTTGTCGATTCCAGATAAATGATCTTCTTTCCAAAAACCTTTGTTCCAAGGCGGTCCTGGATAAGGTCAGGAAACAACTTGTCCGGTTGCGCGATCAGCCGATATCCTTTTCGAGAAACAGCTTCAATATCATAGCCGATAGCCTGAAGCTGTTTAACATACTTCCAGACAGCCGTACGGCTCACCTGAAGGTCGCGACTGATATCTTGGCCGGAAACAAAGTCATTCTTTTCTTTAAGGTAATTTAAGATCTTGCTTTTCATATTCTTATGAACATAAAGCCCTGACGAGAAAATCATCATAACGGTTCAGGCCATGATTGTCAACCTCTCTCTGAAACTTGGTTAACGATCAAAAAGTCCGCTCTCGTCTGAATTGACAAAAAAGTCATGAAATGATATATTGACACATCTTGCAGAAAGTTTGAGAGGTTGAATCAACTAACCTCAGTAATATTCTTTGGAAAATCGGGGCTGCTTCAATTTACTTTCTGAAGCACGTAACGGGAATTGAAACGTCCCAATCTCCGCTGGAATATGTTAATTGGGAAGATCGGGGCTGTAGCTCAGTTGGGAGAGCGCTTGCATGGCATGCAAGAGGTCGAGGGTTCAACTCCCTCCAGCTCCACCAATTTTCCATATGTTTTAGAAAGAAACTTGGCAGGTGCATTAAGAGTCAAATTCTTTTGATCTTCGAGGCTCTCTACAAAGATTTATCGCGCTGGAGTGGTGGAACTGGTATACGCGCCGGTCTCAAAAACCGGTAGGGGCAACCCTGTGAGGGTTCGATTCCCTCCTCCAGCATTTTTATTTTTCTCCCCTAACTTTTCAACCGAAAAAGATCGACAATTTCAAAAAGGCTGCAGCTTTGCTGCGTGGGTGGGATGGGAGCAAGCAAGCGCTTATCAATGAAGCATTCCTGAACGGTAAGCTTTTTTCGTTTGGCTCCAATAAAGATTTCCGGAAAAATATTTTTACTCTTGGATGCTAAGGCGAGGGCAGGAATAACTTCCCGATGCATCATCAGCAATCCCGGATGCAAGTCTTTAAAAGGGATCTTCAAGAAAAACCGAGAGACAAGTCGATAGACCCAAAACGAAAAACTTGCCTGAACGGAAGCGGCTGTAATGCGATCCTGAAAACGAGACGCGATCAAAAGATCCGCATCGCGCATCTTTTCCATCAAGAAAGGCAACGCGTCTAACTTGACCGGCATTAAAGCATCAGAGTAAACAACAATATCGCCTTGGGCCTTCTCCAAAAGCGCACGCAGTCCCTCGCCAAAGCTACAGCGTCTTTTGCTCGTCACAACTCTGACATGCCCCCTGCGGGATGCGACTTGATCCAGAATTTTAGCTGTGCCATCACGGCTTGCGTTATCGAGAAAGATTATCTCATAATCAAAACTTAATTTCTTAAGGCCATGATCGAGGATTTCACAAAGCCTTTCGATATGATGCTTATCATTAGCGACAAGGATAAGAACAGAGATGTGCATAGTAGGCTCTTAAGGAATGTTATCGATTGCTTTGAAGCTGTTGAATGATCTTTTTTTCGCAATCAAGCTGATGCTTTTTCGCTGCGTCAAAAATATAATCCGAAGTAAGGATCGCATCCTCCGGTGACATATCAACAAGAACAAGCCCCGTTGCGTAGAAAACTTTCTTTTTGTCTGGTTGCAGACGACACTCTTTCTGCCAGACAACCTTGGCTACCGCGGAAATTGGAGTCTTACGGCTCTCGAAAAACAGTTTGGTCAACAGATCCGCCCCAACAGATAGTTTTTCTGAGCCGATCATGTGGATCCCGATAGAACTGATATCCACCGTGACCGCCCTTCCTTTAACGAGCGGGGATTTGATCGTCTCGTAATGAATTTTCACGCACACTTCTGAACGAAAAAGCCTTCGGTGCTCAATGGTACCCATGCTAAAGATCCCTTGCTAAAAATAGAGGTTAGAAAATATTATACTCCGCAAAAATGCTTGAGAATACAAAAATCGCAGATCAAAATGAATGCGCTCAAAAGATAAAAGTTGCAAAACCAATAAAAGTGTTTTAAGCTTACACTATGATCAAAAAATTTCTCTGTTTAGCCCTTGTCATCCTTGTTGTGTCTGCCAGCCCTTTGTTCGCCCAAGAAAAGCGCGCGATCATGCTTAAAGATGGAACGAATATCGTCGCAGAGATCCTATCCTTCAACAATGGGATCTATACGCTCGCAACATCTTTTGGACGGATCGATATTCCAGATACGGATATTGTCAGCATTTCTTCAGCTTCAGCAACGGCATCTTCTCTGCCGCTTACCGCAACACAGCCAACATCACCATCGGGATTTCCAATAAGTAGCCAGATCAACAACATCCAGGGGCAATTAATGCAAGATCCTGACTTTGTTTCTAAAGCTCAGGACCTAAGCAGGAATCCTGAAGTCATGCAAGTCTTAAGCCAGCCGGACATAGCGGCAGCGATCATGAACCATGATATCAACGCTTTGCAAAACAATCCTAAGATCAAAGAGCTCTTAAGCAATCCTCAAGTCCTAGACCTTATCCAGTCTACAGGTCAGAAATTACAGATGGGACAATAAACGCGCTAACAACTAATCTTTTTTCTTTGCGATCCTGCTGAAGCAGAAGATCGCCAAAGAAATGATCGCCATCCAAGCGCTTAACATCAATATCCACCCGCTCAGCCTCATGACAGCTCCTTATAGATACACGATATCTTCCGGATGGTACAACGAATGGAACAATAAAAGATAGTCCTTCAAGTGTCTTGTCAAAAGAAAATTATTGCGGACATGCTCACGTCCGTTCTCTCCCAACTTTTTAGCATATTGAGGACTGTGCAGCAGCTGCTTGACCGCAAAAGCTGCGCCTTCAACAGAATGGCAAAGCAGACCTGAATATTTATGCGTGATCTGTAAAGGGATCCCTCCGACGTTAGAGGCGACTACAGGCTTTGCCTTCCACAAGGCTTCTGAAACGGTCAGGCCAAAACCTTCTTTCAACGATTTTTGCATGATAACCGTTGATGCCCTTTGAAGCGCGTTGATCACAATATCATTCTGCGGAAGCAACAAAATATGGATATCCGAATCATTCTTTGCCAAAGACTTCACTTCTTCAAAAACCTCAAGGCCTTCAGGATCGTCTGTCGCCCCGCCTCCCGCAAGGACAAGCTGACAATCAATATATTTCTTAACAAGCTGATAAACTTTGATGACACCGACAGGATCTTTCAGGCGGTCAAAGCGCGAGATCTGGGTGATCATCGGCTTTGCGCGCGAAAGCTGATATTGCCGAAGAACATCTTCGATCTGCTCCTCAGGAAGTTCTCGATTTTTGTCGCTCAAAGGATCGATCGATGGCGCGATCAAGATCTGGCGAATAGCGAGTTTCTGCGCGAAGCTTGGAGCTGAAAAGACGGCCGCATCATAACGCTGAATGTACTCTTCTAAAAAACGCCATAAATCATCCTGTGGACGCGATACGTCTACATGGCAACGCCAGATCCAGCGATTATCTTTTTTCTTATTGATCAGGGTGATCGGCTGAGGATCGTGGATGAACATGATGTCCGCATCTGTAGCCATTTCTTCAGCGTTCTTCTGTCCATTTTCAATAAAGACCCCAAAATCATCTTTCGTGATCTCTGTTTTCTTGCCATGAAGAGCGTTGTGGAATTTCTTTGTAACCTCAAAAAATCTTTCCCCGCCCTTAATGACCTGCCACGAGCTTTCCACGCCCAATTCTTTGAGCAAGGGATTCATGCGGTTCAAGATCTCCGCAACGCCTCCTCCGATAGCAGTTGAATTAACATGAACGATCTTGCGCCCTTTGAGCTTTTGCGCTAACAAACGAAGGTCAGTAATAACAGGTTCACCAACGATGGGGATGTAGTCCTCGGTCCTGATCATAGCGCACCCTCCAAAGATCGCTCCGCTAAACGGACGATCTTCATTCTCAGGTCTTCAAGCGTGAGCGTATAAGGATCTAAGGTCGCGATCTTATCAGCCAAGGTTTTCGCATCTAAAGAAGTTTCGAGCCAGCTAGAAAAGTCGTTGGTAGATTTTTCCAATCTTAAGCGAGATTCAAAGATATGGAAATAAATAGAATCAATGGTCACTTTTTTTAATGATTCCACGAATTCTCGCAAATTCGCGGCAAAATAATCTGTCCAGACAATAAAACTGATCGATCGAATAAAAACAAACTCTTCTCCTGTCCTAGCAAATTTCTTTTGCGCGATGGGGTCTTGACCAAGGAAATTCTCGATCGTTTCGATTATTTTCTCGCGCAAGCTACGGATCGTTGGAAACTGCATAACGTCAATGCTCGCAAGTTGCTCGCCTAAATCTTCTTCCCCTAAGACTTCTCGAACCCAATACGAAAAATCATTAGGCGGTTCAGGCGAGAGGAATTGGTGTTGCTGCAAGAACCGGTGCGTATGATGATAAATGCAAGATCCCGGCGCATCGCGTATGACATCAAGGAGCTCTTTTAAATTCGATGCTTTGAGTCCCGTCAAAGAAGACAAATGCATGCGCGTGCAAAAATGAAATGGCTCTCTGGCAACTGTTAGCATGTGATCTTCCCTTTCTTTTTCAGCTCACATAATCGCTTCAACAATTCTTCGACCTGGACGACGTCTTTGAGAAAATAACGTGCGGCGGTTGTTTTGGCTTGGCCCACATGAATCGTGATGGCCAAAGAACGCAAAGCGCGAAAGGCGTCCTCATCCGTATCATCATCACCAATATAAAAAACAAGGGTTTTCTTGGCCTTTATATCTGCGTGATCAGGTTTCAACAGCCAACGAACAGCGGTTCCCTTATCCCAAACGACCGGAGGTCTAAGTTCACAGACTTCTTTACCCCAGCGGACGATCAACTCCTTGCGCTCAGCAAATTCCCGAGTTGCTTGTTTAATAAAAAGGCGTACAGCCTCTTTTGAGGATACCGCGACCGATCGAAAGTGAATACTGCGCGTCACGCCCTTATCCTCAAAGGCAAGGCCCGATAAACCAGGAAAACGCTTTAGGATCTTTTCTTGGACGCGGTCATAAAGATGTCTTACTAAAGGAAAGGCTTTCTGATCAAAGCGTACCCCCGGCCCTTGCATCTCGAACCCATGGTTACCAACATACACAATACGATGTAGATTGATCCTCCGCTTGAGATCCGATAAAGCCCGGCCGCTGACGATCGTTATGCGGCAGCCATCACGATGTAATAATTTTTCCAGGACAGAGCGCATAGAATCAGATATGTTCGCATCCTGAAAATGCTCCACGATCGCGGCAAGCGTGCCATCAAAATCCAAAAACAACAAAAGGTCCTTTTCCTGAAGGCCTTTCTGATGTTTCTCAATGTCTTCTAAAAAATTCTTTTGTTTAGCGCGATAGATGATCATATCGTTAACATAAATATTATTTTTTTACAATCCTCGCCATTTCTTCGATGATCTCGCTCGCCCAGCGATAAATGTTGCGGTCCCTGACATTAGCGCGCATACGCCGCATCCGGTCCTCTTGATCATTAAGCGGCATTTCCAGGCCTCGACGGATGGCCTCTGCCGTCTCAACAATATCGTAAGGATTCACGATCAAGGCATCACGCAAATCACGTGCCGCGCCGGTAAATTGACTGAGGATCAGCACGCCTTTCTCATCTTCCCTTGCGGTCACGAACTCTTTTGCGACCAGGTTCATCCCATCATGCAAAGACGTCACAAGACAAATATCCGCGGCCTTATAAAATGGCAGGATCTCATCATGGCTATGGTGTTTCATTAGAAAATAGATCGGCTGCCAGTTCTTTTGCTGAAACTTTGTATTGATCCGTGCTACCTCACGAGCTACCTCGTCGGTAAATTCTTGATATTTAGGGATCGTGTTGCGGCTGGGCGCGCCTAATTCAATAAAACTGAACTTTTCACGGTATTGCGGATAAGCCTCCAGAAAATGCTCGATCGCGCGCAGACGTTCGATGATCCCCTTTGTGTAATCCAGACGATCAACGCCTACACCCAGATACGAGGCGACGATCCCCTGCTGCTTCAGGATGTCAATCGCTGTTTCTTTGGTATTTGCCTGATCGCGTTCATAGGAATGAAAATCAATGCTGATCGGGAACGGCTTGATCCAGGTTGTCTGTCCTTTGCGATGAACAGTAAAATGCTCATAATCGATCCGTGACTCCAAGAAACGATCGACCGATTCTATAAAATTGTTGCAATGGAATTGCGTATGAAAACCGATGATGTCCGATCCCAGCATACCTTTTAGCAGATCCTTGCACCAAGGGCAAATGCCAAAAGATTCTGGATTAGGCCACGGGATATGCCAAAAGATCGCGATCTGGGCGTCGCGCCTTTTCTGCTTGATCATTTGCGGTAACAACGCAAAATGATAGTCCTGGATCAAGATATAGGGATTGGGGACATCTTGTATCTCTTCGAGGACAGCCTTCGCAAATTTCTGATTAACCGCTTTGTAAGCTTGCCAATCGTTACTGCGAAAGGTCGGCCGATTATGGGCGATATGACAGAGAGGCCAAAGGCCTTCGTTCGAGAAACCGGCATAAAAACCTTCATCTTCCTCCTTCTCGACCCAAACGCGGCGCAACGTGTAGCGAGGCTCTTCCGGAGGAACTCTGATCTTGTCATGAGCGTCAACGGTTTCCTTGTCAGCGCTACCGCTTCCCTGAGCGATCCACGTTCCGCCGCAAGCGTTGAGAATCGGCTCTAACGCCGTGACCAAGCCGCTGGCAGGAACAATGCATTCAACATCCTTCCCTTTGCGCAGATGCATATAAGGCTCACGGTTCGACACAACGAATAATGCGCCATCTTGAAACTTTGTTTTAACGAATTCCTTCAGGCGTTCCGATGTCCACAAGGATTCCACCGATTGACGCAGGCGCGCCTCTTCTTCAGCCGCAAGGCGTGCTACTTCTAAACTTTTAGCCATTTTTTCGATCTCTTCTGCCAGAGATCCTAACAAAAGCCGCCCTTTCGGATCAAAATCATCGATCGCAGCTCCTTGGCGTATCCGCCTCACCCAATCGGTAGCAACACGAATAGGCGTCATGATCTGCAAATAAAGAATGACCAAGGCGACCAAAGCGATCAAGAAAGATTGGATCGCCGCGCGCCAGAAAGTATTGACCCAGATCCGATTGACCCGCTCCTGAATATAGCCAGCGTTATGAACAAGGGTCAGGATATAGGTAACTTTTTCATTTTTTAAAAGGGGTGTCGAATAGGCGTGAAGTTGTTTAGTTCCCAAAGAAATGAAGTCGCCGCGGTCATAGGATAACCGCTCAACTTCTTGAATGCTATGTGCTAAGATCTTAGGATTATTTTCAAGATCAGCTTTGAGGGCAACAGATGAGGCGATGAGAGTATCTTTCGCGTCATAGATCGCGACACCGATCAGCCTTTCGCGATTCGAGAATTTCTCAACAAGACGCTCAAGATAGCCAATATTCTCAGAAAGCAAGAAGGGTTCGACCGAGAATTTCAAGCTATCCGCTAAGATCCCTGCGCGTCGTTCAAGCTCATTTTTAAGACGTGATTCTTCTTGGCGGCCTTGCCAGAACGCAAAAGAAATAGCCACGACAGCGACCACAAGAATCAGTGATAAAATGATCCTGACGACTGTCCTCATCCCACCTCCCTTATAATGAATGCCTAGAAACACCTCAGAAGAGATCGCCGTGCAATTACGGTAAGCGCATAAAGGTTGAAATTTATGCTACAAGATTTTTTTATTATAACAAATATGTCCTATCTTTCAAGGATAAGTTCCCGAGGAGAATGTGTCGCGGACCGCGAACTAGCGCAAGGCCTGGCGCAACTGCCCGCACGCTCCTTGGATATCCTGCCCGCGTGAAGCCCGAAGCGTGGATACGATCCTCTTGCGGTGCAAGTGATCTTGGAACGCGGCGATCTGCTTGGCGTCGGGGGCTAAAAAAGGAAGGCGACTGCCATCATTATAAGCGATCAGATTTACCTTGCATAACCAACCCTGCATCAGCGCTGCTAATTCTTCCGCATCCTGAATACGGCTATTAACATCTTTCAAAAGAATATACTCGAATGTTACTTGCCGATTCGTCGTGCGCGCGTACCAGCGGCAGCATTGCACAAGCTCTTTTAACGGATATGTACGATTAACAGGCATTAGTTGATCACGCAAGGCATCGTTGGCAGCATGCAAGGAAACGGCAAGTTCGACCTGTAGGCCTTCCTGCGCAAAGCGCTTTATTTCTGGGACAAGACCACACGTTGATATGGTGATGCGCCTGGCGGCAATGTTAAGTCCACGCTTTTCATTCATCAGCCTTAACGCAACCATAACGTTTTGATAGTTATCAAAAGGCTCACCGATCCCCATAAAAACAACATGCGTCACAGGCTTAGGGTCAACACGCTCTTTAACGCAAAGGATCTGACCGATGATCTCAGCGCAGGAAAGATGCCTGCGCCAACCCCCTATCCCGCTAGCACAAAACGCGCAAGAGAACTTGCAGCCAAGCTGCGTTGACAGGCACACCGTCCCTCTTTTTTTTGCTGGGATGAACACAGTTTCGACATGTTCCTGAGGACCGACACAGAACAAAAACTTTCTTGTCCCATCCTTGGCAACCTGCTCTTTCTGCAAAGATGGCCACGTAAAAACAAAATCCCTGGAAAGCTGTTGCTGCAAAGCCCCAGGCAGGATGTTCATCTGCTGAAAACTTTTCTTTCCTTGGCAATAAACGCAGGAAAAGATCTGCTGCGCACGAAACGCGGGCTGCTGATTCTGGCGCATGTGATCCTGAAGTTCAAGAAAGCTTAAATCTTTTATGTCCTTTAAGGGTGGGGTATGGCTCATAGACAAACCGATAAGCAAGAAAATGGATCACTGATCTTTTCAGATCATCCTTCTTGAAATTTACCGATCTTGCGAAAACGTTCGTATCTTTCGGAGAGTATCTCTTCTCGGGAAAGGGTCGCGAGCTTCTTGAAATGTTTGATCGCGGATTTTTTAATCGCCGCCGCAACAGGCTCAGGGTCTCGATGCGCTCCACCCAATGGTTCCTCAATGACCTCATCGACCATGCCGAATTCTAGCAGGTCTTCTCCCATGATCTTCAAGGCCTTGGCGGCATCAGATGCCCGCGCACTACTACGCCAAAGGATAGACGCACAGCCTTCTGGAGAAATAACAGAGTAATAAGCATGCTGGAGGATCGCCACGCGATTGGCAACGCCGATCCCCAAAGCCCCGCCGCTGCCTCCTTCGCCGATCACATAGGCAATGATCGGGGTGGCCACCTCTGACATCTCCATCAAATTTGTCGCGATCGCTTGGGCTTGGCCGCGCTCTTCAGCACCAATGCCCGGATAAGCGCCTGGCGTATCGATGAAAACAAGGATCGGAAGATGAAACTTCTCTGCCAGCTTCATCAGGCGCAATGCCTTACGATACCCTTCTGGGTGCGCGCATCCGAAATTACGCATAACGTTTTCCTTGATGTCGCGACCTTTCTGATGACCCATGATCATCACTCGCTGCTTGTCAATGGTCGCAAACCCGGCGATAAGCGCATAATCATCAGCGAACAACCGATCACCATGAAGCTCAACAAAATCATCCGCGATCATTCGAATATAATCCAAGGTATAAGGCCTGTCCGGATGACGAGCGATCTGAATACGCTGCCAAGGCGTCAAATTACCGTAAACTTGCGTACGCAGCTTGGAAAGTTTATCCTCGAGTTTTTTGATCTCTGGAGCAATATTGACATGTTTGTTCGTCTCAAGGTTCCTTAGATCACGGATCTTGTGCTCAAGATCAATAATGGGTTTTTCAAAATCTAAACGACTCATAAAGATCCTTTTGCTTATCGTTAATCAACAATGGTGACCTTGGTCCCTTCCGGGAGCAGATCATACAATTCTTCGACATCAGGATTACGCATGCGCACACATCCGGCAGTAACCTGCTGGCCTATACTTTCCGGTTCGATCGTGCCATGGATCCCATAACCCGCGAGATCAAAGCCCATCCATCGCGACCCCAAAGCATTCTCCGGGCTGCTCGCCGGAATAACCGCCCCGCTCTTGAACCAGACAGGATTGACCAATTTGCCCTCAATTGTGAATGTGCCAATGGGCGTTGAATTATTCGTTCCTGTCGACACAGAATAGATCTTAATGATCTCGTCATCTGACTTGAGAACGAGAATGTTTTGTGATTTATCGACAAACACGCTTAAGACCCCAGTCCAGATACGCAATCTCTGGCCAATGCGGATCGTGTCGCTTACAAGGCCGTTGCTTTTCTTAATAAAGGCGATCGTAACACGGTATTTCTTTGCGATCTTTGCCAAAGAATCACCTGGCTCGACGGTATGAATGGCTGTCTTGGGAGTTTCGATCTTTGAAACAAGGATCTTCATGTTCAAAGCATCGAGCTTTTTCTGAACTTCCTCCACCTTGTTAAAATCTGGATATTCATGGATGATCTTTCTGTAAAGTTCTTTTGCCTGCAAAACTTCGTTGGCATCTTCAAGGCCCACCGCCTGACTATAAAGATTGGCCGCTTGCGTCTTCGTCGAAGCCCCTTTGGTCGCGGCAGCCGCAGGCCTTGAGAACATTGCGACAAGACGAAAGATAACAAAAACAGCGAACACAAGACCAACGATGATCCATATATTCTTTTTCACGGCTTTCTCCTTGGGGGTAATTTTTTAATGATCATAAATTGTAGTACAAAAACAGTGAGACAATGATCCCGAGCAGCATTCCGACAAAAACTTGAATAGGTGTGTGGCCCACAAGTTCCTTAAGCTGTCCTGACTCAACCTTGCCACGCCAATAAATATCATCCAAGATCTTATTGAGGATCTGGGCTTGTTGTCCAGTCGCCCGACGGACACCCTGAGCATCGAACATCGTTACTAGAGCAAAGACAGCAGCAAGCGCGAAAGTAACAGAATCAAAGCCGAGATACAGCCCGGAGGTCGTGGCAAGGGCAGTGGCACCCGCCGCGTGGCTGGAAGGCATACCACCGGTTCCGATAAACCATTTGAAATTAAATCTTTTTTCCTGGATAACACCGATCACCACCTTGACGCTCTGGGCGACAACCCAGACGATCAGCGTAATGATCAGAACCTTATTGGCTAGAAATTCGTTCATGGATATTCTTTATGATGAGCTTGATTCTTATTGCTTGACGGCTTTATTCCCTTGTGTTAATTTAGCATATTATAAATACCGTCGAAATAAAAAGCAAGCTGTTTTCTTTTGTGTAAGCTTTGCGATGTGTGATGTAGTCTAATATATCTATTAATATTATTATGTTGAATCACGTATACAGCTGCTGTCTTTTAGATCTTGACGCCCTGCCCATTACCGTTGAAGTCGATATCACCCGCGGATTGCCCAATATCGTCATTGTCGGCCTTCCCGATAACGCTGTAAAGGAAAGTAAAGAGCGTGTGCGCGCCGCTATTAAAAATAACGGCTACTCTTTCCCCGCTCAGCGCATCACGGTCAACCTTTCTCCAGCTCACATTAAAAAAGAAGGGCCTCTTTTAGATCTTCCCATCGCCATAGGTATCCTGGCATCCAGCGGAAAAATATCTCCTGACACTTTAAAACGCTTCGTCTTTGTAGGAGAGCTCTCCCTGGACGGGCGGCTGCGTCCTGTAAAAGGAGCCTTTGCAATGGCTTGCGCTGTTGATCCGCGAAAATTTTCCGGCCTTATCCTTCCAGAGGAAAATGCAAAAGAAGCAGCTCTTGTTGATAAGATATCCGTCTTCCCGTGCCAAACGCTCAACGACGTTTTGCAGCTGCTAGCAGATCCTTGCGCTGTGTCTCCTATCAAAACACCGCTTCCCTGTGATTGGCAACATCATAGCGCTTATGATATTGATTTTAGTGATATCAAAGGCCAGGCGCATGTCAAGCGCGGCCTAGAAGTGGCCGCCGCGGGTGGACACAATGTCCTTTTGGTAGGGCCTCCGGGCAGCGGAAAAACTATGCTAGCAAGAAGACTTGTAACGATCCTGCCTGATCTCACAAAAGAAGAGGCCCTAGAAACGCTCAAGATCCACTCAGCGGCTGGACTGATGGACCCGGGCCTAACGAACTTTGGGCTCAGGCCTTTTCGCTGTCCACACCACACAGCCTCTGATGTTTCCTTGGTCGGGGGCGGCACGATCCCAAAACCAGGAGAAGCCAGCTTGGCTCACAATGGCGTTCTCTTCTTGGACGAGTTACCGGAATTTAACCGCAATGTTCTTGAGGCACTTAGGCAACCTCTTGAAGATCACGCTGTCCATGTGGCGCGGGCCTACAAAAGCACGAAATTTCCAGCGCGATTCATGCTTGTTGCCGCGATGAACCCTTGTCCGTGCGGATGGCTCACTGACCCAAAGAAAGAATGCACATGCAGTCTACAAAAGGTCCAAAGATACCTGTCAAAGATCTCCGGGCCATTACTGGACCGTATCGACATCCACTTGGAGGTACCATCCTTAACTGCTCCTGAACTTCTATCAAAAACTAGCTGTGAATCCTCTCGTCAGATCAAACAGCGGACAACACAGGCTCGCAACCGTCAGCTCGCAAGATTTCAGAGATCCAAGATCTTTTCCAACGCCCAAATGAGCCATCGGCAAACAGAAGAATTCTGCATGATGGACGCCGCGTCCCAACAACTTTTAAAAACAGCTATAGACGAATTACATTTTTCTGCACGCGCCCACGATAAAATACTCAAGGTGGCTCGAACGATCGCCGACCTTGGCAATGAAAAGCGTATCCTGCCAGAACATATCGCTGAAGCCATTCAATACCGTAATCTTGACCGTAATCTTTATTGTTAAGCGCTCAGGCGCGCGCTGGAACATTTATCGATCAACTCTTCAAAAGTCCTGACCTGCATAAGAACTCAAATGCTTTTATATTTCATATTTTCAACTTTTTCCTTTCCAACAAGGAAATAGAGAGTACAATACTTTTCTATTCTAAGCTTAAATCCTGGTGTAAGCCCTAAAACTTCTTTTCGATACTTTTTCTTGAATCTTAGGGGCTCTTGCACTATAACAATGATAATCAACAATCGGTAAGCTATGAGGGCTTATCATAACAAGGAGGAGAAACAATGAATTACTTAAACCTCATTCCACTGCTAGGCATTTTTGGGATCCTAGTTGCCATCTGGACATATTTTGATGTCAAGCGCAAGAATCAAGGATCAGCCCGCATGATCGAGATCGCCGAAGAAGTTCACTTAGGCGCAATGGTCTTTCTTAAAAGAGAATATACTGTCATCATCGTTTTCGGTCTTATTGTTTTTGTTGTTTTAGCTAAATTTCTAAGTCTAGGGACAGCTTTGGCTTACCTCCTTGGCGCATTTTGCTCCATGTTAGCCGGCGTTTTAGGAATGGAAGCTGCAACGCGCTCCAGCGCTCGCACAACCCAAGCCGCAGTCGATGGCGGGACACCCGCCGCGCTCGATGTGGCTTTTCGAGGCGGATCTGTCATGGGTATCTCTGTTGCCGCGCTTGGGCTATTAGGATTGAGCGTTGTTTACATTTTGACCAAAGATCCTCTGATCATTAACGGTTTTGCCATGGGCGCTTCCTCTGTCGCTCTCTTTGCTCGCGTTGGCGGCGGTATCTACACAAAAAGCGCAGACGTTGGAGCAGACCTAGTTGGAAAAGTAGAGGAGCACATCCCAGAAGATGACCCACGCAATCCAGGTGTTATCGCAGACAATGTCGGTGATTGCGTTGGTGATACAGCCGGCATGGGCGCAGACCTGTTTGAATCTTATGTCGGATCTGTGATCGCGACTATTGCCATCGGCGCAACTTTTTTAAATCCTCTCCCTTGGATGTTCCTCCCCTTAGGATTGATCGCCGTTGGTCTGGTCGCTTCATTGATCAGCTTGCTGGCCATGGGGATCTTAAAGAAGCTAGAACCGCAGGAAGCATTAAGGTATGCAACCTATATCAGCGGTATTCTTTTTATTACCTTTGCTTTCTTTTTGGTCAAATCAACTGTGGGCGAGATCGGTGTCTTTTGGGCAGTTGTCAGCGGTCTTTTGGCTGGCATCTTGATCGGACTTGAAAGTGAATATTTCACGAGTGGATCTCCTATCAAGGCCGTGGCAAAAAGCTGCCAATCTGGAGCCGCAACGAACATCATTGTCGGATTAGCCACAGCGTTTGAAAGCACAATCCTGCCTATTCTAACGATCGCATTATCCATGTTCATTTCCCATCACTTTAGCGGACTTTACGGTATCGCTATCTCTGCTGTTGGGATGTTGGCAACGATCGGTATCGTTATGTCCACGGATTCTTACGGCCCGATCGCGGATAACGCCGGCGGGATCGCGGAAATGGCTGGACTTCCCAAAGAAATCCGCAAGATCACAGATAAGCTCGACGCGCTAGGCAATACAACCGCGGCTATCGGTAAAGGTTTCGCGATCGGTTCCGCGGCCTTAACAGCGCTTGCTTTGTTCTCCGCTTATCAGCATACCGCCAAGATCGGTGTTATCGACCTCGCGAACATTAAGGTTGTACTGGGATTATTCTTAGGCGCCTTAATGCCTTTTGTCATCGCCGCCTTAACGATGAAAGCTGTCGGCCGCACAGCGGACATGATGGTCGTCGAGATCCGAAAACAATTCAAAGAGATCGTTGGGTTACGTGAAGGAAAAGCAAAGCCTAACACAGCGAGCTGTGTTGACATTGTCACCAAAGGTTCTCTTAAAGAAATGGTCGTTCCTGGCGTCATAGCTGTTGTCGCTCCCTTGGCAGTAGGATTCTTCATGGGAAAAGAGGCCTTGGCAGGATTCCTCGCGGGATCTCTTGTCTGCGGCGTTCTTTTGGGCATCATGATGACCAACGGAGGCGCTATCTGGGACAATGCCAAGAAATGGATCGAGGCTGGGAATCTCGGAGGAAAAGGAACACCGACTCATGAAGCTGCTGTTGTTGGTGATACCGTTGGTGATCCCTTTAAAGACACAACAGGCCCGTCCATGAACATCTTGATCAAGCTGATGGCTGTTGTCGCTTTGGTTTTTGCACCGCTTCTATAAACAAGCGCGATCTAAAGAAAACAAAAAGGCGTGAACTTAATTAGTTCACGCCTTTTTTATATGCTGTCCTGCAGATCAGCGCGTTCGATAAAGATGCGCGCTCATTCCCTTTGTTCGAAATTCAGAGATCTTTGGAAAGCGCAGGTCAAACGCGCTTAAAACAATATTCTCGAATTTCTCAGACGCTCCCGCTAAAAGCACCCAGGCCCGAGGCGCGTTCACCGAGTAAGGCAAAGGAGTCCCTTCAAAAACAAAGAAAACATCATCGCCGGTCATTTCCGCACGTACCAATGACCTTACATATTGATGGGTCTTATTGTACACGTTGAATTCATAGCGAAAGAACGTAAAACGTTTATCTTTCAACAGACGATACCCTTCCCAGAATTTCGCGATCCGCACGCCTTGCTTTGGAACGCCACCCTCCATCCCAGCCCATTCCGTCGTAAAAAGCCTAGCCAGATGGCAGCGTCCGCCATAATACCATAACGGAAATTGAGCGGCTGAATTAAGGAACAGGAGGTCTCCTTTTTGGTAATTCTGGCAAACAAACCCTATCGCTTCCCGCGTATGTTCACGGCAGTAATCCTTCGTGAACCCTTGAAGCATGGAAAAAAATGCCTGGCTGCCAAGGCAAAGCATCAGCGCAACGACAACGGCCAAAGAAAATTTCTTATGAATATTGCGCGCCAGCCATAGGACACCTTCCACAACACATATGAGAACGCCAGGAAATAAAAATAACAAAAGCCTCCCCCTGAACGGATATTTATGAAAAATAGCTGCGGCTAGCGTGACAAGGATGGAAAATAAAAATAAGAACGCGTAAACCCTTTGTTTTCGGATCAATGATATCAGGCCTAAAACGAACAAAGGAAAACCAACGGCCGCGGTCGGAAAATAAAGCGGATCAACGAACATTTCTGAAAAAACCTTTTGGATCCATTGCGCGGCAGCCCAAGAGAATAAAGGGCTTTCCAGCAAAGCACCCTTCCACATCTGAAACAGCAGATCATTTGTGACCATGCTGGACAGGACTCGCTGATAAAGAAACCAAAAACTAACAGCCCAGCAGCCATAGATCAGAAAAGCGCACATCAAACATCGCCACCGCTTTCTCAAGACGGTCATAAAGAACGCGGTAAACCCAAAGCTTGCCAGAACAAATAATGTCGCGTTAGAGATCCACATCGCAACAGCGCCTATCAATCCGATCGCGCAGGAAGTTTTAAAGCGAAAAGGGGCCTGCATGAAACGGCCAAAGATCAAGACAAGCACAAGCCCTAAGAATAGGTCTAAAGAATATTGCTTTAATTCCGCGGAATAATAGATCAAAGACGGCGACAAACAAAAGAAACCCAGAGCCAGGATCATTAGCGTTCTATCCTGAAATCTTTTGAGCAAACGATAGAACAAAAACAAAGAAGCTACCCCAAAAATAAATGGAAAAAGGCGTAACGCGTATTCCTGCGCACCAAAAATAAGGGTCGCGGTCTTTGTCAGCACAAGAAAGCCTAAGGGCGGCTTTGAAAAATCAGGAAAAACCTCAATACCGCGCACGATATCCCAGAGAGAGCGGCTTGTCAGGCTCACGGCCACCCACGCCTCATCGGTCCACAACGAACAATTCGTTAAATAATGTTTGAGTCGGACAAAAATACCTAGCGCGATCAAGCCAAAACAAACAAGTTCAGTCCACCCCTTGCTGGATAAAAAACGTCCTGAGCGATCTTTAATGATCTGGATCATACACTCTCTCTTTTTTTCCAAATGAACACCTTATCCTTAGGCCTTACAACAAACGGCAGCTTAACACCAACAGCCGATCCCTTGGGCGCTTCTTTGATAAACACATGATCGCTTTGCATCTCTTTTATTTTTGTCTCAAGCGCTGGCGTTGAATTCCCAATAAAAAGAATAGTATCACCTTTCTTGAGAACCCCACCTTGAACGCGAATATCCGCCACCTGGATCTTGGCATAGAACTTCTTGACCTCGCCTATGTAAACTTTTTCATGAGTGTGGCCTAGGCCTTGGCTCATGTCTTTCTTGGAAGGCGTCCCAAAGTAAAACCCAGATGAAAATCCGCGGTTATAAACTTTTTGCACATCTTTTTTAAGATCACCTTTAAGTTTTGTTGTGAGCTTACCCTTACAAAAAGCATCCATGGCCTTGCGGTACGCCCTGACAACAACACGAATATATTCCGGTGAGCGCATCCGGCCTTCGATCTTAAAAGCCACCAAGCCGCTTTCCATGAGCTTATCTAAAAAATCAATGGCGCAAAGGTCTTTGGGGCTAAGCACATAGTCTTGTCCTAAAATATATTGCGACTCATCATCCACATCGCGGATCGCGAATTCTCGACGACAAGGCTGCAGGCATTCTCCCCGGTTGGCGGACTTATCAAACGAAAGTTCCGACAAAAAACATCGCCCCGAAATGCTCACGCACATCGCCCCATGGACAAAGGCCTCAAGATCACAAGGTATTTTCCGCTTTTTAACCTCCCTAGTGATCTGCTGAATATCATCAAGAGTACATTCACGCGCCAGAACAATCCGCGAAACGCCTAGGCGGGCGTAAAAAGCCACCGCATCCGCGCTAGCAACAGAAGCCTGCGTTGAAAGATGTACCTTTAAGCCTGCCTCCATAGCCATGGACAAAGCGGCCGTATCCCACAAGATCACAGCATTTACCTCGGCCGCCTTAGCTTCTTTTAAAATACGTCTTAGCTTTGGTCGGTCGGCCTCCATGATGATCGTATTGACGGTCAGATATCCTTTAACCCCGCGCTCATGCAAGAAATTTATGACCTTCTTGATCTCTAAAAGATCAAAGTTCGATGCCTCATGGCGCATGTTAAGCGTTTTGACACCGAAGTAGACCGCATCTGCGCCGGCAGAGGTTGCCGCATGTACGCTGGCCCAATCCCCTGCTGGGGCCACAAGTTCAGGATATATTTTTTTATGCGTTTTCATTATTTACACTATAACGTAAAACATCATCAAGAGCAATCAGATGCCGATGAAAAAATCTAGAATAAAATAACTTATATTTTTAAGAAAAGCGGCGGGAAAAAAAGCGACGAGCGCGCCCTAACAGATCCATAACAGGCGTCGGGCGTTCATCAAAATAGCGGTGAGCGATAAAGACCAGCATGCCAGAGCTCATGTAAAATAACGGGCTATCCCATAATTGCGATAGATAGTTAGTGCCGACACCTAATGAGAAAATAAAAATGATGGAGTCAATATTTTTGGCGATCTGAGACCTTATTGAATAATGATCTGTTGCTCTTTTTCTACCACAGCGCCCAGACCGATCGAGTATGCGGGCAAGATATCCCCAAACGCTCGTCTGCAAAAGAGTGGCCAAGCCTAAGCCGCTGATCAAAAAAGTGCGCATACCTTGTGTCAACCAATACGCTTCATAGGGGAAAAACTGATTGATGATCCGAAATCCATGGTGGATCTGAAAACCAAAAGTAGCACCCAAAACACCCATGCCAAGCGCGCTTAAGACATTCCACCGCCTCTTCGCCACATATCCCGCGAACAGCTGGCCCAAGAATCCTGTTACAGATCCCGTGAGCGTATTGCGTAACAACTCATCCATCCAGATATCCTTTAAGGCAAAGCCGGAAATAAAAAAGAAGACGATCGACCAGCTGCTGCAAAGCAAGGTCTGCGTAGGCCAAACTTCTTCTGCGGCAAATCTAGAAGATTCATCTACGGTTCGCGTTGTCGCCATCAGCGGCAATAATGGCTTTATCTGACCTTGATCTTGAATACGGATCACGACTGCAGTGATGCTGCTCAATGATCCCTGGGCGATCTTTGTCGATTTATTATTACGATAATGAACGTGTTGTCCTCGAGAAAGAACTTCGATCTCGCCTCTTCCACCTAAGACAACAAGCGCATGCGTTAAAAAACATCCCAGTCCGCAGTCCCGAGGATTAGAAAAAACCTTGCTAGTATAACGAGTCTCAAAAGCCATCGTAATCTCTTCAAATCCTGGCCCATCATCCACGAAAACCATCTCCACAGCTGCCTGAGATCCTTGCTGAAAACGCTGAACGCCTATGCCGACATGTCGCGCATTACGATCAAAATAACGTGCCTGAAAAAGGTTGGAAACCATCTCAAAAAAAACAAAAAAAGCCAGCATCCTGGTATCAACACAGTTGATGTCAGCACAAAGGAATGGCGTAAAATTCTCTCGATAATAGGAGATCGCCTTTGTATCCAACAGTTGCCGCACATCCACGTACCCTTCGCGAGTATACACGCCTCCTAAAAGAGGGGTATCAAAACCTTTTTCCAAGAAAGAAAAGATCTTGCGATAGAGCTCTACTAAGTCAGAATTTATAAATGCCTCTCGCGGCATGACAACAAAAAGATTATGTTGCCGTATCCGATTTTGGCCCAAAAGGAGATCTAGGTCCTGCCGAAATTCCTCTTCTGTTTTGATCACTAATTCACGATCTGGGTCGTGACCAAAATTAATACAATCTGTAAAATCAAAAGGTTGGTGCGCTGATCTTAATCTTTCTCGAATGACAACCATATTATGTATCCACCTCGTAAAAGCACGATGCATCATGCTTGTAATCCTTACAAGCGCAGAAGAAGTTCCCTGCAAAAACGCATATTGCTCCATAGCTTGAGGCGATGTAAAGAAGTCAAAGATCGCAACTAGCTGGCTCTTACCGTCGATCAGGGGAAAAACTTTTCCGTCCTTGCGGATGATCGCTTGATAATCCGAAGGATAACGTAATGAAAAATAATATCCATCCGCGTTCAAAAAATGCTCTTCGCCAGTAAAAAGACGTCCTGGCGTTGAGTGCCGCGCGATCAGATCTGGGATCTCTTGAGCATGCTCATAATCTTCAAATCTGCTAAAATTCTCAGCCAACTCTCCACGATATCGCTTGTTAATAGCAAAAAGCGGCAAGGCAAAACATGACACGGCACCTTTTTGCATAGACACACTGTGCTGTAAAATGGCTTTTATCGTGTTGGCTAAACAAGCTCTTAAAAGCCCTCCAAACAACAACCAATGGATATTCTTTTCCCGCTGCACATGAATATCTGCCATGCACGCATCAATAGAGATCTCTTCAAAGTCCTCAACCTTGATAAAAGGCAGTTGCGCCGCGCGAACAGCCCGGCGCAACTCTTCAGCTTGCGCATCTTCCGAGGAATACGGAAAATAATCATCAACCTCAATAACCTTTCCCTGTCTAAAGCGGGAAAGAGAACAATAAGGACACAGAGCGGATGATAAAGAAGAACTTGTTTTCGTCGACTGGCAAAATCTTGTCGTCAATTCTTGGAACTCGCTTTTCAAGGACGAAGAAACGCCAAAAACATCTGGACCTGGGACAACAATATCCAAAACGCGCAAAACATTAAAGCGTCTTGGTACAGACCTAAACAGACGCTGACTATCGACATAATGACCGTTGGCCAAGGATAGCGTTGAGCGCTCACAAAGCGATTGGGCTGAAAAATTCTTTTCAGGCAAGGGAAATTCACGGTTCAAAAGATATCCGTACATGTTTAAAGTCGCTTGATCGACCACGCCGTCTTTCTGAAGGACAAAATACCCTCGGTCAAAAAGCTGTTGCGCTAATACACCCCAGCCGCTCCGTTCCTGAGCGAGAACATTTTGCAGTACAGTCCATGAATATCCACGCTGCCCTTTTTCTGAGAATTCTTGATCAAAAAGCTGAAGAAAGGTGTCGTCGACCAAACAATATTCTTCCCCAGACTGTATCACAAGAAAGGAATGAAAATAAACGACATTGAAAGCGTCAGTCGATTGATGCAAAAAGATCTTGATCGGCAATCCCCTTTTCTTTGAAAGATGGGCTGCGATCAAAGCAATATTGGATACAGAATGCGCGCACGCCCCGAACAGAACCTTAGGGGTAAGCCCATGCTCTTTAGAAACACCTTTAGGGGCAACAAATGTCTGCCATGGAAGGCCGCTATTTTTGTGTCGACGAAAAACCTGCAAAAATGCGCGGCGATTACGAGCGATGACATCCTGAATGAGACCTTCCAGCACTGATGAAGAGGGGTTTTCTACCTCTGGCCGGCCTTTAGAAAGAGCCAAGAAGAAAGACGAATTCAACGGCAGGCCACCTCTCTTTTCTTTTTGATGAATAACCGAAGAAATTTTGGCTCCTCGATCAGTTAATATTTCTTTGATCTCTAAAGGTATCTCGACGCCAAACCAGGCTGCCCGCTTGGCGTAAGCCTTGCGAAAAAAGACCGAATGGATCGCTGCCGCAACGATCTTCCACGCAAGCCATGTAGACCAGGACCTCCGCTCTAAAGCTAAAAGGTCTTTCTCGAACTTAGCTGATGGGCCATCTTTTCGAAGACGCATATTCCCTCCACCAACAATAGCAGAAAAAATACCCAACAATCCTGGCTTACGATATTTCCAAGATCTAGGTTTTAGATTCCGAGGCCCAAAAACAGACATCTCTCCTTTTAAAAGATTCAGGACCTGGGGAAGTTCATCAATGCCAGACATTCTCAGAACAGACCCCAGAGAGGTCACCTGACCGTCCTTCATGGTCCTTAGCTTTAGAACTCTGATGTCTTTCCCTTCCAACCCTTTTCTCATACAAAGAAAGAATGGGTTTTGCCGATCGACCAGCGCTGTGAACAAAGAACAGAAAAAGATCATCCCGATAGCAGGAATAGCAATAACAACAGTCACAAAAAGATCTATAAGCCTCATGGTTGTGCTTAAAAAAACATTTTCGCCGCTGATCCCCATGGCGCGACAAAGTGCCCTAGAAAAAAAGAGCGCTATCACGACAACAGATGTCAAGACCTTGCAAAGCACAAGCCAAAGAGGTTGGCTGAGGATCCATTCCTCCAGCCAGAAGCTAGCGTCTGATGAATTTTTGAATGAATGCTCGATACCTGTCCCAACGAACGCCATCCCAAAAAAAGGAGCAAGAGACAAGGTTGCGGCCAGAAAGAAAGCTTTGTTTTCTTTCATAAAAGAAAATATGCGCTCAGCGACACTTAATATCGACGAAACAGAACCTTTTGATCGGCTCTTTAAAAGTGATCGTTGAATAACTTCTTGAAGTTCTGAAGGGTCGACCGGCTTATCTAAAAGTAAAAGGCCCATCGACTGGATCTGTTGTCGTTGTTCCTTCGTAGCCCACCCTGTCATCAACACAACAGAAATAGATGGGAATTCATCAGCGACTTGCACAGCCAAATCTATGCCTGTGGCCTCGCCCATATTGACATCAGAGATGATCAGGTCAATGGATTCTGTGCGAAGGATCTCTATCGCATGCGCGGGGTCTTTGGCCTGACGCGTGCTGTATCCAAAAGACTCAACGAACATCGCTACAAGTTCACGGTTGGTCATTTCGTCATCGACAACTAGAACAACGATGGACGATCCCGCGGCGTCTTGGCACAATCGTTTGATCAATCTTCCGTTAAATGATAACGCCAAATGGGGATTCATATAAAATGGAACGCCGCGAGGATGCGTGGAAAGCTCAGAGCTATTAATAAAGAAACACGCTTGGCTGCGCTCAGCGATCTTCAAAAGATACGGCTCCATTGTCTGAAAATTTTCTTCGGCTTGGTCAGCAGGGATCCCTGAATTTAAAAGAGTGATAATATCAATGTCCAAGTCCATAATGCTTAGCCCAAAACGTGCATCAGCCAATTCGTTGAGGCTATATGTGTCAGCGGGAAGGCTTTGAAGATTGAACGGCTTAGGCGCGAACCTACCAAGCTTGTGCCCAAGGTTAATCCTAGACGCTATCCCTGTTGTGGCCAAGTACCCTAGATAATCGTGGCATTGAAGCCTTGAAAAACCAAAAACGATCTCTTTTTCCCACTGCACGCTTTCCTTTTTCAAAAAAGGTGTCCCAACATGAGCGCCGATATCAACATGCGCGTCTAAATAATCCCAAACAACTCCTCCTTGATCGATGATCGCTTGAGCTTCTTCGCGATAATGATCAAAAAAGAAGCTATAGGAAAGATTGTGCTGTCCACCCCAATAGATCCTTTTGCCGCCTAAAAGCTCAATGACCAAATAATATTTATTTCCAACATAAAATATATCGCCATTTAGAAAAACTTTGATAACAGGATAGATCTCACTTTCAGAAAACTTATCCGCTGTGATCACGCGCTGCTCTATGATCGCGCCTGGGAAAGAAAAGGATTCCTTGGCTTCGACAACAAAATATTTCTCTCGATCGATCACAAGCCCCGAAGAACCTATGGCTTGACCTCTTGTCGCCTTCGACCGATCTTTCAGCCAAGCATACACCTCATCATGCTGGCCAAAAACTAAAAATTCAAAGACATCCTTAGAAGGCTCAAGGTCAACAAGGGCTTCAGTTACAATCCTCTCAATCACAGGGACCATATCTTTATGAGCGTACTCGCGTCCGGTCTCGGTGTAATCCCTGATAAACAACACCGCGGCGATCCTAAGGCTCATGCTATTCAACTTTTGAATAATAGAGCGGATCTTATTCTTGATCTTAGTCTCGTCTCCTCTAAATGGCGGCCATGTATTGTTAGAAAAATAATCCGCCGAAAGCGATACGATTGCTGACCCTTTTATCGAAAGAGGCAGGCCATACACAGCAAAATTCTGACTTTCTAACAAATAGTCAAAAAAGCACCAGTCTTCGACATGATTCACGCCAGCCAACAACAATTCTGGTGGATAAATCTGATAAATTTTATCTACAAGACCATCTTGTTTGGCGTGACGCAACCAGCTAGCAGGCGTGATCTTAACATCGTCCCAAAGATCTTTATGAGAATCAAAATTAAGAAAAACAACAGGCTTGTCTTTTGCTGATGAAGAGATCCCGGAAGATGATAACTTTCCATTCGCAGACCTCTGTACAACAGGCCTAACAGCTCCTAGATGGATAAGTCGGCGCTGAAATTCTTTCTGGGCCGTCACGGTATAAAGGTCAGAAAAGATTTCCTTGGCGCTGTCTACAGCAGAATCAAAGGAATCCTCAACGGTTTCAGGCTTTCCCTCCCTAAAAAACTGCTGCTCTTTTTGCCTTATCAAAATAATCTTCAGGATACCCCCAACGGTCATAAGATCCAGCAGATCAATATCCCGCGCGATCCTTGCAAGCTTATCTTCTTCGCTAACGGCATCAGGCTCTTTAAATCCATACTGAATCTTTAGCAAATATGTTCTCAACTTATCTTTGCGTGTCTTAGCTAATTGTGATCTCTCAAGCGCCTGATAAAGATCATCCCAGTGTTGACGACGGAATCTTTCCATAAATCCGAGAGAATTTTCTATACCCCTAATCGGCCCCATATGCTTGAGGATAATATTCTGAACTCCCAAGATCAAACTTTTAGGATATTGATTCTGACGTAAAATATCTTTAGCGACATCCGCGCCTTCAAGGTGATGGACCAGAAGTCTTAACGCTTGAGACAACTGCATGTTCTCTGGAATATAATGTTCCAGGGCATGGTCTTTGGTTATGTCATGAAGCCAAAGCGCAATCGTCAGCATGCGCACCTGATAAGTGTTCAAACCTTCCTCTTTGATAAATCTTTTTACACGGTGAACATTCCGACGGATGTGCGCAACGTTAAAAGCGTTCAAGCTGTGATCCTGCAGAATATGAAGCCACTCTGCGGTATGCCTCGCCCATGGTGAACTCCCGTTGTTTTTAGAAGAAACTCCCGAGGATGTCTTTGTTGGAAGGCCAAACTGCTGACGAATAAAACTCCTTAATTTTTTTCTTTCTTCAGGTGTCAGTTGATCAAACCCAAAAGAATAAAAATCTTTGATAAAGAAATCATCTAAATGCTCACGCATAAAACGAACTGCTTTCATGAGCTTTTCGATGTCCACGGCGATATCGGCGTCCAGTGCGTCCAAGAAAAACGCGACATCCTCGGTTGTGAGATTGCCCACGGAATTGCCAGACAAGGGATTACCTCCTTGATGCAAAATAGAAACATCAAGAATGTCCACCCCAGCCGCGATCGCCGCAAAAACCTTATCCGCTTCCTCGCAGTTTTTAACATGAAGATGCGCTGCTAAGGTCATATCTTTAAGATCGACCTTTCGACGAACATGCGTCAACAGCGCGTAAACTTGTTCTACATTCGCTTCTGCTGTTGTGTCGCAAATAACAAGCTCATTAACACCCAGCCTTTGCGCCTCAAGGCACAGAGCTACGACCTCTTCTTGCGTTACTTCATCGCGCTGAAAATGACCATCACCATCTTTAAAAGGATAACCAAAACAATTACTGATATAAAATCGTATGCGGATCGATGCTAAATTCTTTCTTGCACCGCTGTTTCTTAATTCTCCTTCAAGACAACGAACCCGCGCGATCATGCCTTCTTTGGCGTGCAAAGATTCTAAAGGCGCTATATCCCTTCGCGTATTAACAAGTTCATAGTGTCTAGCGGCCCCCACAACAAAAGAGATCTCAGACGCATCCGGATGAAGAGACAAAAGTATATCGACATGGTCTTCTTTGAAAACCAAATAACCAAATTCAACGCCGAGATCATTAAAATTTTCTGCCGTATACTGAATAAGGCTTTGGGAATACGCCGGCATGAAAGGAAAAACTTTAGCGGTTGTCAAAGATGTCACCTCAACGCGCGGGCGAAGATTATTTTCAGGAGTGCAATAAAAAGCGTCAACGATCTTGCCTAAAGCCTGCTGGGCAACGTCAAGATCAAAGAATTTATGTTCTTCTTTAAGATTTTGCAACAACTCCCTTAACATTTCATAAAGGACAATGCGCCGCCCGCTTACCATCCGGGCAAATTCGCCTAAGCTCATACCCAGATCGTGTTGACATTTTCTTTGAAAACCGTTGATAAAAATCTCGATCTTTTCTTTGGTATCATTAAATATTGCAGAGGATCCGATGGGTAGCATTTGAAATGGGGATGCAGCGGGAGTCCGGCGAGGAAGACAAGTGAAACCCTGCGCTGGCGGGCCCTGAGATAGGGCAGACGAAACACCTTTTTTCTCAACAAATTCTTCTACCATTGCCAAAAGCTCTTCTTCCTTGCATGTGACTCCTAAATTGATCCAAAAATCTACCTCATCGGTCGCATTGCTCGTCCATAAAATATACGGGACACCGCCAACTTCCGCGCGCATGGCCATCACGAATTTTCCACCTGTCTCGCCGTTGGAGAGATCATAGTCTAAGACAAGCAGATCAATTGTTGGCCAGCTCGGCATATTGCTTCGCCTTAAAATAGCCAACCCGTCAGCTGTTGTGCCGGCAGCAAAGACATGATGTCCTTGCAGTTTTAGAATATGCTGAAGACGATCGCGCTGGACTTTTTGATCATCAACGATAAGAATATACAAAGGTGACGAGAGGACTTCAGGGTTTTCTTGCGTCGGATTATAGGTAATGATCTCCCGGCAAAATTCCGCATACGGCCTTACACCACCAACAACATTCCCCTCTTTGTCATACACATATTCACGCTTGAACGAAAGCCCTGGATCGATCGATTTCATCAAAACATCATAGCAGCGGTCAAAAGCGCATCGACACACTTTGGTCGTATCAAGCCCTAACGATTGACAGGCTTCTAATACCAAACACCGATTAAAATAATCAAGGACGACCTTTGTTTCTGTGGCTTCCGCGACCCGGATCTGTTTAGCATCAATACCCAAATTCTCTTGAACATAAACCCGCATCATCCAGTCCTTCAAAGATTCTCCTGGTTGTCGCTTAACAAGTTCCGGATTATTCTTAACCCAGGCTACTTTACGAGAACATCGCTGAGCGCCGTCAGCATACAAATATCGCTCCATATGCTGAGCGCCTAATCCTTGCACCGGTTTCAGAAAATTCATGATCTTCATCAGATCAGGATCTTGTTCTGCCTCCGCGCCCATCCTTGGCGGGAAAAATGTGCCATTGGACTTCTTCGCGCAAAGATCGTTGATCGTCCTCAAGATATCTTTGGCATTCGCCCGGGTGATGGTATAAAGAAAAGGCCCGTCTTCGCCGATCAGATGATGCGTCAAAAGGGTGTTGATGATAAAATCGTTCCACGGCCGCCAAAATCTTTCTCCGGCCAAGATCAAGGGAACAGGAGCCATCTTGTGGGTTTTGATCAAAGTGATGACTTCAAACAGCAAAGACAGGGTTCCAAAACCTCCTGGAAAGAAAACAAAGGCGCTGCTATATTTGATCAATCCGATCTTTTGCAAGAATATATGGGAATATTCGACCATGATATCCGGGTCAGGATCGCCGATCTGTGTTTTTGTTTTCAGATTGATAAATTTTCCAACCTCAAAGCCCGCGGGTGCCTCTTGCTTGGCTTTCTCCACTCCCGCATCCACGGACCTGCCGATACGCGCGACACTGCGCGCCATCACGCAAACGCCTTGCGAAGAAACAAGATAAGACAGGTCACGAACCGCTGTTCGATACCTAGGCGTCGCCTGGATCGCCTGCCCGCTCCCTAAAATGCTGACCGCCTTTTTGATCTCATCAAGCCTTTGCTGAGTTAGCAAAAGTTCATTCTCAATATTAGAAAAGTCTAAATGAAATGTTTTAATGCGCACAGGCAGCGCGTTAATATGGTCTCGGATACCCTCTAGCGTATCAAAAACATGGACATATCGATCCAGATCAATCCTGCTCATCGACAAAAATCCTTTATCGCGCAGCTCCTCGATCAGGCGCAGCAAGGGCGCATAAAAACCGTTGGAATTCAGAATGTAGATGTGCGTGCGCAAAAAGCCTCGATCGACAAGGGTCAGCACATCAAAGAGTTCGTCAAGAGTGCCGAACCCGCCCGGACAGATAACATACGCTTTACAAAAACGAAAAAATGTCGTCTTACGAGCAAAAAGGTCTTTTTCAAAATGCAGATCAATATCCAAGTATGGATTTGGCTTTGGCTCGTGCGGCAAGGTAATGGTCAATCCTATGGATTTTCTGATCACATTCCAGCGTGCATTATTTTTTGCTGATTCTTGCGCACCCTTATTCGCCGCCTCCATAATGCCTGGCCCTCCACCGGTAACGATCGGGCAATTGATCATCCTTGCCAAATGAACGGCGTCCTCATAATCCTGGCTGCCAGGCACAACTTGCGCGCCGCCAAACATCGCGACGCAACGACCGATATATTTTTGGTGCTTTTTAAGAAAGACGTGCTGCTTTAACTCGCGCATAGAGCGATGAATAAATGCCGGATCGTAAGGATCCTGAGCGCCATTGTGCCATAAGGCGGCGACGCTTGTTTCTCTCTTGTCATCCTTTACGAATTGTCCCAACCAAAAACCAACGATCAACATGCCAACGCCAATAGTAAACAATTGATGCGCTGGATGGGGGAAAAACAGGTTCCACCCTAGAAGGATTATGCTGCTGAGAGCATAAAACCAAACCTTCCTACTGATAGCCGAGCTTACGATGAGATCAACAGGCGTGCGATGGCCTTGAAA
>JAKQPK010000035.1 GCA_029564765.1 Candidatus Omnitrophota bacterium
ATTAACTGATACAGACAAATATGGGATTTGTCAATAGAGAATTACTTTTTTGCTTCCCATAAGTACCAGTATGTCGCCATAATCTGGGGCGGTGCAGGGGACTTTGAGTGTTTTAATACGGGAAGTTTCCTATATCAACAAGGCAATTTATTCGCACAAAGTCCCGAATATTAACGAAACAGATGAAGTCTCGGATGCAATCGTTGCGATTATCAACGGTAAAAAGTAGGGCAAGTTAATTTGTTTTTCTGAACGGTAATCAATCCTTTTTGAGGGGTTGAGGGATATTATGAAGATTAGTTTACTCGTATTCACTTTATTTTTATTTCCGGCAGTCTTAAATGCCCAAGAAATTGACAAGGCTATTTGGAAAGACTATAGCCCCGCATTTGTTGTTTATAACCGATCCACAGAAAAGACTACTAGTGTTGATCCAGTTCGGGATGCCCAGCGGCTCATACCTTGTTCGACATTTAAGATATACAACACCCTCATTGGGCTTGAGCTTGGGCTTATAAAAGGGCCCGATGATCCATGGTATAACTGGGATGGCGTTAAGCGTGACTTTGATGGGTGGAACAAAGATTTATCACTTAGGGATGCATTTCGTGTATCGGCAGTGCCAGCGTATCAAATTTTGGCTCGGCAGGTTGGGGATGCCAGAATGAAGGAGTATATTGAAAAGATCGGTTATGGCTCACAGGATATTTCGGCCGGGGTAGATATATTTTGGCTTCCGCGGCCCGATACGACATCGATAACGATCAGCGCGGAGGAGCAGGTTGATCTTTTGAACAAGCTTTTAGATGGGAAGCTTCCGTTTTCTGGAAAGAATATTGCGATATTACGCGACATCATGATGGTAGAGAAGACCGAAAAAGGGACGCTTTACGGCAAAACCGGTTCCGGCATGGGGTCTGATGGGAAGTGGAATTTGGGCTGGTTTGTTGGTTTCCTTGAGCATGGCGGTTCGACATATGTGTTCGCTTGTAATATTACTGGAGGTGAAAATCCCTCAGGTATCGCGGCAAAGCAAATCGTTATAGACTATTTTAAAGCGCAAGGTCTTCTCTAGTGCGGACTCGTTCAATATGGGCTTCGCGCTGTTCTGGGGTGTTAAGGGCGGCGATGCGGAGCAGGGTCTTACCGGAGAATCGTTTAAGCAGGGATTGATCTTCGGTCGTTTTCATGGTAGAAATAAAGTCGTCCGGGAGGTTCTCCAGAATAGTCATCAGCTGGGATACCCGGGCCCGGGTTACGCCGAAGTGATTGCCCGCGGCGGTTTGTGTTCTTTGAGGATTTTCGATCAGATATTCCCGCACTTGGACGGCCATGGCCACGATGTTCTTGTAAACCGGCTTTGGCGCTTGTGGGAGAGGTGGTAAAGGATCGTATAAACTGATGGCCGTGCCGCGGCCGCGACGCCGGTACATTTTCACAAGTATACGTATTTCCTTGCACTTAGAGGGCTTTGCCCAATTACGCCTCGAGTCCAACGTGGGGAGCTAGTTTGATAAAAAAGAGATGGCTTTTCGGCCATCTCTTTTTTATTAACAATTTCTCGTTAAAAGAAAAATCTTATCCGAAGGATGAGGTTCCGACCGAGTGAAACGAGAAAGCTCCGCCAAAGACGGAGGACGTCCTTGCGCTACATTTTCAAGACCCCCCAACGCTTTTAATTTCAATTGACTTTCCAGAAGAACACTTTATCATAAACCCATGTAGCGTAAAGAGATGTTCAGAAGCGTTCTAGGGATTTTTAAATGTTTTTTAATTTTGGAGGTTTTATGGAAAAGAAAAGAAGAAGGCCAATAGTCATATTATTGATTTCATTTTTCTTGGTAATTTTGGCACTATTAATGGTATTTGGCGGATCATGCAGAAAAGAGACGTCGCCATTATCTGAAACGCAGTGTGTTGAAGTGAAAGTTTCTTTGGTTGAGGAGCCGTTCGCTGAGGAACCGCCCGTTCTGGCACTTGAATTGCTTCCGGAGCTACCCAGGACAAGAGTCGTAGAAAGCAGGATCCGTAGTGGTAACAAAGGCTATGTCATCTTAGATAAAGAATATACCTATTTTGGGATATATACGATTACTAGAGAAGAAATGCCTATAGAGTGAGATGGCTATTTTTCTAGCAAGGGAATGCGTATCCAATCTCATACTGCTTTTATACAGCTTTGAGCCTAGAATGAATCGTGTTAATCAGCTCGACCTTGAGCGCGTTTTGTTGTAGCGTAGGGGAGCCAGTTTGATACAAAAAGGGGTCATCAAATGGTGACCCCTTTTTGTTGCCAGTTTAGTTCTGCCAATAATTGTATTGCGATAATAGCCATTGTTTGATAGAATACTGAAAATACGAGATCAGTATTCTAGAGAATTCTTGATGAGCCCCAATTTAGTTAAAGACAATATCTTGGCTGCTGCTGAAAGGCGAATGATCCAGTTTGGCTATCGAAAGGTCACGATGGATGAGATCGCCCAGGACCTGGGGATGAGCAAGAATACGATCTACAAGCATTTTGCTAGCAAGGATGAGATCGCGCAGGCGATGTTCGTTCAGCTCTGCGCTCGGATCAATGAAAACATCCTTACGATCAAGAAAGACGAGCCAGACCCTATCAAGATCATCTCACAGAACATTTTGTTCATTCAAAAAGAATTGTCGCCATGGTTTGAGCATTTTTTAGGGGATATCAAGATCGAGCTGCCGCACCTTTGGCAAAAATTTATTCAGTACCGCACAGAAAAGATTACGGAAGTCCAAGAGCTCATCACGCAAGGCATTCAGAAGAGAAAGCTCCGCAAGGTCAATGCGGCGATCGCGATGCGGTCATTTTTGGGAGCCGTGGATGCTGTCATTAACCCGGAATTCTTGCAGAACGAGAACATGTCATTCCAGTCCGCTATGGACGAGGTTGTGCAGATATGGTCCAAAGGCATCATGGTCAACACCACAAACAAAGGAGAGGTGAAATGAAAGTATTGTTCGTTACGCCGCAATTAGGTTCATGGGCAACGCATGGCCATCATGTCGCGCCAAATCAAATGCATGCCAGCTGGGCTGCTTATGCTAGAGAAAAAGGGACGGTCACGCCGGAAGTTCTGGATTGCAAGGCGTTGGAGATCCCCCTAGAAAAAATGTTGGAGATCATCAAAGAGAAGAATCCGGAGGTTGTGGTTTTAGGTGATGTCCTTCATTCCTACGGTGGTTTTGCCGTTCAGAAATATTTTAATGATTCGGCTATGGAGATCAAAAAGATCCTCCCCAATGTTAAGATCGTTGTTGGAGGGCTTTGGTATTCTTATTTCGGCAAAGAAACCTTGGAGAAGAATCCAGCGATTGATTTTGTTGTCATGGGTGAAGGGGAGTTGACGTTCAATGACCTGATGGACGCTATGAATCAGAAGAAGGTTGATTTTAGCCATATCGCGGGTCTTTCTTCGCGTAAGGACGGAAAGGTCGTTTTTGGGCCGATCCGCGATCTGATCAAGAATCTGGATATTCTTCCTATCCCTGCATATGACCTTTTTCCGATGGATAAGTATGTCGGGCATACGTATTGGAAGCCATTTGTTGAGATCGTTACATCCAGAGGCTGTACCCATGGATGCACGTTTTGTTATGAGTGGAGCGAGCATGATCCGCGCGCGTTGAGCCAATTTAATCTTTGGCGCTCCAAATCCGCCCAGAAGGTCGTTGACGAGGTGGAAGCTTTGGAGAAGAAATTCGGCACAAGAGTTATGGTTATCCAGGAAGATAATTTCAACTTAAATGCCGCCCGCGTGCGCGAGTTTTGTAATGAAAAGATCAAGCGTGATCTGAAAATGAAGTGGGTCAGCTTAGGCTGTGCCAGTGATTGGGTAAAGCTTGAAAAGGATATTCCGTTGATGAAAGAAGCAGGCATGTTCATGGCGGTTTTTGGTATCGAAGTTGCCAGCAACGATGAGCTGCGCAAACTTGCCAAAGGGATCACGGTCGATCAGATCTTCAAGACCATTGAGATCCTGCGCAAGAATGATATCGCGATCGTTGGAGATATTATGATCGGGTTTGATTATGATACAGAAGCGATCATCAAGCAACGATTCGAGTTCGCGGAGCAGGTCGATCCGGATGTTATGTGGGTTGGATACTTGACGCCTCCTCCGGGATCGCCTATTTGGACGGACGGGATCAAGCGCGGCTGGATCGATCCGGACAAGATCGACATGCTTAAATGGGATTTTCTCCATCCTGTTGTTCCAACGCAACATTTGTCCATCGAGGACTTGGGACGGCTTGGCGCGTGGGGGATGCGTGAATTTTATTCCAAACCAGGACGTATCCAAAGGATCTTGGAAAGTAACTTTGATGAATTAGCGAAGTTGTGCTTTAAAGATGTTATGTCGGGCGTTAGCAAGTGGGAAGCCGGAGCTGTTAAAGGCGAGAAGCATATTTAATCCCGATTAGGTTAACGTTTGCTGTGTGTAAGCCCTCAGCGATCAGGATCGCTGAGGGCTTTTTTATGAGTAAATAATATATTTTCTTATAAAAATGAATTACAATGTGTTCGTATGATGAAAAGGTCGCAAGTTTCTTCTTTTATTTTCTGCATGATCAGCCTCTGTGTAGTGTTTTGGGGCGGACTGCTTGAGCCTGCAGGCGCTCAGCAAGAGGTTCCAATACATTTATTTGTGAGCGTCATACAAACACCGCCGGTTTTAACAAGCCGCGCGGCGATCCAGGATCTTATAAATTTTTCTAAGAAAGCCCGCGTAGGGATCCTTTTTGTTCAAATTTATAGAGCGAATCGCGCGTGGTTCCCATCAAAAATCTCAGATGATTCTCCATATCAAGATAGCCTAAAAAAGGTGGGCGAAGATCCGCTGGCCTTATTGATCCAGCAAGCCCACACATCGGGGGTCAAAGTGTATGCGTGGGTCAATCTGTTAAGCCTTAGCACGAACAAGGACGCGGTCTTGCTGAGAACGTACGGCCCGGACATCCTGACGCGCAACACAAAGCCAAAAGAGAAGATCGAAGACTACAAGATCGACAATCAATATTTTTTAGAGCCAGGGGACCCTCGTATCCGGAAATATTTGAATGATGTCATCGCTGAGATCGCAAGCGCGTATCCTAGTCTAGATGGCTTTTTATTCGATTATATTCGTTATCCAGACGTCGATCCATCTTATGGGTACTCTCAGGCGAATGTGAAACGTTTTGAAGAGGCGACCGCAGTTAAGGCCTTCACGGAAAAGACCGAAAGCTGGCGCGCGTGGAAGCGCGAGCAGGTCACAAGCCTTGTTGACGAACTTGCCGTAACTGCTCGAAAGCAAGATCCAGGCATCGGCGTTGCCACGACTGGTTGCGTTTCGTATGCGCGCGCGTATGAGGATTCTTTTCAGGATTGGCCATCGTGGATCAATAAGGGGATCGTTGATTTTGTTGAATTGATGGATTATCCCGATAACGTGATCGATTATCGGCAATACATGGAAGAAGCTAAGACAAAGGTCGATGATTTTCGTAAGGTCTATATGGGTGTCGGCGCCTATAAACTGTTAAAGCTTCCAGAGGTTTTTGCTCAGCAGATTCAGGCGGCTCAGCGCTCTGGCGCCGGAGCTGTGGTTATTTTTCATTATGGGAACTTATTAGAAAGTCCTCAACTTGCCAAGGTTTTGGAGGATGAAAAGAAAAATAATCCATACAAGGAGTAAAAATGATCAAACAAAAAGTAATTCTTTTTTTAAAAGGGTTTTGTATGGGGATCGCGGATCTGATCCCTGGGGTTTCTGGTGGGACGATCGCATTCTTAGTGGGCATCTATGAAGAGTTGATCGCTTCGGTCGCGTCATTTGATGGGCGGTTCGCTGGGCACCTTTTTCGGGGGAAGATAAAAGAAGCCTTCGCTGGAACGGGATGGCAATTCCTCGCTGTTCTGCTGGCGGGAATCTTGACGGCCATTTTTTCTTTATCAAAGCTTCTGACATGGCTTTTGACGCATCGGACTGTTTATGTCCATGCGTTCTTTTTTGGTCTAATTGTAGCTACTGTTTTTGTTATTGCCAAAAAAGTAGAAAAAAAAGATTTTGTCAAGACTACGGTTTTTCTGATCAGCGCGTGCGCGATGTTCTTTCTTGTGGGTATGATCCCTGTGAAGACGCCAGACGCGTGGTGGTTTCTGATGATCAGCGGGGGTGTGGCGATCTGCGCGATGATCCTGCCCGGGATCTCCGGCGCGTTTATCTTGCTTCTTTTAGGAAAATACGAGCATATCATAGCAGCGGTTAGCGAGCGTCATTTTGACATTTTGATCTTTGTTGCATTCGGATGCCTCTTTGGATTGATCGCGTTCGTGCGCTTGTTGCGCTGGTTGCTTGCCCATTACTATGATCTGACGCTTAGCGTTCTCGCGGGTCTTGTACTGGGATCTTTGCGCAAGATCTGGCCATGGAAAGAAACTCTGTCGATGATGGTAACGCCTAAGGGGAAAGTGATCCCTCTTGAGCAGATCAATATTTTTCCTCAAGCATTTAGCCCAGAAGTTCTTTGGGTGATCATACTGATCGTTGCTGGTGTTATTTTAAGTCTTGGATTGGCGGTCTTGGACGAGAAAAATTGAACATAAAGACTAAAACTATTTTTATGATCTTTTTCTTTCCAGTGGCTCTAAATGTACAAGAACATCCGCTACGCAGGGGATCTCTTTTTTGATCGCATTCTCGATCTCATAGCTGATCTGGTGGGCTTTATCCATGCGCGTGGCAGGGTCAAGCTGGATGTGTAGATCCAGGTGGATATCGTCCGGACGCCCTCGAGATCGGATCTTGTGGCATCCTTTTACGCCTTCAATATTCAAAACAATATTTTCGATCTGCTTTCGATCGTGGATCGCGATCGCGTCACAGAGGATCCCGGACTCCGCTTTAATGATCTTCCATCCACTATAGCCGATGAATCCTGCGATCAAAAGAGAGGCTAAAGGATCTGCGATCGGATAGCCTAATTTGACGGCAATAAGAGAAATGACAACCGATGCTGACGTGAGAAGATCCGCGCGTGTATGCAGGGAATCAGCGATCAGGATATCGCTTTGAAGTTTCTTGCCCCAGAAGGTTTCGTAGCGAACAACTCCGATGTTGATAAGGATCGTGACGGCCATCAGGACAAAGCTTGTGCTATCGATTGACGGCAGAGAATGCGAGAACAGGCGAAGTATTCCTTCTTTGGCCAGATTGAAAGCTGTAATCCCTAAGAATGCCGCGATCCCGAGCGCGAATAATGTTTCATATTTTTTATGTCCATAAGGATGGTCCTCATCGATGGGCTGCGCGCAAAATATGATCCCCACAAGCCCGATCAGGTTTGATGCTCCATCGGCCAGCGAGTGAAAGCCGTCCGCTGTCATGCTCGCGCAGCGCGTTGTCAGACCATAGATGATCTTAGCAGCGGCAACGGCCCAGTTCAGTGCCAATATCAATAAAAGAACATGTCTGATCCTTTGATAGCGCAGCTCGCTGTTGGTCGGCGTGGGTTTTTTATTCATAGGTAGAAGCGGATGATATTTTAAATTTCCTGCCACGTTGTTACAGAGTAATTGCTTCCAGAGCTCCCGCCAAGATTCTGAAGGGCTTCATCGTAATGGACCTTTGTTGAGTTGGAAAGGTTCATGGTTTTTGTCACGAAGGCCCCAAAAAATTCAACACTGTTACTCAGGACGACCTCTGTGTCAGGGGCGTAGACAGCGCCGTAGAGGTTGAGATTGTTTGACATTTGAATTCCGTTAGGGCTGCTGTATCGGCTATAGACAAGGAATTTAGATGGAATTTTTGTAACATTGTTGACTTTCGCTGTGTTAGAGACACCAAGAATACCGTCAATATATAATGTCAGGCTTGAACCTGATGTGATCTCAATAGAAGAACTATTGCTTGCATAAGCATTGCCTGTGACATAAAGCGTGACATCGCCGCTTATGGTCAGTTTTGAGGAGTTGCTTAAGGTGATAGAAGGAATTTTATAGCTTCCGCTTGTCAGGGTATGTGTTGATCCTGTGTTTGGCGGAGTGCCCCATAGATTGACGGCAGGCTGAGCTGTTAAGCTCGACAGGCTTGCAGGAATGACGACAGATGGGAGTTCGCGGTTATTTGAATGATTGCTGATGCTGTTAAGTAATGATTCAGTCGCGCGAGAATAAGTTGTTCCTTCAACAATGACCTGCGCGCTGTTATAAAGCGCGATCTCGCCATTAGGCC
>JAKQPK010000042.1 GCA_029564765.1 Candidatus Omnitrophota bacterium
TCCAAAAGATGCAGCTTCGAGGCGAGAGACTATGGCACAGGCCGAGGCGATCCGCCACAAGCGAGAGCTGCAACTTGCGTCCGAACGCTATCAACTACTCGATCCTGTCGCTTCCAAGGAAACGATCATTGGATATGCCGAGAAGATCGCAAAGGATTATGACAAGAAAGCGCATTTACCAAAAAGCCTACGATACCTAAGACCATATGCAGGCGATACCCTGCTTTGCGATGTGGACGAACGCTTTGTTGATGGCTATCGCTCCTATCTCTTAGAGCAAGAAACCCTGGGGGCGGCGACTGCGAAGCACTACCTGGATGCGCTGAAGACACTTCTATTTAAGGCAGAGCGTGAGCGACTTATTGAACGGAATCCTGCTAAAGGTGTAAAGGCTATTCGCGTTCCTGAGCAAAAGAAAGCCTTTCTAAGCATTGAAGAAATACAGAGACTCTATAATACACCTGCACTCGGCGGCGAACTTTCAGAAGAATGTAGACGCGCTTTTCTCTTGTCCTGCTTCACTGGCTTACGCCTTGGCGACCTAAAGAGCCTTACCTGGGGCGATATTGAGCGGACGCCTGAACCCATGATTGTCAAGCGACAAAGTAAAACGCAAGGCATTGTATCGATACCGCTCTCCCCTTCAGCCTGGAATCTTATCAATGGCAAAGAGCTTCACCGCCGCGACGAGCTGGTCTTTCCACGCCTCACTGCGACAAAAGCAAACGTCTATAGACCATTAGACAAATGGCGAAAGAAAGCAGGCATAGACCGCGCTTTTGGCTGGCATGCTGCACGGCATTCATTCGCAATGATGACGCTTGAGGCTTCAGGCGACATTTACTCGGTTTCACGGCTCCTTGGACATAGCGATATAAAAATGACCACGGTCTATCTTCGCCTCTTGGATTCGCGCAAGAAAGAAATCATCGCGAGCTTGCCTGAGCTACAGACAAAGAGCGAGAGCAAAACAATCGCATTCAAGACAGGAGAACAATGATGAGTACTGATTTTGAACGAGAGATCGGTTCATCAATGATGCCGACCGAAAATCCGAGGGATTTTGTGGAAAATAGTAAATGGATCGAGGAATACAGAAAAAGACTAGCAATACTCTTACCTAAAATGACAGAAGCAAAAAAGAAGTTTTTAGATGAGGCCGCTCATATTTTCAAAATAAGCGAAAAAGAACTAATCGAGAAAGCAAAGGAACTTTTCCGAGAAAACTTTATTCGCGAAGCGAAACAAGCAATACAGCGACAGGAAGCGAGAATCAGTAAATATAAGAAATCACCTGAATATCTAAAAAAGGCTGAAGAAGCCGCTGAAGCTATTCTTGCTGGCGAGCTAACGCTTGGGAAGGATTCTAAGCCCGAGCCCATAGATTCAGACTTTGTTGATATCTTAAATATTTTTCTTGATATAAAACAAGATAAATCGAGGATTGAGAAGCGAGCAGATCAAGCGGTCGATAAGATGTCTGAATACGACATCATGCGAACAATACGAATAATGCTTGAGAATAACGCTTCCATAGAGGAACTTTACCAAGCATGGGAAAAACCTTTTGGTGATATAAATGCCCTTCAGTATGAAGCAAGAAAGCGCGGCATTCCAAAGAAGCTGCTTGATATTGACAATAGCTATAAGGGGGAGGTCTATATAGGCTTTATTAAGAGTGTTGAAAGTGGATATTTGATAGATATGAATAATGGAAAATATAAAATAACAAAATCACTTCGAGCATTTCTGGAATTTCTTTATGAAAACAATATTCCATATAGCTTACAAATTTTGCGCGACAGGTTACTAAAATTTTCTGGAGATCCGTATACAGAGGGAACTCTAAAAAAGGAACTCCAGCGTCACCCGTCTAACACTTAGTCAAATTCGAATTAAGCAATTTTAGGAATGAGATGGGAATGAAATAGGAATAAAATAGGAATAAAATAGGAATTTTATATAATAAAATAGTACTGTTCTCTCTGAACCTAACGAAAGGAGAGAGAAGTATGACGAAGGAATATTTAACCGTTGATGAAGCCGCCGCCTTTCTTAAAACCACCAAAAAATACATTTACAAAATGGTCTTTGATCGCAAACTGCCTTGTTATAAACCCACAGGTGGCAGGCTCTATTTTGATCCAGACGAGCTTGAAAAATTCATTCGC
>JAKQPK010000045.1 GCA_029564765.1 Candidatus Omnitrophota bacterium
CAGCGGCGTTGGAAAAAGATGTTTTGGCTGAAGTTCCGGAGTGCGATACCGTTGTGCATTTTAAGCATAAGGCCTTATAGATCTTTAAGTAGTTTCTTATCAAAGTTGGCGATGTTTTAAGGAAATAAATCATTCTTAGATATTTCATTAGAAAGGCGCTATAGCCGTGCTTGACGAGCAAGATCGATTACGTTACCAGGATTTTCAAGAGGCACAAGCCGAGGCATGGGAAGGCCGTTGTCGTAGCTGCGGGATGTGCTGCGGGATAAAAGACGGTGATCCGTGCGAAGAGCTCATGCGTCAAGAGGATGGAGCGTTTTTGTGTCGTGTTTATGCCAGTCGGCTAGGCTTGCACAAAACAAAATCCGGCAGAGAATTCCTTTGCGTGCCAATTCGTGATATTCTATACAAGGACTGGCCGGGAAAAGAAACATGCGCGTATCAGCGGATCAAAAGAAGTTCATAGACATAAAGAGAGATCATGGGAAAGACAGTTTTAGTTATTGACGATGTAAAAGAAGATCGAGAATTTGTAGAAGCTATTCTGGATTCTCAGGGCTATAATGTTCAAGTCGCCGCAGACGCTTCTAGCGGGCTACAAAAGGTCAAAGAGCAAGCCCCAGCTGTTATTATTTTAGATATTTTAATGCCGGAGATCAGTGGCTTGGATTTCTTTAAGGCTGTCCGTCAGAATGAGTCAACTCGCCGTATTCCTATTTTTGTTGTTTCTTCAAGAGCTAAAATGGCAGATGTTTTCTTGTCAATGGGTGTTGATGGTTTTATGCCTAAGCCTATCGCTGTCGATCATTTTCTAGAACAGGTCAGCAAGCTTGTCGGGCGCTTGCCGGATCCCGGGAGCGTTCCAGCGCCTACTTCAAACACTGCCGCCATTAAGCCCGCGGAAAAGGTCTTAACAGAGGAGAAAAAGGCCACACAGGCACCTTCGATAAAAGCAGAAGAGAAAAAAACAGGCGCAGGCAAAAAGATCGTTATCTTTGGCTCTGACGAAAAGATCCTGCAGGATATGCGTCAGCAGTTAGAAAAAGCGAAACATATCGTGACCTTGGTCCAACAGGAGGCAGAGGTTGTTTCTGTTGTCAGCGATGTAAAGCCTGACCTTGTTGTCCTTGATCTAGGCGCTGAGCTGCAGATCCCTATTGATAAGCTTGTCTACACTATTGATATTTTAACGCCTAAACCTAAAAAGGGCAGCCTTGATCCTAAAAGCCTATCTATGAAAAAGACAACAATTATTCTTTATAAGGTCGATAAAGGCGGGATCGAGGTCAATACAGATCTAGCCGGGAACCTGGCAGATGTTGAAGCTCTGCTGGATCGCTGTGTCCACAACGGCGCAGAGAAATATATTGGGTTATTTTCATCATTTTCATTTATGTCTAAGATCAAAGAATTTCTGGCGTAGGTCATGTATTTGCGCATTGTCATCGCGTGTTATCTGCTAAAGAGGAGGGTCTCATGAGAAAAATATCTGTTGTCATTCTGCTGCTACTTTTTGTCCTTTGTCCAAATGCCTTTGCCCATCCGCCTCAAGATATTATTTTGGCATATGACCCATCCAGCAGGACGCTAGCCATCGAGGTGCTGCATTCTAGCTATGACCCAAACCGTCACCATATCAATCGTCTTGAGGTCAGTATCAATGGCAATGTGATCCTGGAAAAGACACCTAATCGTCAGAACAATACAAAACTTGAGGTCAATATTCTTATTCCCCATGTGGATGCTGGCGCCACGCTGGAAGTCAAGGCATTCTGTAGTCGAGGAGGAACGCTGACTAAGAGCATCATTGTTCCATAAGCAAGTTTATAAAGGAGAAATAAAGTATGCATAAGATCTTGATCGTTGAAGATGATATTGATCTGGCGATGGTTTTGCAGATGAACCTAAGCTCTAAAGGATACAAGGTCCTGATCGCCCATGACGCGCTTTCCGGGACCAGTTTGACCCACGCGGAAATGCCGGATGTCATTATTTTGGATATCAATATGCCAGCGGGCGGCGGACTGGCAATGCTTAAGAATATCAAGTTATCCATTAAAACGAAAATGATCCCTGTCGTTGTGTTGTCAGGATCAGAGGATGAAGAACTGATCCACACGGTGCTGCACAGCGGAGTGGAAAGTTATATTAAAAAACCGTACGACCTTGAGGATCTTTGTCGGCATATTAAGGCCGCTTTGCATATAAAAGAATAAACATGTTTAAAGAATTGAAACTTGGAGTAAAGTTTTTCCTTTCCCTGATCCTGATCTCGATCATTCCGTTGGTTGTCATCAGCGTTTTTAATTATTTGTACACAAAAGCGCGTCTTCAGGAAAGCACGATCGGGAATTTGCGCGCGATCAATGATTCTCGCGCGGCGCATGTCAACCAATTTATCCGTTTGCGTCAAGAGCAAGCCAAAGAACTTTCGGGGTCATATGCAATCCGGCTTTTAGATCCCCAGGGTGCGAATTCTTTACAGCTAACAGATTCTATCCAGCGTCATATCGATTCGGTCTACTACGAGATCAAGCGAGCATCCCGCAGCGATTATGAATACATTGATCAACCCTCGGGCATTAACAATATTAGCATTTGGGATATCCATGGCAATATCATCGCTGATACGAATCGTTTGCTGATCGGAAAAAAAGTGCCGTTTAAATTTTTGCATATTTTATATGAAAAAGGCGCTTATTTTATGGGGTTTGAAGAAGATCCTTATACAAAAGAAAAGTTTTTGACGATCTTAGACGGTGTGCGTAACTGGGGCACAGAAGAATATTCTGGGGTCGTTCTCTTAAAAAGTCGCGCGGATGTCCTTAACGATATCACGGCGGCGCGGGAGGGCTTAGGTCGGAGCGCAGAGACATATATTGTCGATAAAGAGCGACGCATGATTACGGAATCGCGCTTTGTTAAGGATGCTATCCTGAGCTTGGAAGTCCGGACAAAGGCTACAGACGCTTGTTTTAGCCCTGAGCATCGGCAAGGCCCTGTCGCGTATAAAAATTATCAAGGGCGCAGTGTTCTAGGCGTGCAAAAATATTTGCCAGACCAGCAATGGTGCGTTGTGACCGAGATCGATACCAAGGAGGCTTTTACTCCTGTTATTGTTTTTCGTAACCGTATCCTGTTTGTTATGGGATTCTTGATCATTGTGGTCTTGATCTTGGTGCACTTGGCTGGCCGCGCGTTCATTCGGCCGATCCTCGCGCTTCGTGATGCATCGCTGAATGTGGCAAGAGGTAAGTATGACGAGGCCATTGATGTGCAGGGCAAGGACGAACTAGCGGATCTGTCCCGTTCGTTCAACCAGATGGCTAAGGTCCTGGCCAGCACAACAACTCAGCTAAAGGAAAAGAACAAGATCCTTGAGGAGCAAAAAGAAGAGCTCAAGAAAAAAGATCAGCTCAAGTCTGAATTTGTTTCCATGGTTTCTCACGAGCTACGCACCCCGATGTCAATTATCAAAGGAAGCCTTTCACAGTTGTTGGACGAAAGCGCCCAGAATACCAAGGAAATCAAAGATAGGCTTTTAAATATTTCTCTTAGCAGTATTAAGCGCTTGACAGACCTTATTAACAACTTGCTGGATTTATCAAAGATCGAAGCAGGAAAAATTGAACTGCGCAAAGCCTATCAAGATATTACCGGCCTTATGCGTGAGGTTTGCCGTACTTTTGAGCTGCAGGCAAAAGACCACCGCATCGAAATGCGCTGTCGTTTTTCAGCTGAACCTATCATGATCGATGTGGATAAGGATAAGATGATCCAGGTCCTTGTTAACCTTATCGGTAATTCTCTGAAGTTCGTTGAAAAAGGTTTTATTGAGGTCTCCGCTGAGGACCAGGGTGGTCACGTGCAGTGCATGGTCGAAGACTCGGGGCCAGGGATCTCTAAAGAAGATCTCGTGAAAGTTTTTAGTAAATTCCAGCAGTTCAATCATCCTCTCGCGCGTGATCCCGGGACAAAGGGAACGGGTCTGGGGCTCTCCATCTCTAAAGGTCTTGTTGAGCTTCATGGAGGAAAGATCTGGATCGAAAGTGAAGTCGGCGTTGGGACAAAATTTATTTTTACTTTGCCAAAAAACAGCAGCCCTGCTAAATAAAAAGGGAAATCATATGTCATTTTTAGACCTTGTCAAGAAACGTCAGAGTTGCCGCAAGTATTTGCCGGCGTCTGTGCCCTGTGATGTTCTTGAGCGCTGCCTCGAGGCAGCGCGGCTGTCTCCCTCGGCGTGTAATTCGCAGGCATGGCGTTTTATTGTGGTGGCAGAGCCGTCTTTGCGCGCGCGATTAGCCGAAAAAGCGTTCGCTGGCGTGTATGCTATGAACGGCTTTGCCAAGGAAGCCCCAGTGTTGGTTGTTGTGGTCACCGAGCGCTCCAAGTATGTTGCGCAAGTTGCCGGAGCCACTCGCGGCACGCAATATAATTTGATCGATATTGGGATCGCGTGTGAACATTTTATCCTGCAGGCTACCGAAGAAGGTTTGGGCACCTGTTGGATCGGCTGGTTCGATCAGAAGGGAGTCAGGGAGGTTTTGGGTTTATCAAAACATGATTGCCTGGACATTGTGATCAGCGTCGGATATCCTGCGGATGCACAGAGGGAAAAGGTGCGCAAGACAACAGGGGAGATGAGCGAGATAAGATGAAATTAAAATTCGAAATCCGAATATCGAAACTCTAAACAAGTCCAAATGTTCGAAATGTTTTGTCACTGGAATTCTGAGAATTTAAGCTTGTTTAGGATTTAGAACTTATAATTTTGAATTTGTTTTTATGCCTACCTTCCAAATTATCCACAACATCCCCGTCTGGGGTGAGCCCATCGAGGGCGCGCTTTCCCAAGCGATTAACTGTGCCAAAACAGCGGATTATTGTGCTTTAATGGCAGATCATCATCCAGGCTACGCGGTTCCCATCGGAGGTGTTGTGGTGTATCGCGATAAGATCACCCCCTCAGGTGTGGGTTATGATATTGCCTGCGGTAATAAGGCGGTTTTGCTGGATATCCCAGCTGAAGAAGTAAAAAAGAACATCCATAGGATCATGGATGAGATCTTTGAGAGATTATCCTTCGGCATTGGTATGAAAAATCGAGAATATGTTGATCACGCGCTTTATAACGACCCGGCCTGGAAGATCAAGCCTGTCAAAGATCTTAAAAACCTCGCGCGTGAACAGCTGGGAACTGTCGGCAGCGGCAATCATTATGTGGATATTTTTTTGGATGAACAACAGCGTGTGTGGGTGGGTGTGCATTTTGGTTCGCGCGGTTTTGGCCACCGCATCGCGACTTATTTCATCAAAGTCGGTGGCGGTCGCGATGGCATGAATGTGGACCCAGTTCTTTTTTCTGATAAAAGCTCTATCGGCGAAGATTATATTGCGTGCATGAAACTGGCAGGCCGTTACGCTTACGCGGGCCGTGATTGGGTTTGTAATCGCGTGGCTAAGATCTTAAAGGCTAACATTAGGGAAGAAGTGCACAACCATCATAATTTTGCCTGGAGAGAAGAGCACCGCGGCGAGAAATACTGGGTGATCCGCAAAGGTGCCACGCCAGCTTTCCCTGGTCAAAAGAGTTTTATCGGCGGCAGCATGGGAGATGTTTCTGTTATCGTTGAGGGCGTGGAATCCAAAGAAAGCACAAAGGCCTTTTTCTCGACCGTGCACGGCGCGGGCCGCGTGATGTCGCGCACGCAGGCCGCCGGGCATTTGCGCCGGGGCAAGCGTATGGGCGGCAAAGTTTCCCGCGAGATGATGAATAAATGGCTTCGTGAGAAAAAAGTCGAGCTACGTGGCGCTGGAACTGACGAGTCCCCGCATTGCTACAAGCGATTGCCCGATGTCTTGGAATATCATCAAAATACGCTTAACGTTTTACATACCCTGACGCCTGTGGGAGTTGCGATGGCAGGTGAAGGAGAATATGACCCATTTTGCGATTGACAAGAATAGGATAAAGACGATAGACTGTGCAGGACAAAAAGAGAGAATCGTCAAATAAGATTTTTATGTTTTGACCACAGGAGGCTTGTATGGGATTCAATAGCCAGAGCGCGTTAACCGTGTTTGAACGATCGATCATCCGGGTGCTGATCCTTTTGATGATGATCACGATCCTTTTTGGGACTATCGAGCTGGGGTATGTTATCCTCAAGACTCTTCTTGCGCCGCCAATGTTTTTGTTCAGCTTGGAGAGCCTGCTGGATATTTTTGGGTTTTTCTTCATGATTTTGATCGGGATTGAAGTTTTGGAAACGATCAAGGCGTATATCAAGAAAGACCATATCCACGTTGAGATCGTTTTTTTAGTCGCGATGATCGCTATTGCGCGCAAGGTCATTATTTTGCAGATGGACAAGATCGATCCCTTAGGGTTGATAGGGATTGCGGCGATCATTTTATCATTGACTGGAAGTTATTATATTATTAAAAAAACGTATAATGTAAAAGATGAAGAATAAACTTTATTTTAAGATAATAAGGGGGATTTTTAATTTATTTCTAAGCAAAATATAAGTGATTGGAATGTAAAGGTTTATAGGTTACAGAAAAAGATGTAAGAAAGATTTTTTCTTGCAAGATAAAAAGAACGGGAGTAGAATACAGCCAATTACGTAGGCATGGAGGAGTTGGTATGAGAGCTTGGCTCCTATAGAATGTGTTTTTTAGGGCAGTCCCGCCAAAGCGGGACTGCCCTTTTCCTTTTTTAAATATCTTCAGGTTCCATATATAAAAATGACTTCTTAGCTTTTGCGCGAATTTAGTGATCCTCGTCTCAAGGAGGTAACGCGTATGAATGTCAATGTCAAAGGACCCGTAGGGTATTCAGGGGGCAGTCCTTAAAATCTTTAAGGACTGCCCCCTTAAAATTTTAACCATTTTAGATCGGAGGAGCTCAATGAAAAGATCCGTTAATGTGCATAAAGGAGAAGCAACAGCGGGATGTGGTGAGATCATCTTGAAGTCAGATGTTCGCGATACTTCATGCTTTTGTATCATCGCTCGTGATGCGGCACATAAAATAGGGGCTTTGGCTCACGCTCTTTTTATTCACGGGGGAGCCAAAGAGAAAAAAGACCCTTTGCTCAACAAGGAAGCCAGACAAGCCATCGACAAGATGCTGTCCAATATGACTTTATTAGGCGCTCAGCCAAAAGATATTGAGGTTGAAATGATCGCCAGCGAAAATGTCCGACACGATGATCCCGATCAAGATTTTGAAGAAGAGGTGCGGTGTATTTGCGATGTGCTAAAGGAACGCCATATCAAATGTCGCGAACACATTGTTCAGGATATCGGAGCGCATCATGCGGCTTTGGACGTTGAAACAGGTAAGATTTTTTTAGAAGACTAAAAAGTCTTTTCTTGATGAAAGGATTATCTTATGGAAGCTAAATTTAAACGTGATATAGCCCTTTTGGGTCATGCGCATGCTGGTAAAACATCTCTGGCGGAAAGCCTTCTGTTTTTTGCTGGAGAAATATCCCGCAAGGGTGATGTCCAAAAAGGGAATTCAACCAGTGATTTTAATGAGGATGAAATTAGTCGCCAAATTTCGATCAATACTAGTCTTTTGACGGCTCGTTTTCGAGATCATCAGATCCAGATCTTGGATACTCCAGGCTATTCTGATTTTATCGGAGAAACGATATCCGCCCTTAGGGCCGTAGATTCAGCGATCTTGGTTGTAGACGCTGTTAATGGTGTCGAGACCGGAACAGTTGATATTTGGGAAAAGCTGGAAGATATGAACATGCCTAGGCTTATTTTTATCAATAAAGCGGATAAGGCTGAGGCAGATGTCGATCAGGTGATCAAAAATCTTCAAGAAGATCTTTCATCAAAAGCGCGTGTTATCAATTTTGCTGACGCGTCCTTCATTGAGGCTGTGGCAGAAACTGATGATACGTTGATCGAGAAATATTTAGAGCAGGGAAGTTTATCGGCAGATGAAGCTGTTTGCGCTTTGCATAAAGCTGTTTTGCAAGGGCAGATCTTTCCGATCTTAAGCGGAAGCGCTTTTCTGGATCAGGGTATCAAAGAATTGATGGAAGCTGTCCTGGCTTATCTGCCTTCACCGATCGAACATCCGGTGCTGGAAGCCCACATCCCTCATTCTCAAGAGATCAAGCGCATTTTGCCTTCTGAGCAGGCTCCTTTGTCCGGATTTGTTTTTAAGTCGATGTTTGATCCACATTTGGGGCATTTGTCCTTGGTCCGCATTCTTAGCGGAACACTTAAACCCAACACGGCCTTTCTCAACGCTAATCAAGGGGCTAAAGAAACTGTCAGCTCTATCACGATGCTCAAGGGAAAGGAACAGATCGCTGTTTCGCAGGCCAGCTGCGGGGATATTGTCGCGTTGCCAAAATTAAAGAATACGCATGCGTGTGATACATTGTGTGAGGATAGGGAACCTGTTGTTTTTGATCCGATCACTTTTCCAGAACCTTCCATTTCTGCTTCTGTCAAGCCTAAGACGCGTGCGGATGAAGAAAAAATATCCACAAGCCTGCATAGGCTTTGTGAGGAGGATCATACGTTTCGCGTGCATCGGGATAACGACACCAAAGAGCTTATTGTTTCTGGGGTTGGAGATCTGCATCTTAAGGTTATTTTAGAACGCATGAAAAGCCGTTATCATGTGGATGTGGATTTAGGAACGCCTAAAGTTTCTTATCGTGAAGCGATCACAAAAACGGCGCGGGCACGTTATCGTTATAAAAAACAGTCGGGTGGGCGGGGGCAGTATGGCGATGTGGAGCTTGAGCTCTCTCCTTTGCCGCGCGAAGGGCAAGAGTTTGAGTTTGTGGACAAGATTTTTGGTGGAGCGATCCCCAAAAGTTATGTCCCTTCAGTAGAAAAGGGCGTGCGACAAGCTTTTCATGACGGTATCTTGGCTGGATACCCGATGATGAATGTTCGTGTTACCGTTCTCGATGGATCCTATCATGATGTTGATTCTTCGGACATGGCGTTCCAGATCGCTGCGGCTATGGCATTTAAGGAAGCCGCCAAGTTGGCCGCAGCGGTTATTTTAGAGCCGATCATGGAGACGAGTATTATTATTCCTGATGAGTTTGTAGGTCAAGTGACCAAGGATATCAGTTCTCGCCGTGGAAAGATCATGGGCTCAGATTCTAAAGGAAAAAGCCAGACCATCAAAGCGCTGATGCCCTTGACGGAAATGTTTAGATACGCCACGGACCTTCGTTCGGTGACAGCGGGGCGAGGGCATTACACGATGAAGTTCTCGCATTATGAGCGAGCGTCGGAAAAGGTAGCAGCGCAGGTGATCGCTGAGCGCCAGCATATCAGAAAAGAATCATAGGGCAAGTTTTGTAAGAAGGAATCAGGGCGAGCTGTTTTTTTCATGGCTTGCCCTGATTTTTTCGTGCAATATTTTCTTGTCCCACTGTTGACAAAAGAGTAAAATACATCCCATGCCAGCGGTTCAAGAGTTTCGTAAACTTCTTCATAGGGTTCAGTTCCTTCACGTGGCGACTGCTTCACGCGATGGGCAGCCAAATGCTGTTCCCAAGCTTATTTTAGCGGTCGATGATGATGCTGTTTATTTGGTTGATTGCACGATCGGTAAGACCTGGGAGAACCTAAAGCGAGATCCAAAAGTGTCGTTATCTTTTGTGGATGAAGAGTCCTTGAAGGGCTACCAGATCAACGGGAATGCGGTTGTCTTGGAAGGCGAGAAGATAACGCCTGAGCTGAGAAAGCTCTTGGAGGAAAAAGAAGTAGCCCTTACTGTCAAGCGGATCCTAAGCGGTATTCATACAAAGAAAAAACATGAAGATTTTGAAATGGGCATGTCCGATAAATTTGTTGTTTTTAAGGTAGATCTTTTAGAGGTTGTTGAGGTTGGTTATAAGGGGAATTTGCAGCGGCAGGCGTTAAGAAAAAAATAATGATCTTATGGAAAGGAGTTCATCATGAAAAGGATCGTGTGCGCGATGATGCTTCTTGCTCTGACAGGATGCATGTTCATTGTGCGAGAAGAGCAAAATGTTAAAAGTGTTGGCATCAGCAAACAAGACGCTCAAGAGCGTATCCAAGCTCTTGACGCGACAGAAGAGAGCAGGAAGGCGGGCGTTTGGCCATTTTTAGAGAAGAACAAAAAATAAAAGGATCAGCGATGATTGCCTTGCGTCGTCAAGCAATAGGCTTGTTTTTCGTCTTTTTCTGCATCCTGGCTCTTTCCGTAAACGTTTTCGCGCAGCCAGACCAGGCTCCTGCAGCCCAAGGCGGTGATGTTCCCGAGGGTATGGAGGTCATCCAAGTAACTGGTGGATATCGGTTGATCGTCCCCCAGGGAGCCAAGACAAGACGGGTAGGCGCGCAGATCATCGTTGAGGGAGATAAAGAATATTATTCACGACGGTTTTATGAACTGTCAGGTGAGATTGTTGATCTCAAAGCTCAGGTCGAAGAACTTAAGCGCCAGGTAGGCGAGCTTAAGAAAAATGCTCAGGAAACAAAGGCGGAAAGGCATTAAGATCTTTTTAGGGACGTTATCGTGCGCTTAAAAATCCATTGCTTTAAGAACAGAAACATTTATAATGAAGCCTCTCTTGTTAATGTAAAAACGAATGGCTACTGATATGAAAAGAAATCATTTGATCCTGACCACTATTTTGTTGTCTGTTGGCTTGAGCATTCTTAGCCCAGCGCGTGTTTTTGCGTCCTTGGAAGATGTTAAAACAGCGGTTTTGCAAGAAGATTTCTCTGCGGTTATGGATTTATGCGAGAAGGCTTTAAGAAAGAATGTTGGCGATGAAGAAGAAATGTTTTTGTATTATCTAGCTTTAAGTCAGCTGTATCTTGGGGAGAACGATAAGGCTCGGGGTAATTTTCAGAAGATCATCGACGGAACTAAGGACATGGACCTTTATGATCAAGCTTCGGTCGGTGTCATCAGCTCCTACGATATTGCCGGCGATTATCGTGAAGCCCTCAAACGAGCTCATCAGCTATTAATGCAAAGACCCGGCTCTAACTATCTGAGCTTAGTGTATTTGAAGATCGCGCGTGCCAACCTCAAGCTTCGCAATTGGGAGCCTGCGCGACGCTATCTAAGAAAGATCATGGTTGATTTCCCGGATAGTCTTGAGGCGTATACAGCAAAGCAGCTTTTGGAAGAGAAGCAATTTTTTACGGTTCAGGTTGGCGCTTTTTTAAGCCAGGAGCGGGCCCAGCAACTCATGGAAGACCTCAAAGTACGCGGATATTATGGGTATATGGTGCAAACAGAAGATAAAAAAGGAAATAAATTCTACCGCGTGCGTGTTGGCGAGCTCGCCTCATTGGACGCGGCCAAGAAATTAAAAGAAAAATTATCAACGCTTGGCTATCCCACCCTGATCTATCCTTAAACCGCGCATGCGTAAAAAACTTATTTTTATTGTTGGCCCCACCGCCTCAGGGAAGACGGATGTTGCTTTATGTTTGGCTAAGAGGTTAGACGCGGAAATCGTTTCCTGTGACGCGATGCAAGTCTACAAAGAGATTTCGATCTTAACAGCTAAACCGTCAGCGCAAGCTTTAAGATCGGTCAAACATCATCTGATCAACACGATCTCTGTGAGCGAGGATTTTGATGTTTCTATCTTTCGTACGAAAGTTCTTGCAGCTATTAAGACCATTGAGCGAAAAAAGAAGATCCCTTTGATCGTTGGGGGAAGCGGTTTGTACATGGCGATCTTGCTTGACGGTATCTTTAAAGAAAAGCGTAATAGTTCTTATGCTCTCGTGCGTCAACGTATTGAACAGGAGATCAAAGAGTTTGGGCTTGAGGCTGTTTACGCTCGGTTGCAACGTGTGGATCCTGCTGCTGCTTTTAAGATTCATGTTCATGACGCAAGAAGGATCATCCGCGCTTTGGAAGTTTATGAGACCCAGGGAAAGCCGATAAGCGTTCTTAAGCAAAAGCGCAAAGGCTTATGGAGCACCCACGATGTGGCTGCCTTTGTGATCTCGTTCGATCGCGATGTTCTGTATGCCCGCATTAACGCGAGGGTTGAACAGATGTTCGCTTCTGGTGCGGTCGATGAGATCCAAAAGATAAGCAAGAAATCTATTAGCCAGACCGCCTTAGGCATTATCGGCCTTAAAGAGATCAGACAGGTGTTAGGAGGGAAAATAACTCAAGCACAGGCGAAAGAGATCATTCAAAGGAATACTCGGCGTTACGCGAAACGACAACTCACCTGGCTTCGCAAGGATCCTCGCCTGACATGGGTCAAGGCTGGAGCCATGGAAGATGCCGACCAAATAGCAGATAAAATATTAGATATATTGAGGAAAGCGAGGAGAGATGACTGAGCGTGCACTATTAGTGATCATTACTTTTCGCAAAGGTCATGATTGGCCTATTAAGGATATCGCAGATGAATTGAACAGCCTTGTTGTTTCTTGCGGCGCTGAAGTTATAGACATTGTTTTATGCAAGAATATTGATCCCAACCCGAGTTCTTTGATCGGCGAGGGCAAGGTCAAGGAGATCGCAGAAGTTTGTCTTAATAAAGATATTGATGTTGTGATCTTTAGTGAGGACCTGAAAGGGAATCAGCAACGTAATCTGGAAGAAGTTTTTGAGACAAAGACCATTGACCGCACGGAATTGATCCTCGATATTTTCGCCCGCAGGGCGGTTTCACAAGAAGGAAAGATGCAGGTAGAACTAGCGCAGCTGGAATATCTTTTGCCCCGGCTTACGGGCAAAGGTGTCGAAATGTCCAGGCCTGGAGGCGGGATCGGAACATTAGGCCCTGGCGAAACAAAGTTGGAAGCTGATCGTCGACGGATCAATCAGCGTATTTCAAAGCTCAAGCATGAGCTTAGCGAGGTCGCGAAGTCCAGAAAATTAAAACGTAAAAAACGTCAGGACAGCAAGACCCCAGCCATTTCTTTGGTTGGTTATACCAACGCAGGGAAGTCGACACTGCTTAATCTTTTGACAGACGCCCACCAAGAGACCAAAGACGGCCTTTTTACAACGCTGGACCCTTTGTCGCGTCAATATATCCTTCCTAACCAGCAAAAGGTTATTTTTTCTGACACAGTTGGTTTCATGCATCGCCTTCCCCACAAACTGATCGAAGCGTTCAAGGCAACCTTAGAAGAGGTATCGGAAGCAGACCTGTTGTTGCATGTTGTTGATGTGAGTCATCCAAAATTTCGTGATTATCATGAATCTGTTCTTGAGGTTCTCAAGGAGCTTGGCGCTGATAAAAAACCTGTTGTCACAGTTTTCAATAAGATCGACAAGGTGGCAGACCATCACGAGCTGGAGAATCTCACGGATAGCTTTGAACACGCTGTTTTTATTTCTGCGAAGACAGGTGATAATTTAGGAACGCTCATTTTGCGTATCCAAGACCTAATAGGCGAATCATTGGTAGAAGTTTCTGCGGATCTTCCCTTGAATCGGATGGACCTTATCAATCTTATTCACAAGCATGGGCATATGCGTAGCATTGAATACCTTTCTGACCGGATCCATGTTTGTGCAACGGTTCCCCCCAGGATCGCTGATAAGTTGCGATAAGATTTCTTTAAGATTTCTATAAACCGTTGCTATTCATTTAGTTATGTTTTCTGTAGAAAACGCTACCTTGTCTTTTTGTAAAAAAGTTGAAATTCACGAATAATAGGGTATACTTTCATTGCAATCCACTACCACGGAAAGAGATTCTTTCAGAGAACATTCTTAACGTGGATTTTACACTTAGTTAAAAATTAAAGATTTTTACATCTTAAAAGAGAGGCAAAAAATGAGAAAGAATTTATGCAAGAAATTTTTAACATGCTTATTCGTAGCGATGTTTGCATTGGGCTTTGCCCATGTGGCATCAGCTGCCAATATCCTTGCAAATCCCGGATTTGAAAATGGGATCAATGCTTGGAATGTCGCTGGAACAGGCTGGCAGGCCCAAGGCACGGTTGTCCATAGTGGATCGTCCGCTGCTGAAAATACGATCCCAAGTCTTGCGAGCGCGGGACACTACGGTTCTCTTTCTCAAACATTCTCTGCAGTTCCTGGAACGACCTATTACGCGACCCTTTATGCGCAAACTATCATTGCCCCTCTTTCAACAGCAAACGCAGGCTTACAGATCGCATTTCTTAATTCTAATGGAACCGTTATTGATTATTATCAAGACAGCATCGGAGGAACAACAGGTTGGCGCCAGCTGTATGTTGCCAAACCAGCTCCTGCCGGAACTGTTGAGGTAAGATTTCAGGCTTATGTATTCGCTATGCAGGGAGACACCTTAGCGGTTGGCGGAAAAGCATATTTTGATGATGCTGTATTAGATACAAATTATATCGCGCCACCGACACATCCTTTTGGCCTTTATAATCCTAGTTTTGACAACGGTCTTCATGATTGGTGGCAGAATGGTCCGAATTGGACCATTGAAACAGCGCAGCCCCACTCAGCTCCTTATTCGGCAAAGAACACGATAGGAACGATCCCTGGCTATGATTATATGGCAGACCTTGCTCAAGATGAACCTGTTGCAGTGGGACAATCCGTCTATGCGACATTAAGAGTGAAGACAGCTATTAATCCTTCTTCCAGTGCTCAGGCCGGGGTAATCGTCGATTTCTTAAACGCTAACCGCCAGCCTATTGCGGGAACAGAGGTTCAGAATACCGTTGGGGGGAATACGCCATGGTCTTTGATGTATGTGACCGCGGTAGTTCCTTCAGGTGCTGCTTACGTACGATTTCGTGCATTCGTTTTTGCGAGCCAAAACGATCCTTTAGCCGTTGGTGGTATCGCGTATTTTGATGATGGTGTTCTCTCAACAACATATATCGCGCCTCCTAATAATAGCCAGCTTGTTAATCCTGGCTTTGAGAACGGGTTAAATGGTTGGAGTTTAGCAGAGCCGTATGTTGTTAATGGGACTCCAGCAACATGGAGTTTGGAAACAGCCGCGCCTTTTGCTGGAATCCGTTCAGCAAAGAACACGATCAATATTACTAGCCTTCATGCGAACGCAACTAGTTATTATACGACATCCAGCCAGACATTAAGCGCGACCCCTGGAACAACGTATTATACGACCCTTCATGCGAAAACAGCGATTAGTCCAGTATCTCAAGCGCAAGCTGGATTGTTAGTGGAATTTTTAGGATCGGGAGGAGTTGTTTTATCAAGCGCCCAAGATACGATTGGCGGCAACACAAGCTGGAAACAGCTTTATGTGGCGGCAGCAGCACCGGCGGGCACAACCCAGATCCGATATAGCTGCATGGTTTCGGCTGCCAAGACTGATACAGCAGCGCATAATGGCGTAGCCTATTTTGATGAAGCGATCTTGAGTACGACCTATATTGCTCCTCCAGGAGGAAGCCAACTTGTCAACCCCGGATTTGAGAATGGGTTAAATGGCTGGAGCGTGACAGAGCCTTACCTTGTTAGCGGTGCTCCGGCAACATGGAGCTTGGAAACAGCCGCGCCTTTTGCTGGAACTTATTCAGCAAAGAACACGATCAATATCAACAATCTTCATGCTAACGCGACCAGCTATTACGCGACCGTAAGCCAAACATTTAACACTACGCCTGGAACAACCTATTACGCAACAGCCCAGGCCAAGACCTCTATTAATTCTTCTTCTCAAGCTCAGGCCGGGATCTTGATCGAATTTTTGGACGCCTCTAATAATGTTATTTCTGGATCGGGCGCTCAGGATACGATCGGCGGGACTACAAGCTGGGATCTGCTTTATGCGAGCGCTGTCGCACCAGCGAATGCCGTCAAGGTTCGTTATGCCAACATGGTTTCCGCATCAAAAACAGATCTTGCTGCTCACGGCGGTCAAGTTTATTTTGATGCGAATGTTTTTGGAACGACTTATATCGCGCCTCCTAACAATAGTCAGCTTGTCAACCCCGGATTTGAGAACGGCTTGAATGGATGGAGCGCAACAGAGCCTTATCTTGTTAGCGGTGCTCCGGCAACATGGAGTCTGGAATCGGCATCGCCTTTTGTCGGTCTCTATTCAGCAAAAAATACTATCAACATCACCAATCTCGATCCACTCGCTACGGATTATTACGCAACCGTAAGCCAGACATTTATTACAACGCCAGGGACAACGTTTTACGCGACAGCGAACGCCAAGACAGCGATCAGTCCAACATCTCAGGCCCAAGCAGGGATCTTGGTCGAATTTCTTGATGTGAACAGTAACGTCCTTTCCTCCTTTCAGGATACGATCGGTGGGACAACAAATTGGCAGCAGCTTTATGTTGCCGCGACCGCGCCAACAGGAACGATACAAATTCGCTATAGCTGTATGATATCAGCTCTTAAGACAGATGTTGCGGCCCATAATGGCGTTGCTTATTTTGATGAAAATATCCTGAGCACCAACTATATCGCGCCTCCAGGAGGAAGCCAGCTTGTCAATCCAGGATTTGAAAATGGTCTCAATGGCTGGGATATTGGTGAGCCGTATTTGACAAGCGGAACCCCAACAACATGGGGACTTGAGCTAACATCGCCATTCGCGGGAAGCTATTCTGCTAAAAATGTCATCAATATCACCAACCTTGATCCTGCGGCCCCGTCGTACTATGCGACCTCAAGCCAGACCCTAAGCGTTAATCCGGGGACGACTTATTATGCCACGCTTTACGCGAAGACAGCGATCAATCCGTCGTCTCAAGCCCAGGCAGGGCTCTTGATCGAATTTTTGGATTCTGCAGGTAATGTTGTTGCGGGCTCCAGCGGTCAAGACACGATCGGTGGTACCCAGAATTGGGAACAGCTTTATGTGGCTGTTACAGCTCCATCAGCAGCCGTGCAGATCCGCTATAGCTGCATGGTGTTTGCCACTAAAACAGATACAGCAGCCCATAACGGTATCACATATTTTGATGAAGCTATCTTAACGACGACCTATATCGCGCCTCCAGGCACAACGCAACTTGTGAATCCTGGATTCGAAAACGGTCTAAACGGTTGGGACATCTTAGAGCCGTTTTTGACAAGCGGATCTCCAGCGACGTGGGGTTTGGAATCAGCAGCTCCTTATGCTGGCGTTTTTTCAGCTAAGAATACGATCGATATTACAAATCTTGATCCGGCTGCCACGGAATATTATGCTACGGCCAGCCAGACCTTTAACACAACCCCTGGAACAACGTTTTACGCAACGTTGCAGGCCACAACCGCTGTTAATCCTATAGCGTCAACCAAAGCTGGATTGCTGATCGAGTTCTTGGACTCGAACAACACCTTGCTTCCTAATGGAGCGTTCAAGGATGTTATCGGCGGCAATACGCCATGGCGCTATCTTTATGTGGCAGCTACGGCCCCGACGGGGACGGTAAAAGTACGCTATAGCTGTATTATCTCAGGGCCAAAGGATCCTTTGGCGCAGGGTGGTCTTGCAAAATTTGATAATGCGATTTTCGGCACGACCTATATTGCGCCTCCATCTCCATCGTTGGCGTTGTTGAATCCTGATTTTGAGAATGGATTGCATGACTGGGATATTGTCGAGCCAGCACTTGCAGGAGCAAACCCAACTGCGACATGGATCGCCCAGAGCACCCAAGTTTATAATGGTGTATTAGGGGCTAAAAACACTGTCAACATGGCTTTGCAGGCAAATCTTGATTATTATGCTGTTCTCTCTCAAGAGATCCCTGCAACGCCCGGGCAGCCGATTTATGCAACCGCGCAGACCAAGACGAGCTTTAATGTGAATTCAGGAGGGAAGGCCGGCTTGCGGATTGAGTTTTATGACAGCAACAATAGCCTTATCTCTTATTTAAAGAATGAAGTTGGCGGGGTAAATAATTCCTGGTATCAGCTGCTCGTTTCGATCGGCGCAGCTCCTACAGGCACAGTTAAGATAAAGTATATGCTTTATGTATGGGCACATAAAACTGATACTTTAGCCAACGGCGCAGTCGTTCATTTTGATGACGCGCAGATGAGCTTCATTTATGTCAACCACTTAGGTTATTGGGGAGGTCAGGATATATTTCCTCAAGAAACAGCCCAGCAGACATATTATACAGGCGCTGCGGCAACGCGGATGAATATTCGCTATCTTTTAGGTAATAGTCCGACCCAGTCCAGCATTTACAATACATATCATTGGAGCGGCCCAGGTAATGATATGCTTTCTGGTGAGATCATGACCGCGCTTAATGCGGAAGTAGGATCTCCTTATAACTTCACAGATTGGTATCAGACGACAGTCCAGATTGACGCGATCAAGAATTTTGTTTATTGGATCGACTATCTTCCTCCGGGCGGTATGTATTGCCCGGCATTTGTGCCAGTGAATGGCATGTTAAAATGGCGATTGGTTCGTGGCATCTCGACGAGTGTTAAGCCTCATCCCGTTGGACAGCCGATGCCAAATTTTAATGTCAACGGCATGTGGGTCAATGACCCATCCGTTTCTGGATTAGGATTCAATCTGTATCAGACAACAACAGCTTTTCAGGTTGAATATTTGCCTCTGAATGGTCAATATAGAGCTGTCTATGAGCCACCGATTAATCTCAATCAGCAGATTTTTAGGCAACAAATAGCAAGAACAAGTGTATCCTTGATCCCCGCAACGCCGAGTCCGGACTTGATGCGCGAGATCCAAAGAGTACGCAATGCTTCCATAAGCAAATCTCAGGATTCTGCAGACTATTTGTTGTCGAAAGAAACAGATGGCATGGCACAGCTCCCGAACGCCCAAATGCAGACATTTGTTTTCAACAAAGAGTATTTGCGCCAAGCCTTACCGGCAGCCTTAAAACACGATGCAAGTTTTATGTCTTTGTTCAACAAGCCAGGCGATATTCGTCAATTTGAAGTTGTTTCTCAGGATAACAATTCGCCGTATGTTCTTCTGGCACTTGATTCAACTTCAGCGGTAACAGGGGGCATGGCAACTGCCGGAACCTCTCCAGCCTATAGAGCGAATACCATTCAGAAGACAGCAACAGTCGCGACCACTACAAATACAAAAGTTGTTATAGAGGTCAATCCACTCAATGGAGCCATCACGCAAGTGACATGGGATAAGAACGGCGATGTTTATTTAAAGGTCAATCAAGTCCAAGCCGTTCAACTAGCTCAGACTTATTTAGCTAATGCGCAGACCACATCTGGTAAAAGTTACAGTGGGAACACCCAGATGCAAACAAGTGGTATACCGCAGCTTGTATGGTCTCGTAATTTTAAAACATCACGTTTTCAGCCTAGCTGGCGCATCGTCTTTGCTAACAATCAAGTGGTTTTGGTTAACCAAAGTGGAGTCTGCACAGCCGTTGGCTCTGGTTCTAGTACCATAGGCAACGTTAATTTTAGTGATAAGTAAGAGAATTATTTAATAAAAGAGCGGGCTTTATAAGCTCGTTCTTTTTTGTGCTTCATAGTTAGATAAAATAACTATAATAAATAGATAACCTTGACAAGATGATTAGTCTATGCTATATTTTAATCGAAATGAGGAGGTAGTCGGATGGATCAGAAAGGTCCTTTTTCATTTGAGCTTCAGATCAAACCTGAGGACCCCGTATTTGTGATAGGTGTTGTTAGTAAGATGGTTGGGATTCCTATATGGACGCTAAGAAAGCTTGACGATATGGGCGTAGTTACTCCAATGAGAATTGGAAAAAAGACACGTTGTTATTCTAAAAAACAGGTTGAAAAGATAAGTTATGTTTATTATTTGATGCGGGAAGAGAAAGTGAATATTAGTGGAGTACGATTTTTATTAGAACAGCATGGAGGAGGTGGTGATGAGGGAGACATTTAGGTAAAAATTTTTGGGTTAAGTTTAGCAGTCAACATATTAGAGTGCTAATAATAAGGAAAAGGAGGTTAACTATGGCAATGATCCCGTTGAAAAGAACAGAAGATCCAATAAAGGATTTTTTTGGTTTTGATGATGCGCTCAAACGTTTAACACTGTTTCCAACAGTGAATAAAACGCTCGCAGAGTTTGGTAATGTCTGGTATCCATCGATGGATGTTAGCGAAGACGAGAGAAGTCTTTATGTTCGCGTCGATCTTCCAGGATTGAAGCGCGAAGATATTCATCTGTCCATGGAGAACGATACTTTGATCATTAAAGGAGAGCGCAAGATCGAGGAAGAGAAAAAAGGTAAAAACCACCACATTGTTGAGCGTGGATACGGCAGCTTTCAGCGAAGCATCCAGTTGGGTGTTGGCGTTGATGAAGCAAAGATATCCGCGAAATATAAAGATGGTGTATTAGAAGTCGTTTTACCTAAGACAGCTAAAGAAGCTGAAAAGAAGATCAATATTGATCTTGGATGAGACAGTGCGCCTGCGCTTTATGCGCAGGCGCACCTCAAAAACAAGATCAGGAACAAAAGGACGGTGTTGAAACCATGTTACGATTCGATAGATTCACTCTTAAAAATCAGGAAGCCATTCAAAAATCTTTAGAAGCAGCGCAAGCTCTTGGACACCAGCAAGTAGAAGTAGACCATCTTTTAGTGGCATACTTGCATGACCAAGACGGAGTTTTCACTAAAATACTGGTTGTGCAAAATGTTTCTAGCGAAAAACTTTTGACTGAGCTTGAGAAAGAATTGAAGCGGAAGCCTATCGTTAAGGGTGCCAGCGTAACACCTTTTATTTCTGATGAGCTTAATAGGGTCTTAACCGAAGCCCAGAAGATCGCCCAGCAGATGAAAGACGACTTTTGCGCCCAGGAACATGTTTTTTTAGCTTTGTTAAAGCACGATAATGTTCTTTCTCGTTTTTTTAAGAAAGGTGGCCTGGGAAAAGATGACGTTCTTAAAATCGTTCAAGATATGCGGGGCGCGCAGCGTGTCACAGATGAGCGCGCGGAAGAAAAATATCAGACTTTGGAGAAATATACGCGCAATTTAACATGGCTTGCAAGCCAGGGAAAGCTGGATCCGGTGATCGGTCGGGATAATGAGATCCGCCGCGTGATCCAGGTCCTATCTCGCCGTACAAAAAACAACCCTGTTCTGATCGGAGAACCGGGTGTTGGCAAGACAGCTATTGTCGAAGGATTGGCCCAGCGGATCTTTAACGGCGACGTCCCAGAAGGATTAAAAAATAAGAAAGTTCTGACCTTGGACATGGGAAGTCTTGTCGCGGGATCTAAATTTCGTGGAGAGTTCGAGGACAGACTGAAAGCTTTGCTTAAAGAAATCGAGTCAAAAAATGGCGATATTATTCTTTTTATTGACGAGTTGCATACGATTGTCGGCGCGGGTAAAGCGGAAGGGTCCATGGATGCTTCCAATATGCTCAAGCCTGCTTTAGCCAGAGGCCAGTTGCGTTGTATCGGCGCTACAACCCTTGATGAGTATCGTCAGCATATTGAAAAGGATGCGGCTTTAGAGCGCCGTTTTCAGCAGGTTATTGTCGCCGAGCCCAGCGTGGAAGATACGATCGCTATTTTGCGGGGCTTAAAGGAGCGTTACGAGATCCATCATGGAGTGCGTATTCAAGACTCGGCGATCGTGGCGGCAGCCGTGATGTCGGATCGCTACATTACAGAACGATTTTTACCAGATAAAGCAATTGATCTCATCGATGAAGCAGCGTCAACTTTGCGCATCGAGATTGATAGCATGCCGCAAGAATTGGATATTAACGAACGAAAGATTCGCCAGTTGGAGATCGAACGGCAAGCGCTCAAGAAAGAAAAAGATGAAGCATCGCTAGAGCGCTTAGCCAAGCTGGATGCTGACCTGGCAGGATTCCAGGAAGAAAATAAAAGTCTTCGCCTTCGCTGGAATAGTGAAAAGAAAATTATTGATAAGATCCGTCAAGTTAAAGCAGAGATCGAGAAAAAGAAGCTGGAAGAGAAAACAGCGGAAAAACAGGGTGACCTAGGAAAGGTGGCGGAGATCCGTTATGGTCAGCTTGTTCAGCTGAATAAAGACCTAGAAGAGCATAATCAAGAGTTGAGCCGCTTGCAGAAGAATGGCTCCATGCTGAAAGAAGAAGTTGATGATGAGGACATCGCTGAGGTTGTGTCTAAATGGACAAAGATCCCTATCACAAAGCTTATGGAAGGGGAAGCAGAAAAGCTGATCCACATGGAAGAAAGTTTGAAAAAGAGAGTTGTTGGACAGGAGGCGATCATTGATCATGTCTCAGCATGTATTCGGCGCTCGCGAACAGGCCTTAACGATCCGCATAGGCCGCTAGGTTCTTTTTTGTTCGTTGGGCCAACAGGTGTTGGGAAGACAGAGCTTGCCAAGGCTTTAGCATGGTTTTTGTTCGATGATGAAAATGCGTTGATCCGTATTGATATGAGCGAGTACATGGAAAAGCATAGCGTTTCGCGTCTTATTGGCGCTCCTCCTGGGTATGTTGGCTATGAAGAGGGAGGGCAATTGACAGAAGCTGTGCGTCGTCGGCCATACGCGGTCATTCTTTTGGATGAGATCGAAAAAGCGCACAGAGATGTTTTTAATACCTTATTGCAGATCCTCGACGACGGACGTTTGACCGATGGGCAAGGCCGGGTCGTGAATTTTAAGAACGCGGTCATCATTATGACTTCTAATCTGGGTAGCGAAGCTATCGCGGAAATGACGGACAAGGAAAAGATCGCTGACCAGATTCAGGATGTTTTAAAGACCTCCTTTCGGCCAGAATTTTTGAACCGTATTGACGAGGTGCTTATTTTTGGGCGTTTAAGCATAGAGGATACTCGCAAGATCGTGGATATCCAGGTTCGTTATTTGCAAGAACGCCTTGAGGAAAAGCAGATCACGCTGGAGCTTTCCGAGGCCGCTAAAAGCATGTTGGCGCAAGCCGGCTATGACATATTTTATGGAGCAAGACCTTTAAAGAGGACGATTCAGCGCTTGGTGCAGGATCCGATCGCGGTTAAGATGCTTTCCGGGGATATTAAGGCTAAGGATCATGTCGTAGCTGATGTTCGCAAAGGAAAAAGCGAGCTGTTCTTTGACATAACATAATTTATCAAGCGCTCAAAAAGGTTTGTGCTATAATGGCCCCTGATTTTTATATGACAAGGAGAATGTTATGCACACAGAAGATATCTTTGCCTCAGGGACGTCCATGCGCGATCTGGCGCTCCAGGCCTCTAAAAGTTTTAAAAGCTCTTGGGTAGAATTAGGCCGTGCGCTTTATACGATCTGGAAGGACAAGCTGTATAAGTCTTGGGGATATCAGCAGTTTGATGCCTATGTTACAAAAGAGATCGGTATCCGTAAGCAAACATCGTTAAAGCTTTTGCGCTCTTATTATTTCCTGGAAAAAGAGGAACCGTCATATTTGCAAAAGGATTTTGCTGAAGAGGCTGACGCCGCGCAGATCCCAAGCTATGAGGCGGTAGATGTTTTGCGTTTGGCACGCTCTAAGGACCTTGACGAACAAGATTATCAAAAGCTTAAAGACAATCTTTTTGTTAAGGGAAAGGATTCCCGCGAGATCAAAAAAGATCTCACCTTGATGATGCGCCAGCGCGAGGAGATCGACCCTGAAGAAGCATGGCAAAAGAAAAAAGAAACAAATATCAAGCGATTTATCGGCACGTTGAAATCACTCAAGCGCGAAATGGACGAAACCAAGCTCCTTCCTGCGGATATGGCCAAAGAAGTTAACGCGCTCATTAAGAAACTCGAAGAACAGTTATAAGGTATTGTTGACATCAGAAAGTTTTTTGTTATAATTTGCTTTTAGCATTCAGACTAGCAGAGTGCTAATTCTAGAAAAGATAGAACAAAATAAGGATAACATTCAAGGTGAGCATATGACACCTAAGAGAATTGACCCGCAATATCGGAAAGAAAAGATTTTGTCTTACGTTGTGGAGGAGTATGTCCGTCACGTAACACCCATCAGCTCTAATCAAATTGTTGATGAATGTCTTTGCGATGTAAGTTCTGCCACGGTGCGTAATATTCTCGCAGAGCTGGAAGAGCAAGGGCTGCTGACGCATCCGCACACATCTGCAGGTCGAGTGCCGACACAGTCTGGCTATCGCTATTATGTAAATAACTTGATGCATGAAATCAAGCTTTTGAATGAAGAAAAGAAGCGTATTTTATCAGAATACCATCAAGGCGTTTCCGAGGTGGAGGATCTTTTGCGCCGAACCTCTGAAGTGTTGGCTCAAGAAACGAGATGCCCAAGCATCATCACTATTGATGGTGAGCATAAGATCTTCTGTCATGGCATGAGCTTTGTCGCTGGATATCCAGAGTTCCATAATATTGAACGCATTCAGCATATATTGCAGATCTTGGAGGCAAAAGAAAGGCTTTTGGAGTTGATCAATCGCGATATTGAAAAGAAGATCAAGATCTATATCGGTGATGAGGTTGGCTGTGATGATATTGAGGATTGTTCGCTTGTGATCTCAAAATTTGGTGCCGGACGTGGCCCTAAAGGGCGCTTAGCGCTCCTTGGCCCCACACGGATGAATTATGAAAAAGCCATATCCATGCTTGAGTATTTCTCAGAATTGATCGATGACATGTTAGAAGGGGAGAATCGATGAGCGCGGCAAAAGAAAAACCTGAGATCCTTAAAGAAGATCAAGACAAGACACTTAAGAGCGACGTAGTCCAGGAGAATGATAAAACCGTTCTCTTAAAAGAGTCTGAGCACAAGCGATTGCTGGCCGAAGCCGCGGAGTATAAGGACAAGTATTTACGTCTTTATGCAGAATTTGAGAACGCGCGCAAGCGTATGGAGCGCGATAAGGCGGAATTTCTGCGATATGCCAATCAGGAGCTGTTGGCAGATTTTCTTGATATTTTAGACGATCTTGAACGTTCGTTAGAGGCTGCAAAAGCAAAACATGAAGATTATGACGCATTCTTGAAAGGTATCGAAATGATTATGGCCCATGTGTATGATCTTTTGCGAAAAAATGATGTTGCTCCCATTGAGGCCAAAGGAAAACAATTCGATCCTCATTGTCATGAGGCGTTGATGCAGGAGGAGCGCGACGATGTTGAAGAAGGGGTCGTCGTTGATGAATTTCAGAAAGGTTACATGTTGGGCGAGAGAGTTTTGCGTACCAACAAAGTAAAGGTCGCAAAGAAAAAAGAACAAAAGAGTATTTAAGGATCACAAAGAAGTTGATACAAGGAGGTTGATTATGGCAAAAGTTATCGGTATTGATCTAGGAACATCTAATTCAGCGGCCGCTGTTATGGAGAACGGGCGCCCGGTGATCATTCCTTCAGCGGAGGGCGCGGGTGTCGCTTCCGGCAAAGCGTTCCCGTCATTTGTCGCTTTTGATAAAGAAGGAAATCGTTTGGTGGGAGAGCCAGCTCGTCGTCAAGCTGCGGTCAATCCGCAGGGGACGATCTATGCCGCGAAGCGTAAAATGGGAACGAGCCATAAATTTCAAGTTTCGGGAAAAGAATTCACCCCTCAGCAGATCAGTGCGTTTATTTTGCAAAAGATCAAAGCGGATGCCGAAAAATATCTTGGCGACACAGTTGAAGAAGCTGTCATCACTGTTCCGGCATATTTCAATGACAATCAGCGTCAAGCGACCAAGGATGCTGGCGAGATCGCTGGCTTAAAGGTTTTGCGTATCATCAATGAGCCAACAGCAGCCTGCTTGGCGTATGGCTTGGAAAAAGTTGGCAAAGAACTCAAGATCCTTGTCTTTGATCTCGGGGGTGGAACATTAGATGTTACGATCATGGAGATGTGGGCGGAAGGAGGATTCGAGGTTCTTTCCACTAACGGCGATACACAACTTGGTGGTACTGACATGGATAATGTATTGATCGACCATATCTGCCAGGAGTTCAAGAAAGAAAGCGGGATCGATCTAAAAAACGATAAAATGGCTTTTCAGCGTCTTCGTGAAGCTGCGGAGAAGGCTAAGGTTGAGCTTTCGTCGACAGTCTCAACAGAGGTCAACCTTCCTTTTATTACGGCCGATGCCTCAGGCCCAAAACATTTAACGCTTAAGATCGATCGCTCAAAGCTTGAGGAGCTTGTTTCTCCTATCGTTGATCGTTGCCGTAAGCCTTTAGAGGGCGCTTTAGCAGATGCCAAGCTGTCCGCTAAAGATATCGATCGTATTATCATGGTCGGTGGCCCCACACGCATGCCGATCATTCAGAAGTTCCTTGAGGATTATGTCGGAAAAAAGATCGAACGAGGCGTGGATCCTATGGAGTGCGTGGCTTTGGGCGCTGCCGTACAAGCATCGATCATCACAGGCGAGACCAAGGAGGTTTTGCTTTTAGATGTAACACCTTTGACCTTAGGTATTGAAACATTGGGTGGTGTTTTTACAAAGATGATCGAACGCAATACCACGATCCCAACAAAAAAGAGCCAGATCTTTTCAACGGCTGACGACAATCAGAGCGCTGTCACGATCCGTGTTTTGCAAGGTGAACGACAGATGGCTAGTGACAACACAGAATTAGGCCGGTTCGATCTGGTTGGTATTCCCTCGGCTCCTCGCGGTATCCCGCAGATCGAGGTGACCTTTGACATCGATTCCAACGGGATCGTTCATGTATCAGCAAAAGATAAGGCAACGGGCAAGGAGCAGTCGATCAAGATCACGGCTCCGACTAAGCTATCGGATACTGAGATTGACAAGATGGTCAAGGAAGCAGAAAAGTATGCGGACGAAGATAAGAAGAAACGTGAGCAGGCGGAAGTTGTTAACGAGGCTAACACATTCGCGTACGCGACAGAAAAGTCTTTGAAAGAGTATGGGGATAAGATCTCTGCTCAAGATAAAGAAAATGTTGAAAAAGAGCTCGGCAATCTTAAGGAAGCGATCAAAACTTCCGATGTGGCTAAGATCAAGCCTGCCATGGAGGCTTTGCAGAAGGTGAGCCATAAATTAGCGGAAGAGATGTACAAAGCGACCGCGGCTAAGCAAGCTGGTCAAGGCGCTCAAGACCAGTCCGGGCCGGGGGCGCAAGAGGCACCTGAGCCTGGAACTCAGCAGAAAGGTTCATCAGAGAAAAAAGAGGATGTCATTGACGCTGACTTTAAGGCGGAAGATGATAAGAAATAATAGGTAAGGAAGGTTTGGGCGCCTGCATTTTTCGCAGGCGCCCTTTAAGCATCTATGCGCTGGTTTTTTTAGAACGTATTTAAAGAAACTAGCACATCCTAATTTTATTTTGGATGATTTGGGGATCTGCAAAGGAGAACTGGGTTGAAAAAAGATTACTACGAAATCCTTGGCCTTAAAAAAGATGCGAGCGAAGCTGACATCAAGAAAGCTTATCGTAAGCTAGCGCTTTCGCATCATCCAGATCGCGTGGCGCCGGAGAAGAAGAAAGAGGCTGAAGAGAAATTTAAGGAGATCTCTGAGGCGTATGCCGTTCTATCAGATGCTAAGAAGCGTCAGCTTTATGATCAATATGGCCATGCGGGGATCGATCAGAATTATACGGCAGAAGACATCTTTCGCGGAGCGGATTTTAGCAGTATCTTTGGCAACATGGGTTTTGGTAACGGGGCGGATATCTTTGAAGATATTCTCGGAGGTTTTGGCTTTGATTTTTCTGGAGGTGGCCGTTCTGGACGTTCTCGTCGACCTAGGCGCGGAAAAGACATTCAATACGAGGTTGACCTAACTTTACAAGAAGCCTTTAGTGGTGTTTCAAAGACGATCAAGGTCCCTCGCCACGATCTTTGCGAGGCATGTAAAGGAACGGGCGCAAAGCCTGGGACTCAGGCTAAGACTTGTTCTCGTTGCCAGGGTCGAGGGCAGGTTATCACGGAAAGCGGTTTTTTCCGTATGGCACAAACATGTCCGCAGTGTCGAGGAGAAGGAAAGACTATTTCTGAGTTTTGCTCTGCCTGCCAAGGTCAAGGCGTGGTAAGGACAACACGCAAGATCGATGTAAAATTTCCGGCGGGAGTTGACACAAGTTCCCAGCTAAGGCTTCAAGGAGAAGGCGAGGTCGGTCAGGCCGGTCGCGGGGATCTGTATATCTATATTCGCGTACGTGAACATGAAATATTTCAAAGAGATGGTCAAGATATTTACATGAATTTGTCATTAAGTTTCGTCAAGGCAGCTTTGGGTGGACAGATCAGCGTCCCAACGTTAAGCGGCAATGTGACCATGGACATCCCCGCGGGAACGCAAAGCGGAAAGATGTTCCGCCTTAAAGGTAAGGGCATGCCTAGTCTTCACGGTGACGCTCCGGGTAATCAATATGTGCGCGTGATGATCTCTGTGCCGACAAAGCTTTCTTCTGAGCAGCGTCGGATCCTAGAAGAATATGCGCATGTCAGCGATGAGGAAGTTCATGGTGGAAGCGAAACCTTTAGCGACAAATTAAAGAAAGTTTTTAAATAGGTCTTTTTATTTAAGGAGTGCAGTGATGCCAACTTATGATTATGAATGCTCAGCCTGTGGATATGCTTTTGAAGAATTCCAGTCTATCTCAGAAAAGCATCTAAAAAAATGCCCTAAATGTAAGAAATCTTCTCTGCATCGGCTTTTGGGAGCCGGAAGCGGTGTTATTTTTAAGGGAAGTGGTTTTTACGAGACAGACTACAAGAGTAAATCTTCCTCAGGTTCTACCAAGTCTAGCACGGAAGCTCCTTGTTGCGCGACAGGATGCCCTCAGAAACAGTGCCCATCCAATCCCGCTAACAGCAATAAAAGCTAAAAAGACCAAAAAAACCCTATCAAACGCTTTTATGAAATTCTGAAGATTTTGGTTTCGTGACATTTTTTATTCTGCTATGATTTTTTATATCTTGAATTAATTTGATAGGCTTATATTGTAAAGGACCGCTAAGCATGACCCAGATCAGATCATTTAAGGCAACATATTATAACCCCAAGAAGGTGGACGATATTTCTCAGGTCGTTTGCCCTCCTTACGATGTCATCTCACCTAAAGAGCAGGCCGCTTTTCATCAGGCACACCCCTTTAACTATGTGCGTGTTTTATTAGGCCTTGATAAGCCGGGTGACAGCAGTCACGATAATAAATATAGCCGCGCTAAAAAGATTTTTACAGAATGGATCGATAAAGGTGTCTTGATCGAAGATGAAAAACCATGCCTATATGTCTATCGGCAGGAATATAAGGTTTTTGGCCAGAGAAGGTCTCGCCTGGGTTTCTTGGCGCTGATGCGTCTTCATGATAAAGAGCAGTCGAAAGTTTTTCCGCATGAAAATACGCATATGGCGGCCAAGGTCGACAGGTTGCGGTTATTGCGCAATGTCAAGGCGAGCTTGTGCCCTATCTTCGTCTGTTATTCTGATCAATACAAGAAGGTAGAAGATATTTTCCAATCTTTTATCCATCAGAATCAACCGTTCATCGATGTCGTGGATTCTGATGGTGTCCATCATGTGCTTTGGCGCATGGATGATGAGACAGCTATTGGTCAAGTCCAGAGCTTTATGTCAGATCAAGCCTTATTTATCGCCGATGGTCATCATCGCTACGAGGTGGGAATGGAGTATCGCCGTCTTCGCTTGCAGGATAAAAAACGGGCGACCGGCAAAGAACCGTTCAATTATATTATGACCTATTTTACTAATCTGGATTCTAAGGACTTGGCTATCTTGCCGATCCATCGCGTCGTTAAAAAGATGCCTAAGAACCTTGATTTCTTAGAAGAATTCTTCCGCGTTGACCGTGTCAGTGATATCAACGAACTTAAGATCTTGTTAGGCCGGGCTGGCAAGAATGAAAATGCTTTTGGCCTGTATACATCCGATGTGATAAAATTATTACGTCTTAAGAACAAAACACTCATTGATGAGCATATCCATGAAGGCAGCAAGGAATATCGCAGTCTTGATGCGACGATCTTGAAATATTTTATTTTCGACCGGATCAAAATTGCCAGCGAAGAGATCATTTACAAAAAAGACATGCAGGAAGCTATTGACATGGTGAATAATCGTGAAGCCGCGGCTTGTTTCATCCTAAACCCTGTCCGCGTCGATCAATTGAAATCCGTCGCCTTAAATGGTGAAAAGATGCCTCCCAAAACAACGTATTTTTATCCCAAAGTATTATCTGGCTTAACGATCTATAATATGAATGCTTAGACAAGAGGGTTTATGGCGCTTTTTGGAAAAGAAAAATACACGCTAGTTAAGGTTCGCAAGAAGGTTATTCCTGACGGCCTGTGGATCCAGTGTCCAGAGTGCCAAGCACCGCATTATAAAAAGAGCCTTAAAGACAACCTGAACGTATGCCCTAAGTGTAGCCATCATTTACAGCTTACGGCTTCCGAGCGAGTCGATCTAATGGTCGATCCAGGCACTTTCCAGGAGCACGATGGGAATCTTACAGCTGTGGATCCTTTGAAATTTGAAGGTCCTAAGACATACCTTGAGAAATTAAAAGGTGATCAAGAGGCCACTGGGCTAAAAGATGCCGTCTTGACCGGAGTTGGAAAAATGGACGGTTTTGACGTCGCCTTAGGCGTGACGGATTCTCGTTTTATTATGGGATCCATGGGATCTGTGGTAGGTGAAAGGATCACGCGGATCATTGAGTACGGGACCAGTCATAGCTTGCCGGTTGTGATCATTTCAGGTTCAGGAGGCGGGGCGCGCATGTATGAAGGGATGTTCTCGTTGATGCAAATGGCTAAAACATGCGCGGCTCTTGGTCAACATCAAAAGGCTGGCCTTCTTCATATTTCGATCCTGACGAACCCAACGATGGCAGGGATCATGGCATCCTTTGCTGGTGTTGGTGATGTCATCATCGCCGAACCCCGGGCTTTGATCGGTTTTGCCGGGCCTCGCGTGATCGAACAGACGATCCGCCAAAAACTGCCTCAGGGTTTCCAGCGTTCAGAATTCCTTCTTAGCCATGGGCTTATTGATATGATCGTTGAACGCAAAGATCTCAAAAACGCTGTCGTCAAGATCATCCGCTATACACAAAAAGATTAAGTTTTCTCCTTTTTTCCTTTCTTTGTAGTCTTCCCACCAATTTTCTCATTGCAGCCCAAAGGTGTTTTGCTATAATAGGGAACTAATTAGAATAAAGGGTTCAAACATTATGGCGCGTATTATTTTAAAGAATATTAGCAAGGCCTACAAGGATGGCGTGAAAGCTGTCAAGAATATCGATTTGACGATCAATGACAATGAATTCTTGGTCTTAGTAGGCCCTTCCGGCTGTGGAAAATCCACCACTTTGCGTATGATCGCTGGCCTGGAGGATATTTCTGAAGGCAGCATCCAGATCGATGACCGCGTCATTAATGATGTTCCAGCCAAAGATCGCGATATTGCCATGGTTTTTCAGAATTACGCGCTGTATCCGCATATGACCGTTCTTGAAAACATGTCGTTTGGTCTGCGACTTCGCAAGTATCCTTTAGAAGAGATCCGCAAGCGTGTTCATGAAGCGGCCGAGATATTGAACATTAAGCATTTGCTTGAAAGGCGTCCCGGCCAGCTTTCTGGCGGTGAGCGTCAACGTGTTGCGGTAGGGCGAGCTATTGTTCGCAAGCCAAAGGTCTTTTTATTCGATGAGCCTTTAAGTAATTTGGATGCAAAAATGCGCGTTCAAATGCGCACAGAGATCCACAAGTTGCGCTTGCGGCTTCAAACAACATTTGTGTATGTTACTCATGACCAGACAGAGGCTATGACATTGGGGGATCGTATCGCTGTCATGAAAGATGGCATCGTTCAGCAATGCGCTGATCCGATGACCATCTATGACCATCCGGTCAATAAATTTGTGGCTGGCTTTATTGGTTTCCCGCCGATCAATTTAATGACCGGTAGGTTGTTGCGCCGTAGCGGAAAAATATTTTTTGATGAAGGGCGTTTCCAGGTAAAATTAGTCGACCGAATGTATCCGGCCGTAACGGCGTATGAAGGCAAGGAGGTTATCCTTGGCGTCCGCGCAGAAGATATTTATGATAAATTACTAGTTTCGGAATCTTCCGCGGACAGTACGGTTACCGTGATATGTGAGGTTGTCGAACCTCTGGGGTCGGAAGTATATTTATATCTAAACACAGGCCGGCATAGTTTTATTGCGCGTGTTGCAGCACATAACCGTCCGGAAGTTAATCGTGAAATGAGTTTGGTGTTTGATATGAATAAGGTGCATTTCTTTGACCCAACCACAGAACAAACCATCATTTAATTTGCGGTTTTTGCTTGTAACGGCTTTGTTGGCGTTGCTAGCGATTCTCTTTATTTATGCTATTCATTATGACGGAGCGTTCTTTTCCGTCATTCTTTTTTCTCAGCTGTTCGTCCTGGCCGCTCTTCTTTATTTTCGTCGCTACCTTGAAAAAGAAATAACAGAGATCCATCTCAAGAAAGAAGAATATCTCGAAGAGATCAATTTGCTTAATCTTGACCTGAAGAAGGAAGAGCTGACACGCAAATCATTGTTCCAGCGCGTTGAGGCGTATGCACGACTTAAAAGTTTAGCTGAAAAATTAAGCCTCTGCGCAACGCATTTGCAAGCAGCAGAGATCCTGGCGGATCGCGTGAGCGAGTTGTTTAGCGGTGACCGAACAACAACACTTCTTTATTTGTCCTACCCAACGACAGGCGATCTTGGGCTTGTAGTAGCTGTCAAGAAAGGATCCAGGATCCAGATATTATCCAAAAAAGGTGATATGTTCGACGCTTGGGTCGTTAAGAATCTTAAGCCTTTGTTGATCGAGAGCGCTAGAACAGACTTTCGTTTTGACGCGGAAAAGAACGCGCCTCTGAAAGATGACCGAGAATACGCGTCTCTGATCGCTGTGCCCTTAATGGTCGGGGTAAAGATCCTGGGGGTGTTGCGCGTTGATAGCCCAGAAGAAAAATATTTCTCTACAGATGACTTACGTTTCTTATCAAGGATCGCGGATCTAGGTGCCGTTTCTTTGGAAAGTGCCCAGCTGTACGAACATTTGCAGGATCTCGCGATCAAGGACGGTTTGACCGGGCTTTATTTGCGTCGCTATCTGTGGGACCGCATGAGCGAAGAGCTGCCGCGTCAGCTGCGACGTAAACAAGAGATGTCATTGTTGATGATGGACCTGGACCATTTCAAGAAATACAATGATCGTTTTGGACATGTGGCAGGGGATATCGTTTTAAGAACGTTGAGCGATCTTTTGATAAAGCATTTTCAGCAGCCGGGTAATATTGTTTGCCGCTATGGCGGGGAAGAGTTTGCCGTCATGCTTCCTGACTGCAGTAAAACGCAAGCGCAGGCACTCGCAGAGGATTTTCGCGCGCAGATCGCCCAAGCCGAGATCGTTTTGCGCAGAGAGAAGACCACTATTACTGTTTCGATCGGAATTGCTTCTTTCCCATCGGACGCGCAGATCAAAGAAGAGCTTGTCCAGAAAGCGGATCAGGCATTGTATGCCGCAAAACAAAAAGGTAGGAATAAAGTATGTTTAGCGTGATGCTTTATTTGAGTGTTCTTTTTGTGGCTGGCGTCTTTTGGATTGCTCGGCAATTTGTTCAGCAGACGCGCCAAGGACAGCTGACAGTTCTTTTTCGTATTCGTAAAGATCTTGAGGATCTTCTGCGCCAGAGAAGCGATCTTGTCAAACAAAAGGATCTGATGTCTAGGAAAGCAGACCAATTGTTCACGCTGTACGACATGACCAAAGAGATCGTTCGTAAGTCCAACGAGCAAGAGGCGTTTGAAGTTTTCCGAACAGCTTTGAAAGCGAATGTTCGCTTTCAAGATTGTCGCCTTGTGCATGCCGAAGGTGACCGCCGCAAGCAAATGATGAGCCCAACAGAGTATCTTATTTTTCCTATTCGAGGCCATCATCATGTCCTCGGGTATATTGGCATTAAGGGGCTGGAGGATGATGAGAAGGACAAATTTGTTATCCTTGCGCAACAATTCGCGTTGGCTTTGCAGCGCGTAAAGTTGCATCAAGAAGTCGAACAATCTGCCATTACGGACAGCCTTACAGGTGCGCACACGAGGCGATATTTGATGGAAAGGCTTGAGGAGGAGATCGCTCGTTCAAAAGCGCGCCAGATGGCTTTATCCCTATTGATGGTAGACGTTGATTATTTTAAGAGCTTTAATGACAAATACGGGCATTTGGTCGGCGACCAGATACTACGCTCTATCAGCTTGTTGATCCAAGAGAACACTCGTGAGATCGATTATATTGGCCGCTATGGCGGAGAAGAGTTTTGCGTTGTGCTTCCCGATACTGATTCAGAGGGCGGGCTTTTTGTTGCTGAGCGTATCCGTAAATCGATCGAAGAATCCGACATTCACGCCTATGATACGAGACTGAAGGTTACGGTCAGTATTGGTATCGCGAGCATACCCAAGGATACTGATAATGCTTTGGAGCTTATTGACAAGGCGGATTGGGCTCTTTATCGATCAAAGAAGCGTGGACGAAACTGCATTACCTCTTTTGGCGCTTACAGTAAAGAGCCTCAGCAGCCATAAATATTTATATCTATATATAATATAGTTTTGAAATAGTTTGTAATTGACTGCCAGAGAGCCATTTCCGTTCTTGTAAAAGTCGGACATTTTCTTGAATCACTGATGGTTTTCAGGTACAATAACGTCTCTATGAAGAATTTTGTTATTGGTATTGATGTCGGCGGAACAAATATTAAGATAGGCTTGGTCACCGAACAGGGGCGCATAGCCGCACGCAGACATCTGCCTACCTTTCCGTACACTAAAGATAAAAATATGCTGATCCAAGCGATCGCGCAGGAATGCCTTTCGCTCTTAAAGGTTCGTCATTTAGATATCGATCAGGTTCTTGGCGTTGGCATCGGCTTGCCAGGTTTGGTCAATACGCAGAAAGGCGTTGTTCATTCTTTGACCAACATTCCCGGCTGGAAGAACATTGCTCTCAAGAAGATCATGGAAGCCAAGTTGAAAATACCGGTTTTTATTGATAATGATGTTAATGTGATGACATTGGCAGAGTGGAAGTATGGAGCTGGCCGGCGGATGCGCAACATGATCTGCATCACGATCGGAACAGGCTTGGGTGGCGGGTTAATCATTAATGACGCGCTTTATCGCGGCGAAGGATTCGCGGCGGGTGAGCTCGGACATGTTCCTTTAAGTGAGGACGGACAGCGGTGCAATTGCGGGGGATGGGGCTGTCTTGAAACATATGTAGGCAATCGATATTTAAATATACGGGCAAAAAAGATCTTCAAAAAAGATATGGCGCTTGAAAGAATAACACGTCAGGCTAACCAGGGAGACCAGCGATCGGCCATGTTCTGGAAAGAAGTGGGTGAGCATATAGGCAATGGTCTTACTGGTGTCGTGAATGTTCTGAACCCTAGCGGCATTGTCATTGGGGGAGGGATCGCCCAAGCGCATCGTCATATGTTCAAGGTCATTCAATCAACGATCAAAAAGCGCGCCATGCACGTACAAGGAAGTATGGTTAAAGTTTTTAAGTCAAAATTGGGAAGCGACGCCGGCGTGATCGGCGCGCGTGTCCTCGTCAAAGAGATGTTAGGCTAATATGGTCAAGAAACTTTGTTTTGTTTTTCTAGCGATTGCGCTATGCGCCAGGACAGCGTGTGTATGCGCGCAATCCGATGATCAGCCACCTCGTGCGGATCAAAGCATTGATTCCCGGCTGCAGGACCAAGAATCTTTTTCCAGCGACATTGTTGATGCTGCTGAACCCAGCGCAGCGGACCATGATCCCCAAGAACTTCACAGCCAGGCAGACGTTACGCCGGATCAGTCTGCTCAGTCTCCAGAGCTCATTGTCTCCCAGACATCTTCTGAGCCGCAAAATCTTTCTGTCCAACCTGTGGAAATTGATGGGGACAACGTTGAGTTCATGCAGGAAGAGAATAAGGTTATCATTAATGGTAATGTTTCCATTGCCAGGGGAGATACGACCTTGCGTTGCGATCATGTTGAATATTACCATGCGACAAAACAAGCCATTGCCAGCGGGAATGTTGTTCTGTCGAGCCCCAAAGGACAAATTCGCGGTCAAAGTTTAAAGTTTAATTTTGAGACCATGACCGGTGATTTTGAAGGGGCAAAGATCATCGCAGATCCTTATTACGGTCAAGGAGAAATGATCTCCAAGGTCGCGGATAATAAGATCGAGATGACGAGAGGCTATATTACGAGTTGTGACCTTGATAAGCCTCACTACAAGATATATTCAAAGAAGATCGATATTCATCCGCAAGATAAGGTTCAGGCGAAAAGCGTGCGCATGTTGGTCGGTAAAGCGCCCTTGTTTTATCTGCCAAGTTTTACGCAGGTCATCAACGACAAAAAGCCTCGCGTTACATATACCCCTGGATACAAAAAAGAATGGGGCATGTTCCTTTTAACAGCTTGGCGGTATTATTTTAATGAAAATTTTAAGGGAGCGCTGCATGTCGATTTTCGCGAGCGCAAAGATGTCGCCGTCGGCGGAGATTTGAACTACCAGATCCCTGGCTTTGGTGAAGGTTTGATCAAGACGTATTATATGAACGAGCGTACGATCAATGCTAAGCGCTGGTTCCAGGAAAGAAGAACGCCCACGATCGAGAAGGAACGCTTTAAGGCTGAGTGGCGTCATAAATGGCAGATCGATGAAACATCGCAATTCGTTTCTCAGTATTATAAATTAAGCGATAACGATTTTCTTAAGGATTATTTTGAGCGGGAGCACGATCGCGATTCTCAGCCGACCACGTTTTTCTTGTATACCAAGAATTTCGGTAATGGTACGTTCAGTCTTCGCACCGATAAACGTGTCAATCGATTTACATCCACTGTGGAGCGCCTGCCAGAAATGGGATACAATATCAGCAGCCAGCAGATCGCAGGATCCAATTTTTATCTCCAAAGCAACAATCTGTTCTCTCATATGACTTACCCTAACGCTTCTCCGACAGAGATCCGGCTTCACACCACGCGTCTGGATTCGCAAAACCGCATTTCTTATCCTACAAAGGTGGGATTTATTGATATTACACCTTTTGTTGGGCAGCGAGAGACATTTTACACGAGGACCAAAGACCCATCTCGTTATCATATTACCCGAAGCGTTTTTGAGACAGGCGCAAACCTAAGTACGAAATTTTATAGGACTTTTGATGTGCATGCTGATCTCTGGGGAATAGAGATCGATAGGATACGACATATCATCAATCCTTCCGTTGAGTATCGCTATGCTCATACGCCAAGTTTTCCGGCTCAGAAACTTGATGTATTCGATAGCAGCATTGATTCTCTGACGAGGGGCCATCGTCTTGATTTTACCTTAGAGAATCGCTTCCAGACAAAACGGGATAATAAAAATATCGATTTTCTGCGCATTGTTGGAAAGACGGACTTTTTGCTTAAGGAAAATCAAACATATGACGGCACGAGCGTCCTGTCATCGAAAGGTAGCTTCAACACCGTGACCTCTGATATTGAATTTCGTCCTATAGACTGGTTGACCTTTTATAGCGATACAAGCTATAGCGCGCAGGAATCGCGCTTAACATCAGCCAATTTCGAAGTGTATGTTAATGAAGGCAAGCGATGGTGGTTCAGTATTGGCAAACGATATCAAGTTGATATGAACGACCAGATCACCGCTGAAATTGGCTATACGCTTAACCCTAAATGGAAGTTCCGCATTTACGAAAGATTTGAAGTTAGCGGGGAAGGTCAGAAAGAGCAACAGTATATTATCACACGTGATCTGCATTGCTGGGAAATGGATATGGCCTTTAATGAGCGTGGCGGCCAGGGGAGTGAGATCTGGGTCGTTTTTCGCTTAAAGGCTTTTCCTGATCTAAGTATTGACTTCATGAACACGTCCTTTAACCGCAGAAAAGCGGGCTCTCAAAGCTCGGAAGGGTTGTAGTCTCCATGAACGTGACGATCGTTGGTTCCGGCTACGTAGGATTGGTAACGGGTATTTGCTTGGCTGAGATCGGCCATAACGTTATTTGCGTTGATAGCGATCACAAAAAGATCCAAAGCTTAAAGAACCTGAGATCCCCGATCTATGAACCTGGGCTTGAAGCCTTATTAAAGATAAATGTCCGTAAAAAGCGTCTTAGCTTTATGACATCCGTTACCGAAGCAGCTAAAAGATCTTCTGTTGTCTTTATTGCTGTTGGAACGCCATCGCGTAAGGATGGAGAAGCAGACCTTTCGTACGTTGAGAAAGCCGCGCGCGAGATCGCCTGCGGTATGAATGATTACAAGCTGATCGTTGAGAAATCAACGGTCCCAGCTCAGACAGGACAGCGGATCGAACGCGCTGTTCAGTTGACATTAGACCAGAAAGCGAAGAAGCGTAGGAATAAAACAATAGAATTTGATGTCGCCTCCAACCCAGAATTTTTGCGCGAGGGTTCTGCGGTGCAGGATTTTATGCACCCCGACCGCATTGTTATTGGCGTGCGGACCAAGAGGGCTGAAAATTTATTAAAGGAACTCTACAGGCCTTTGAATGCTCGGCTGATCGTTACTGACATGAATTCTGCTGAGATCATCAAGCACGCTTCCAATTCATTTCTTGCGACCAAGATCTCTTTTATCAATGCGATTGCTCAGGTCTGCGATAGTGTTGGTGCTGATGTCCTAAAGGTGGCTGAAGGGATGGGATGCGATCGACGTATTGGTAGAGAATTCTTATCGGCAGGCATCGGCTTTGGAGGAAGTTGTTTTCCTAAAGATGTGGATGCGTTCATTCGTTTAAGCGAAAAGAATGGTTATGACTTCGCTCTCTTAAAAGAGGTGAGGAGTATCAATGAATTCCAGAAAAAGAAATTTGTTAAAACGATCGAGAACGTTTTGTGGATCCTCAAAGGCAAAACGATCGGCATCCTAGGCCTTTCATTCAAACCCAATACGGATGATATGCGCAATGCCCCATCTCTTGATATTATCCGAGACCTTCAAAAAGAAGGAGCGAAGATCAAGGTTTTTGATCCTCAAGCGATGCCGAAAGCGAGAAAGATGCTTTCTAAGACGATCTTCTGCAAGAACGCTTATGACGTTGCCAAGGGCGCGGATTGTTTGCTTTTGTTGACCGAGTGGGAAGAGTTTCGGCAGCTTGATTTTTCTAAGGTTCGTCGTTCGATGGGCCGCCCTCTTGTGTTCGATGGCCGAAATTTCTTATCCAAAGCCGTTATGGAAAAATGCGGCTTTGAATATGTTGGCATCGGCATAGGCAAGAAAAAAATATAACCCTTATGAAAATCCTTGTGACAGGCGGAGCTGGTTTTATCGGCTCTCATTTTATTGAGCTACTGTTAAGCCGTTATCCTCGTTGGCATATCACAAACGTTGATAAGCTGACTTACGCTGGAGATCCAAGAAATTTATCGGGGATCTCAAAGACAAAAAATTATCGTTTTGTCCGTGCGGATGTCTGCGATCGAGTTGCCATGGAAAAGGCTATGAAAGGAAAGGATGCGGTCTTTCATTTTGCTGCTGAGACACATGTTGATCGTTCGATCAAGAATTCGCAAGTTTTTTTAAGAACCAACGTTATGGGTACTCACGTGCTCCTTGAAGCAGCTCTAAAGAATAAGATCAAGCGGTTTGTGCATGTGAGCACAGATGAAGTTTATGGAAGCCGTGTGAGAGGCTATTTCAAGGAAGCTGATATTTTAAATCCCAGCAGCCCTTACGCGGCAAGCAAAGCGGCGTCAGACTTGCTTGCCCTGTCTTATCGCACAACATACGGGATGCCAATCGTGATTACGCGTAGCTCCAATAATTTTGGGCCGCGTCAGTATCCAGAGAAAGTGATCCCTCTTTTTGTAACGAATCTTTTGAAAGGGAAGAAAGTGCCTTTGTATGCGCAGGGACTTAATACACGTGATTGGATCTACGTAAAAGATAATTGTACTGCGATCGATCTTATTTTTCATCGGGGCAAAGATGGAGAGATTTATAATATCGCGGCAGGCAATTATCTAACGAATATAGATTTGACCAAAGAGATCTTGAAGAAGCTTAAGAAACCTTTATCGATGATCGAGCACGTGAAAGATCGCCTGGGGCATGATTTTCGTTACGCGCTGGACACCGGTAAGTTAAAAAAGCTAGGATTCAAGCCCCGCTATTCTTTTGATGAGGGGTTGGAGCAAACCATGAATTGGTATCGAAATAATGGATGTTAAGGCGCTAAAAAAGAAGATCGATCAGAAAAAGGCTTGCATTGCTGTCATCGGCTTGGGATATGTTGGCTTACCGTTAGCGGTTAGCTTTGCCAAGGCGGGATTCAAGGTCTATGGCTTAGATAAGAATCATGAGCGTGTTGATAGGATCAGGCATGGGAAAAATTATAACGAAGATGTTTCTTTAAAAGATATCGCGATTTTGCTAAAAAAGAAGGTCTTTGAAGTTTCTGGAAACCTTGCGCTTCTTGAGCGTGCGGATGTTATTATTATTTGTGTTCCAACGCCTCTGAAGAGTAAATATACGCCAGATGTATCCTACATCAAAGGGGCTGTTGAAACTATTTGTCGACATCTCAGGCCTGGCAAGATTGTCATCTTGGAGAGCACAACATATCCAGGCACAACGGAAGAATTCATCAGGCCTCTTCTGGAAAAGGGCGGCTTAAGGGTTGGAAAAGATTTTTATTTAGCTTTCTCGCCTGAGCGTATTGATCCTGGTAACAAAAAGCATCCTGTCACAAAGATCCCCAAGATCGTTGGTGGGCTTGATGCACAGACGAGCTTGTTGGCAAAAACTTTGTATGAAAAGATCGTTAGCCGCGTTCATGTCGTTTCCTCTGCGCGCGCGGCAGAGATGACGAAATTGCTGGAGAATACGTTTCGTCTTGTGAACATCAGCTGGGTCAACGAAGCTATGATGATGTGTCATAAGATGGGCATTGATATCTGGGAGGTTATCGAGGCGGCAAAAACAAAACCTTTCGGCTTCATGCCATTTTATCCGAGCTTGGGCGTTGGCGGTCATTGCATTCCGGATGATCCTTTATATTTGTACTGGAAGGCCAAGCATCACGGGATCAGTTCAAAGTTCATTAAGCTTTCGGCAGATACAAACGATAAAGTTCCGCGCTATGTCCTGTCCCGCCTTCATCAGCTCCTCAAGGCTCGAGGCGTTGCCAGAAAGAAACCACGTATCCTTGTTGTGGGTGTCACGTATAAAAAGGATGTCAAGGATCTGCGGCGTTCGCCGGTCATTGCTTTTCTTGAATTGTTGAAGAAAGTCCAGCATCAGGTTGTTTATCACGATCCGTTCATTCCATATTTGAGCATTGACCATTTGGATATGGAGTCCGTTACCTTGGCGCCACAAGAAGTCCGCAAGGCTGATTGCGTGATCGTCGCCGTGCCGCATACGAAGATCGATTATGCACTGATCTTGAAAGAAGCGCAAAATATTTTCGATCTGTGCAATATTTACGCGGGAAAGAACAAAAAAGTCCACAAACTATAAAAGGGTTTTTATGAGCGCGCGAACAGTTCTTATTACCGGTGGGGCAGGATTTATTGGAAGCCATTTATGTGATCGTTTTATCAAGGATGGTTGCCGCGTCCTTTGTCTAGATAATCTTGTAACAGGAGATAAGCGCAATATTCAGCACTTATTAGGCAATTTTCGGTTTAAATTTATCCATCATGATATTTCCAAGAAGATCATTGTTAAGGGGCCGATCCATTTTGTTTTGCATTTCGCATCACCGGCAAGCCCTATTGATTATATGGAGCTTTCGATCCAGACGCTTAAGGTAGGCGCTTTGGGCACGCACAACGCGTTGGGTATCGCAAAGGCTAAGAAAGCCAGATTTCTTCTAGCGTCGACTTCGGAAGTGTATGGAGATCCTTTAGTGCATCCGCAAACCGAAGATTATTGGGGGCATGTCAATCCGATCGGTCCTCGCAGCGTTTATGATGAAGCTAAGCGTTTCGCGGAGGCGATCACCATGGCGTATCGACGTGTTCACAAAGTCAATACATCCATCATCCGGATCTTTAACACGTATGGCCCGCGGATGCGTATGCGTGATGGCCGCGTCGTTCCGAATTTTATCTACCAAGCTTTATATAAAAAACCATTGACCATTTATGGCACCGGTCATCAAACACGATCATTTTGTTATGTTGATGATCTGGTGGATGGTATCGTGCGTTTAGCGCGTTCAAAAGTGTCCATGCCGATGAATATGGGTAATCCTAACGAATTTACCATCCTTGAGCTTGCGAATATGATCGAGGATATTAGCGGTCAGAAGCTCAAGAGAATAAAAAAACCTTTGCCTCAGGATGATCCAAAACAAAGGCGTCCGGATATTTCTTTCGCCAAGAAAGAATTTGGTTGGACCCCTAAGGTGCAGCTAAAAGAAGGCCTAGGAAGAACTTTTGCCTGGTTCCAGCAACAGCGACAAGAGAAGTAAGTATTTTATGAAAAATGATTCGAAGATATTGATCGTCGGGCATGATGATGTGATCGAAAGATCTCTTGTCCAAGGATTTCGCGCGAGGGGATTCTCAAAAGTTTTCTCGAGTTCCATGATCGCGCTTGATACGACGATCCAGTCATCGACGTACCAATTTTTTGCTCAGGAGCGGCCTGAATATGTTTTTTTGGCTTCCGTCCGTTCTGGCGGGATCGAGGCGAACCAGAAGAGCCCGGCAGATTTTTTCTATGCCAATAGTGAAAGCCAGAACAATGTTGTGTACGCTGCGCGTAAGTTCGGCGTAAAGAAGTTATTGTATTTCGCAAGTTCGTGCGTTTATCCTAAAGAAGCAGAACAGCCTCTTGAGCCAGAGTCCTTGATGACGGGCGAAATGGAGCCGACCAGTAAGGCGTATTCGACAGCAAAATTAGCGGGTATCGTTCTATGCCAAAGCTATCGAAAGCAGTACGGACTTGATGCGACCGTTGTGATCCCGGCGACCATTTATGGGCCTGATTCAGATACGGACCTTGCCACGGCGCATGTGCTGGGAGCCTTGGT
>JAKQPK010000063.1 GCA_029564765.1 Candidatus Omnitrophota bacterium
ACCGCTACACCGCTACATTTTTACGATAAATCTTTATACCATATAGATATAACACTGTAGCGCTTTTGTAGCGGTAGCGGATGCAAAACGCTACATTTCGCAAGTGTAGTTTGGCCATTCACTATCTAACTTAAACTAACATAAACACAGCATTGTATATTATGGTAGTAAAAGCATTTATTACTCTTTGGCCACCAGTACCTTAAAAACGGCCGCCATGCGTTCGGATGCTTGTTTTGGATAATTGTGTATCAAAGTAACGAAAGAAAACCTCACTATGGCCTTCTATGTAAACATTGATATACAAGCGTAGCTAAAGTAAGCGTAGCTAAAGTAAGCGTGGCTAAAGTAAGCGTAGGCTAAACTAGCACTTTTCACGCATAACTAGGATTTTTATGATATTTACTAAATTCTACACAAAACCACTTGACGAAACGCATGTATAGTACTAAGCTCTTTCGTGATGAACCATGCTGAAGCAGACCGGGCGTGTGCGCTTGCTTTAATTCGCGCGTTCAAAAAGAAATATCTTAAAAATACTTTTGGCTTTGATGATGAACAAGTAGAGCACGTGCAGTTAGCTGGCATAAAACTCACAGAAATCTTGCGGTATTACTTTGGCGGATCAACGCGCCGTTGGGGCAATATCATATACAATAACGAGATACCTACAAGGCTTGACCTGCAATGCTTGAGGGCTTCAATTGATATTGGCGACTTAGAGCAGATTCGGCACAAGTCCATGATGATTCGCAGCATGCAAAAAGCGGCAAGGCATGGCGTTGTAAAGCCTTTGGCTGGCGCGAAACAGCCGATTGTTAGGCGTGATAGATCGGTATATTATGCGGATTCGTTGCAAACTGTCGACGAGGTTTTAGACAGAGTTTTTGGCAAGCAGAAAAAGCTTGTCTGAAATAGAATATAAGGACTTAGCGCCAAAAGAGTGCAATAGCGCCGCGCGCTAAATTCTTTTCTCATAACGAGTTATCGATTTGGTAGATGACTCTATTAACTCGCCATAAGGCGAGAAGATGGAGTCATTCACCATGACAAACGATGAATTTCTAACAGTCAACGAAGCAGCGCAATTTTTAAAGACCACACCGAAATACATTCGCAAACTCGCATTCGAGCGCCGCCTGCCTGTTTACCGACCCCTTGGCGGTCGCTTGTTTTTCAAAAGATCAGAGCTTGAGAAACTTTTCGAGAACTCACGACAAGCAACAAAAGAAGAACTACAAGATCGCGCAAGCGCCTTGCTTAACAAAGAGGCAACGCGATGAGTGCCGCGGTAACAAAAAAGCCTGCAGGCAGCGCAGGCTATGAGAAAGAAGCGATATATACTAAAAACAATATATCACAAAACCAGCATGCTGTAAACCAAGCGATAGTTAAAACTCGGACGAGCCTACATTTAAGCCTTGATGAATGGCACAACTTCAGCGTCTTTTGTGCACGCCTTGCGCTCGATCATGCGCCGCCTGAAATTCGGCAACTGTTCCTCGGCAAGCCTTCAGAAACGCCTCGGAATACTTTGCTGTTAGCCGAGATATTCACAACGCTTGTTATGAGAGCCGAAGATGCAGCAGAAGCAACGAATGCAACCTATAGCTATGCTGACCTATGGGAGCAGGCGTTGTCGTTATGGGGAGGTGCAAAATGACCTTCCTCGACGCGCACAAACTAGCACAGGAAGCTTTTGGCAATCTGCCTAAACAAAGCGATCCTAAAGAACAAGCAAAAAAACAGTTTTTTGAGACACCCACACACAGAGACGCCGCGCGCATACTTGTAAACGAGCTTCAAAATATCATCTATGAGCCTGAGACTGGAAACTACTGGCAACGCATGGAGAATGGATGCTACGAACCAGTCGAGGATATCCTCACTTTGGCTTGCGACACAGTAGACCAAGCAGTTAAGGATACATTTAATGCACTCACCGCCGAAATGGGCGCGAAAATCGATGCGAACGTTTATGCGAAGGCTGGCAATGCAAGGAAAAAGGCACGAACAAGGGACTTTATGCTTTCGGCCTTAGCGTTCTTTGCAGAAGCTGTACAAGTACAGAACCTGGCTTCGTTGTGGAATTCAAGCGCAGAGTGCTTGCCGACACAAACTGGAATCCTGGACTTTACAAAAGAACTCACCATACGCGCACCGTATGATAATGAGTATTTTCGCGATCCTCTTCCTGTAAATGCAGAAGATGTCCTGGGGGCAAGCGTAGCGCCGCACTTTAGACTTGTTTTGTTAGACTACTTCCCTGACCCGCACGTGTACCAGACCGCAGTCCAGTGTCTATCGTTGGCAGTGGCTAACAAAGGCAACCGTATTTTCCAACTATGGCATGGAACTGCTGGCGCTAATGGCAAGAATACGCTTTTGGATATCTTGAAAACCATCTTGCCTGGCCGAGTGGACACCTTGACCGCCGCCGCGATTACACGCAATGGCGACGATGGCGCGAAAAGATTCGCTGCCGCGCAACTCGATGGCTTAACTTTCGCCGCTGTCGATGAGGTTACAGGCGCGTTCGACACTGCTGAAATAAAACGGCTTACTGGCGACTCGTGTATTGCTGTAGAGCGAAAGAGGATGGACGCCTACACACTGAAGCAACGCTGGGCACTAGCGGCACTAACCAATAAACTTCCAAGTTTTTCACCCGCGACAGATATCGCGTTTCTACAGAGATTGATAATAATTCCATTCGACACAGTTTTCTACTTCAACGAAGAACAAAAGAAGCGATACCTAGAACTTGGCATTGATGAACAAAACCTGAAACCCGCGAAAGACAAAGACAAACTACTGGCAGAAATAGCCGAAGAGCGACCAGCGGCACTGCGCTTCCTTATCGACACCTACCTAGAAATGCGAAAAGCAGGGGGCAGACCATACGAGTGCGAGCGCAGCCTAAAGCTGAAGCAGGACTATCAAAGCGCGAACGATGTTATCGAACAATTCTTCTTGGAACACTTCAAGCGCGATCCTTTTGGAAGAGTCGAATACGCAAGGATCATGAGTTTATGGCAGAGCTTCACGAACGATAAAAAGAGCAGCACACGCGAAGTGATCAACAAACTGATAGCACGCTTTCCCTGGCTAGAAAAGAAAAGAACTCATGGAACTTTTTACCTTCTAGGCTTATCAGAAAGTGAACCTGATGAACCAACAAAAGATGCTTCAACAAGAGAAGAAAGCGCAGAAGATAACTCTGGGTGCTTGAGGGTGCTTGAAAACAGCTTTTCTACTTTAACAATGGAAAACAGCAAAAATCCTATTGTCAAAGTGAAAAATGCGTCCTTGAGTACCCCCGAGTACCCGCAGGCTTTGGAAAGTGGAGAGCTTGATCCTGGCGATGTTTTTGAAGAAACGCCAACTTCTGGGAGCAAAGAACCAACTGATCCGAACAGCGCATGTGTTCTTGCCTGGCTTAGTGAACTTTACGAAGAACATAAAGAGAATTTACGCAAGGGCGGTATACCAGACATAAATGCGCATGTAGAGCTTGAAGAGTTAAGAGAGCGAGCCATTGAAAGAGGCATTACTGACAATGCTTTTCAGAAGACATTTTTGGCTTTGCTTGATAGTAAACGCATTATATATGAAGAACCATATGCGAGGATAAACCATGAGCGCAACTAAAGCGATACACGCGAAGTGTCTTGACTGCTGTCTTGGTGATAGAAAAGAAGTGCGACTTTGCGTATCTAAAACATGTGCGTTGTACTCATTGCGGCTTGGTAAGGGCAATCTAAAAGCGATACGCGAATACTGTCTTGGATGCGGTGAGGCAGGCTGGAAAGCTGTGAAGAATTGTAAGCAGACTGACTGTTCACTATACCCGTATAGGCTTGGCAAGAATCCGAACAGAAAGCTGAAGCTTACAGAAGAAGAACGAAAAGACAGGGCAAATAGGCTAGCACAGCTAACGCTAGCGCAGCTAACGCTAGCGGCGAACGCAAGCAAAGGAGCGCGAAAAAATGGCTAGTTTACCTAAAACTCACGTACTCACGAGCCACTTTTTAGATCAACTTTGCTTTTCCGATATAAAGTACCACCTGGCGTTTTGGAATGCAAAAATTAGCCATAAAAATGGCACTAAAACACGAAACAGCGCTGATAGTAAAGGGGAAAACATATGCAAAACCTTAAGGAGACTAAAATGATAAGTGAGAAAGACGTTGAAGCAGAGCGATTCGCCTTTGACCTTGCAGCGAAGTTTGATATAGACCTCACAAAAGGAAAGCCTCTTATTGGCTATGAGCTTTATGAGCACGTAGCTTGCGAAGCATTAAAGCGTGGCGTTAGTGCTGAACTGATGTGTATATACGCAGCGCTGTATGGCGAAGCCCATAGAAGCGTGGAGGGGAAAACATGATAAGCAATAAAGAAGAGATTGAACGATTCGAGTATGAGTATGCGCTTGAGCTTGCTATGGAGTTTAGCGTTCCACTTAACGATGAGCAACGAAAGCTAGCTGGCGAAGCGCTATTCGATTATGTGGCAACCACGATATTGATGCGTGGCGATCAGTCAAGCGTTGATCTTTTACGCAAGATGCGAATAGCGTTAGATGGAGATACGCGTTGCACTATTGTGCATAGCTAACGCAAGGAACAGTAAGATGAAACAAAGTGATGATTTTTACTTAAAGCAGATCGCATATGGCTTGGCTGATGACTTCGACATTGACCTGGAAGAAGAGCACTTCAACATGGCTGGCATTGAGGTTTTGGAGTATATCGCTAACACATTGATAGCTAGAGGCAACGATGCTGGCATTGAGTTATTGCAGATAGTGCAAGAGACAAAACAACGATAATAACTATCTATTGCTTGCTTAGCTACGCTTGCTAACGCTAGCTTGATGACACAGAGTGGCTATGTTAGTGTACACAAAAAGATACACTAGAAACCATGAAAAGGAAGTTTTGATATGGATGAACAGAACATTGAACATGAAAAAAAACTTGTGAGGATTCGCAAGCTTGCAACGCTTTCAAGTATTCGTAAAGAGATAGTGCGCGTCTATGAGGAAGCACGAAGTGCTGGCGCTGATCCTGGCAAAATACAGTTTTACAGAGCTTTGACGTTCATTCTTTCGAGTGCAGCAGACGTCTTGCGAAATGAAAAGCTGGATGGTATTGAAGAACGCCTTGACAGGCTGGAAAAGAAAGCGGATGAAGGGGAAACAGACAAGGGGAAAACAGAAGGAATGGGGACATATGGAAAAAACAATGAAACGCAGGATTGATGCACTTGAGCGGCGAATAGGGCAATATAACCACGCAGAGGCACTGAAGCAGTTTTTTGATGAAGCCCTTGGTGATGGAAAAGTGTCGCAGGAGACCCTTGATACAGGCGACCCTGATGGCTACTTCACGACAGTATTCGGCCTCAAGAAGTGTGATGATGGCTACTGGCGGGCAGATGCCATAGCGGAAGCTACTGACAACTAAAAACATACGTGTGAAAACTGGCGAAATATGCGAGAGCGAGAGAATACGACAGGGGTATATCCTCAAAATGGGTTTTTCTTTCAAGGGGTATGGGGACTCGCACTGGGTTAGATTTTCAATGAGGCAATGTGTGCTCTTGTATTCTGAATTGTGAGCAGCTAAAATATTTTATTATTGCTAGTTATGGAGGCCAAATATGAAAAAATGGTCTATAGCGCTTGTGCTTTTGTTCTGCGGGATGTGCTTGTTTGCGCAAAGCTTATTTGATCTAGTTGAAACGGGAACCCCGGAACAGGTGCAGGCCGCGATAAGAGCCGGCGCTAAACTGGATGACAGAGATGAGCTGTTTGGCATGACCCCTTTGATGCGGGCAGCCCAATATAACGAAAATCCTGCCGTCATCACAACGCTTCTGAATGCTGGCGCTAAACTCGATGATAGAGATGAGGATGGCGTTACCCCTTTGATACTGGCAGCAAGCTTCAATAAA
>JAKQPK010000064.1 GCA_029564765.1 Candidatus Omnitrophota bacterium
CCCATGCCAAAAGCAAGGCCTGTATATTTGCCGTTAGGATATTTTACAGCTTCAAAGACCTTAGGATGCACCATGCCGCAGCCTAAGATCTCAAGCCAGCCCTTGCGGCCGCAAACCGAACAGCCCTTTCCACCACAAATATAACACGAAATATCCACCTCCGCCGAAGGTTCTGTGAATGGGAAAAAATGAGGACGAAACCGCATTTTAATATTCTCGCCAAAGAACTTTTTGCAAAAATTCGTTAGCAATCCTTTAAGATCGGCTAGTTTTACATCCTCATCCACGACCAACCCTTCCACTTGATGAAACATAAAAGAATGGCTCGCGTCCATCGCGTCCGGACGATACACCTTGCCAGGTACAACCACAGCCAAAGGCGGCTTAAAAGCCTGCATCACGCGTATCTGCGCCGGCGAGGTATGGCTGCGTAGCAAAAGATACCTGTCTTTGGTTGAAAGATCGCGTTCTTTTAAATAAAACGTATCAAATGCGTCCCTAGAGGGATGGTCCACAGGAATGTTGAGAGCTGTAAAATTGTTAAACTCTGTTTCGATCTCCGGCCCTTCAAAGATCGCGAAACCCAATCGCTCAAAAAGGCCACAAATATCATTCATGGTCTGCGATAAGATATGCCGATGTCCCGGCGCTGGCGCAACGCCAGGAAGCGTAATGTCAAAACAGGATCCGTCCTTTTTTGCGGCCGCAGACAAAGAAGGCGATCCCTTCTTTTGGTCAAGAAGCTCACTAACATTTTTTTTCAGGTCGTTGGCGCCTTTACCGATCAAAGGCTTTTCTTCGGGGCTAGCCTGAGCAAGGCTATCGTAGATCTGCGCGACAAGCCCTTTGCGGCCTAGATATTTAACGCGAAGATCTTCGATGTCTGATGAGCTTGCAACAGAAGCAAAGTCTTTTTTCGCCTGATCAATAAGTTGTTCAAAATTCCAAGAGGGCATATGAATAGTATTAGTATTTTTAATTTCTTTTATTATACATTAAACGATCAAAAAAACTATCAAATAAGCGTAGAATCTTTTTGCTTTTTAGGCAACAAAAAAGGCTCTTGATGCAGTAGGATTAACTACTCGCGTCAAGAGCCTTGTATATCCAGCTTTTATGCTTATCCTTGGGCGAGCTTGACAAGCTTTTGAAAACTTGCGGGCGCGCTGACGGCTAATTCAGCCAGCATCTGGCGATTCAATTCGATCTTGGCTTTTTTTAGCCCGCTAATAAAGCGGCTATAGGTAATGCCAGCCTCACGGCAAGCAGCATTGATGCGCACAGCCCACAAAGCGCGAAACTCGCGTTTCTTTACTTTGCGGTCACGATACGCGAACCTCAATCCTCGACGGACTGAGCGATCAGCCTGT